>NZ_JBICKS010000018.1:0-274161 GCF_043104415.1 Delftia sp. WSY_16 | reverse complement strand
CGGTTGCCGTCGTCTGAGAGGAGCAGCTTCTCTTGGCGATATCGATACGCAGCCAGCAATCTCTTGCCGCCCCATCCTGCCGACATCCCGTCATAGCGGCTGCCCAGGCGTTCCCCCTGCCGCCTAGCCACCAACCCCAATACAGCTTTTTTCTCCTGCGCCCGACCGCCGCGAGCAAGCGTGCTCCACGCCAGGATCACTTCAGCAAGATCATCGTCCTCGCAGTAAAGGTAGGCAGTCGGCACTCCGAGGATTTGCGCAATCCGGTGAGACTTTTCCACGGGTGGCCGCCATCGTCGTATCCAAGCCGAAGACAACCATCCTGGCTCGGCTTCCGTTCTACGAATTCCGTAGAGACGCCCCTCGCCGATTCAACGAGCATCGCAGGATGCCTCATCATCCCGATCATTCAACGGCTGCTTCTGCCGCGCCTCGGCTCGCCGACCTCGCCATCGACGCCGTCCTGCACATGGGCGCCGCGCTGGATGTGCTGGACCTGCACGCTCGCCACAAGGTCACGGCCATCAATTGCGTGTGCCGGGACCTGCTGCGCATCTACTACGTGAAGGCCGATCAGGCGCAGTCGCTGGAGCCGCAGGACAAGGAATTGCTGGGCCTGTTGCACGACACGGCGGTGAACCTGGGCTATGCCATCGAGGTGGTGGACCACCTGAATGGCGACGAGGCCGACGACCCCATCCTCTATGCCGTGAGCTATCTGCTCAAGGCGGCCAAGCGGTTTGCGGATGAGGGCTTGTCTGCTGCGGTGTCGTGATGGGTGAGTGCGCGAACATGTTGCCTGCGCTTCACATGCAGGGAATCTGCGTGCGTTGGGAGGCTGCAGTTCGCCGGAGCCATGAATTCGTGCACTGTGGCGACGGAGTTTTGAACAGAGCCATGCTCGTCGCTGCAGGCTCGTACTGATTGGGCTTTTTTTGGCGACGCTAGAGGCTTGGCGTTGGCAACCGTTCCCTATGCAGCTACGCCTTATGTCGGCGCAGAACGGCGAAGCTGCGATGCCGAATCCGTTGGGAAATGTGCTTGTTCTCAGATACCCGAGCCAGCGCTTGAAGCACCTCAGCGTTCACTGGTGCACCTTGCTCCAGCCATTCGATGGCCAAGCCCGGCCAGTAGTCGGAGGCTTCGTAGCCCAGGCCGGCCAGGACGATTTCAACGGGCGATGCACTGCCTGAATAGGCTTGCAGCGGGTGCTCCAGATGCAAAAGCAGGATGCGCGTGTCCATTGGGTTGAATTTCAAAGTTTTGCTGCGGGGCTGCATTCACTGAATCCAGTTGCCACGCCTGGCATGAGTGCGCGTCCATCCGTCATCGATCTTGCCGCCGTTGATCTCGCAGGAAGCTGGCGTCTGCGTCGTGCCCTGCACTCTGGCTCCCGTGTGGTTTGTCATGGAAACGGGGGCGGCAATCACGAGGGTCACCACCCGGCGATCCTTGGTGGCACTCAGGTACGTTGCGCCCGGGGGCAGGCCGGCATTTTTCTGGTACCAGTCAAGACACATGCGCGCTTCTTCCTCCAGCCTGGAGGAGGGCGATACAGCCTGTGGTGCGGGGGCAGACGCGGGCTTGGTGGCGGGCTCGGTCGGCATTGTGTCCCGCAAAGGCCCGGGGGATGCAGGGGGCGGGTCCAGTTGCATGGGCTTGGCGGTGGTGCCTTGCGGGCAAGGGGCATCCTGGTACCAGGTTTTTCCGTCGGCAAGGCATTTCATGACGGCCTGGGCATCGGGGGCCAGGCCGACTGCGGCCGCTATCCACAGCAGGCTTTTCAGCAGAGCGGTCTTGTTTCGGGGTGGCTTGAGGGAAGTGCGCTTTGCAGGTCTGCTGCCGCCAGTGGATGAATGGGCCATTGAGTCTCCAATGAAGTGAACTGGCTGCTGCGAGCCTTTGCCCTCGGCTTTGCCAATGCGCTGCGGGGCTGGAAATGACGGGTTTCCTGACTCTTTTGCGGCCCCGTGCAGCGGTTATACGTCAGCCACTTCAACCCACCAATTCACCTGCCGAGCCAGACTTCCTTGAGCAGGCCTTGTCGGTGGCGTTTGCCATGGACCGCTTGCATTTGAAATAAGTGGTTGCTAAAGTGTCGCCATGCCCGAGAACGACATCTTCAAGGCCCTGGCCGACCCTACGCGCCGCTCCATCTTCGAGAAGCTGGCCGCTGGCAGCATGCATGCCAGCGCGCTGCGCGAGGGGATGGATATCAGCCAGTCGGCCATGTCCCAGCATCTGGCCGTGCTGCGCAATGCGGGGCTGGTGAGCGAGCAGCGGCAGGGGCGCTTCATGCATTACGAGGTCGATCCCGAAGGGCTGGCGCAGATTGCGGGCTGGCTGGCGAAGTACCGCGCCTACTGGCCGCAGCGCGTGGATGCACTCAAGGGCTTGCTCAAGGACATGGACCAATGAACAAGATGAGCGATATGGACACCGGCGATGCGGCCCGCGAGCTGGTGCAGGAGTACGCGCTGGACGCCCCGCCCGAGAAGGTCTGGCGCGCGCTGAGCATTCCCGAGCTGCGCGCGCAGTGGCTGCCGGGCACCGAGCATGCCGAGCCTTTGCGGCAGGTGCCGCAGCAGGAACTGCGCCTGCGGCTGCGCGAGGCGGAACCGCCCTTTCTTGAAAGCACGGTGGACCTGCAGATCAGCCCCGGCGCCGATGGCGGCACGCTGCTGCGCATCGTCCATGTGCTGACCGATGCGCGGGTGCCGCCCGCGAGGGAAGCGGCCAACGACGGCGGCTTCCTGATGTACGCGACCTGATGCACCTGACCTGATACACGTGACCTGATACACGTGACCTGAGGGCCCCGGCAACGGGGCGTGCGGCGCAGGGCCGCAGCCCTTTCTTTTTCACCACCACACACAGGAGTTCGCCCATGCGCGAATCGATGATGCTCGTCCCCATGGTTGTCGAACAGTCGGCGCGCGGAGAGCGGTCCTTCGACATCTACTCGCGCCTGCTGCGCGACCGCGTGATCTTTCTCAACGGCGAGGTGAACGATGCGGTCTCTGCCCTGGTCTGCGCGCAGCTGCTGTTCCTGGAGGCAGAGAACCCCGACAAGCCCATTCACCTCTACATCAACTCGCCCGGCGGGGTGATCACCAGCGGCCTGGCCATGTACGACACCATGCAGTTCATCAAGTCACCCGTGCACACGCTGTGCATGGGCACGGCGCGCTCCATGGGCTCCTTCCTGCTCATGGCCGGCGAGCCCGGCCACCGCATGGCCCTGCCCAACGCCAGCCTGCACGTGCACCAGCCGCTGGGCGGCGTGCAGGGCCAGGCCTCGGACATCCGCATCCATGCCGAGGAAATGCTGCGCACCAAGGACCGCGTGACACGCCTGTACGCCCAGCACTGCGGCCGCAGCTACGAAGAGGTGGAACGCGACCTGGACCGCGACCGCTTCATGACCGCAGAAGAAGCCCGCGAATGGGGCCTGATAGACAAGGTTCTGGACCGACGCACGGTAACCCCCTGAGCCGCAACCGCCACGACGCAGGTTGCCCGCAGCGAAGCGGAGGGTCGCGGACATTCGGGTCGCCTTCTTTGATCTGACCTTTCTTGGCGAATCAAGAAAGGGCAGTCGGCCGCCGGGCCGAAACCCGGCCTCGAAAAACAACCCCCCGGCAGGGGCAAGAAACAGCCCCCTGGCCCACGCCAGAAGCCTGCGAGGGGCACTAACCCCGCCCCCTCATCACCCCCGCCAACAACGGCATCCCCGTCCTCCGAGTGAACTCCTCATAACTGATGGGCGCACTCATCCGCGTATCCGGGCTATTGGCCTGCCAGTGCGCCCAGGCACGCCCCGTGCTCGCGTCGTAGACCAGCTTGAAGATATGGCTGGGCACATGGACCTTGCCCGGCCCGATGGTCAGCGGCTGGCCGTCGAACACCGGCCCGGTGAAGACGTAGACATCGCCCTTGGCGCGCTGGGCGTAGCGGCGCGTGTCCTGCTCGACCTTGCTCCAGACGCCGCCGTTGTGGGTCTGGTCCTGGGGAACCATGTTGGCCAGGCTGAAGCTCTGGGCCATGGCCTCGGGCGAGTACATGTCGCCGGCCGGCGCCATGTGGCCGCGCGAGTAGCCGGAGCGGCGGTAGTCGTCCAGTTCGGCACGCTCGGCGCGGGGCAGGCGGGCATCGGCATAGAACTTGTCGCTGCGCTTGAGGCCCTGGCCCTGCTCCAGCAACTGGCGGTTCAGGCGCTCCACCACGAAGACGGGCGTCTTGGTCTGTCCGCTGTGCAGCACGGCGAAGGCGCTGAAGCACAGCTCGCGCTGAAGGGGCTGGACCTGCAGGGCAGGGGGCTCGCCACCGGGGAAGAAATCGCGGCAGTGCGAAAAGCCCGTGGCCAGGCTGCCGGCAGGCGGGCTGCCACCACCGGAGGCCGTGCCCGAACCTGTCTCCGGCTGCTTGCGCAGGTGCTCCAGCCCGGGGATGGGCAGGGTGGACAGCAGGGGCGGCTCGGGCAGCTTGGGATGCCAGTTCGGGTCCAGGCTGCAGCTGGCGATCTGGAAGGTGCCCGCTGCCGCGACCACGGCGGCGATCACGGAGCGCCACAGTCCGCTGCGGCCGGAGGCTTTCTTCTTGGAGGCGGGGGAGGAACTGCGCTTGCGCGCGGAAGGCTTCTTGTTCTTGACTGTCATTCGGGGGCGGCAGGCGCTGGCCGCAGGGAGGCAAGTCCGCAATGGCGCGGGTTCTGGTTCGGGTCCTAGGAATTCTCCTATGTTTCCAGGCCTCCAAATGTGTCCAGGTGCTCCGAAAGTGAGCCGTGCCCTGCCGGTCCTCAGGCCTTGGGCTGGAGACGGGCCGCCCGGTGTTCGGACGGTGCGCCGAACCAGCACAGCGCCAGCGCCAGCACCGCGATGCCGCCCAGCGAAAGAAAGGCCGCATCAAAGCCGAAGCGCTGCGCGATCCAGCCCGCCAGTGCCGGGCTGGCGGCCGCGCCCAGGCCCTGCAGCGTCATCACGGCGCCCAGGCCTGCGTTGACGTGGCCGGTGCCGCGCAGCGTCTGCGCGACCAGGCCCGGCAGGGCAACGCCCAGCAGCCCGGCGCCCACGCCGTCCAGCACCTGCACGGGGATCAGTGCCCAGTCGGAGTCCCAGGTGGCGGCGACCAGGCCGCGCAGCGGCAGCGACAGCAGGGCCGCCTTGACCAGCAGCCAGTAGCCGCTGCGCTGGGCGTGGCGCCCGGCGAGCAGGGCCATGGGGATCATGACCAGTTGCGCCACGATGATGGTCAGCGCCGTGAAGCCGCTGGGGTTGGCATGGCCGCGCGCCACGGCGGCCTGGCCCAGCAGCGGCAGCATGGCGGCATTGCCCAGGTGGAACAGCAGCATGGCCACGGCCAGCACCCGCAGCGCCGGCGTGCCCGTGAGCACGTGCATCAGGCCGGGTGCGCAAGGCCCGGCCTGCTCTGGGTGCGGCGTGCCTTGCGGGGTTTCATCCAGCCGCATCAGCGCCAGGCAGGCCAGCGAGGCGCAGCCCATCAGGGCCATGAGCACGAAGACGGAAGGCAGTCCCCAGCGCAGGCCCATGGCCCCCGCCAGTGCGGCCGTGGCCACGTTGCCGGCGTGGTTCCAGGCTTCGTTGATGCCCAGTTGCCGGGGCAGGTCCGCATGGCCGGTGATCTGCAGCGTGATGCCCAGCAGGCAGGGGGCGATCAAGGCCGCGACCACGCCGGTGATGACCTGCGATGCCGCCGTCACGGCCAGCGATGGTGCGGTCCAGATGGCCAGGTTGCCCGCCAGCAGCAGGGCGATGGCCGCTGCCAGCAGCCTGCGCTTGCGGCGCGAGGCATCGACCAGCGCGCCCAGCGGCGTGGTGGCCAGCATGCCCGTGATGCCGCCCAGGGCCATGACGTAGCCGATGTCGTCCAGCCGCCAGCCCTGGGCGAGCAGGAAGATGCCCAGGAAGGGGCCCAGGCCGTCGCGCACATCGGCCAGGAAGAAGTGGAGCCCCGGCAGCCAGCGCCGCGCATGGTGGTGTGTGCGGTGCATGGCGGCTTCCTTTAGCGCAAGGGGCCCTTGAACACGAAGAAGGCGCCCAGGCAGATGAAGCCGAAGCCCACCAGGTGGTTGAGGGTGAGCTTCTCGCCCAGGTAGAGCACGGAGAAGACGGCGAACACCACCAGCGTGATCACCTCCTGGATGGTCTTGAGCTCGGCCGCGCTGTAGACCTCATGGCCGAGCCGGTTGGCAGGCACGGCGAAGCAGTACTCGGCCAGCGCGATCAACCAGCTCACCAGGATGACGAGGTACAGCGGCCGGTTCTCGAACTTCAGGTGCCCGTACCAGGCGAAGGTCATGAAGATGTTGGAGATCAGCAGCAGCAGGACGGGGGCGATCTTGGGGGACATGGCGGGTTCGGTGAAAGCGGGAGAGCAGGGCAGCAGGGAAGCAGGAAAGCAGGAAACCAGGAAGGGGCAGGAACCCGCCCGGCCCCGGGGGCCGGGCGGTGGCGTCAGCGCGCGCGGTCGTACAGCGGCTGCAGGTCCGACAGGCTGGCACCCATGCTGATGGCCTCCAGCGAGGTGCCGTGCGCGTTGCGCGTGCCCAGGCCCGAGGCGGCAAACAGCTGCCCCGGCTGCAACGGCTGCTGCAGCGCATGGGGGGCAAAGCGCACGATGGCGCCGTCGGACAGGATGACGCCGTTGGCATCGCCGCGCGGGCCGGTGAGAACGGCCTCGATGCGGCCCTGGGCCTGCTGCGTCTGCAGTCCGGCCATGCGCAGGTGCGGGGGCATGGGGCGGGCGCGGCCGGGCTCCGGTGGCTGTTCATACACGGTCTGGCCGGTGGCGGTGTTCACGATGGCGTCGGCCTTGACCGCACCACCGGCCTCGCTGCGGCCGATGATGCGCACCGTGTCGCCCACCTTCACGGCGGTCGTCAGCGCATCGGCCATGTGGGGCGGGAACCGGACCACCGTGCCATCGGTCAGGCGCAGCCCGTCCACTTCCCCGTAAGGGTTGGTGAGCAGCCGGGCGACTGGGCTCTCGAGCACGGCCTGCGCGTGCGGCATGGCCGCGTGGGGCGCGCCAGGGCCGTGGGCAGGCAGGGGCGGGGCGGCATGCGCGTTCAGTGCGCTGGCACCCAGCCACAGGGCGGCGGAAGAAAGGGTGAGACGGGTCATGATGGCTCCTGGGTTGGCGATGGACATGCACAGTCCAATGCAAGCGCCATGCCATCCGGAAACCTCATGAAATCAAGGGCTTGCGGTCGCTGATGCGGGCCATGTGTCCGAGATGGCGACAGGGGGTGTCACCCATCCGGACACCGCAGGCGGCGCCTGTGCCCGCTGCTGCCTCAACCCAGGCCGAACTCCGCGAGCTTGCGGTACAGCTGCTGGCGCGACAGGCCCAGGCGGCGTGCGGCCTCGGCACGGTTGCCCATGGTTGCGGCCAGGGCGCGCGTGACCATTTCACGTTCCAGCTGGGCGACGGCGGGGGCCAGCGGCCCGTTCCAGTCGATGGCGGGGCCGTTCGCCGCCGCAGGCTGCAGGCCGATGTGCTCGGGCCCGATGACCGGCCCGGGGCACAGCAGGGCCGCGCGCTCCATGGCGTTGCGCAGCTCGCGCACATTGCCGGGCCAGTCGTGGGCCAGCAGCAGGCGCGCGGCGTCGGCACCCAGGCGCTTGGGCGAGGCGCCGCCGCCTTGGCGCAGGAAATGCTCGGCCAGCAGCAGCACGTCGCCCAGGCGCTCGCGCAGCGGCGGCAGGTGCACGGGCACGACCTGGAGCCGGTACCAGAGATCCTCGCGAAAGCGCCCCTGCCTGACAGCGTCCGGCAGGTCGCGGTGCGTGGCCGCGATGATGCGCACGTTCACGGGCAGCGCCCGGCTGGCGCCCACGGGCGTGATCTCGCGCTCCTGCAGCGCCCGGAGGATCTTGGCCTGCGTGGGCAGCGGCATGTCGCCCACTTCATCGAGGAACAGCGTGCCGCCCTGCGCCTCGCGAAAGCGCCCGGCGCGGTCGCTGACGGCGCCCGTGAAGGCGCCCTTCACATGGCCGAAGAGTTCGCTTTCCATCAGGTCTGCCGGAATGGCAGCGCAGTTGACGGCCACGAAGGGGCGTTCCGCCCGGACGCTGTTGCGGTGCAGGGCGCGTGCCACCAGTTCCTTGCCCGTGCCGGTCTCGCCCAGCACCAGCACGGTGGCGTCGCTGTCCGCCGCCAGGCCGATGCGCTTGAAGACCTGCCGCATGGCCTCGCTGCCGCTGACCAGTTCACCATCGTCATGCATCTGCGGCTGGCCGGCTTGGCCGTCCCCGCAGTCCTGGGCCGGCCCTGCGCCTTGCAGCGCGCGGTCCAGGGCCTCAACCAGGGCGGTGCGGGCGATGGGTTTGGTCAGGTGGTCGAAGGCGCCCAGGCGCATGGCCTCGATGGTGTTGCCGCCGCTGGCGTAGGCCGTGAGCATGATGCAGGGCGCCCGCGAGAGGCCGCGGGCCTTGCGCAGGAAGGCCAGGCCGTCCTCGCCCGGCATGCGCAGGTCCACGATGGCCGCATCCACGGACCCGGCCTGCAGGATCTGCAGCCCCGCCGCCACGGTCGGGGCCTGGCTGACCCCATGGCCCAGGTCGCCGAGCATCTCGGCCAGGCTTTCACGGAAGGCCGTGTCGTCGTCCACGATCAGGATGCGGGCCATGGAAATTCCATTTCTATGCGGGTGCCTTGTGCAGTCTTGCCTTGTGCAGTCTTGGCCAGGGCGATCCGGCCGCCGTGGGCCTGGACGATTTCGCGCACCAGCGCCAATCCCAGTCCGGTGCCGCCGGGGCGTGCGGTGGTGAAGGGCTCGAACAGCGTGTCGCGCAGTTCGGCCGCGATGCCGGTGCCGTCATCGGCAATCCACAGCCGCAGGCAGCCTTTGGCGTCCCGGTCCGCGCCCAGTTCCACCCGGCCGCCGTCCGCCGTGTGCGCCAGGGCGTTGAGCAGCAGATTGTCCAGCGCGCGGGCCATCTGTGCGGGGTCCAGCAGCGGGCGGCGCCCTTCCCGCAGGTCCCGGGCAAGGCCGGCGGACACCGCCGTTGCCAGCTGCACGCCGCTGGCCTGGGCCATTTCTGCATGGGCCTGGAGCCTTTCGTCCAGCAGCTGCTGCAGGTCCACGGGCTCCGGGTGCACGCGGAAGGGCTGGGTCAAGGCCAGCAGGCTCGATACCAGGTCTTCCAGGCGCGCGGTCTGTGCCAGCACGGCCTCCAGGGCGCCCTGGCTGCGGGCCTGCCGCAGTGGCTCGGGCGCGGCCAGGGCGTTCTCGGCCTTCATGCGCATGGTGCCCAGCGGGTTGCGGATCTCGTGCGCCAGGCCGGCCGACAGCCGGCCCAGGGTGGCCAGCCGTTCGGCGCCGAGCAGTTGCTGCTCCATCTGTGCCGACTGCCGCTGCCAGCGCCGCAGCATTCTGCCCAGCCACAGGCCCGAGACCAGGACCATGCCCAGCAGCAGGCTGACGGCAAGGATGAGGGGGTTGACCACGTCGGCGCTGATCAGGGGGACGCGCATCAGCGTCCAGGCCACCAGGGCGGACGCATCGGCCTGGGCCGGGCAGGCGGCAAAGACCACCGCCTCGCGCAGGCCGGGGCGCAGGTCGGTCACCAGCCCGGCGCTGTCCCTTGCGCGCTGGGCGGTGGAGGCGATGCGCTCCATCTCCGCACTGGGCGCATCGCGCTTGATGCCCGAGCCGTCATAGGTGGGAAACGCATAGGCCACCACGCCGGGGCCCTCGCGCCAGAAGCCGCCCTCCATGCCCGGGCGCTCGCGCAGCGCCAGGTCCAGCACGGCCTGCGCGGCGGACCGGGCCTGGGCAGATGGCGTATCTGCCGTCAGCCCCGCCAGCCCCATGCGCGCGGCCCCGGCCTGCAGCGCGCTGCAGCTGACGCCTGCGGCGTCGCGGGCGCGGGCAATCTGCGGTTCGGTGCCCTGCCGGGTCAACAGCAACAGCAGCCACGCCAGCACCAGGGCGACGGCCGAGATGGTGAGCCAGAGGATCACCAGATCCCGTTGGATGGACTTTTGCGGGGACAGGGCCGGCTCCTGAAGTGATGCGCTGGAACATACACCGAAAGGGGGGCCGCGCCTGGCAGCCAGGGCAGCGTCGTCCTGCGCAGCCGCCGTGAAAGTAACGCCGTGGCGTGCCGGCGTTACGTGACATCGCCCGTAACGCTGCGGGGTGACACGGTGGTGGCTGTGCTTGGGTGCCCAAATAAATCAATAGGTTACAGATGGCTTTGCGTTGGATGAAGACGTCCAGGCCCATGGCACGCTTGTTGCAACAGGATGCAAAAAGCTTGTCGCAGTGTCTGGAAAACCGTGTGCTGCGCCGGCCGCCCCATTGATCGCTGTCTTTCGGAGGAGAAACCATGGCCGCTGTCTCGTTGTCGTTTGCAGGCATGCCCCTGCCGCGACTGCGCGCCTACCCGGAAAGGGCGCGCAGCAAGCCGTTGAACGTGCCCGCGTCGTTTGCGTCTGCCGCCGTGCCGCGCACCGCTGCGCGCGAGGCGGGCGACGGAAGCCCCCATGCGCAGGTGGCGCAGGCGGCGCCGGTGGCGCTGCTCACGCGGGTGAGCGAGGGCGTGCGCATCGTGCGGCGCAGCGATGTGATCGTGGCGCAGGCCGGCGCCTTGCTGCAGCAGGGCGACCGGGTCATCGTGCCGCAGCAGGGCAGCGCGCAGGCGGTGTTCCAGGAGCAGGACGGGCAGGCGCTGCTGGGCAGCTTTGCCGGCGGAACGGATGCCACGCTGGCGTATTTCAGCCGCAAGGCGGATGCCTGCTCGGTGGTCTTTGACCTGGTGGCCGGCCATGTGGACCTGGCGCTGTCGGCCGTGGATGCCGGCATGCTCGGCGGCGGGCCGGCCGGCCGGGGGCGCAGGGCGATCGGATTTCACTGCTATTCACAACCCATTGCAGGCCGTTGAACGAAGGCGCTCACCATGCACGACATCATCGAACCCTCGCACAGCGACATGCCCCTGGATCTGGCCATCTGGCTGCCGCCCCTGCAGGCCTGGCGCAGCGTCTATGGCAACGGTTTCTGCGACGAGGCCATGCAGGCCTGCATGGACCGGCTCAAGGGCCTGGGCATCGATGCCCAATCGCTGGAGCGCGCGGGCGATACGCTGCTGGTTCGCGGGTTCGACCCCCGCACGCTGGCCGACACGGTGCTGCCCGGCCATCATGCCCGGCATGGCTGGATGCATGCGCTGGAGTCCGCCCTGGTGAGCGAGCCCGTGGTGCACGGCTCGCGCCAGGCCTATCTGCGGGCCGAGGTGCAGGCGCTGGGCTGCGTCTCCTTCGCGGGGCTGCACGAGATACGCGGCAAGGGCCACGCCACGGCGGGCGGCCAGGACATGGCGGTGCGCAGAATGCCCGCCAGGCTCATCAAGGGCTACCAGGCCGACATGCAGCTGGCGGGCCGCCTGCTGGACGATCTGCGGCTGGGCCATCTGGCGCTGGCATTCCAGCCCGTGACGCTGCTGGAGCCCGGGGGCATGGCAGGGGGAGGCAGTGGGACCGGCACGGGCCGCACGCTTTACCACGAGTGCCTGCTGCGCCGCAGCGTGTTCTCTGCCTACGACAACTATGCCGTGCCCCATGCCATCGAGGCGCTGGAGCGGCTGGGCCTGGCCGCGCGGCTGGACCGCAGCGTGCTGTGGTCGGTGATAGGGGCGCTGGAGATGAAGACCGGCCACAGCCTGGGCTGCAATCTGTCGGCCGCCTCGTTCTGCGACGAGACCTGGTGGGAAGGCGTGTTCGACTATCTGGAGGAGCGGCCCGAGATCGCCCAGCGCCTGGTGCTGGAGATCACCGAGACCGGTGTCTTCCCCTGCGAGAAGGCCGCGCTGGGCCTGGTGCGGCACCTGCAGATCCTGGGCGTGCGCGTGGCGCTGGACGATATCGTTCCCCGGCGCGGTGGCCTGGACATCCTGGGCAAGCTGCGCGCCAACATCGTCAAGATCGACAAGTCCGTGCTGGACCAGAGCCTGCAGGCCCGGCCGTCGGCCCGGATGCTGCAGGGCCTGATCAGCCTGTGCGCCGACCGCGGCGCCTGCGTGATCGTGGAAGGCGTGGAGTCCGCCCAGGGCATGGAGGCCGTGGCGCTTGCGGGGGCGCATGGCGTGCAGGGGTTTTTCATAGCCCGGCCATCGCTGCATGGGCTGCTCGACCAGGTGGTGTGCGTGGCCGATGTGCTGGAGGTGCTGCAGGCGTCCGAGGCGCAGGAGGGCGACGCGCTGGACATGGCACTGAGCATGGCCCTGAGCTGGAGTGGCATGGACCGTGTGACGGCTCTTTCGGCTGCCGACAGCGGGACTGGCGGGGCCGTCGGCGCTGTCGGGGCTGTCGGGGCCCCTGCATCGGCGCTGTCCGCCGCCTAGGCGCGCAAGGGCCCGCACCTGAACGCAGGCCGGGCCCGGCCCGCATTGCACCTCACTCCAGCATCAGCGGGCTCGCCCTGCGCCGCGCCATGGCCAGGCGGAACAGGTCCATGAAGCGCGGTGCCACGTTGGAGATGTGAAAGCGCTTGCCCGTCTCGCGCGCGGCCCGGCTGTAGCGCTGGCGCCGGGCCGGGTCGTCGCGCAGCTGGCGGATGGCGCCGATCCAGGCGTCGTCGCTGTCGGGCAGCAGCAGGCCGTTGACGTCGTTTTGCACCAGCTCCGGCACAAAGCCCCAGTTCGAGCCGATCACGCAGCCGCCGCGCGCCAGGATCTCCATCAATCCCCAGTTGGCCACGCCGTAGCGCAGCGGGTAGAGGAACAGGTCCACCGAGGCCAGGGTGCGCGCGAACTCGTCGTACGGCAGCTTGCCCGGGAACTCCACCACCTGTGCGGCCGGGTGGATCTGCAGCAGATGGTCGCGGAAACTGGCCACCTTGCCCTGGTAGCGGCGCTCCACCCATTGCTGTTCGTAACCGTAGGTCACGGCCGTGGGGTCGCCCAGGGCGATGAAGCGCATCTGCTGGCCATCGCCCTCGCGCACCAGGCGGTCGACCAGGCGCATGAAGGTCTCGAAGCCCTTGGAGCTGGACAGGTCGCGCGATGAGAAGGCCACGGTGAAGCGCGCGTCCTGGCGCGGCACCGGCTCGGCCCGCTCGTCAGGGGCCTGGATGTCGAAGCCCTCGAACTGCACGGCCACGCGCTCCTGCAGCAGCGGCGGGAACAGCGAGCGCGCATGGGCGCTGGGCGCGATGGTCAGGTCGCTGCACAGCACCTGGTGGTAGTGCAGCATTTCCATGTTGCGGTCGGCCAGGCGCTGGGACAGGTCGGGCGGGTAGTCGGGCTCGTTGCCGTGCACGCGGTAGCTGGGGAATTCGATGTAGCTGACGATGGCGGCATCGATCTCGCCGTACAGCAGGTTGGGCGCGGCCCACAGCGAGTGGGCGACCACCACGTCGATGCGCTTGCCCTTTTCCTTCTCGAAGGCCTGCAGGCCCTGCAGGAGGCCGCGGCCTATGCGCGCCGAGCGCTCCACCTTGCTGGAGTAGTAGTAGCTTTGCGGGCCGACGATGTCGCCATCGGGCCGGAACGACAGCAGGTGGTCGCACTGGCTGGCGTAGTTCTCGGCATGGCCGGGCATGGTCATGAACCAGCTGTCGGCCGCGCCGCTGGCGCGAAGGTGGCTGCACAGCAGGCTGTACTGGCTGGGGTAGACGGCGCTGACGAAGATGATGACCGGCTTGTCCTGCATGTTCGTGGAGGTCTCCATGGCGTGGGGGGATGGGATGTGTCGGAGGGCGTGCTCAGCCCGGCACGGGCACTTCGGGCTCGCCGTCGCTGATCTGGTACTTGCGCATCTTTTCCCAGAGCACCTTGCGGCTGATGCCCAGGTGCTGGGCCGTGTTCTGGCGCTTCCAGTCATTGGTGTTGAGCGCCGCGATGATGCGGTTGCGCTCGTCCATGTCCCAGTTGCTGCGGTCGGCCAGCAGGGGCTCGGCGGCGCCGGCGTCCGGCGGGAAGGTGGTGGCCGACAGGGCCTGGGCGTGCTGCAGGATGCGCTGCGTGGCGCCGTCGGCGTTCCAGTCGCGCGTCTGGCGGGCGGCCACGCCGATGCGCTCGGCCAGGTTGCGCAGCTCGCGCACATTGCCGGGGAAGTACATCTGGGCCACGGCGTCGAGGATGAAGAAGGGCGGCTCGCCCAGCTCCTTCATCGTGGCCTCGCCCACCACCTTGTGCAGGATGGCGTGGAAGATGGCCAGCTTGTCGGCCTCGCCGCGCTCCTCCAGGCTGGGGATCTGCAGCTCGATCACGGCCAGGCGGAAGAACAGGTCGGCGCGAAAGCGTCCCTCGCGCACCAGCCCGCGCAGCGGCTTGTTGGTGGCCGCCACCAGCCGGAAATCCAGCCGCACGGCGGCGGCCGACCCCAGCCGCGTGATGGCGCGCTCTTCCAGCACGCGCAGCAGCTTGACCTGCTGGTACAGCGGCAGGTCCGCGATCTCGTCCAGGAACAGCGTGCCGCCGTTGGCCTGCTCCAGATAGCCCTTGTGGGCATTGACCGCGCCCGTGAACGAGCCCTTGGCGTGGCCGAAGAACAGGGACTCGAACAGCCCGTCCGGGATGGCGCCGCAGTTGACCACCACGAAGGGGCCCTGGCCGTAGCGGTTGTTGCGCTCGTGCAGCCGCTCGGCAATGCGCTCCTTGCCCACGCCGGTCTCGCCGATGATGAGCACGCTGTGCTCGCAGTCGGCAAAGGTGTCCACGTCGCGCAGCAGGCGCTGCATGCAGTCGGCCACGGCGATGATGTCCTCCGAGCGCTGCACCTGGCGCTGGTTGCTCTGCATGCGCCGCAGTATGCGCACCAGCATGGCCCGCAGCTCGGCCCCCGTGAAGTCGAAGGGCAGCACATGCGAGTACTCCATGGCATAGGTGCCGGCGTTGGCGTCGCGCTGCTTGGCGCTGACCCACAGCACGGGCATGCCGAAGGTGCCCTCCACGCCCTGGCGCGTGAAGCGCGCGCCCTCCAGCACCGAGACGCTGACCACGGCGATCGCATTGCCCAGCTCGCTGGTGTCGGCGGGCAGGGTCAGCCCGTCGGCGCGCACCACGTCCACGCCCAGGTTGAGCACGCAGCGCTCCACCCGCTCGGCGATGTCGGCCTGGCCTTCCCAGACATAGATGACGAGCTCGTCCAGATTCACGTTGCATTCCCTCGTTGTCGATTCATGGATTGGATGGCCTGTGCAGTTCAAAAAACCAGTTGCGCCGTGTCGCAGCCGATGGACAGGGCCTTGATGTCGGTGCGGCCCACCTCCAGGCCCAGCGTGTCCTTGAGCACCGTGGTCAGCAGCCCGCCCACGCCGTTGAGGATGGGCTTGAGCACGCCCGTGATCAGCGGCTTGAGCAGGGTGCACAGGGCGCCGGTGCAGGTGAGGTTGTTGTCGCGGTTGAGCAGGGACTGGATCTCGGGGCTGTTGGCGTTGATCGCGTACAGGTACTGCGGGTGCGAGGTCAGCAGCTTGGTCACGTTGTGCTTGACGCAGCCGTTCCAGTTGAGCAGCGAGCTGAGCAGGCCCGCGCAGCTCTGGTAGCCGTTGTCGTAGGTGGAGATGCCCAGCACATCCAGCAGTCCGCCGGGCACGCTGGTGTAGGAGTTGAGGGCGGCCGAGAACGTGCCGCTGGGCCAGCTGGAGGAGGGACAAGCGAACAGGAAGCAGGATGTGGCGATGGCGTTGTTGAACGTGAAGTTGGAGGTGAGCAGCTTTGGCATGTAGTCCGGGTCGCCGGGCACACCGCGCCCGTTGAGCAGCAGGTTGGTCACGCTGGTCACGTTGTACAGGCCGTTGACCTTGGCGGCATCCAGGTAGGACTCCAGCAGCCGCGTGGTGATGTCGGTGGGCGTGGTGCCCGGCGGCTGCAGCAGGCCGCTGAGCAGGTTGAGCAGGCCCGTGACGATGTTGTCGACCGTGTCGCCCAGCGCCAGCTGGTTCACCTGCGTGGAGCGGTTGGTCTTGGACCAGTTGGGGTCGGCCGGATCTTCGTAGCCCGGCTCCATGCCCAGGCCCGTGGTGGAGTCGGTGTACTCCAGGGCCGGCACCCACAGCTTGCCGGTCAGCACGGGCAGGTGCAGCAGGGTGATGAGCTGCTCGTCCTGCAGGCCCTTCTCGCAGCTTTGCTTGTTGGCCGGGTCCATCTTGCCCACACAGGCATTGAGGATGGAGGACTTGACCGACAGGTCCATGGTCTGCGGGCTGGCGCTGCACTGCAGCGCCGTCAGCGTGCCCGTGGCGTTGGTGATGTCCACGGCAATGGGCAGCTTGACCTGGGTGCCCAGGATGTCCTTGACCAGCCATTTGAGCGCGCCGCCCAGCAACTGGTCCGTGTCCACGTTCAGGTTCAGCCGGATCTGCGCGCTGTAGCCCTGCGTGCCGACGGGGCCCACGGCAATGGTGGGCGGCTGCACGATGGTCAGCTGGGCCTTGATGAGGCCGGCCACATCGAGCTGGTTGGCCTGCAGCGCATGGCCGTTGGCGCCGATGGCGATGGCGGTCTTGAGCACGTCGCCGATGCCCAGCTGCACGTCCATGGCCGCGTTCAGCGGATCGGTGCGGCCGGCGCCCAGGAAGGCGAACAGGCCCTTCTGGTCATCCAGGCTGCCCAGCGGGATCTTGATGGTGCTCAGCCCCGCGTTGATGATCTGGGTCTTGAGCGCGTTGAGCTGCACGGCCAGCGCGTTGTCGGTGATGGCGCTGATGGAGGCATCGATCACGTTCAGCAGGGTGACGCTGGCGATGTTGGCCAGGCCCTCGGGCGACAGCGCGCGCAGCTGCTCTATGCCCAGGTTCACGCCCAGGGCCTTGAGCAGGCCGGCCGGGCTGATCTTGGCATCGGCCAGGCCCTTGGAGTCCAGCAGGGTCAGCATGCCCACGTCCAGCCCCACCAGGCCCAGCAGCCCGCCCAGCGGCGTGTCCTTGTTGAAGCGCAGCAGCTGCGAGCCCACCTGGAAGGACGCCACCGAGTCGTTGCGCATGGCAATGGCCTCGGCCACCACCAGGCGGCTCCAGGTGCCGGGAAAGATGGTGGGCGAGGTGCCGCCCACCGTGACGCGCGCCGCGTTGAGCGGGCCGGAGGCGGCGTCGAAGAAGCGGCCGCCGCTGGACTGCCTGGCCGGGTCCGCCGGGTTCCAGTTGCCGCAGCTGACCAGGGTCTGGGCGCTGCTGCGGGTCAGGGGAACCGGCCAGTTGGCCGTGATGCTGTCCTCGCCCGCCGTCACGCAGGCGGCGCGGTTGCTGCGCTCGGCATTGATGGTCTGGGCGGCCTGGGTGGCTGCCAGATCGGCAATGCGCTGCAGGTCGCGCTTGGCGTAGTACATGTAGCCCAGGTCCACGATGCCGAGCAGCAGGAACAGCACCGAGCCCAGCAGGGCGAACTGCACGAGCAGGCTGCCGCCTTGCCGGCGCCCTTGCCGGCGCGTTCTGGGGCGTCGTACGGATGCGGGGAGGTGGGTGAGCATGCTCTGGTCCTCCTGTCTTAGCTGCCGGGGGCGAGCCTGATCAGGCTGCGGGCCTCCAGGCGCGTGGGTTCGCCCAGGGTCTGGCTGCCCACCTGCAGGCCCTGGCCCAGCACGGGGGGAAGCATGTACACCACGCTCAGCGTGGCCTGGGAACTGGTCCAGTCGATCTGCACCTGGGTGGGCGCCGTGCCGGGCGGAATGCCGCTGGCCGTCAGGCTCTGGTTCACCACGTCGGTGGTGGCCTGCAGGATGTTGGCGCGCTCGGCCGGCTTGGCCGGATTGAAGCCAGCCATCCCGCCGAAGGCCAGATGCTGGACCATGCGCGCGCCGTCGCCCGTGGCGCGCGCCACCGACTGCTGGGCCTGCAGCACGCGCCAGTACACGAACATGCCCATCAGCAGCATCACCATCACCCCGGCGATCAACGCGAACTCCACCGCCGCCACGCCGCGCTGCCGCCTGTGCAGCCCTGCCGCGAAGGTATCGCCGGTGTCCTGCATGAACTCGGCCGATGCAGCAGGGCGTGCCCCACGCAAGGCATGCCCCAACCCAGGGACACCGAGGAAGGGCCTAAGCCGGCCGCGCCGCCCCGCCCCGAGGGTGTCGCCGGTTGCCCGGATGCCCCCCTCCCGCGAAGCGAGAGAGGGGGAAGGCGCGAAGCGACTCAGGGGGAGCTTCATAGCCCCCCCCTGTCCACCATGATGCTGGCGCTGGCGGTCAGCGTCGTCGGCATGACCAGGCCGAAGCCCGGCAGGGCGGGTGCTATCGGGCTGGTTCCATAAGGGATGGTGAAGCCCACGCGCACCATGCAGCGTTCGGCCACCAGCACGCCGCAGGTCAGCGTGGCCGAGCACAGCTCGCTGTTTTGCAGCCTGCAGATGCGCACGTCGATGCTGCCTGCCGTGGGCCTCAGGTCGGCCGGCAGCCAGTCCAGCCGCTGCTGCACCAGGCTGCGGGCTGCGTCCAGGCGGGCGCTGCGGCTGGTCTGGTAGCGCAGCGTGGCCCGCGCGGCGTCCTCGGCGGCGGCCTGCATGGATTCGCGCACCAGGAACGCCAGCCCGTAGCTGATGCAGGCGTACAGCAGGGCGAAGAACACCGGGAAGATGATGGCCCACTCCAGCGCGTACACCCCCCGCTGCCGCAGGCTGGCAGGCCGGTGGGGGTGGTGAGCGCGGAGTGGGCGCCGGATCATGGTCGTTCCTCAAGCTGCTGGCCGGGGCGGGCTCAGTTCTTGCCGCCGGCTTCGACGCCGGTCTTGTACAGGGCGGGGATTTCCGTCTCGAAGCTCTTGAGGTAGCGCGCATAGCTGCGCCGCGCCTGCTCGCCGTCGATGGGGCGGGCACGCTGGCCCGGCTGGCTGTGCTGCATTCCCAGCAGCCGCAGGGTGCCGCCGCCGATGTCGATCTCGCGCCGGGGCACGTACATCACGGTTCCATCGGGGTTGGTGTAGAGCGTGTAGCCGGCCAGGATGGAGTCGGTGGAGGGCTCGGCGAACACATGGGGCCGTGCATCCACCTGCTCGGGCGGGCTCTGCACTTCGCCAAAGGCCTGGGCGTGTGCCGGGGCCGTATGGGTCAGGGCCAGTGTCAGGGCCAGGCCGGCAGCCGGCAGCCAGGGCGCCAGCGCTGCGGCGGCTGCGCGGCGGGGCAAATGCATGCGGTGTGTGTCTGGCATGTCGTGGTCCTCAAAGTGGCGAGGCCGGTGCTGCGCCAGCGGCGCCGGACGGCTCGGACAGAAGAATGCGCCGGGTGATGCCGGCCGGCAGGGCGCTCGCGTCGGTGGCGGGCCTGGGCACGGGCTCCACGCCCCGCGCCAGCCGGGTCCCGGGCGCGGGCGCTGCGGACAGTTGGCCGCCGCGCAGGCGCACCGCCTCGTTCACGCTGGCCAGCTGGGACTGCAGGGTCTGCAGCGAGGTCTGGTCGATCATGGGCAGGGCGCCCTTGGCCTGGGGCTGCGCCAGCTGGCGCAGCAGCTGGGAGGCCTGGGTCTCGTTGCCGCTGGCCAGCCAGAACAGCGCCATGTTCAGCTGCACCCGCGCGTTGGCCGGGGCCAGCTGCGAGGCCTGCATGATGGGCATCTGCGCGGCGGCCAGCTGGCCGTCGAGCATGTGGGCGTAGGCCAGGTCGCTGAGGACGTTGGCGTCTATGGGATTGAGCTGGCGCGCCTTCTCCAGCTGTTCCACGGCCTGGCCATACTCGCCCTGGCTTGCGTGCAGCAGGCCCAGGCCGCGCCGCGCGCGTGCCGTGGTGGCGCCCTGCAGCAGCGCCTGGTAGGCCTGCCGGGCCTGCTCGGCCTGGCCGGTGTTGCGCAGCGCGTCGGCCCGCATCAGGCGCGATTCCGGTTGCGTGCCGTATTGCTGCTCGAAGGCCTCGGTATGCGCCAGCGATGCATACCACTGGCCGGCCTGCTGCATCTGCGTGATCAGGTCCAGATAGGTCTGGGCGTTGTCGACCTGGGTGGCCTGCTGGGCGTTTTGCAGCTGCTGCTGTGCCTGGGCTGCGGTCTCCTGCTGCGAAGAGGTGGCGCCGTAGCCTTGCGGCCCTTTGCCGGCGCAGCCGGCCAGGGCCAGGGCCAGGGCCATGGCCAGGGGGGCCAGGGCTGTCCGCGCTGTCAGTGCTGTCAGCGCTGGCGTCCGCCCGGCGGGGGTGCCTTTGTGGTGTCGCATGCCTAGCGTCCTCCCATGGTTGTCAATGCCCTGATCACGGCCAGGAAACCGGGGCCCGCCGTGATGACCAGCAGTGCGGGCAAAAGCGTGAGGACCATGACGCCCGTCATCTTGACGGTGATGGAACCTATCTTTTCCTTGAAGCTGGCCTGGCGCTTTTCGCGCAGCCGGATGCTGAATTCCTTGAGCGGCTCCTGCACGGCGCCGCCATGCTTGTCCACCTGCACCAGCAGGTTGACGATGGCGCTCATGTCGTCGTCCGCGCTCATGTTGACCATGCGCTGGAAGGACTGCTCGCGCGTGCGGCCGGTGTTGTAGAGCTGGTTGGCCAGGGCCAGCTCGCCGCTGATGACGCGCAGCACGCCCTTGAACTCCGAGGCCAGGATCTGCAGGCTCTGGTCCACGCTCAGGCCCACGCCCTGCAGCAGTCTCAGCAGGTCCACGAACAGCGGCAGTTCCTCGACCACCTGCTCGCGCCGGCCCTTGGCCCGCGAGCGCAGAAACCACTTGGGAAGCATGAGCCCCAGGCTCACTGCCACAAAGCCGTAGACCAGCGCAGCGTTCTCGCCGGGGCGCAGCACACCCAGCGCCAGCAGGGGCAGGACCACGCACAGCACCATGCGGCTGGCCACATAGGCCATGCTGCCGTTGCGCGTGCCCACGCCGGCCTGGTCCAGCAGCTTGCGGTCCTCATCGGCCAGCAGGGCCTTGGCCACGCCCCATTGCAGCCAGGCCGGTGGCGGCAGGTTGGCCGCCACCGCCTGCGGGGAATCGGACGAACGCACGTTGATGGACAGCGGGTTGAGCAGTTGCGCGTCGTTGGCCTGCATGGCGCTCTTCGTGGCCGCCTTCGTGGTCGATGCCGAGTCGCGCGCCTGCAGGATCCTGGCGACCTGGCTGGAGGCGCGTGCCGAGCGCCACAGCCTCCACACCAGGGTGGACGCCCACAGCACCAATCCCAGGGCGCCCAGGCCGATGCTGGCGATCCACAGTTGCTGCGTGTTCATGCGTGGCTCCTTGCGCAGACGGGTGGGCGGGCGTGTGCTTGTGCCTGTGCTGTCATGGGTTCACCTCAGCTTGGCCAGCCGGTACAGGAGAAAGGCGCCCAGGGCTTCCAGGGCGGCGGCGACCAGGACCATGGTCTGGCCGCTGTCGTCGTTCCACATGCGCATGAAATAGCCCCGGTTGATCACCATGATCAGCGTCCCCACCACCAGGGGCAGCAGGGCCAGCACCCAGGCCGACATGCGGATCTCGGAGGACAGCGCATGCAGTTCGCGCTCGGCGGACTGGCGGTCGCGGATGTAGGCCGACACGCGCTCGAGCACCAGGTCGGCGCGGCCGCCATAGCGCACGCTCATGCGGAACACGGCGGCCAGCAGGCCGAATTCGGGCAGGCGCCAGTTGCGCTCGAGCTGGCCCATGGCCTGCCCCAGATCGGGCGAGGCACTGAGCATGGCCGCCGCCTGCTGCAGGGCATCGCCCAGCGGATCGGGGACGTTGTTCAGCGCCATCTGGAAGGCCGCATGGGGCGAGTTGCCGATGGAGATCAGGCGGACCATGTTGTCCAGGAAGCCGGGCAGCTGCTGCAGCAGCCTTTCGCGGCGCTTGGCCTGCCGCCGCCAGATGCCCAGGCCCAGAAGCACGGCATAGAGCACGGCCACCACCAGCCCTGCCGCCGCTCCTGCCTGGCTGGCAGCCAGCAGGGCCAGGACCAGGCCGGTGATGGCGAACAGGGCCAGGGTGTTGGATGAGATGCCCCAGGACTGGATGCCCAGGCGCTGGTTCAGCCATTGCACCGCGGCAGGCGCCGGCGCAGGCTGCGGCGCGGCGGGCTTGTAGACAGGCTCGGCCATGGCAAGCGCGGGCGCAATCGCCTCCCTGTGGCCTTCGACGCTGCGCTGCAGGTGCAGCTTGATCGACTGCTCATGCTCCTTGCGGCGCCCGCGCATGATCACCCACAGCGCCAGTGCCAGCAGCAGGCAGGCCAGCGCGCCGAGGATGAGGATGACGGGTGCCAGGCCTGTCATCGCACGCCTCCGCTGCCGGCCTGCTGCTGCGAGCGCCACCAGCTCAGCAGCTTGGGCGAGTGGGGCGAGATGCCCAGCGAGACCCAGTGGTCGATTTCCTGCCCGTCGCCGCCGACCTGGGGCTCGTAGCGGTACAGCTCCTGCATGGAGATCATGTTGTCGGTCATGCCCGTGACCTCGGTCAGCGACAGCAGGCGCCGGCGGCCGTTGGACAGGCGGCCGATCTGCACGATGAAGTCCACGGCATTGGCGATCTGGCGGCGCAGGCTGACCTCGCTGCCCTGGAAGCCCGCAAAGCCTGCCAGCATCTCGGCCCGGTACAGGCACTCGCGCGGCGAGCTGGCGTGGATGGTGCCCATGGAGCCGTCATGGCCGGTGTTCATGGCCTGCAGCAGCTCCAGCACTTCGCCGCCGCGCACTTCGCCGACGATGATGCGGTCGGGCCGCATGCGCAGGCTGTTGCGCAGCAGGTCGCGGATGCTGACGTGGCCCGAGCCGTCGAAGCCGCCGGGGCGGCTTTCCAGCCGCACCACATGGTTGTGGTTGAGGGCCAGCTCGGCCGTGTCCTCGATGGAGACGATACGCTCGCTGGAGGGGATGAAGCTGGCCAGCGCGTTGAGCAGCGAGGTCTTGCCCGAGCTGGTGCCGCCGCTGACCAGGATGTTGCAGCGCGCCTGCACGGCCATCTCCAGGATGCGGCAGATGTCGTGGTTGAAGGTGCCCAGCTGCACCAGCTCGGAAGGCGTCAGCGGGTCCTTGCGGAACTTGCGGATGGAGACCGAGGGGCCGTCGATGGACAGCGGCTCGATGATGACGTTGATGCGCCCGCCATCGGGCAGGCGGGCATCGACCATGGGGCTGGATTCATCGAGACGCCGGCCCAGCGGCGCCAGGATGCGGCGCACGATGCGCAGCACATGCTCGTCGTCCTTGAAGTGCAGGGTCTCGCGCTGCAGCACGCCGCCGCGCGAGACGTAGATGTTGCCGTGGCCGTTGATGAGGATGTCCTCGACCCGGGGGTCCTCCAGCAGCGGCTGCAGCGGTCCCAGTCCCGTGAGTTCGCGCGTGAGGGCGCGCGCCACCTGCAGCGCCTCCTGCTCGTTGACGGGCACGGAGTGCAGGCGGATGAAGCTGTCCAGCTCCATCAGCACGAACTGCGCGATGGCAGCCTGCGACCAGCGGCCGAACTCGGCGCCCAGCTCCTCGATGCGGCTGAGCAAATGCTCGTGCGTGCGGTTCTTCAGGTCGAGGAACAGCGCGCTTTGCTCGAACTCGCTGGCCTGTGCGTCCGCCAGATGGGAATAAGCCGTGGTCGTCATGGTGCGTTCAGCTTCTTGTTCGGTGGAAGAAACGGTTCAGTCCGCGGGCGGGCGCGGCCTGATCGCCCGCATGGGCCTGGTGGTGGGTGGTGATCAGCAAGGTGGCGAGCTTGTCCACGGCCTGCACATAGGGCTCCCGCTGCAGGCGGCTGGGCAGCAGCTGGCCCTGGTTGACGGCCTGGGCCAGCTCCCGGCGGCGCTCGGGGATGGTGGCCAGCAGCGGCAGCTGCAGCTGCTTGGCGATCTGCTGGGCCTCCAGTTCGAGCTGGCTGTCGTGCCGGCTGACGATGAGGTGCATGCGATCGCGCTCGATCTTTTGCTCGTCCAGCTGCCGCAGCAGTTCGGTGGTGGAGACCACGCTGGCCACGCTCTGGTCGCAGACCACCCAGACCTGGCTGGCGCGCAGCGCCACGCGCATGGCCAGGTGGGTGGGGACGACGGCGCCCAGGTCGGCAATCACGTGGCGGAAGTACTGGCGCAGGCGCAGCAGCAGGGCATCGACGTCGGCATACGAGACATCGCGCAGGCGGCTGGACTGGCGCGGCAGCGTGAGCATGCGCAGGCCGCTTTCGTGGCGTGACAGGCCGGTGGAGGCCAGGCGCCGGTCGAAGCGGCGCAGGTTGTTGACGGCCTCGATGAAGTCGAAGTCGCTTTGCGTTCCCATGTACAGGGAGCAGTCGCCGCTGGGATTGCCCAGGTCGATGAGCAGGCCGTCCAGCGTTTCGTTGCTGATTTCGCTGGCGCTGATTTCCTTGCCCTCGATCCGGCCGTGCAGGCGCTTTTGCAGATACCAGGCCAGGTGCGAGACCAGCAGGCTGCTGCCCAGGCCCGCGCGTGCGGACAGGATGGCCGTCAGCGGCGCGCTGGGCGCGCTGGACTGCGGTGCCGGCATGCGCTTGATCAGCTCGCGCACGGTCTGCAGCGCGGTCTGCACGGGCGCGTCCACGTCCAGGAAATCCTGCACGCCGGCACGCAGGGCGGCCAGCATGCACTGCGGGTACTTGGTGCGGCCCACAGCCACGCAGGGCAGGTGGGGGTGGGAGATGTGCAGCTGGGAGGCCAGATGGGCGGCCTCGTCGGTGGACAGCGGGTCGAAATGCACAAAGATGGCATGCGGCATGAAGCGCTGTACCTGCTCCGTGATGTTGTCCTGGAAGCGCGCCACGTGCAGCCGTGTGCCGTCCAGCATGCGCTGCATCCAGGACTGGGCCAGCGCGCTTTCGGGCGTGCCGGCATGGATGAACAGCAGCTCCATCTCCAGCACATCGTCGAGCGGCTGTGGCGGCTGGCGCAGCGCGGCAGTCGATGCAGCGGCGGACGCCGCTGCGGCATGGGGCGGCGCCATCCTGTCCGGTGGCGCCTTGTCCAGCAGCGCCTTGTCCAGCAGCGCTTTTTCCTGGGCCATCGCGTCGGTGGCGGGCTGCAGCTTGCCGGCCAGCGAGGTCGAGGAACGCAGACCCAGCAATGTCTCCAGCGAGGTGGGTGAGCCGATGGCCGGCGAGCCTGTGGCGTCCACAGGCGAATCGGTTGCGGTGGGCTTGCTTGTCATGTCGTCAGTACGAGAAACCGGGTACGGCGGTGTCTTGGTTCATTCCGCCGGCGAGGTAGGGCAGCCAGACCTTGCCGGCGTTGCGCTGCTCGGAGCGCGCGCCCGGCAGCAGGGCTTCGAGGTTGGTGCTGGCGGGCAGCGGGTGGACCAGGCGCGGGGTGACGATGATCACCAGCTCGGTCTCTTCCTGCGTGTAGTTGAGGTTCTTGAAGAAGGTGCCCAGGATGGGCAGGTCGCCCAGCACGGGCACCTTGCTGACGTTGGAGGTGGTGGCGCGGCTGACCAGCCCGCCGATGACGAAGCTCTCGCCATCGGCCAGCTCCACCGAGGTGTCCGCGCGGCGCGTGCGGATGGCGGGCACGGTGACGCCGCTGATGGTCACGCCGCTGTTGAAGTCCAGGTCGCTGGCCTCGGGCGAGACCTTCAGGGCGATGCGCTCGTCCGACAGGATGGTGGGCGTCAGCTGCAGCTTGATGCCGAATTCCTTGTACTGGATGGCAATGTTGCCGTCGCGCGCAGGCACGGGAATCGGCAGCTCGCCGCCGGCCAGGAAGCTGGCGTTCTGGCCGGTCTGTGCCAGCAGGGTCGGCCGGGCCAGCACGCGGGCCATGCCGTTGCCCTCGAGGATGCTCAACTGCGTGACGATGCCGGCGCCGCTGAAGGCCTTGCCGAAGGTCATCACCAGGCTCATGGCGCTGGCAATGGCCGAGGAGGTGTTGTTGGACACGCTGCCCGATCCCGTGTTGCCCGAGCCCGTGCCGCCCGACCCGGTATTGCCCGTTCCCGTGCCCGTGCCGTTGGTATTGGTGCTGATGCTGCCGACCACGCCGGGGCTGAAGCTGCCGAAGCTGAAGCCCTGGTTGTTGCGCCCGCCGCTGTAGATATTGACGCCTACGCGCTTCATGGCGGATTTCTTGAACTCCACCACCTGCACGTCCACCTGCACGGTGTTGCTCCTGACATCGATCTGCGCGTTGTCCACCAGCGGCGTCTGGGCGGGCGCGCCCAGGCGCAGTTCGGCCACGGCCTGGGCATGCTCGGGGACCGAGGCCAGCCGCTTTTCCAGCAGCAGGTGCTGGCCTCTGACCTGAACCTCCCAGCGCTGGGGAACGCCGCCCTTGCGGGGCCACACCACCAAGCTGGTGCTGCCCTGGGCCTTGGGCGTGAGCAGCAGCTCGGTTCCGCCGGAGCCGGAGCCGGCACTGGCGCCGGAGCCCGGCGTGGCGCGCAGCAGTTTCACATCCAGCACATTGGGGTCGCCCACGGCGATGCGGACCGGGGCGTCGGCCAGCGCCATCAGGTGCTGGCGCCCGGCCACCAGCTGCAGGGATTCGCCAGGAAGCATGTCGCCGGCACCAGGGTTGGCCATGCCCTGGCCGGCAGCGGTGTCCGCTGGGGCAGACACTGCTGGCGTCAAGGCCAGCAAGGCCATGCTGCCGCACAGCGTCCAGACCGCCCTCTGCAGCGGCGTGGCCCCGGCCGTCGAGATGTTCTTGCACTTCATGGCATCTCCCTCTTGTTGTGTGTTGTCAGTAGTTCACCATCTGCACGGCCGCTCCGTTGTGCAGCTCCACCGTGCGTTCGCGCGGGGCCCGCTGCGGCTGGGGCCGCACGGCGGGCGCGAGGGCCGTCATGGGCTGCGCGGCCGGCTTGCGGATGTTCCTGGCGTCGGCGCCGGTGGCCAGGTCCTGCATGCGCAGGCCGGCGAAGGCGCGGTCTGCACCCTCCAGCGTCTGGTCCTTCCTGAGGCGGCCGGCCACCGGCTGCAGCGCGCCGGGCAGGGCGGCGAAGAGCTTGGGATCGGGCACGGACAGGTCGTCGGGGTTGCGCAGGGCCAGGGTGAGCTGGCCGAATTTCTCGGCCAGCGTGAGGCGCTCCACATCGTCCAGCGGCACGGCCAGCACGGCCGATTGCACGTTCTCCGGGCGCTGGCCTGCCTGATCGCCGGCGCTGGCGCGGCGCAGCGGCGAGCCTGACGACTCCTTGTCCTGCTGTGCCTGGCGCTGGGCCGCCGACAGGGGCGGGCGCTCGACGCTGCCGGCGCCATAGGCCAGCACGCGGCTGCGCGCCAGCAGCAGCCGGGTCTGCGCGTCCACGGGCGCCTGGTCGGACTTGCCGTCCAGCGTGAAGTAGACATCCACAAAATCACCGGGGCGCACATGGTGGCCTGCGGCCATCTGCTCCCGGATGGCAATCGCAACGGCCCGCTGGCCCGGCTCCAGTTGCAGCGCCAGGCCGCTGAGCAGTTGCTGCTCGAACAGCGGGGTGCCCGGTGTGAGCGGCATCAGCGTGGTGCGGCCCAGCACGTCGTCGGTTGCGGCAAAGCTGCCCGGCACGGGGGCAGGCAGCTGGGCCAGCTTCACATCGTCGCTGCCGATGCGCTGGCCTGCGGCAATGGCCTGGGCCACGACCACGACGGCGTGCAGCTGGGCCGGTTCGGGGGCCGGCTGCGACGAGGCCGCGGGGGAGGGGGCAGCCACGGGGCGTGCGGGCTGGCTGCCCAGCATCCAGGCAAGGCCCGCGAGCACGATGGCAAGCCCCACCAGCAGTCCGGCAAGAATCTTGGTGAGGTTCATGGCTGGGACTCCTGGTGCAAGTGCGTTGCGACGGTGTTCAGGGCCGGGGGCTGCCCTGGCGCTTTCCTGCCATGGCGGAGAAGCTCCTCCAGGGCAGGAAAGCGTCCAGGCAGCGCACGGCCATGGCGTGTGGCGGAGCCGGTCCATGGACGGCGTGGAGGCAGGCAGGTGACAGGCATGGGCATCTCCGGTTCAGACAAGTGGCTGGCTGTGGCGCCAGGCCAGGGCGATGGCCGCAATGGCCATGTAGCCGGCATAGGGGATGGAGCGCTGGGGCTGGCGCGGTCCATCGGTGGCGCCTGCGTGCCGGGGCGTCGCGCCAAGGGGCGCCAGGCGGGCCGTCCAGGACAGGGCGGCGCTGGACAGGGGCAGCCGTGCCTGCAGCCACAGCCCGGTGGGGCTGTCCCGAAGGTGGCGCAGCGACAGAACCAGTACACCGTGCAGGCCGGCCAGCAGGCTGCCGCCGGTCCAGATCAGCAGCAGGTCGAAGCCCCACCCGAACCACAGTCCCGCGACCGCGCCGAACTTGACGTCGCCCGCTCCCATCCAGCGCAGTGCATAGAAAGGAAGCAGTACGGCAAACCCCGCCAGCATGCCGGCCAGCGCGTTCCAGGCCGAGACCTGGAACGGCTGGGCCCCACTGGCCAATGCGCCAGCGCCTGTGGCCAGGCCGAGCAGCACCATCCAGTTGCGCACGCGGCGGATGCGCAGATCCATGGCCGCAATCGTTGCGAGCCATGTGATGCAGACGCATAGCCATAGCGAGGTCGGCTCCATCTTCAGGGCGCAAGACCTGTGAGCTTGGTGGCCAACCGGTTGAACAGTCCGTTCAGATCGGTGCCCAGCGCGGTGGCGCCCACGACGATCCCCACGGCAATCAGCCCGGCAATCAGTCCGTACTCGATGGCGGTGGCGCCTTCCTCGTCTTTCCAGAAGTTCTTGATCGTTTCGGTCATGTCATGGTCCTTTCGGTTTGCAAGTTGCCTCGGGGCCGGTGGCCGGCATGGCGATCGCGCATCGGGCCGACCCCTTGCGGGCCCACTCGGATCGCGCCGGAGCCGGCGCTCAGGGCGTGAAGCCGGTGAGCTTGGTGGCGATCCGTGTGAACAGGCCGTTCAGATTGGTGCCCAGCGCAGTGGCGCCCACCACGATCCCCACGGCGATGAGGCCGGCGATCAAGCCGTACTCGATGGCGGTGGCGCCTTCCTCGTCTTTCCAGAAGTTCTTGATGATGTCGGTCATGGCATCGTCCTTTCGGTTGCAAAAGCCCATCGTTGTCGATGGCAGCGGCTGGCGATGGGCCCAAGCCGGCCGCTGCACGGGAACCCCTGCTTCCCACTTCACCACTGCTGTCGCGCGGCGGTGGTTTGAAAAGCGTCTGAAATGGGGCGCAACTGCTGCTCAAGGCGCAGCTGGATTCGTTGGGGCATGGCGCTGGCGGACAGGGTGGCCACGGCAGCGTCGATGGGGTCGGGGCGGGTGCGCGAGGGGGCCTGGCCGGGAGCCATGCCGGGCACCGTGCCGGGCGAGGGGTCCGGCGTGCCGCCACCTGCTGGAATGGGTTTTTGCGTGCTGAACAGCGCGTTCAGCCATTGGTCGGGCGGGTCCTGCGGCAGCAGGCGGCCGGTGGTGCGCGCCAGGCGCAGTTCGTTGATGCGCTGGTCGTAGATGGCGTCGGCCTCGTCCAGCAGCAGGCGCTGCATGTCCAGCTGGGCGTCCAGCACCTGGGCCAGGCTGCCGCGGCCGACTTCGAGCAGGCGCCGGCGGCCCTCGAAGGCGGCGCGCGCCTCGCGCACGGCGTCGGCCAGCTGGCTTTCGCGCTGGCGGCCGGACTGGGTGCGGCCCCAGGCGGCGGAGGCGGTCTCGCGCACCTGGCGGCGCACGGTTTCCTGTTGCGCTTCCTGGGCCTGCAGTTCGTTGATGGCCTTGAGGATGCGGTCGCGCAGCTCGAAGCCGTTGCCGAAGTTCCAGCTCAGCTCCACGCCGTAGCGCGTGCCCTCGGCATAGAGCACGCCGCTGGGGTCGCGCGTGTGGGCCACCACGGCGGCCAGGGTGGGAAAGCGCTGGGATTTGCTGCGGTCGACTTCGGCGCGGGCCTTCTCGATCTGCTGCTGCATTTCCTGCAGCTCGGGGCTGACGGCTTCGGACGCCTGCAGGGCCGAGTCTTCGCTGGCCGGCATCCATTGCTCGGGCACATTGAGCTGGGGCAGCCAGCCGGCCTGGGGCGTGAAGCCGAAGTAGCGCGTGAAGCGGGCCAGCGCATCCATGCGCTGCGACTCCAGCGCATGCTGCTGGGCCAGGGCGCCGGCCTGGCGCGAGGCGGCCTGGCGCAGGTCGTTGCGGCCCACGGCGCCCAGTTCGGCGCGGCGCTCCTCGATGCGCGCGAGCTGGCCGATGATGCGTGCCGACTCGGCCGCCACGCGCGCCTTGTCCTCGAAGCGGTGCAGCTCCAGCAGGGCGGTCAGTGCCTCCAGCAGCACGTTCTGGCGCGTGCCGTAGAGCACGCTGCCCTGGGCCGCCTCCTGCGATTCGGCCGAGCGGATGCCCGCGCCGATGGCTCCGCCATCGAGCAGGGCCATGCGCACTTCGGCATTGACGGCGGTGTACGACTCGCGGCCCCGGCGGAGCTTGGCATCGCCCGTGTTGGTGCCCACCTTGAAGGTGGGCCAGCGCGCGCCGCGCGCGGTGTTCACGTCATGCCCGGCCGATTCCAGCGCGGCGCGCGCCTTGCGCACGTCGGGGTATTCGTCGAGCAGGGCGTAGAGGGCATCGAGCAGGCGGCGCTGCCCGCTGTCGCTGGCCAGGGTGCCGGGCGTGAGCTGCTGGGCCAGGCGCAGGACCACGGCGTCGGGTACCGGGACGGATGCGGGTTCGGGTGAAGGTGCGGGTGCGTGAGCGTGAGCGGATTCCGCCGTGCCCGCCGCAGCCGTGGTGGCCAGGTCCGGTTCCTCGGCCGCCATGGGCGCGGCCTCAGCCTGCAGCGCCTGCAGGGCCGATACGCAGCAGGCAGCGGCCAGCAGCTGGCGCAGCCGGGCGTGCCAGCCTGTGGTGGGAGTGGACGGGCGGCCTTGCATCAGGGCTCCCGGAAGGCTTCGCTCTGGATGCGCAGCACGGGCCGCAGCAAGTACCAGATAAAGGGTTCGTGGCCCAGCAGCAGGTCGAGCTCGGCCTGCATGCCGGTGGTGATGCGGTTGTCGGTGCGGCCCACCCAGGGCTGCTCCAGGCTGGCCTGGATGCGGAAGTACGAGGGCGAGTCGGCCAGGTTGGGGTCGCGGTCGGCATCGGCAGCCACCAGGGTGACCTGGCCGGGCACCGAGCCGTAGCGCAGGAAATCGTAGGCCGAGATCTTCACCCGGGTGGGCTGGCCGGTGCGCACGTAGCCACGGTCGGCGGGGCTCAGGCGTGCTTCGACGATGACCTCGTCCTTGTCGGGCACGACTTCGAGGATGGGCTCGCCGGGCTTGACCACCCAGCCTGCACCCGAGCTGCGCAGTCCCTTGACGAAGCCGCTGGTGGGCGCCAGCACGGCGGTGCGCGTGCGCTGGGTCCGGGCGCGCACCAGGTCTTCGTTGAGGCTGGCCAGCTCGCGTTCGGTCTGGGCCAGTTCGTCGGAGGCGCGGCGGCGGAAGGCGCCCTGGGTCTCCTGCAGCTTGGCCTGGGCCTGCTCGATCTTGGCGCGGTTGCTGAACAGCGTCTGGCGCGATGCCGCCAGCTCGGCGCGCACCTGCTCCAGCGCCCGCTGCTTGTCCAGCACTTCCAGCTGGCCGATCAGCTGCTCGGCGGCGAGCTGCCCGGCAATGGAGGCTTCCTGCTGGTGCAGGCGCAGATTGGTCTCCAGCCCCTCGATGCGGGCCTGGACCTGGGCCACGTCGCCGCGCGCCTGCTGCAGCTGGGCCTGGGCCGCGGCAATGCTGCCCTGGTGTTCCAGCGCGCGGGCCGAGAAGGCGCCCAGCTCGGCCTGGACCACCTGCGGGTCCAGGTCGGCCGGGAAACTGGTGCGCTGCAGCGGCCTGCCCTGGCTTTCCGCGCCCAGCCGTACCTTGACCGCCTGGGCCGTGGCCATGCGCGCCGTGAGCTGTTCGAGGTTGAGGCTGTTGCCGCCCAGGTCGATCTCCAGCAGGGGCTGGCCCTGGGTCACGGCCTGGCCTTCGCGCACATGGACGGCGGTGACGATGCCGCCTTCCAGATGCTGCACGGTCTGCACGCGGTCGGAGGGGATGACCTGGCCGCTGGCCACCACCACGTTCTCCACGGGATAGAACAGGCCGGTGATCACCAGCGCGGTGACCGGGATGGCGAGCAGCCACTTGCCGCGCGCCAGGCCTGCCCAGCGCGATACGGGGGGCGTTGCGGGTGGCGTTGCGCCGGATGCATCCGCGCCGGCCCCGGCCGGCCCGGCCTCGAGCGGGCGGGATGGCTGGTGCGACTGGCGAAGCACCAGGGGCAGATCATCGTAGCGGCCGGCTCTCATGAGGCAAGCTCCGGCGCCACGGCGGGCTGGTCGGGGTGCGGGGCCTTGTCGGCGGGTGCGGGGGCCGCTGCGGGCACGGCGGCCTCGCGTGCCGTGCCGAACAGCTGGGGCAGCAGTTGCTGGGGCGAGCCATGCTCGATGCCGCCATCGCCGCGCACATGGTAGAGGTGCTGGGCCATGGAGGCCACGCGCAGCGAGTGCGTGACGACGATGACCGTGTGCTTGAGCGCAATCTGCCGCAGTGTCTGCAGCAGGGCGGTTTCGCTCTCGAAATCCAGGTCGTTGCTGGGCTCGTCCAGGATCAGCACGGAGGGGTTGCGCAGGAACAGCTGGGCCAGGGCCAGCTTGCGCAGCTCGCCCGCCGACAGGCCCGCGCCGCCTTCGCCCAGCACCGTCTGGTAGCCCTGGGGCAGGCGGCTGATGAAGCCATGCGCGCCCGAGATCTGGCAGGCGGTGACGATCTTGTGGTCGTCGGCATCGGGATTGACCATGCGCAGCCCGTCCACGATGGGGCCGCTGAACCAGTACACCTGCTGGGCCAGGCAGCCTATCCAGCGGCCCAGCTCGGCGCGCGGGAACTGGGCCATGTCGTATTCATCGATGAAGATGCGGCCCTGCGTGGGCTGGTAGAGCCCTGCCAGCAGCTTGGCCAGGGTGGACTTGCCGGCGCCGTTGCGCCCCACGATGGCGTGCAGCCCGCCGGGGCCGATCTCCAGCGACGCCTGCTCCAGCGCCACATGGCCGCCCGGGTAGTGGAAGCTGGCCTGGTCCAGGCGCAGCCGGCCCTGGGGACGCGGCAGGTCCACGGTCTCGGCCGTGATTTCGACGGGCTCCTCCAGCACGGACTGCAGGCGGCGTGCGGCCTCGTTGGCCTGGGCCAGCGAGCGCCAGTTGCTGGCCAGTTGCGAGATGGGGCCCAGCGCCTTGCCCGACAGCAGGTTCACGGCCATCAGGCTGCCGATGCTCATCCACTGCGCATTGATGGCAATGGCACCCACGGTGATCACCGCGATGGAGAACAGCGTCAGCAGCACGGTGCTGGCTTCGCGCGCGTTTTCCATCTCGCCGTTCTTGCCGAAGCTCTCGGCCAGCCAGCGGTCATAGCCGTTTTGCCAGTTCTGGCGCGCGGCGGCGTCGTAGCCCAGCACCTTCAGCGTGGCGCGGGCGTTGCAGACTTCGGCCGTGCCCCGGTCCAGCATGCGGGCCTGGGCGATTTCCTCCACGCGGCCGCTGCGCACCTCGTCGGCCCACCACCAGGCCAGCACGCCCATGATGAGCATGGCCACCAGGATCACCGGCAGCACGGGCCAGGCAATGATGCCGATGACCACCAGGGCCAGCAGGGCCATGGGCAGGTCCAGCAGCGAGGTCGCCAGGCCCCCGGACATGCCCGAGCGCATGGCGCTCACGTCGCGGAACAGCTGCAGCCACTGGCTGGAAGAGCGCTGCTCCAGCGCGGCCAGCGGGTGGCGCAGCATGGAATGCATCAGCGCCTGGGAGACATCGCGGTCGATCATGGCGCCGGCTTCGCGCAGGGCGCGGGCGCGCCGGCGGCGCAGCCACCATTCCAGGCCCAGGAAGCACAGCACGCCGGCCACCATGGCCGTGAGCGTGGCCGTGCCGCCGCGTGCAATGACGCGGTTGTAGACCTGCAGCAGGAAGATGGATGGCAACAGGCCCAGCACACTGATGGGCAGGGACAGCCACGCGGCACGGCGCAGCTGGTGAGCGGCCCGGTCGAAGGACTCGGCGATGGCAGTTGCAAAAGCCCCCACCGTCTCCGTTCCCGACGGCATCGCCGTGGCCTTGGCCAACTGGCGGGGAAGAAGGTATCGGATCATGTTCTGATGGGCTTAGTAAACGTCTTTACAAAATGTAAAGGCGCTCGTTTCCCAAATACTGTAGCGAGTTATATACAGTCCTCTATAAGTTTTATTCAATCAATAATGCATGTTCATTTGATTTTGATGTGGATCAAAGCGGATGGCGGGGCTGGATGCTATTAGGTGGGCCCCGTGTCCACTGAAACTGTCTCGTATGGCATCTGCGGCCAGGGCCAGATTGGTAGTGGCGCGGCCTGCCAACAAAACCGTGTCGCCTTTATGGGTTGTGCGAAGAAGTGAACAGATCAATTGATTGAGATCGTCATACCAATTGACGTGCAGAAGATCTGCCAGCGCCGCCGCCAGCTGCCGCAGCGGCTCGCCGTACAGCAGTACGCGCCGGGCCTGGGCCGCGCGCACCAGCGGCTCCAGCGCCAGCTGTGCAGTGTCCATGCTGACCTGGCCCGGCTGTATGCCGGCCAGCACGATCAGCCTGCGGCTGACATGGGGGGCGTGCTCCTGCAGCTGCGAAAAAGCAGCATGCATGGACAGTAAGTGGTTGCTCAGGCTATGGTCCAGCAGGCAGATTCCACTAGGCAGCAGCTGCGGCTGGCCGGCGCCGATCAGCGGCCGCCAGTGCGCGAGCGAGGCCTGGACTTGTGCAGGCGCATAGCCCAGCGCATGCATGGCGGCCAGCGCGGCCTGAGCATTGCGGGCCATGTGGTGGCCATCCGATTGCAGGGAAATCCCGAGGCGCCGGTTGTCTATGCTTATTTGCAGATTTCCATTGTGAAACCCCATTTCACGGACCTGCGCATTGGAATGCGGCCCGAAGGTGATGAGACGCATTCCCATGCGTTGTGCATTCTCAATAATGCACGGGTTTTCACCTATGTCTTGTTCGATCACCAATGCACTGCCTTTGTGCATGTGCTGCATGGCTTCCACGACTTCCTGCAGCGCCTCGTATTTGCGGCAGGCGGACAGACCGGCCGGTCCGCACTGCTCGGAATCACCAGTACTGGGGATGTCATTAATTGAAAGATTAGTAATAACCAGAATGTCTGGATCAATCAGCGGCAGATCTCCACGCAGTGCCTGCAATGGCAGCTCCAGCAGGGCGCAGGGCGCTGCCTCGCTCCAGTTGATCATCTGCAGCGCCGTGCCCTGGGACAGCAGGGCGTCGCCCCGTGCATCGCCGCCGTCCTGCAGGCATTGGCGCAGCATGCCCAGGGTGGATGTCTTGCCCACGCAGCCGCTGACCGCGATCACGGGCGCCTGGATGCGGCGCCGGGCGGCCTGCGCCAGGCTGCGCAATCCTTCCTGTATGTCGGGCACATGCAGCACGGGCACGCCATGGTGCAGCAGGCCCTGCGGGCTGCTGCTGATCAGGGCCGAGGCCCGCAGCGTGGGAAGCGCGGCGGCCTGCACGCCCAGGGCCATGCCGGCACGCCGCACCAGCACGGCGGCGCCGGGCTGATGGTGCAGGCGGCTGGCGTCCAGCCCCGCGCAGCAGGTGCCGGTACCTCTGCCTTGCGCTGACGGGGCATCCAGCCAGCGTCCGTTCATCAGCTCGGCCAGTGCAGGGCCTTCCCAGGACATGGACGGGTACAGGGTCCCGGCCGCGGGCGAGAAAGCCGGCCGGCCCGCGGCCTCGCCGTCGCGCGCCCCCGGCAAGCAGGCCCTGGCAGGGCTGCCGTCCGCATCCGGGCCATTGCCGGCCTGCGCAGGCACGGCCTCGCCTTCGCCTTCGCCTTCGGTTTCGTGCTCCGGTTCGGTTTCGGCCACGGCGTGGCTGGCAGCCGAACGCAGTGCCTGGGCCAGCGCGTCCAGCAGCTCCAGGCCGGCCAGGCTGGATGCCAGCAGCCAGGCGATTTCGCGCGGGGACTGCAGCACCTGGCGCAGGCTGGCGTCGGCAAAGGCGGCATGGCGGCGCCGGGCGGGCGGCAGGTACAGCGCCTGTTCCGGCCAGATGGCGCGCTGGGCCAGGGCCTGCAGATGGCGCTGCAGGCCGATCTGCCACTGGCGCAGCAGGTCCGTGGGCTGTGGCTCCAGGCCAGCGTCGAGCTGCAGGCTTTCGACCAGTGCAATGCCTATCCAGCGAGCGCAGGGGTCGTCGGCTTGCCCGCCAGGGCGGTCATTGGGGCTGCCGGGCATGTGCAGCAGCGGCGGCAGCGCGGCCTGCAGGAAGGCGGCGGGCAGGACGGCCGTCTCGGGCAGGGCGCTGCGCGCCGCACGCAGCGTGGGGCTGTCGCTGGTGGGCGGGCGGGAGCTGGCATAGGCATGCATGGCCAGTTCGGCCCAGCTCAGCAGGGGCTGGCCGCTGCGGGATGCATCGGCGTGGGCCGCAGCCTCGGCCTTGGTGGCGCTGGCCGACGCGGCCGCGGTGGACAGCAGGCTTTCCGCCAGCGGGTCCATCAGCGCCGGAATGCGGGCGCGGGCCTGGCTGTCGGCCCCCGGCCCCAGCACAAAACTGTTGCGCAGGTGGCGGGCCAGCACCAGCATGGCCAGCGCGCCGGACAGGCAGTCGCCGGGCAGCGGCTGCAGCCGCTGCTCCACGTGGCCCATGGCCAGCGCAATGGCCTGCGCCAGTGCGGCGCTGCCCGCATGGCGCTGGGCCTGCAGCAGGGCGTAGGTCACGCCCAGGTGGTCGCACACGTCTTCGCAACCGGGCCAGCTCCCTTCCTTGCCCTGTTGCGCCAGCAGCTGCTGGACCGCGGCGTGCACGGGCACGAGGTGTGGCCACAGGCGCTGCTGCGGCGGGTCGGTTCGCGGCACGGCCAAGGCGGGATGCTCACCGCTGATGTACATGCCGCGCAGGTGCAGCAGCAGGCAGGGGGGATGCAGGGGGCGTGGGAGGGGGGGCTCATCATCGGGTGCGTCGGCAGCCCCACCCTGGGGCGGATCGGGCAGCAAGGGGTGCAGCAACTGCGCGCGCTCCAGGCTGGCATCGGCCAGGGCAAGGGAGCGCAGGGGCATCTCGGTCCAGGCACGGCAATCGGGCAGGGGACTGTCCGCCTCCAGGGGTGTGATGTCCTGGACCCAGTCGATGCGCAGATCGACCTCATCGCGCTTGCGGGCCCAGGCCCACTGGCGCACGCGGGTCGCCCCCTCGCGCCAGGCGGCCTCCAGCGTGGTGGCGCGTACATGGAAGACGGAGGCGGCCTTGTTCTCGGCCGCCACCGTGAAGAAAAGAATGCAGCCGGGGTAGGGCTCGGGCAGCAACACCATGTGCCGTGCCAGGTACTCCAGGCCATTTGCCAATTGCTGCGACAACATGCTCTCGGCCTCGGTCAAGGTCAGTGGGAGGCTGCGCTTCCCGTGGGGACGGGACGCCGGGCTGCGGTGCGCTGACCGCGTACGGATCTGTTCTTTCATGGCGGCCCGGCGGCAGGCGAGTGCGGAGCGCGGCGGCTCAGCGGTAGTCGAATTCCACGCGCCGGTTGCGCTGGTGGGCGTCTTCGCTCGTGCCTTCGTCGGCCAGCCGCTCCTTGCCGTAGCTGACGGACTCCACGCGGGCCGGATTCACGCCCAGCAGCTGCAGGCTGTTGCGCACCGCGTCGGCACGTTTTTGGCCGAGCGCCAGGTTGTATTCGATGCCGCCGCGCCTGTCCGTATGGCCGCGCAGCATCACCGAGCGGCCGGGATTGCTGCGCAGCCACTGCGCATGGCTTTCCACGATTGCCCGGTCGCTGCTGCGGATGGTGTAGGCGTCAAAGTCGAAGTAGACGATGTGGGCGACATTGGCGGGACCGCGCTGGTCGGCCTGGCTCGTGGCCACCACGGGTGCGACGCCGGAGCTGGCCGGCGCAGGCGCCGGGGCCTTGCCGAAGGCGTAGTGGTGTTCGGAACGCTGCGTGCTGGTGGTGGCGGTGGAACCGCAGGCGGCCAGGCCTGCGGCCAGCAGCACGATGGTGCACAGCCTGAGAGTGTGTGACATGGAAAATCTCCTGGGACGTGCGCCGCCACCGCGAGGCGGCGGCGCAGGGAAGGAATGCGGCGCCCGCAGGCGCCGCTGCAGCTCACAGCAGGGCGTTGTGGTGCAACTGCTGCGTCAACACGCTGGCTGCTGCATCGGCCGTGCTGCTGGCATGGCTGCTGATGGAGGTGGCAATCGGATCCAGCTCGGCCGCAGAGGCCGTTGCCGCTTGCGAAGTGCCGCCCAGAAGGCCTCCGAGCAGTCCGCCACCGGACGATCCCCCCAGCAGCCCGCCCAGCAGGCCACCGCCACTGCTGCCGCCACACAGCAGTCCGCTGACGATGCCGTTGTCGCCGACGACCGTGTTGACCACACCGCTGACGATGCCGTTGTCGCCAGCCACGGTGTCGAGCACGCCGCTGACGATGCCGTTGTCGCCGGCCACCGTGTCCAGCACGCCGCTGACGACGCCGTTGTCACCGGCCACGGTCTCCAGCAGGCCGCCGACCAGTCCGGTGTCGCCCGTGAGGCCGCCCAGCAGGCCACCGTCGCCGCCGAGCAGCCCGCCGACGATGCCGTTGTCGCCGGCCACGGTCTCCAGCAGGCCGCCAACGATGCCGTTGTCGCCGGCCACAGTGTCGAGCAGGCCGCCGACCAGGCCGGTGTCGCCCGTGAGGCCGCCCAGCAGGCCACCGTCGCCGCCGAGCAGGCCGCCAACGATGCCGTTGTCGCCGGCCACGGTGTCGAGCAGGCCGCCGACCAGGCCGGTGTCGCCCGTGAGGCCGCCCAGCAGGCCACCGTCGCCGCCGAGCAGGCCGCCAACGATGCCGTTGTCGCCAGCCACGGTGTCGAGCAGGCCGCCGACCAGGCCGGTGTCGCCCGTGAGGCCACCCAGCAGGCCACCGTCGCCGCCGACCACGCCGCCAGCCACGCCGCCAACCACGCCGCCCAGTAGGCCGTCGCCTCCCGTCAGACCGGCCAGCACGCCGTTGACGGTGCCGATCACCGGCTGCAGTGCCTGGCCCTGGACCTGCGTCAGGCCGTTGGCCAGGTCCGTCACCACGCCCAGCGGGCCGCCGTTCACCTGGGTCACGCCTTCGACCAGGCCCGTGACCACGGACAGGGCGCCGGTGCCGGGGTTGATCACCGCATCCAGCACCTGGCCCACAGGCGCTCCGGCCGTGCCGCCGAGCAGGTCATCGACGGTGTTCTGCACCGTGGTGACCAGGCCTTCGCCGCTGCCTGTGCCGCCACCCGGAACCAGGCCGCCCAGCAGCCCGCCGACCAGGCTGTCCTCGCCGAGCACGCCACCCAGCAGGCCGCCGTCGCCGCCGAGCAGGCCACCGACCAGGCCGTCGTCGCCGAGCACGCCACCCAGCAGGCCGCCGTCACCGCCCAGCAGGCCGCCGACCAGGCCGTCGTCGCCGAGCACGCCACCCAGCAAGCCGCCGTCACCGCCGAGCAAGCCACCGACCAGGCCGTCGTCGCCAAGCACGCCGCCCAGCAGGCCGCCGTCACCGCCGAGCAAGCCGCCGACCAGGCCGTCGTCGCCGAGCACGCCGCCCAGCAAGCCGCCGTCACCGCCGAGCAAGCCACCGACCAGGCCGTCGTCGCCGAGCACGCCGCCCAGCAGGCCGCCGTCACCGCCGAGCAAGCCACCGACCAGGCCGTCGTCGCCAAGCACGCCGGCCAGCAGGCCGCCGTCACCGCCGAGCAAGCCGCCGACCACGCCGTCGTCGCCGAGCACGCCACCCAGCAGGCCGCCGTCACCGCCCAGCAAACCACCGACCAGGCCGTCATCGCCAAGCACGCCACCCAGCAAGCCGCCGTCACCGCCGAGCAAGCCACCGACCAGGCCGTCGTCGCCAAGGACGCCGCCCAGCAGGCCGCCGTCACCGCCGACCACACCACCCAGCAGGCCATCGCCGCCGGTCAGGCCGGCCAGCACGCCATTGACGGTGCCGATCACCGGCTGCAGTGCCTGGCCCGGGACCTGCGTCAGACCGTTGGCCAGGTCCGTCACCACACCCAGCGGAACTCCGTTGACCTGGGTCACGCCTTCCACCAGACCCGTGACCACGGACAGTGCGCCGGTGCCGGGGTCGATCAGCGCATCCAGTACCTGGCCCACAGGCGCTCCGGCCGTGCCACCGAGCAGGTCGCCAACGGTGTTCTGCACCGTGGTGACAAGGCCGTCGCCGCTGCCTGTGCCGCCGCCCGGAACCAGGCCGCCCAGCAGGCCGCCGACCAGGCCGTCTTCGCCAAGCACGCCACCCAGCAGGCCACCGTCACCGCCCAGCAAGCCGCCGACCAGGCCATCGTCGCCAAGGACGCCGCCCAGCAGGCCACTGTCACCGCCCAGCAGGCCGCTGACCAGCTCGCCGATGCCGCCTTCACCCAGGCCGCTGCCCAGGCCGGCAATCAGGCCGTTGAGGGTTCCGATCACGGGCTGCAGTGCCTGGCCATCGACCTGGGTCAGTCCATTGACCAGTTCGGTCAGCACGCCCAGGGGGCCGCCGTCCACGCTGGTCAGGCCTTCCAGCAGGCCGGTGACGACCGAGGCCGTTCCATCGGTGGGATTGGCCAGCGCGTCCAGCAGTTGGCCCACAGGGGCTGCGACGGTGCCGCCGAGCAGGCCGTCCACCACGTCCTGGACCGTGGTGACCAGGCCGTCACCGCTGCCGCCTCCCGTGCCGCCCGGGATCAGGCCGCCCAGCAGGCCGTCGACCAGTTCACCGATGCCGCCTTCACCCAGGCCGCTGCCCAGGCCGGCAATCAGGCCGTTGAGGGTTCCGATCACGGGCTGCAGGGCCTGGCCGTCCACCTGGGTCAGGCCGTTGACCAGCTCGGTCAGCACGCCCAGGGGGCCACCGTCCACGCTGGTCAGGCCTTCCAGCAGGCCGGTGACGACCGAGGCCGTTCCATCGGTGGGATTGGCCAGCGCGTCCAGCAGTTGGCCCACAGGGGCTGCGACGGTGCCGCCGAGCAGGCCGTCCACCACGTCCTGGACCGTGGTGACCAGGCCTTCTCCCGTGCCGCCACCCGTGCCGCCGCCGGGCACCAATCCACCCAGCAGGCTGCCGACCAGTCCGCCGAGCCCATCTTCGCCCAGGCCGTTGCCCAGGCCGGCAATCAGCTCGTTGAGCGTGCCGATCACCGGGGCCAGGCCTTCGCCGTCCACCTGGGTGAGGCCGTTGACCAGTTCGGTCAGCACACCCAGGGGGCCGCCCTCGACATTGGTCAGGTTCTCCAGCGCGCCGGTCACGGTGGACAGCAGTCCGTCCGTGGGATTGGCCAGGGCATCCAGCAACTGGCCCACAGGCGCTGCCACCGTGCCGCCCAGCAGGCCGTCCACGACGTCCTGCACGGACGTGACCACCCCGCTGTCAGGCGTACCGGGCGGGTTGCCCGTTCCGCCGCCCACCAGGCCGCCCAGCAGGCCACCCACGCCGGCGAGCAGGCCGCCCAGCGCGCCGTCTTCGTCGAGCAGGCCGCCGAGCACGTTGTCCACTACCGTGCCGATGGAGCCGCCGGAGCCCGCTTCATCCAGGCCCTTGAGCAGCTCATTGAGGGTGCTGATCAGGGGCTCCAGGCCCTGGTTCTGGATGTTGACCAGGCCGTCCACCAGCTCGGTGAGCACGCCCAGCGGCCCGCCATTGGTGCTGGTCAGGCTCTCCAGCAGGCCTGTCACCCCGGACAGCGTGCCGCTGCCGGGATTGACCAGCGTATCGATCAGGTTGCCCACCGGGCCGGCGACCGTGCCACCGGACAGCGCACCCACCACGTCCTGCACGGAGGTGATCAGGCCGTGGCCGTCCGTGGGATCCGTCGGATTGGTGGGGTCCGTGGGATTGGTCGGATTGGTCGGGTTCGTCGGGTCCGTGGGATTGGTGGGGTTGGTCGGGTTGGTGGGATCCGTGGGGTTGGTCGGATTGGTGGGGTTCGTAGGATTGGTCGGGTTCGTGGGATCCGTGGGGTTGGTCGGATTGGTGGGGTTCGTAGGATTGGTCGGGTTCGTGGGATCCGTGGGGTTGGTCGGGTTCGTGGGATCCGTGGGGTTGGTCGGATTGGTCGGATTCGTGGGGTTGGTCGGGTTCGTGGGATCCGTGGGGTTGGTCGGATTGGTCGGGTTCGTGGGGTTGGTCGGGTTCGTGGGGTTGGTCGGGTTCGTGGGATCCGTGGGGTTGGTCGGATTGGTCGGGTTCGTAGGATTGGTCGGGTTCGTGGGATCCGTGGGGTTGGTCGGATTGGTGGGGTTCGTAGGATTGGTGGGGTTCGTAGGGTTCGTAGGGTTCGTCGGATCCGTGGGATTCGTAGGATTCGTAGGATTCGTCGGGTTGGTGGGATCCGTCGGATTGGTCGGGTTGGTCGGGTTCGTGGGATTGGTCGGATTCGTGGGATCCGTGGGGTTGGTCGGATTCGTGGGATCGGTCGGCACCGGGGGGGCTGGGTCGTCGTCGTCGTTGCTGGCTGCGGCGATCAGGCCCACGCCGCCCGCGCCGATCAGGCCGGCCAGCAGGAAGTCGCTGAGCACGGAGCCGCCGGCTGCGGCTGCGGCGCTTTCCTTGGTCACGATCAGGCCCACGGCGTCACCGTCACTGGCGGGCGCCACCTGGACGTTGCCAGATGCCAGGTCCAGCACCATGGCGCCTGCGCCATCACCCTCGCGCTGGGCCAGCGTGGCCTGGGTGCCGCCCTCGAAGGTGCCGACCAGGGTCTGGCCGTCCTTGCCCTGGAACAGCGCCTTGGCGCTGCCATCGGCGGGCACGATGATCTTGTCGCCGACCTGCAGGGCACTGCCCGGCTGGGCCATCAGGGTTTCCCCATTGCGCACGATCTGCACGCCCGGGCTGACCTGGGACAGCGTGGCGGGAGGCGTGCCCCGGGGCATGACCGCTGCGGCTGCGCCGGGCTGCATGTTCGACGTATTGAGCTGCGCAAGCACAACGCTGGAGGGCTGCGGGTCACCGAACTGCACGGGGCTGACGGTGGTGTTGCCGGTGGGCTGCATCGATTGGGCGGTCATTTACTCTCTCCAGACAAGGGTTGAGACGACAAGGTCAGACGGTGGCTTGGAAGCCGTGAAAAATCTGTCGAGCCCTTTTGTGCAACATGCATGCCACGTGCACGCTGCAGGTCCGGATGGCCTAGGAATCATCCTAAGATATTGATTTGTATGGATTTATCTATTGATCACAATGTCTCATCAAGGGTCTGTTACGGCACACGTTACGTAACGCTGCCGGGTCTGCTCCGTTACTCGGGCGCCGGTGCCGCGCCATGTTTCATGGCCCTTGACTCGCGGGCCCATGCAGCGGGGCAAGATGGCTTTCGCCTATAAAATCGCTGGCTTTTGGCTGCAGGCGTGTATCGGCGCATGCAGTAAGCCCAAAAGCGAACAGGCCCGTCTTCCAACTTTCATTGCGTAGAGAGCGCCCATATGCTGATTTCGTCCAGAGTTCCGTCGCGAGTGCCGGGTCGTACCTATTTGCGGATAGCCCGGCCCGTGGCCATTGCCGCCTTCAGTCTGGGGGCGGCTTTGTGCGGGGCGTTTGCCCATGCATCGCAGGAGGCGGTGGACGAGGTCTCACGGCTGCTGGAGCAGGGCAAGGCGCCCCAGGCCGCCAAGCAGGCCGAGGCCTATCTCAAGCAAAACCCGGCCGATGTGCAGATGCGCTTTCTGCAGGGCGTGATCGCCGCGGAGCAGCGCCAGAACGCCCAGGCCATCAAGATCTTCACGGCGTTGACCCGTGACTACCCCAGCCTGCCCGAGCCCTACAACAACCTGGCCGTGCTGTACGCCGCCGAAGGCCAGGAACGCAAGGCCTCGGAAGTGCTGGAGCAGGCCATTCGCACCAACCCCAGCTACGCCACGGCGCATGAGAACCTGGGCGACCTGTATGCGCGCATGGCCAGCGATGCCTATGCCAAGGCCTTGCAGCTGGACGGATCGCGCCAGGCCATCCAGCCCAAGCTGGCCCTGATCACGCAGATCTTCCCCAAGCAAGGTGGCGCCCAGGGAAAGACGGTCCAGGCTGCAGCTGCCTCGACCAAGGTCGCCGATGCCAAGGCGGCCGATGCCAAGGCCCGCGAATCCGACGCCAAGCTGGCCGAGGCCCGCGCCGCCGAGACCAAGGCGGCAGAGGCCAAGGCCGCCGAATTCAAGGCCGCTGAAGTGAAGGCGGCCGATGCCAAGGCAGCGCAGGCCAAGGCCGCAGAAGCCAAGGCCGCAGAGGCCAAGGCAGCGGAGGCCAAGGCAGCGGAGGCCAAGGCAGCGGAGGCCAAGCTGGCCCAGGCCAAGGCAGCGGAGGCCAAGGCAGCGGAAGCCAAGGCCGCCGAGACCAGGCTGGCCCAGGAGAAGGCTGCCCAGGCCGCACAGGACAAGGCGCGCGCTGCCGAGGAAGCCAGGCAGGCTGCGGCCAAGGCCGCCGCCGTGACCACCGCTGCGGCCCCTGCCGCCGCCGCTGTGGCCGCCGCCGAGCCCGCCAAGGCAGCGCCTGCCGTCGACGAGAAGAAGGCGGCCCAGTCGGCCGCAGCGCAGGAAGTGGAGGCCGCCGTCAAGGCCTGGTCCACCGCCTGGGCCGGACAGGACATGGACCGCTACCTGGACGCCTACAGCGACCACTTCTCCCCGGCCGATGGCAGCAGCCTGGCCAAGTGGAAGGAACAGCGCCGCCAGCGCATTGTCGGACGCACCACCATCGTCGTCACCGTGCGCGACCTCAAGGTGACCGTGGACGGCGACAAGGCCACGGCCCAGTTCCGCCAGTACTACGCATCGGGTGCGCTCAAGACCACGACCCGCAAGACCCTGCGCATGCAGCGCGAAAAGGGACAATGGCGCATCACCCACGAAGGAACCGGTTCCTGATGCCTGAAAGAGCGCGCCCCCTGGCACGGTCATCCGCCGGCTTGCTGCGCCTGCATGCGCGGGCCGCCGGCGTGGCCGTGCTGCTGGCCGCTCTGTCCACGATGTCGTTCGGCACGGCGGCCTACGCCAAGCCGGCCAAGGCCTCCAAGACGGCATCCGCCAAGCCTGCAACGGGCAAGACCAGCAAGACCGGCAAGGCCGGCGCAGCCAGGCTGCGCTCGGCGTCGGGCAAGACGGCCGTGGCCGCCGCTGCGGTGGCGGCCACGGCAGGCGGCGCTGCTGCCACGGCAGGCCATGCCAAGGCGGCGGCCGGCTCGCAAAGCCAGGCGGAGGCCCGCCTGCTGGCCATCATCCGCCAGGTGGAGCAGCGGGATCTGGATGGCGCCCTGAAGGCGGCCGCCGATCTCACCGCCGAAGTCCCCAATTTCCGCGCAGCCCAGCTGGTGTATGCAGACCTGCTGCGCTTCAAGACCGGCCGTGCCGGCGAGGTGCTGGCGGGCACGCCCGTGGCTGCGTCCGCCGCTCCCAGCCATCCGGGCCAGGGCGTGCTGGTGCGGCACAACCTGTCCGTGGGCAGCGTCACACGGCTGGAGGGTCCGGCCAGTCCCGCGCAGGCGCAGCTGCAGGATCTGCAAAACGAACTCAAGCGCCGCCTGCAGGCGGACAGCGGCGCGCCGCCTGCGGGTTCCGTTCCCGGCGAGTTTTTGATGCTGGGCGCATCCGTGCGGCATGCCATTGCCATCGACGCCAGCAAGTCGCGGCTGTACCTGTTCGCCCATGAGGCAGGCGGGCTGCGGCTGCTGGGGGACTTCTATGTCTCCGTGGGCAAGCTGGGCACCGACAAATGGCAGGAAGGCGACCAGCGCACGCCGCTGGGCATCTACTTCGTGGGCCGCCACATTCCCGGGCCCCGTCTGCCGGAGTTCTATGGCAAGGGTGCGCTCACGGTGAACTTTCCCAATGACTGGGACAAGGCCGTGGGCCGCTCGGGCAGCGGCATCTGGCTGCATGGCTCGCCGCCCGACCAGTTCTCGCGGGCGCCCGAGGCCAGCGATGGCTGCCTGGTGCTGGCCAACCCCGATCTCACCTTGCTCATGCAGACCGTGGACCGGCAGACGCCGGTGCTGATCCGCGAAAAGCTGCAATGGGTGGCCCCCAAGGCCCAGGCCCAGCAGAAGGCGGCAGACGCCTTCGTGCGCGTCATCGACGACTGGAAGAGCGCCTGGAACGGTGCGGACCCGCGCAAGCTGGCCGCCCTCTACGCGCCCGACCTGCTGCAGTCGCCGGCCTCGCGCACATCACAGGAGCGGCTGGCCGCCTACCTCAACCGCCCCGGCGTGACGCTGCAGGACCTGTCCATCTATTCCTGGAAGGACGCCAAGGGCGAGATCCGCGTGGTCAACCTGCGCGCCAGCAGCAAGTCCTTTGCCGAAGGCCTGCCGCTGCGCCAGTACTGGCGCAAGACGGGCGGGCGCTGGCAGCTTTTCTCCGAGGACGTGATGGGCTGAGCCTGGCGCAGCTCAGGTGTTCTCGTTGTGGCGGTTGCTGTCGAAGCGGCGCTCCGCATCGAACAGATGCTGTATCAGCACATGCGAGGTCATGTTCACGCCGATGCCGCCAATCATGGCCGGCAGCAGGTACAGCGCCGTGGACAGCTCGGAGACGAAGAGGGTGTTGTCGGACAGCGAAGGCGTCGCCTTGGCCGCCGAGGCCAGGCTTTGCAGCAGGTAGACATCCACCCCCGCCATGGCCACCAGGGCCAGCCCGAACAGCAGCACCGTGGTGCGCGAGATGCTGCGCTTGGCCAGCAGGGCGGCGTAGATGGCGCAGGGAAGAACGACCGAGAAAACCACCAGGCTCCAGAATCTGGCTTCGGTGAAGACGGTGGTGCTGATGCGCAGGGCATTCATCGGTGCGGTCTTTCGGTGCGGTCCTTCGGTACCTGTGGGGCCCTGCGGTTCCCTGTCGGCCGCCCAATATGCCGCGCTTGCGTAAACGCCCGGTGAACCCGGCGCAAACCGGTGGTTGCACATGCAACCAGGCGCACCGGTCGCAGTCTTGTCCGCTTCGGCCCTGCCTGGCCCGATGCCGTCCCCCAGGGGGTCACGACTGCCGCACCAGATAGGCCGGCAGCTGCGCCTCGGGCAGCACGGACAGGACCTTGAGCTGCAGCTGGGCGCGCTTGCGTGCCTGGGCCAGGTAGTCCTGCAGCGCCTGCGCGGCCCGCTCGTACTCACCATCCCACAGGGCGTCGATGACCTGGCGGCAGTTCTCGAGCAGGGGCGGGTTGGGCGACTGCGGGAACATGCGGTCAAAGGTGCTGTGGATCAGCCACGGCATCTGGCACTGCTGCAGCATGCCCACCAGCTTGTGGTTGGGATGCCGTGCCAGCAAGGCGCCGTGCAGGTGCTGCTCCAGCCGCAAAAGCTCCTGCGCTTGCGGTGCGGCGGGGGCGTGCAGGCGGCGGCGCAGGTCTGCGAGCATATCCCTGTCCAGGCGCGGGCCGCTTTCGCGCAGCGCCGCGGGCGCCAGCAGCGCCAGCAGCTCGAAGTCCTGGTTCACCGCGCGTGCCGTCAACGCCGCCACGCGCCAGGAGGCATAGGTGCTCTTGTCCACCAGTCCCCGGTCCACGAGCCGGCTCAGCACCTCGCGCAGGGCCACGCGGTTCACGTTGAAGTGCTCCATGGCCGCGCTTTCGTCGATCTGGAAGCGCCCGAAGATCATGGCGATGGAGATGGTCTGCTCCAGCTCGTCGTGGATGCGCTCGCTTTCCGAGGGGATGTGGATGGTGGCGTTGCCCTCCTCCAGGCCCAGGGCCCGCGCGTCCAGCGGCAGGCGCTGGGGCTGCACGGCCTGCCCGGGCCGGGCCACCAGGTAGCCGCGTCCGTCGAAGGTGCACAGCAGCCCTTCGGCATGCAGCAGCTCGAAGGCCTTGCGCACGGGTATGCGGCTGGTGCCGAAGACCTTGGCCACCGGCCCCTCCAGCAGCACCAGGCCGGGCTCGATCCGCTGCTCGACGATGGCCCCGCGCAGGCGCTGGCGTATCAGTTCATAGCGCAGCCGGCGTTCGCCGGGATCGCCGGATTCACCGGATTCGCCGGGGCCTGCTTCCTCGTCGCGGGCAAGCTGCGTGGGTGCTGGGGTGGCTCTTGTCATTCCTGCTTCATCTGCATGTACCTGTGCACCGGCCGCCGCAAAGGGGGCCGGTATCCGGCAGGACTATAAGGGGCGGGCGCGGCGCAGCAGCGTGGCCCATTGGCGCACCAGGTAGTTGTGCTCGTCCATGACGGTGTTCCAGACGGCGATGTGGCCCAGGCGCTGCTCGTAGGAACCGCCGTCGCGCACGCTGCCGCGCGGGATCACGACCTGGCCGTCGGTGCCCCGCAGGTCCTCGGCGGCAGGCAGGCCGGCGTACCAATAGTCCCATTCGCTGGCGCGCAGGTGCTCGCGGCTGCGCAGCGGGTTGGAGATGTAGTAGCCCTGCCGTGCCATCGCCGCACCGGGCCAGCCGGACTGCCACCAGTTCAGGTAGCGGTAGGCGGCATCCAGCGTTTCGCCCCTGGCCTGGCTGGAGATGCCCAGGCCGCCGTACCAGGCCCGGTATCCTTCGCGCGGGCAGGCCAGCCGGTAGTCCAGCCCCGCCGCGCGGTAGTGGGCGATGGCCGGCGACCAGTGGCTTTGTATGGCGACGCCGGCATCGATCATCAGCCGCGCCGCATCGGCGTAGTTGCCCCAGAAGCCCCGGAACTGCTCCGACTCCTGCCGCTGCAGCAGCAGGGCCATCATCTGGTCGATCTCCTCCAGTCCCAGGTTGCTGATGTCGCCAAAACGCATGTCGCCGCCGGCCTGCAGGGCCAGGGCCGCATCCAGCGCGCCGATGGCCGCATCCGCCTGCAGGGCCGCACGGCCACGGCAGGCGGGAGACAGCAGCCACGACCAGCTCTCCTCGGTCTGCGCGAACAGCTCCGGCACGGCGGCGGGCAGGTAGACGAAGCTGTCGGCGTTGTGCGTCAGCGGCAGCATGCTGATGCGCGATGCGGGCGTGCCGCCCAGGGTGCCATCGGCCTGCACGTACAGGCGCATGGCCGGGTTGCAGCCCGCGCCCAGGGCCGCCTGCGGCGTGATGCGCCCGGTCTTGGGCAGGGCGTTGACCTCGTCCCAATGCGCCAGCCTGCCGATGTCTATGGGTTGCAGCGCCCCTGTCGGCCACAGGCAGTCCAGGCTGTGGAACCATTGGTCGTAGAGATCGAAGCTGTCCTGGCGCATGACGGCCTGGCGCTGCGCGTCGAAGCCGTCGAGCACCTCGAAGCGGATGCGCAGGCCCAGGTCCTGCTCGGCGCGGCGGCGCATGGCCTCGGTCAGCGTCACCGAGGTGCCCAGTACCCGCAGTTCAGGCATGTTCTTGCGCATGGGGTGTTCCTTGTCAATGGAAGGCGGCCGGGCCGGGTGCGGCGCCGGGTTGCGCCCCATTGTCCTGCGCGAAGAAACGCTGGAACGACTGCCAGGAGTCGTCCACCTGCTGCCCGTTGAGCCCCGAGGCGATGAAGACCAGGCGCGAGCGGCCGTCGCCACCGGGCCATTCGGCCAGATGCTCGGGCGCATGCATCAGATGGCCCATGCCGTGCAGCACCGTCGGCTGCCCCTGCGGCCATCCTTCGGCGGCCACGGCCACGAGCCCCTTGAGCCGCAGCACCCGCTCGCCATGGCGGTGCAGCAGCCAGGTCAGCCACAGCGTCAGCGCACACCAGTCCACGGGGCCGTCGAGTTCCAGGCAGAAGGCCTGGATGCTGCCGTGCGGCTCCTGGCCCTTGCGGCTGCGAGGCGTGCCTGCAATGGCGCGTGCCAGCCAATTGCTCTCCTGCACGGGCTGCTCCTGCCAGGCCGGCAGCGCCTGGCGGCTGTTGCCGAGCACGGCCAGCGGATTGAGCCTGGCAAGCTGCGCGCACAGCGCCTCGGCGTCCTGCGGCCGGGCCAGGTCGGTCTTGCTCAGGTACAGCCGGTCGGCGGCGGCGACCTGGGCCTGCCATTCGGGCCGCTGCGCATGCGTGGCCGCGTGCAGGGCATCGACCACGGTGGCGACATGGGCGGGCCTGAAGACCTGGCGCAATTGCGCGTCCCCAATGAGGGTGGCGATCACCGGGCCGGGCGCGGCAAGGCCCGTGGTTTCGATCAGCACGCGCTGGAACGCAGGCAGCTCGCCGCGCTCGCGGCGCTGGTGCAGCCGCCACAGCGCCTCCTTGAGTTCGCCGCGGATGGCGCAGCAAATGCAGCCGTTGTCCAGCAGCACCGTGTCGGCGTCGATGCGGCCCACCAGCAGATGGTCCAGCCCCACGGCGCCGAATTCGTTGATCAGCACGGCGGTATCGGCAGCGGGAGAGTCCTGCAGCCATTGCCTGAGCAGCGTGGTCTTGCCGCTGCCCAGAGAGCCCGTGAGCACGCCCACGGGCAGGCGTGCATCGCCGGTCATGGCGCCTGCTCCGGTTGCGGCCAGGGCATGGCCAGCGGATCCAGCTCGCGTGCCAGCAGTCGCTCGGCCGCGGGCCACAACGCACCGAAGTCGGGCACCAGGACGCTGGCGCCCGTAGGCCCCTGCAGCAGGTAGGACTGGCCGTGGAAGTCGCTGAGCCGCAGCCGCCACAGCGCCAGCAGCCGGTTGGCGCGCGCAATCTGAATCAGCCGCTGGCGTCGCCCGGCCGATCCGGCCGGCGCCTGGCTCCAGTGGCCGGAGCCCTGCAGCAAACCGCACATTCCACACATGACAGAAACCCTTTCGGTTGCGAATGGAGCCGCCTGCGAAACTGGCGCAGCCAAAGAGCAGAGACACCGAGGAAGGGCCTATGCCGGCCGCGCCGCCCCGCACCGAGGGTGTCGCCGGCTGCCCGTACGCCCCCCTCCGAAGAGAGGGGGAAGGCGCGAAGCGACTCAGGGGGTGCTTCTTTTCACGGCATGACATCGCCGGAATTGGGCCCCAGCGTCTGCCCCACATACAGATTGCCGCCGGGGTCGGAGGCCAGCAGCACGGCCGTGGGCGCCACCTCGTCGGCGCGGCCGAAGCGGCCCAGCGGCAGGCTGGCCTCCTTGGCGCGCTTCCAGTCCGCGCTGATGCCGTCGACCAGCGGCGTGGCGATGGGGCCGGGGGCAATGGCGTTGACCAGGACATTGTCGGGTGCCACTTCCAGCGCCAGCGACTTGGTGAAGCCGATCACGCCGGCCTTGGCCGCCGCATAGTGGCTCAGCTCCACGCCGCCCTTGATGCCCAGCTGCGATGCGATGCTGATGATGCGTCCCCAGCGCTGGGCCTGCATGTGGGGCACTGCGCGCCGCGCGCACAGGAAGACGCTGCGCAGGTCCACGCGCAGCATCTCGTCCCACATCGCGGTGGACATGTCGGCACAGCGCGACTGGGTGAGCATGCCGGCGTTGTTGACCAGGATGTCGATGCCGCCGAAGGCCTGCACGCAGCGGTCGATGATGCGGTGGGCCGTGGACTCGTCGCCCACGTCGCCGATGACGGTCTCGGCCTGCGTGCCCAGCGCGCGGCAGCGCCGGGCCACGTCCTCGGCCCGCGCGGCATCGATGTCGGCCAGCAGCAGCCGCGCGCCGGCCTGCGCATAGGCCAGGGCAATGGCCTCGCCGATGCCGCTGCCGGCGCCTGTCACGACGGCGCGGCGGCCGTCCAGTGGCTTGGAGGTGTTCATGTCGAATGTCCTCAACTGGGCCAGCGCACGGTCAGGCCGCCGTCGGCAATGATGGATTGGCCGGTGACGTAGGAGGCCTCGTCGCTGGTCAGGAAACGGATCAGGGCAGCGATTTCTCGGGCCTGCCCGACACGCCCCAACGGAATGCTTTTTGCCGCCTGCGCCAGGCCCGCCGGGCCCAGCGAGTTGACCGGGTCCAGCGACTGCGGCGTCTCGATCAGGCCCGGAATCACGGCGTTGCAGCGTATGCCGCGCGGTGCCAGTTCCATGGCCACGGCGCGGCACAGCCCGGGCACGCCTGCCTTGGCGGCCGCATAGTGGGCATGCTGCTCCCAGCCGTAGACGCCGCCTGCAATGGAGGAGACGGCCACCATGGCCCCGCCCGCCGCCATGTGGCGCGCGCTGGCCCGGAAGGTGCGCATGACGCCGCCCAGGTCGATGTTGATGACCTCCTGCCACTGCGCATCGCTCATCTCGACCAGGGCCGCCTGGCGCAGCAAACCTGCATTGGCGACGGCGAAGTCCAGCCGGCCGAAGCGGTCCACGGCGACGCGGGCCAGGTGCTCGACCTGCTCGGCATCGCCCACATCGACCGCCTCCATCACGCACCGCCCGCCCGCGCGCTCGACAAGGTCCCGGGTCTGGCCGGGATCGTGCGGGTCCTGCGGGTAGTAGCTGCCGGCCACGGCAACGCCGGCCTGCGCGTAGGCCACGGCCAGCGCCTGGCCGATGCCGCTGGCAGCGCCGGTGATGAGGGCGACCTTGTTCCTGTCGATCTGCGGGTGCATGGCGGCCTCACTTCACGGTCTGGGGATCGACATGGGGTGCCAGGAACATCAGCAGTCCCGAGGCTGCGCAGGGAATGGCTCCCCAGTACAGCGCCGCCTGTGCCCAGTCCGCCCCCTGCGACAGCGTCCAGGTCACGCCGAAGCCTGCCGCGATGGCGCCCACCTGGCCCATGGCGTTGACGAAGGAGCTGGCCGTGGCGCGGATGTGGCTGGGAAAGCTCTCGCCGATCAGGAAGAGGGCCGCTGCATAGGGGCCGATCAGGAAGAACAGCCCCAGCGAGTACAGCGGCACGATGCGCCAGAAGTCGCCCGAAGGCGCGTTCAGCATGAGTGCGAAGGCCAGGCCACCCAGCATCCAGCCTATGGCCACGGCGTTGCGCCGGCCTATGCGGTCACCGAGCCAGCCATGGAATACATAGCCCAGGAAGCCCGCGAGATTGGAGATGATGAGCACCTGCAGCGCGCTGGAGAAATCCACGCCCTTGCCCGGCGTGCCACCGGCGCCGCCCAGCACCGAGGTGCCCAGCACCGCGAAGATCACGATGGCGAACCAGTTCAGGAAAAAGCCCAGGGCCAGCGACAGCGTGGGCCGCAGCGAGGCGCCCCGGAACATGGCCGACAGGCCGGTGTGCTGCGCTTGCTGCGGGTGGGCGCCATGGGCCTGGGCCAGGCGTGCGGCCTCTGCCTCGCGTCCGGCACGGCGCAGATCGGCAACGCGCCGCGCGGTCAGGAACTGGGGCGTTTCCACCAGCCGGCGGCCCAGCACGGCAATCACCAGGGCGGGGAACATGGCGAACACGAAGGACAGCACCCAGCCGCCGCCCTGGCCGAACCAGCGCTCGCCCAGCGGATACAGCAGGGCCACCAGCACGGCCGTGAGCACCGCGCCCACGGGCCAGCCGCCTTGCACCAGCGAGTAGATGAAGCCGCGCCGGCGCAGGGAGGCCGGGTCCGTGTAGACCAGGGAGAACAGCTCGCTCAGGTAGGTGGCGTTGATGCTTTGCTCTGCATAGCCCAGGCCTGCCAGCGAGCGCACCACGATCAGCAGCACGAAGCCCAGTCCCGCCGACAGCCCGATCACCCAGCCGGCCAGCGCCGTCAGGCCCGAGCACAGCGCGGCGCCCGCCACGGCGATGATGATGCCCTTGCGCCGGCCCAGCCGGTCGGCGATGGGGCCGATGCCGAAGGCCACGATCACCGTGCCCAGCGTCACCCAGGTGTTCAGCCGCGCCTGCTGCTCGGCGCTCCACTGGAAGTGCTCGCCCAGTTGCGGCAGCAGGGTGCCGAAGAGGATGAAGTCGTAGACGGCGAACACCCAGGCGAAAAAGCAGACCCAGGTGGCGTAGCTGACCTGCCTGCGCGTCACGGTGGGCGCGGTCCAGGGGGCATCGGTCCCGGCCGGGGCCGGATGGCCGGCGCCTGGGGCGTCGGAGGCAATGGCGGAGGTATTCATGGTGTCCTCGCTGAGGTGGGATGCGGCATCAACGCGGCTGGCGGCGCAGGAAGTCGTCGGCGATCTGGTCGCACGTCATGAAGCGCACGCCGTCGTGCGACTGGAAATGCTCGATCAGGCGCTCCAGCATCAGCAGCACCTGGGGGCGGCCGGAGACATCGGGGTGGATGGTGATGGGGAAGACCGCGTAGTCGTGCTCGCGGTAGACCCAGTCGAACTGGTCGCGCCACATCTGCTCTATGTCGCGCGGGTTGACGAAGCCGTGGCTGTTGGGCGACTTCTTGATGAACATCATGGGCGGCAGGTCGTCCAGGTACCAGTTGGCGGGGATCTCGACCAGCCGTGTCTCCTTTCCGCGCACCAGGGGCTTCATCCAGGTGTCGGGATGCTTGCTGTAGTCGATGCGGGTCCACTGGTCGCCCACGCGCACGTAGTACGGGTGGAAGTCGTTGTGCATCAGGCTGTGGTCGTACTTGATGCCTTTCTTGAGCAGCAGCTCGTTGGTGACGGGGCTGAACTCCCACCAGGGCGCCACATAGCCCGTGGGTGCGCGGCCGGCCAGCCGCGTGATGACCTCGATGCTGCGGTCGAGCACCGCTTCCTCCTGCTCGGGCGTCATGGCAATCGGGTTCTCGTGGCTGTAGCCGTGGATGCCGATCTCATGGCCCGCGTCCACCACGGCCTTCATCTGCTCGGGAAAGGTCTCGGCAGAGTGGCCCGGGATGAACCAGGTGGTCTTGAGGCCGTATTTGTCGAACAGCCTGAGCAGCCGCAGCGAGCCGACTTCGCCCGCGAACATGCCGCGCGAGATGTCGTCGGGCGAGTCCTCCCCGCCATACGAGCCGAGCCAGCCGCCGACGGCATCGACGTCCACGCCAAACGTGATCTGTATGTCCTTGCTCATTGCATGCACTCCTTTTTCACTGGGAACGGTTGAGGGAAGAAAGCGCCTGTTCGACGGCCAGGGCAATGCGCAGCAGCCGGTCGTCATCACCCTGCGGGCGCATCAGCTGCAGGCCGATGGGAAGCCGTTCGGTGCTTGCGCCAGGGCCTTGCAGGCACAGGGCGCCGCAGGGCAGGGCCACGGCCGGCGCATCCAGGAAGCTGCCGGGCATGGTCAGGCGCAGCGTGGCGAGATTGGTCTGGGCAAACAGCGCGTCGTCTTCCAGCAGGGGCTGCAGCAGCGGCGCCGGATGGCCCACCGTGGGCAGCACCAGGGTGGCGCCGCCCAGCTCCTGCGCAAACAGCGCCATCAATGGCTGGCGCCGTGCCAGCAGTTGCAGGTAGCCGCCATGGTCCAGATGCCTTGCGGCCTCCAGCCGGCTGCGTACGCGCGGGTCCATGCGCGCGGCCTGCTCCGGGGCATCCAGGCGCTCGCGGTGCGTGGCCAATGCCTCATGCGCGCCCAGCCAGCCATGGCGCTGCGTCAGCGTCTGCACCGTGTCCAGGCTTTGCAGCCGGCGCCGCTGCACGCGGGCGCCCTGCCGCTGCAGCAGGGCCAGGCCGGCTGCAATCGCGTCGCGCACCTGCGCCTGCACGCGGTCGTCGTCCAGCATGCCGGGGTCGATGACGAACACCTGTCCCTGCAGGCCTATGACAGGGCCTGGGACGGCAGGGCCTGCAGCGGCATCGCCGGCAGGCACGGTGCTGCGCAGCACCTGGTCCAGGGCCATGCAGTCGGCCACGCCCAGGGCCAGCGGCCCCAGCGTGTCCAGGGAAGGTGACAGCGCAAAGACCCCTTGCATGGGATAGCGCCCCCGGCTGGCACGAAAGCCCACCAGCCCGTTGAAGGCTGCGGGAATGCGCACCGAACCTGCCGTGTCCGTTCCCATGGCCAGCGGCCAGCGGCCCGCAGCCCTGCACCACGGCCAGGGCCGCGCCGCTGGAGGAGCCGCCAGGCGCCCGTGCGCGCCCACCCAGGCGGGGATTGGCGGGGGTGCCGAAGCCGGGGTTCAGGCCCAGTCCCGAATAGGCGAACTCGCTGAGGTTGGTCTTGCCCAGGCAGACCATGCCGGCCGCCGCGGCCCGCGCCACCACGGGGGCATCGGCAGGGGCTGGCGGGGCAGAGCGAAGCAGGGCCGATGCCGCCGTGGTGGGCGTGCCACGCACATCGAACAGGTCCTTCCAGCTGATGGGCACGCCGTCCAGCGGCCCGAGCGGGCGGCCCGTACGCCAGCGCTGCGTGGATTGCCTGGCCTCTTCCAGCGCGCGCTCCGCCGTGATGCGCGTGAACACGGACGGGCTTTCACAGGCCGCTTGCAGGCAATGCTCGGTGGCTTGCGTGGGCGTCAGCGTGCCGGCCGCATAGGCTGCATGCAGTTCGCAAGCCGAGGCAGGCGCTGTCCGGAGGCCGCTGTTTTTCATTGAATTTGAATGTTGTTGTCAAAGTTCATTTTTGAATTCTAGTGAGCGCCTCCATCCCGTGTCCGGGTGATTACCCGGGGGATGAGGCGCTCTGTGTTGATCTGTGAAGGAGGCCGTTTTGTGCCGCTTGCGCCGCTCTAGCGGTCCTTGTGGTCCGCCTCGCCGCACTTCCAGTAGCCCTTGGCGCTCAGCTGGCCGGGTGCGATGCCACGGTCCAGGAAATGCCGCTTCAGCGCACGCATGGCGCCGGACTCGCCCGCCATCCACAGATAGCCGTTGCCCGGCGGCAGCGGCCGGTACATCAGCCGCTGGCACAGCCTCTGCCCAGGCTGGCCCGGCGCGGCGGTGATCCACTCGGTGCGCCAGCGGGCAGCGCTGTCCATGGGCTGGCATTCGCCGTCATCGGTGATTTCCACGTAGGCCTTCACCCGCGCGGAGGCTGGCAGGCGCGCCGCGATCGATTGCATGGCCGGCAGTGCCGAGCCATCGCCCGCCAGCATGAGCCAATCGGTGCCGGCCGGCGGGGCGAAGCCGCCGCTGCGCGGGCCGGCAATGGCCACCTGCTCGCCCACGCGGGCCTGGGCTGCCCAGCGGGAGGCGGGGCCGTCGCCGCCAGCGGAGGTGTTGTTCTCATGCTTGGCATTGAACGCATCGCCATGCAGTACCAGGTCAATGTCCAGCGTGCCCGCCTGGCGGTCCACGCTGCGCAGCGTGTACGCCCGGCCCTCGCCCGTGGGCAGGAACAGCTTGACCCAGGCGGCGGGCGTATCCACGGCAGGCGCCCGCGAGAAGGCGGCGATCTGCTCGCCACCCAGCGTGATGCGGCGCATGCGCGGCGTGACGGATTGCGCCTTCACCACGGTGCCCAGCGCGCGCTGCGTGCCGGCAGGCATGTGAATCGGCTCAGCCATGGGTGGCTCCCCGGGCTGCGTTCAAGCGCAGCAGCAAGGCCACGGCGATGGACAGCGCCACGCTCACGGCGGCGGCGAAATACACGTCTCCGACGCCCGTGACACTGGCCAGCAGCCCGGCGGCAGGGGCCGTCAGCCCCATGGACAGGTCGAAGAAGGCCACATAGGCGCCCATGGCCGCGCCGCGTGCCTGGGCAGGCGCCCGGCGGACGGCTTCCACGCCGAAGGCCGGGAAGGCCAGCGAGTAGCCGAAGCCGGTGAACGCGGCGCCGGCATAGGCCCATGGCGCATCGCCCCCGCCCCAGATCAGCAGCAGACCGGCGGCTTCCAGCGGAATGCTGGCCAGTGCCACCCGCACGCCGCCCAGCTTGTCCGGCAGATGGCCGAAGAGCAGGCGCGCGCCGATGAAGGCCAGGCCGAAGGCCGTGAAGGCCAGCGAGGCCGCTCCCCAGCCCCGCGATGCGAACAGCAGCGCTGCAAAGGTCGTGATCACGCCAAAGCCCGCGCTGGACAGGGCCAGCCCCAGGCCGGGCAGCCACACCGTGCCCAGCACCTTGTAGAACGGCGTGCGGCGCTGGGCCGCAGCCGGCGTGGCGCGCAGGCCCCAGACCATGGCCAGGGCGGCCAGCGGCAGCACGATGGTGGCCACGGCAATGCCCGAGAAGCCCCAGGCAGCCTGCACTGCCACGCCGGCCGGCGCGCCCGCCGCATAGGCGCCGTACATGGCAATGCCCACCCAGGCCATCACCTTGCCGGCATGTTGCGGGCCGATCATTCCCATGCCCCAGCTCAAGGCCCCGGTGATGATCAGGCTCTCGGCGCAGCCCAGCAGCACGCGGCCGGCGGCCAGCACCCAGACTGCGGCCTGTCCGCCCTCGAAGGCGCGTGACATCAGGTAGGCCAGGCCCGAAACGGCCGCCAGCGCCATGCCCAGCACCACGGCCTGCCTGGCGCCGCGCGTGTCGGCCAGCGACCCGGCCCAGGCCCGCGACAACAGGGCGGCCGCGAACTGGCAGCCCATCACCGTGCCCACCCCCAGCGTGCCCAGTCCCAGGGTCTGGCTCAGGTGCAGGGGCAGCACGGGCATGGGCATGCCCAGGCAGAGAAAGCTGACGAAGACCGCCAGCGTCAGCGGCAGCAGCCGCGCGAATGCATTCACCGGCGGCGACGCGGCCGCAGATGGCGAAATTCCGGAAGACATGTGCATTCCCTTTCAAATACGAGTAAAAACTCAGATCACATGTCCAGGAGAATATGAGCCATGGCTCGCATTGAAAACTCGCATTCGCAGGCGGCGCAGCGCCAGCCGCCCCAGCCCCGCAAGCAGCCACGGCAGGCGCGTTCCCTTGCCACGGTCGAGGCCATTCTGGAAGCTGCGGCTCGCGTTTTGGCCGAGCGCGGCTATGCCGCCACCAACACCAATCTGGTGGCCGAGCGCGCGGGCGTGAGCGTGGGTTCGCTCTACCAGTACTTTCCCAACAAGGACTCGCTGATCACGGCCTTGCACGAGCGCCACGCCGCGCAGATGTACGCGGCCATTGCCGCCGTGCTTGCGGCAGAGCGGCCGCAGGGCCTGCAAGGCCATGTGCAGGCCATGGTCCGCGCGCTGCTGGCGGCGCACCGAGTCGAGCCCGATCTGCACCGGGTGCTGGAAAAGGAATTCCCCTTCTTCGACGCGCCGCGCGAGCAAAGCGCGGCGGACGGCGGCATCTTCCGCCAGGTGCGCCAGCTCCTGGAGCTGCACCGCAGTCAGCTCGCCCACCGCGACCTGGACCTGGCCACCTGGATGCTGCTGCAGACCATGGAGTCCCTGGTGCATGCCGCCGTCATCGATCCACCGGCCATGTTCACCCCCCAGGCCCTGGAGGATGGCATCGTGCAGGTGCTGATGGGGTATCTGCGAGCGCCTGCCCTGGGTTGAGGATGTAAGGAGCGATTTGGCCGCCAGGTCCTCAGGGCGCGAAGACCTCCGGATCGAATGGGCCAAGCAGTCGGGCCACTTCGCCGGCGTCATAGGGCTGGCCCAGCATGTCCATGAGTTCTTCGCAAGGGGATTTCATGGGCACGGAGGAGGTTCTCAGCACTGGGTGCAATCACGCAATGCCGACGGGCGCGGCCGGCAAGCAGCGTATTCGTTCAGCTTTCGACACAGCCGCCCGCATCCTCCTGCGGCGGGGTGACACGCCAGTAAAGGGAGGGAAAGCCTTCGCCCACCGGATGGTGGCCGGGCGGCTGCGATGCCGCCAGCTGCAGGTGCAGCACGCCGCAGGCATCCACCATGTGCTGGGAAATCCAGGGACTGATGTCCATGCGGCCATCGATCAGCACCAGCGGCTTTTCGCGCAGCTTCAGGGCCAGGGCCTTGGCCTCGGCCGTGGGGCCTGAGATCACGCGGATGTCGCCTCCCAGTGCCTCGCGCGCGGGTTCGGCAAGCGCCTGGCTCAAGGCCTTTGAATCGAAGTTTCTCCAGTGCCGGCTGTTAAGCCGCAGTTCACTGCGCGCCGAGGTCATCTGGGCCACGAGCAGCAAGGCCAGTTGAAGCGCCACGAAGCACTTGATGGCGGTGGTGATCGATATGCGCGACGGCTGCAGCCTGGCACCGGCCAGCTCCATGGCGACGGGAACGGCCAGCAGCAGAAAGGGCGTGCCCCAGTGCAGTTGCAGCGACGAGCCCGCAAAGATGCCGATGGCGCAGGTCAGCACGATGGGCGTGAGGCCAAAGCACAGGATCAGCGCGCGCGATGCATCGGCTGTACCGGGACGCTGCGGTGTGTCCTGCGGCGCAAGGCGGCTGCGGCGGTGCAATGCCATCACCAGTCCCAGCAGCACCCAGGCCAGCAATGCGCGGTTGAGCAGCTGGTCGGCCAGCCAGTGCAAGGTATTGAGCAGTCTTGCGCCGCCGCCCAGGCTGGCGCCCAGCGAGGATTCGGTGGCATAGCGGATGGGGCCGAAGTCGTTCAGGAACAGCCAGTACAGGTGCGGCGAGATGATGGCCAGCGAAATGGCAGCGGCCAGTGCCAGGCCGATGACATGGACCCGCTCGCGCCAGGCGCCTGACGCCAGCCAGAACAGGAATACCGCCACGGCGGCCAGGATCATCTGGTACTTGGCCAGTGCGCCCAGGCCCAGGCAGCAGCCCAGGGCCGCCCACCAGTGCAGTTGCCTGCTGCCCACCGCACGCCACACCAGCAGGGCACTGGCCACGAAGAAGGGCATCAGCACCACTTCATGGTTGAAGAAGTGCAGCCGCTCGTTGTAGTAGGTGATGCACAGGGCCGCCAGCAGGGCCAGCGTGGCATGGCGGCTGCCGCGCAAGGTCTGCATCAGCTTCCAGAAGACAAACAGGCCGGCCAGCGTGAAAAGCGCGCCCGTCACATAGCTGGTGCGGGCAGACAGTCCGAACACATTGACCGGCACCGAGAACATCCAGGTCGGCAGCGGTGGATGCTTGTAGTAGCCCCATTCCAGGCTGTGCACCCAGGTCAGCTGCTCGAGGTTGTCCTTGGGTGCCGTGAGGCTGGAGCTGTCGATCTGCAGCAGCCAGACCACCGTAAAGAGAAGGAGGCCGATGAGGACCTTGATGTCCAGGGAAAGCGACGGTGCGGGCATGGCCAGCGGAGCGCTTCGCGTGATCGTGCTCGCTGCTTGTGAGGGGACGGGATGGGTCATAGGAAATGCCAGCAGCGATGACAAGTGCGCTGGCACAGGGGAAATTCCCAGGAAGGCGGTCGAACGGGAGCTTCAGCGTTGGCTACGGACTCTTGGCTTACGCGAGGCGCTATGAGTCCGGCAGAATATGTCTGCCTGGTCAATGCAATGTAAAGATTGTGTGAAGATATTGTGGAGACGCCGGCCGCGGCTCAGGCGCCGGCCGGCTCGCCGAAGTCGTGGACTGCCGCGCGCAGCAGCAGCATCGACAGGCGTTCCGCGGCGGGCGTCAGAGGCAGCGCAGCACGCGTGACCTGCACGATGTCGGGTGCCATCAGGCTCTCGCGCACGGCAATGGGCTCCAGTACACCGTTGAAGAGGGGCGTATCGGCCCACTGGCGCGGCAAGAAGGCGAGGGCGTCGCTGCTGGCCAGCAGCGCCAGCAGGGCCATCAACGATTCGGCGACCGTCACCACGCGCGGGCTGCGCAGGCCGAGCGCGGAGAACTGCTCCTCGAATTCTTCCTCGCGGCGCTCGCGCAGGCCGGTGACGATCCAGTCCGCCTCCAGCAACGCCTGCAGGCTGCCCGCGGTGCGCAGCGGATGGCCGCGGCGGGCCAGCACGACACGCTCGTTGCGGTGAACCAGGGCCACCTGGTAGCTGGCGCTCAATTGCCTCTCGGGCCGGGGGCCCAGATAGAAGTCCAGCCGACCGTCGCGCAGCGCCGGCTCGACGGCCGGGAACAGGCCTTCGACGAAACGCAGGTGCACATCCGGCCAGTCGCGCCGGAACTGGGCATAGGCGCGGGCCAGCAGCGACAGCACGGGGGCGCTGGACAGAGCGACGGCGACATGGCCCTGCATTTCGCCGCGCGCCTGGGCGGCCTCCTCGCTGCCGCGACGCAGTTCCTCGAGCGCGGCCTGCGCGCGCAGCAGGAATCGCTCTCCCGCCACGGTCAGCGATACCCCGCGCGCATGGCGCTGGAACAGCGCCACGCCGAGCTCGGCTTCCAGCTCGCGCACGCTGCGCGTCAGTGCCGGCTGGGTCAGGCCCAGGCTGCGGGCGGCGCTGCGCAGGCTGCGTGCCCGGGCAACGGCGACGAAATTGCGAAGGTGATGAAGTTTGGGCATCGGTCGGAGCGTGTTTATGCCCGTTTCCGAGCGCGCCAAGGCCAGGGGATTTCCCGCAGGGGCCGTGCACGCGGGCTCCGCCGCGCCTGAGCCGCTGCGGAACGCTCCAGTGATAACAGCCATGCATCGCTGAGGCGTTTCTGCCCTCTGCCGCAGCCGGCCTGCCAGACCTAGCATGCCCTCCATAACGTCGGCACAGCCCGGCGACCCCATAGGAGACAAGCAGCATGAGCACGAGGAAATGGGCCGGCGCCTGTGCGCTGGCAACCCTGGCGGCGGGCTCCGTCGCCGCGCAGACGGCCGCCGGCGGAACGGTGCGCATCACCAGCGCCTTTCCCGCGGGCAGCGGCCCCGACGTGGTGGCCCGGCTGGTCGCCGACAAGCTCTCGGCGCAATGGAGGCAGCCGGTCGTCGTCGACCCCCGGCCGGGTGGGGCCGGCGTGGTGGCCATCAATGCGATGAAGAACGCGCCGCCCACGGGCAACGATCTGGTGGTGGTGGACGTAGGCCACTTGTCCATCAATCCGCTGGTCTTGCGCAAGCTGGCCTATGACCCGCAAAGCGAACTGACGCCGGTGGCGCTGCTCTACAAGACCGCCTTCTTCGTCGTGGTCGGCGCGCAAAGCCCCTTCCACAGCCTGGCCGAACTGATGGCGGCGGCGCGGCGCAGGCCCGGCATGACCTATGGCTCCAATGCGGTGGGCGGGCCGCTGCATCTGGGCGCGGCCCGGGCCGCGACCGCCATGGGTGCCGAAATGATGCATGTCCCCTACAAGGAGACTTCGCAGCTGTACGCCGCCGTGTCGACGGGCGAGGTGGACTGGGCTTACGGCAGCATTGCGACGTCCGGCCCCCTGCAGCAGGCCGGCAAGCTGCGCTTTCTTGCCGTGGCGGACAGCCAGCGTTCCCCGGCGCTGCCCGATGTGCCGACCGTGCAGGAGGCCGGTGGCCCGGCCGGCATCGATGCGCTGACCTGGGTTGCGCTCATGGCGCCCAAGGGCACGGCGCCGGCCGTCGCCGAGCGCGTCAACGAGGCGGTGAACCGGGCCCTGTCCGCGCCTGACGTCAGGGATCGCCTGGCCGGTTTCGGCTTCTTCACCAGCATCGGCCCCGCAAGGCAGGTTGCTGACCTCATGCAGGCCGACCGCGAGCGCTATGCCCAAGTGCTGCGCCGCGTCAAGGTGACCGTCGATTGAGCCCCGGGGAGACGCCATGAAGACCGAAGTTGCGATCATCGGAGGAGGGCCCGCAGGGCTGATGCTGGCCATCGAGCTGGGCTGCAGGGACATACCGTGCGTGCTGATCGAGGAGCGCAGCGGGCCGCCGACGCTGCCCAAGGCCAATGCCACCTCGTCCCGGACCATGGAGCATTACCGCCGCCGGGGCTTTGCCGACCAGGTACGCAGGCTGGGCCTGCCGCCCTCGCACCCCCAGGACATCGTCTATTGCACGCGGCTCACGGGGCCCGAGCTGGCGCGCTTTCGCATTCCCTCGGCCGAGGAGGCCGCCTCGGGCACGGCCTATGGCGACTACGGGGAACAGGCCTGGCCCACGCCCGAGCTGCCGCATCGGGCGCAGCAGATGTTCATCGAGCCCGTGCTCAGGGCGCAGGCCGAACGCCATGCCAGCGCCGTGCTGCGTTTTGGCCTGAGGGCCGAGGCGGTGCGGGACACCGGTTGCGCAGTCCAGATCGAATGCCGCGAGCCGGACACGGGCCGTACCGAGTTGCTGCAGGCCGCCTATGTGGTCGGCTGCGACGGGCCGCGCAGCCTGGTCCGCCAGGCCATGGGCGTCGTCTACGCAGGCCATGGCAGCGAGCGGCGGGACTTCCTGGGCGGCCCGATGATGTCCATCTACTTCCGCGCTCCCGGTCTGTACGGGCTGATCGGCAAGCCCAGGGCCTGGCAGTACTGGGCCGTCGGTCCCGGGCAGCGCGGCCTGCTGTGCGCCATCGACGGCGTGGACCGGTTCGTGCTGATCGTGCAGTTGCCCCAAGGCACCCAGCCTGCCGATTTCCATCCGCAGCAGGCGCTGCAGGCCGTCGTCGGCCGGCCTTTTGCGCACGAGCTGATCGCGCTGACCCCCTGGAACGCGGGCTATGCCCTGGTGGCCGAGCGCCTGCGGCACGGCAGGATGTTCATCGCCGGCGATGCGGCGCACCTGTTCACGCCCACGGGCGGCATGGGCTACAACACCAGCGTGGACGACGTCGTGAACCTGGGCTGGAAGCTGGCGGCGGCCATCCAGGGGGCGGCCGGCCCGGCGCTGCTGGACAGCTATGAGGCCGAGCGGCGGCCGATCGCCCAGCGCAACACCCGTTTCGCACGCAGCATGGCCGACAGCATCGGATGCCTGCCGGTCACGGCTGCAGTGGAGCAGGAGGGGCCCGCGGGCGACAGCGCCCGCCATGCGCTCGGGCAGGCACTTTCGGAGCATGTGGCACGCGAGTTCAACATCCCGGGGCTGCAACTGGGCCTGCGCTATGCCGACAGCCCCGTCGTCGCCCGGGAGTTGGCCGAGCCCCCGCCGGACGAGCCCAACCGCTACCTGCCTGGAGGTTATCCCGGCACGCGCGCTCCGCATGTGGCAACGGGGCCGGACCGGTCCCTGCTCGATGACTTCGGACGCGATTTCACACTGCTCGCATTCGGCCCGGACGGCCCGGACGGGCTGGAGCCCTGGAGGCAGGCTGCTGCGCAATACGGCATCGGGCTGGATGTGGTGAGGAGCGAAGACGGGCAGACGCGTGCGCTGTATGGCGCCGACCGCGTCCTGATCCGCCCGGACCACCACATCGCCTGGCGCGGCGACGGTGCGGCCCCGCCGACCGAGGTCCTGGCGCTGGCGCTGGGCCATCGCACCCCGCCGGTGGGGCCCGGCTAGCCCCGGCCCATCCGGCCGCCTGCCCCCCGGGCCGTCCGGCCTTTCGCGTTCCTGACCCTGGCCAGTCCGGCCGGGGGACGCCGGCCTGCGCCTGAGTCTGCGCTTTCGCCGTCCTGGCCGACATCCATCACTTTCAGGAGACAACATGCCACATCCCTCCTTTCCTGTTCGCGCCGCGCTATCCGCGCTATGCCTGGCCGGTGCCGCTGCCGTGCCCTCGGCACCCGCCCTGGCCCAGGGCGTCAAGCTCTATGGCCTGCTCGATGCATCCGTCGAGCACCTGACCGATGTGGGCCAGGGAGGCGCTTCGCTGAACCGCATGCCGGGCCTCACCGGCAGCGTGCCGTCGCGCATCGGCCTGCGCGGCTCGGAGGACCTGGGCGGCGGCCTGCGTGCCCTGTTCACGATGGAGCAGGGCCTGGCGCTCGACGCGGGCGTGCTGAACCAGGGCGGGCGCGCCTGGGGGCGCCAGGCCTTCGTCGGCCTGTCCGGCGACTGGGGCAGCCTCACACTGGGGCGCCAGTACACCATGCTGTACTGGTCCCAGCTCGATGCGGACATCCTCGGCCCGAATGCCTACGGCGCGGCATCGCTGGACAGCTACCTGCCCAATGCGCGCGCGGACAACGCGCTTGCGTGGCGCGCCGGCCTTGGCGGCTTCACCGTCGGCGCAACCTACAGCCTGGGGCGTGATGCCGTCAATGCGGGCCCCGGTCCCGCGGGAACCAACTGCCCCGGCGAGCAGCCGGGCGACTCCAGCGCCTGCCGGCAATGGTCGGCAATGCTCAAGTACGAGGCCAAGGCCTGGGGCATCGCGCTGGCCGTCGATGAAATCCGTGGAGGCCCCGGCGCCTTCGCAGGCCTGACCAGCAGCGCGCGCAAGGACCGTCGCTCCACCGCCGCGGGATGGGTGCGCTGGGGGGCATGGAAGCTCGGCGCCGGGGTCATTGCCCGCCACAACGACGGCCGTCCCGATGCGCCACGCAGCGATCTCTGGTACCTGGGCGCCAGTTTCGCCGCCACACCGGCCCTGACCCTCGACGCGCAGGCCTTGGATCTGCGTTTCAGGCGAAGCGACGACGGGGCCCGGCTCTTTGCCCTGCGGGCCCGGTATTCGCTGTCCAAGCGCACCACGCTGTATGCGACCGCAGGGCATCTGTCCAACGAGGGAGCACTTGCGCTGTCGGTCAGCAATGCGGCGCCAGGCGCCGCGCCCGCCCCCGGGCGTTCGCAGAACGGCTTCGCTGCCGGCGTGCGGCATAGCTTCTGAGGCTCCACCCGCATGCAGGGTCCGCGTCCCGATCCATTTCCTTCCCACTTTCCACTTCCCACTTCCCGTTCTAGGAGACAGACCATGAAACTGATACGCCACGGCGCCAGCGGCTGCGAGAAGCCCGGTGCCATCGATTCCCAAGGCCAGGCGCGCGACCTGTCGGACCTGGTGCCCGATTTCACGCCCGAGTGGATGGCGCCCGGCAGGCTGGCCGCGCTGGCCGCCGTCGATCTGCAGCGGTTGCCGCTGGTGGCGCAAGGCAGCCGCCTGGGGCCCCCTGTCGCCGGCACGCGCCAGTTCGTTGCCATCGGGCTCAACTACCGGCGGCATGCCGAGGAGTCGGGTCTCGACATTCCGAAGGAGCCCGTGGTCTTTCACAAGGCGCTTTCATCGCTGGCCGGGCCGGACGACGAGGTGCGCCTGCCCGAAGCGTCGGTTGCCACCGACTGGGAGATCGAACTGGGCTTTGTGATCGGCACGCGCGCAAGCCGCATCCCCGTGGAAGGTGCGCTCGCGCATGTGGCCGGCTACCTGCTGGCCAACGACATCTCCGAGCGTGACTGGCAGATCAAGCGCAACGGCCAGTGGGGCAAGGGCAAGAGCTTCGATGGCTTCGGCCCGGTCGGGCCATGGCTGGTCACGGCCGACGAGCTGCCCGACCCCCAGGCCATCGAACTGACGCTGTCCGTCAATGGCGAGGTCATGCAGCGCAGCAGCACGGCAGACATGATTTTCCCGGTGGCCTGTCTCGTGTCCTATCTGAGCCAGTTCATGACGCTGCTGCCCGGCGACCTTGTCATCACCGGCACGCCCGAAGGTGTCGGCCTGGGCATGAAGCCGCCCCGTTTCCTGAAGTCCGGCGATGTCATGACACTGGACGGCGGGGTTCTTGGGCGGCAGCTCCAGCGGGTGCGGTGATGGCCTCGCCCGCCCACCGGCCGCGTGGCGCTGCCCGCCGGTCTTCGCACAGTGAACATGCAAAGGAGGGGACACCATGAGCGGCCTTCCCACGCCATCTGGAACGACACCTGGAACGCCGTCCGGCGCGGCCGGGCAGCCGGCCGTGCATTCGATCGATGAGTTCGTCTTCAGCGTGCCCGATCTCGAAGCGGCGCGGCATTTCTACGCCAGTTTCGGGCTCGAGGTGCGCGACATCGACGGCGCGCTGGCGCTGCACACCTACGGGCATCCCCACCGCTGGGCGCGGGTGCTGGAGGCCGCAACGCACAAGAGGCTGCAGTGGCTGAGCCTGGGCATCCATGCGGCCGATCTCGATGCCTTCTCGCACCGGATCGACGGCGCGGGGATCGCACGCATTCCTGCGCCGGCCGGTGCGCAGACCGACGGTATCTGGATCGCCAGCCCCGACGGGGTGCCCATCCAGTTGCGTGCAGCCGCCAAGAGCTCTCCGTCGGCGCCCGCACCGCACGAGCTGCCGCCGGCCTGCTGCAATGCCGGCCGCGCGCCGGCTCGCAGCCTCATGCCGCAGATCCGGCCGCTGCACCTGTCGCATGTGCTTTTGTTCTGCGCCGACGTGGATGCCGCGCTGGCGTTCTACACCGATGTGCTGGGACTCAGACTCTCGGACCGCTCGGGCTCGGTCATCGCCTTCCTGCACAGTCCGCACGGCAGCGACCATCACCTGCTGGCACTGGCCGCATCGCATGGACCCGGCCTGCACCACAGCAGCTGGTGCGTGCCTTCTGTCGACGCCGTGGGCAGCGGCGCCCGGCAGATGGCCGAGGCGGGCTATGCGCAGGGCTGGGGCGTGGGCAGGCATGTGCTGGGCTCCAACTTCTTTCGCTATGTGCGCGATCCCTGGGGCAGCTTCGCCGAGTACTCCTGCGACATCGACTTTGTCGAGGCGGGCGCGGTGTGGCCTGCGGCCGACCATCCTCCCGAGGATTCGCTCTACGTCTGGGGGCCGGACGTGCCCGCCGACTTCGTCACCAACCACGAGCCGCCACGCTGAGGTGCCCGTCAATGCCCCAGACGCAGGAACGCCCCGCTGCCTTGCGGCATCGGGGCGCTGTGCAACAGGGCCGGCTCTTTGGCCGCCTGTCGGTTGATACAAGGATCTGGCGGAGACTGTGAGATTCGAACTCACGGACGGTTGCCCGTCGGCAGTTTTCAAGACTGCTGGTTTAAACCGCTCACCCAAGTCTCCGAAGCTCCGTATTCTAGCCGGGCTTGCGTGGGTCCCGAGGGATGCGTGCCGATGCACGACTCGCAATCAAAAAGGCGCCCCTTCGCAGGGGCGCCTTTCGGGGGGCGCAGCGGATCAGCCGCGGGCAGCGATGGCCTGGGCTGCGGCCAGGGCCGTCATGTTGACCACGCGGCGCACGGTGGCGGAGGGGGTCAGCACATGGGCTGCGGCAGCACCGCCCAGCAGGATGGGGCCGATGGTCGTGCCGTGGCCGCCCGTGGTCTTGAGCACGTTGAACAGGATGTTCGCGGCGTCCAGGTTGGGGCAGATCAGCACGTTGGCCTCGCCGTGCAGCGAGGACTCGAGCAGGGCGCGGTCGCGGATGGCTTCGGACAGGGCGGAGTCGCCGTGCATTTCGCCGTCGCATTCCACGTCGGGGTTGGCGGCGGCGAACAGGTCGCGCGCAGCGCGCATCTTCAGCGCCGAGGGGCGGCTGGACGAGCCGTAGTTGCTGTGCGACAGGAAGGCCACCTTGGGCGGCAGGCCGAAGCGGGCCACTTCCTCGGCCGCCAGGCGGGCGATGTCGGCCAGCTCGGTGGCGTTGGGCGCCTCGTTGATGTAGGTGTCGGCGATGAACAGCGTGCCGCTGTCCAGCATCACGGCGTTGACGGTGGCGAACTCGCCAGCGCCTTGCTTGAGGCCGAGCACGTCGCGCACATGGGCCAGGTGGCTGTCGAACTTGCCGACCAGGCCGCAGAGCATGGCGTCGGCATCGCCCAGGTGGACCATGAGCGCGGCGATCAGTGTGTTGGAGCGGCGCACGGCGGCCTTGGCGGTCTCGGGCGTGACGCCGTTGCGGCCCATCAGGCGGTGGTAGGTTTCCCAGTACTGGCGGAAGCGCGGATCGTCCTCGGGGTTGCAGATCTCCACGTCCTTGCCCAGCACCAGGCGCAGGCCGGCCTTGGCGATGCGGGCCTCGATCACGGCGGGGCGGCCGATCAGGATGGGCTTGGCCAGGCCGTCATCGACGGCGACCTGGGCGGCGCGCAGCACGCGCTCGTCTTCGCCTTCGGCATAGGCCACGCGCTGCTGGTTGGCCTTGGCGGCGGCGAACACCGGACGCATGAACATGCTGGTCTGGTAGACGAAGCGGGTCAGGCTCTCGCGGTAGGCGTCGTAGTCGGCGATGGGGCGGGTGGCGACACCGGACTCTTCGGCAGCCTTGGCCACGGCCGGCGCGATGCGCAGGATCAGGCGGGTGTCGAAGGGCGTGGGGATCAGGTAGTCGGGGCCGAACTTCAGCTCCTTGCCCTGGTAGGCGGCGGCGACTTCATCGCTGACGTCCTGCTTGGCCAGTGCGGCGATTTCGCGCACGCAGGCCAGCTTCATGGCTTCGGTGATCTTGGTGGCGCCGCAGTCCAGCGCGCCACGGAAGATGTAGGGGAAGCACAGGACGTTGTTGACCTGGTTGGGGTAGTCCGAACGGCCCGTGGCCATGATGCAGTCCGGGCGCACGGCCTTGGCCAGCTCGGGGCGGATCTCGGGTTCGGGGTTGGCCAGGGCCAGGATGATGGGCTTGTCGGCCATGGTCTTGACCATGTCGGCAGTGAGCACGCCGGGAGCCGAGCAGCCCAGGAAGACGTCGGCGTCCTTGACGGCGTCGGCCAGGGTGCGGGCGTCCGTCTTTTGCGCGTACTGGGCCTTGGAGGCGTCCAGGCCACCGGGGCGGCCTTCGTAGATCACGCCCTTGGAGTCGCACATGAAGACGTTTTCGCGCTTGACGCCCAGGCCCACCATCACGTTCACGCAGGCGATGGCAGCAGCGCCGGCGCCGGAGACGGCGATCTTGACGTTGCCGATCTGCTTGTCCACCAGCTCCAGCCCGTTGAGCAGGGCGGCGCTGGAGATGATGGCCGTGCCGTGCTGGTCGTCATGGAACACGGGGATGTTCATGCGCTTGGACAGCTCCTGCTCGATGTAGAAGCACTCGGGCGCCTTGATGTCCTCGAGGTTGATGCCGCCCAGCGTGGGTTCGAGCGAGGCGATGATCTCGATCAGCTTGTCCGGATCGCGCTCGGCCAGTTCGATGTCGAACACGTCGACGCCGGCGAACTTCTTGAACAGGCAGCCCTTGCCTTCCATCACCGGCTTGCCGGCCAGCGGGCCGATGTCACCCAGGCCCAGCACGGCCGTGCCGTTGGTGATGACGCCGACCAGGTTGCCGCGCGCCGTGTATTCGGCGGCCAGCGAGGGGTCGGCCTGGATGTCCAGGCAGGGGTAGGCCACGCCGGGCGAATAGGCCAGCGACAGGTCGCGCTGGTTGGACAAGGGCTTGGTGGGCGTGACGGAGATCTTGCCCTTGTTGGGGCTGCGATGGTATTCGCGGGCTGCGTCGCGCAGGGCTTGTTCGGCGTTGGACAGGTTTTGGGTCATACAGGAATTCTCTGCAAATGCTCTCGGAGCTTACCGGATAGCTACAGCCTATGAGGGTCAGGACAGTTTTGCCTCAGGGATTTCGACAACAAGCCCCCTGGCGCCTATGGACGGCAGGGGGCGCACGGCCCGGCGGGTAGGCCGGGCGGTTGTTGGGCGTGCCCGCCAGGGCGGGCACTGTTTCATCAGTGGGCGTCTGCCTGGCGTGCGGCCCGGACGGCAGCAGAGGTGTCGCTGCTGGCTCCGTTGAAGAAAATGTTCAATGCCACCGCGGTAATCGAGGCCAGCAGGATACCGGATTCGATCAACGGATGAATGCCGTGGGGCATCCATTGGCGGAAATTCGGCGCCACCAGCGGAATCATGCCCACGCCGATGGACACGGCGACGATCATGGCGTTGTTGCGGTTGGTCTGGAAATCCACGTTGCTCAGGATGCGGATGCCGGTGGAGGCCACCATGCCGAACATCACCAGGCCCGCACCGCCCAGCACCACGGTGGGCAGGGACTCGACCAGGGCGCCCATCTTGGGCAGCACGCCCAACACGATCAGGATCACGCCGCCGGCCACGCAGACCCAGCGGCTCTTGACGCCGGTGACGGCGACCAGGCCCACGTTCTGCGAGAAGCTGGTGTAGGGGAAGGTGTTGAAGATGCCGCCGATCAGCGTGCCCAGGCCGTCGGTGCGCAGGCCGCGCGTCAGCTCGTCCTGGCTGATCTTGCGATCGGTCATGTCGCCCAGGGCCAGGAACATGCCGGTGGACTCGATCATCACCACCACCATCACCAGGCTCATGGTGAGGATGAGGATGGGGTCGAACACCGGCGTGGCGATCTCGAAGGGCAGCACCATCGTGAACCATTCGGCCTTGGCGACCTTGCTGAAGTCCATCAGGCCCATGGCCACGGACAGCACGCCGCCGATCAGGATGCCCATGAGCACCGAGACGTTGGCCAGGAAGCCCTTGGCAAAGCGCGCGATCAGCAGGATGGACAGCAGCACGATGGCCGAGATGCCCACGCCGGTCAGGTCGCCGTACTTGGGGTTGGGAATGGTGGGCACGACCGCGAAACCCTTGGGCACGGGCGGCAGCGAGGAGCCCGGCGCGCCGGCCGTGGCCTGGGCGTCGGCCAGCCATTTCAGGTGCTCGGGGTTGGGCACGCTGGGAGCGGTGGGGCCGACGGGGTTGCCGAAGATCCAGTTCACGCCCACGCGCATCAGGCTGATGCCGATGACGGCAATGATGGTGCCGGTCACCACGGGCGGGAAAAAGCGCAGCATGCGGCTGATCAGCGGGGCGATGAGGATGGACACGATCCCCGCCCCGATCACCGAGCCGAAGATCAGCCCCGCCCCCGCCGAGCCGCCCGTGCTCTGCGCCATGGACACCATGGGCGCCACGCTGGCGAAGGTCACGCCCATCATCACGGGCAGCTTGATGCCGAACCACTGGGTCGCGCCCATGGCCTGGATCAGCGTGATCAGGCCGCAGCAAAACAGGTCGGCCGAGATCAGGTGGGCCACCTGCTCGGGCGGCAGGTTGAGTGCGCGGCCGACGATCAGGGGCACGGCCACGGCGCCCGCATACATCACGAGAACGTGCTGCAGGCCCAGCGCCGTGAGCTTGCCTGCGGGCAGCATCTCATCGACGGGATGAACGGAAGATTGCATGGGGATTTGTCTCCTCGGGATTTATGGGAACGGACGCCGGCGTGGCAGGGTTTGGCACCAACATCCATACAAAAAGTGTATACAGATCATGGGAAATTTCTGCTCCCGGTAAACCCTGTTGCGGCAGTCGCGCCAACCCGTTTTGGTGCGCATCGCCTGCCAGGGCGGGAGTGCCATGGTGCATTGCAAGATGGATGCCAGCCGCCTGGCGGCAGCTACCGCGCGGCTTGGGCGTGGTTCGGGCGCACGGCATGGGCTGCGGCGGTGCATGCGCCCCGATGCGGTGCCCGGGCGCAAAAAAGCCCGGCGGCGCCGGGCTTGGGTGTCAGGCCTTGATGCGGGCCGTCAGGCGGTCAGGTCGCACAGCATGCGTGCAATGACCTTGGTGGCACGGCGCAGGTCCTCCAGCACCAGGCGCTCGTCGGCGCGCTTGGCGTGGGACTCCAGCACGGTGCGCGGGCCGGCGCCGTAGATCACGCCGGGAATGCCGCGCTCCACGTACAGGCGCACGTCGGTGTACAGCGGCGTGCCCACGGCCGGAGGCTTTTCGCCGAACACGGCTTCGCCATGGGCCTGGATGGCGTCCACCAGGGGCTTGTTGCCCGCCAGCGGCGTCATGGCATTGGCCAGCAGCAGGCGCTTGATGTCCACGCGCACGGCATCCTCGCCCGTGTAGCCGCCCTTGGCGTTGAAGTCGGCAATGGCCTGGGCGATGACGGCGCGGATGCTGGCCTCGACCTCGGCCGGGTTCTCCTCGGGGATCATGCGGCGGTCGATCTTGAGCACGACCTTGCCGGGCACCACGTTGGTGTTGGTGCCGCCTTCGATGCGGCCGATGTTCAGGTAGGGGTGCTTGATGCCCGGCACCTTGGAGGTCACCTGCTGGTACTTGGTGTTCTCGGCGTACAGCGCATTCATCAGCACCACGGCGGCCTGCAGCGCGTCCACGCCCGTGTGGGGCACGGCGGCGTGCGCCATCTTGCCCTGCACGGTCACTTCCATCTGCAGGCAGCCGTTGTGGGCGGTGACGACTTCGTAGCTGAAGCCGGCCGCGACCATGAGATCGGGCTTGGTGAGGTTGTTGGCCAGCAGCCAGCCGGGGCCCAGGATGCCGCCGAATTCCTCGTCGTAGGTGAAGTGCAGTTCCACCGCGCCCTTGGAGGGCTTGGCCACGGCTTCGAGCGCACGCACGGCGTAGGTGAAGGTGGCGAAGTCGCTCTTGCTCACGGCGGCGGCGCGGCCATAGAGCTTGCCGTCCTCGATGGCGGCGCCATAGGGGTCCTGGGTCCAGCCCTCGCCGGGCGGCACCACGTCGCCGTGGGCGTTCAGCGCAATGGTCAGGCCGCCGCCGGCGTCACCTGCGCTGCCGTAGGGGCGGCGCACGATCAGGTTGGTGATGGATTCCATGCCGTAGGCCTTGACCTCGGCCTCGGGCACGGTGTGCTTCTCGGCCTCGTAGCCGAAGGTCTTGAGCAGCTCGGCCGTGCGCTCGGCGTGGGGGGCGTTGTTGCCGGGCGGGGTGTCGGTCGGAACCTGGACCAGGGCCTGCAGGAATTGCACCTCTTCATCGAAATGCTGGTCGATCCAGGCGTCCAGGGCGGCGTAGGTGGCTTGCTTGTCTTGGTTCATGTTGGTCATTGCTGCTCTTGGGCCAGTTGGTTCAGTACGTGGGAGAAGGCATCGACGGACAGTTGCATGTCGTCGGCGGTGGAGCTTTCCAGCGGGTTGTGGCTGATGCCGGCGTTCAGGCCGCGTACGAACAGCATGGCCTGGGGCATGATTTCATGCAGCTTCATGGCGTCGTGGCCGGCGCCGCTGGGCATGCGGTACAGGGGCACGCCCAGGGCGTCCACGGCGGCTTCCCAGCGCTGCTGCCATTCGGGGGCGCTGGGAGCGGCGGCGGCCTTCATGGCCAGCTCGGTGCTGTAGCGCAGGCCACGGCGCTGGGCGATGGCCTCGATCTCGGCCAGGATGTCGGCCACCATGGCGTCGCGCTGCTCGTTGGTGGGCGCGCGCAGGTCCAGGCTGAACTGGCAGCGGCCGGGAACCACGTTGACCGAGCCGCTGGGCACATTGAGCTGGCCCATGGTGGCCACCGAGGTGCCGTCGCGCGCGGCGCGCTTTTCGATGTACAGCGCCAGCTCGGCCACGCCGCAGGCGGCATCGCGGCGGCGGTCCATGGGCGTGGTGCCGGCGTGGCTGGCCATGCCGATCATCTCGCAGATGTAGCGCGCGCTGCCGTTGATGGAGGTGACGATGCCCAGCGGGATGTCCAGCTCGTTGAGCACCGGGCCCTGTTCGATGTGCACCTCGATGAAGCCCAGGTAGCGGGCCGGATCGCGCTGCAGCTTCGGAATGTCGTCAATGCACAGGCCGGCATGCTGCATGGCCTCGCGCAGGGTGATGCCGTCGGCATCCTTTTGCTCCAGCCATTCCTGCCTGAAGTCGCCGATCAGCGCGCCCGAGCCCAGGAAGGTGGCCTTGTAGCGCTGGCCTTCCTCTTCCGCAAAGCCCACGACCTCGATGTGGAACGGCAGGCGCCTGCCCTGGCGGTGCAGCTCGCGCACGCAGGCCATGGGCACGAAGATGCCCAGGCGGCCGTCGTACTTGCCGCCGTTGCGCACGGTGTCGTAGTGGCTGCCGGTCAGCAGGGTCTTGGCATCGTCGGTGGCCGCCTTGTAGCGGCCCACGACGTTGCCCACGGCGTCGATCTCTACCTCGTCGAAGCCGCAGTCGCGCATCCAGTGGCTGATGCGCTGGGCGCAGGCGCGGTGGGCATCGGTGAGGTAGGTGACGGTGAGCTGGCCCTTTTCGGCATAGCCGGGGTCGCTGTGCTGGGCCAGCTTTTCCTGCCAGTCCCAGACATCGTTGCCCAGCTCGGGCGTGTAGCCGAACTTGTCGTTCAGGCGGATTTCGGCAATGCGGTGGATGTTGCGCAGCGCCTCGCCCAGCTCGAAGTCGGGATGGTTGTGCAGGCGGCGCTCGAAGGTCTCGATGATCTCGGCCTTGGCCAGGCCCGCGCCGCGCGGACCGCGCACGGCCAGGATGAAGGGAAAGCCGAAGCGCTTGCCGTACTCGGCGTTGAGCTTGCGGATGTGCTCCAGCTCCTCGGGCGTGCAGCGGGTCAGGCCGGCCTTGTTCTGCTCGTTGGTGGATTCGGCCGTGAGCGTGTTGGTCTCCATGGCCTTGCCGGCCAGCTCCGGGTGGGCGCGGATCAGGTCGAGCTTGGCCTGCACCGGCGCCTTGTCCAGCACCTGGGCCATGGCGTACTTGATCTGTGCCAGCGAGCGGAAGGGGCGCTGGGCCAGCGCGGCCTCGGCAATCCAGGGCGAGTGTTCGTACAGGCCGTCGAGCAGACCGGTGGCGGTGGCCAGGTCGGCGGCATTGAGTTGTTCCAGCGTCAGAGCCATGCTGCGTTATTCCTTGTCGGGATGGTGGTGCGCCCAGTGGCGCGCGAGGTCGATGCGGCGGCAGACCCAGACCTTGTCGTGCCGCTGAATGTGGTCCAGAAAGCGCTGCAGTGCCGTGATGCGGCCGGGGCGGCCCAGCAGGCGGCAGTGCATGCCAATGCTCATCATCTTGGGGGAGTCATCGCCGGCCGGATCGCCCTCGGCGTAGAGGGCGTCGAACGTGTCCTTCAGGTATTGGAAGAACGGGTCGGCGTGCGAGTAGCCCTGGGGCAGGGCGAAGCGCATGTCGTTGCAGTCCAGCGTGTAGGGCACGATGAGCTGGCTGCGGGTGCTGCCGTCGCTCTTGCCGACCTTCATCCAGAAGGGCAGGTCGTCGCCGTAGTAGTCGCTGTCATAGGCGAAGCGGCCGTCGTCGGCCACCAGGCGGTGGGTGTTGGGGCTGTCGCGGCCCGTGTACCAGCCCAGGCCGTGGTCGCCATCGTGACCATACAGCTCGCCGAAGATCTCCATGCACTGGCGCATGTGCTCGCGCTCGACCTCGGCGGGAATGTTCTGGTAGTGGATCCACTTGAGGCCGTGGCAGGCCACTTCATGGCCCAGCTCGTGGAAGGCGGCGGCCAGTTCGCGGTGCTTTTGCAGGGCCGTGGCCACACCGAACACGGTCAGCGGCAGGCCGCGCTTCTCGAACTCGCGCAGGATGCGCCAGACACCGGCGCGCGAGCCGTACTCGTAGATGCCTTCCATGCTCATGTGGCGTTCGGGGTAGGCGGCCGGATTGAACATTTCGGACAGGAACTGCTCGCTGGCGGCATCGCCATGCAGCACGCAGTTCTCGCCGCCCTCTTCGTAGTTGAGGACGAACTGCACGGCCACGCGGGCCTGGCCGGGCCAGCGGGCGTGCGGGGGCGTGCGACCGTAGCCGATCAGGTCGCGGGGATAGGGGGCAGTGGCGTCGTAGGTCATGCGGATACGGAGGAAAGGGCCATCGAAAGATCGCTGGTCGGCATGTCGCGGTCGAAGGTCAGGCCGGCTTCCACGTGGTCCAGGTGCTGCTGCATGAGCTGCACGGCGTGGTCGGCGTCGCCGCCGGCCAGGGCAGTGACGATTTCGGCATGCTCGTCATGGGAATGCTCGGCGGCCGTGCTGGACTGGTACATCAGCGTGATCAGCGCGCAGCGCGAGATCAGCTCGCCCAGCAGCTGGGCCAGCACCTCGTTGCCCATGAGTTCGGCCATGCGCACGTGGAAGTCGCCCAGCAGCTCGGTGCGCTGGCCGACGTCGTTGCCGTCCATGGCCTTTTTCTCGGCCGCCACGTGCTGCCGCAGCGCGCGGATCTTGGCCGGCGTGCTCTGGGCGATGAAGGCGCGCACCATCTCGGCCTCGAGCATGCGGCGCACGGCGAAGACCTGGCGCGCCTCGTCCACCGAGGGCGTGGCTACGAAGGCCCCGCGCGCGGGTTCGAGCCGGATCAGGCGGTTTTGCGACAGCTGGAACAGCGCCTGGCGCACCAGGGTGCGCGAGACGCCGAAATGGTCTGCCAATTTCTGCTCGGCCAGCTTGGTGCCGGGCAGAAGACGGTGTTCGACGATGGCCCGGGTCAGGCTCTCGACAATGAAACTGGTGGTGGAAGTCTCCATCCGGCCATCATAGCGGCTGGCCACAAGAGTTGTATACAGTTTCTGTCTACTGCTTATTGGCGTTTCCCCGCATACGGCATCCCTTTTCAGAAACCGGGCGCGGCCGTATCGAAGTGCCGTGCCAGGTGCTCCACAAAGCGCTGCACGCGCTGGGTTGCCGCATGCCGCTGCGGATAGACCACATGGATGTCGGCCGGTGCCGTGGCATGGTCGGCCAGCACCTGCACCAGGCGGCCGCTGCGCAGGTAGCGGGCGATATCCCATTCGGCCCGCATGACGATGCCCAGGCCGGCCAGGGCCCAGCCCACGGCGATCTCGCCATCGTTGGTGCTCAGGCTGTCGCGCAGGCGGATGGCTTCGGTCTTGCGGCCGGGGCCGTTGTGGGTGAAGCGCCAGACGCCGTGGGCGTCGTCGCCCTGGCGGATGTCGATGCAGTCGTGCTGCATCAGCTCGCGCGGGGTGGCCGGCGTGCCGCGCCGCGCCAGGTAGGCGGCAGACGCGCACAGCAGCCGCCGGTTGGGCGCCAGGCGCCGCGCGATGACGCGCGCGTCCGGCGGCTCGCCAAAGCGTATGCACAGGTCGAAGCTGTCATCGACCAGGGGCGGCGGCGAGGCCGACAGCTGCAGCTGCACCTGGATCTGCGGGTGCCTGCGCACGAAGCTGGCGATCAGCGGCGCGATATGGCTGCGCCCGAATCCCAGCGTGGCATTGATGCGCAGCAGGCCCTGCGGCTGCCCGGGCATGCCGGCCACGGCCTGCTCCATGGCGGCAATGTCGTCCAGGATGCGCCGCGCATGGGCCAGGTAGGTCTGGCCCTCATCGGTCAGGCCCAGGCGCCGCGTCGTGCGGCTGACCAACTGCACGCCCAGCCGCGCCTCCATCTGGGACAGGCGCTTGCTGGCCGCCGGCGTGGTGATGCCCAGCTCGCGGGCCGTGGCCGACAGGCTGGCGCTGCGGGCCAGCAGGCAGAAGAAGGCCATCTCCGATGGCGCCGAGACGGGAGTGCTCATTGTTGAATCAAAGTGAACGATGCCATCACTCTAGAGGCGCGCGCGGCGTTGTTCCATCGATAGATTCACGGACAAGGCCATGGAACCGCATGGCGCTTCATCCACCGCAATCCAAGGAGCCCTCATGACAAAGACATACCGCATCGCCTGCATTCCCGGCGATGGCATCGGCAAGGAAGTGGTGCCCGCAGGGCAGGAGGTGCTGCAGGCGCTGGCCGAAACCCAGCCCGGCCTGGGCTTTGCCTTCACCAGTTTCGGCTGGGGCGGCGACTGGTACCGCGCGCACGGCGAGATGATGCCGGCCGACGGGCTGGACGCGCTGCGCGGCCAGGACGCCATCCTGTTCGGCTCGGCCGGCGACCCGCACATTCCCGACCATGTCACGCTGTGGGGGCTGCGCCTGAAGATCTGCCAGGGGTTCGATCAGTACGCCAATGTGCGGCCCACGCGCATCCTGCCCGGCATCGATGCGCCGCTCAAGCGCTGCGCACGCGAGGACCTGGACTGGGTCATCGTGCGCGAGAACTCCGAAGGCGAATACGCGGGCGTGGGCGGCCGCGCCCACCAGGGCCATCCCATCGAGGTGGCCACCGACGTGAGCATGATGACCCGCGCGGGCGTGGAGCGCATCATGCGCTTCGCCTTCCGCCTGGCGCAGTCGCGGCCGCGCAAGCTGCTGACGGTGATCACCAAGTCCAACGCCCAGCGCCATGCCATGGTGATGTGGGACGAGATCGCGGTGCAGGTGGCCGCCGAGTTTCCCGACGTGCGCTGGGACAAGGAACTGGTGGACGCAGCCACGGCGCGCATGGTCAACCGCCCGGCCTCGCTGGACACCCTGGTTGCCACCAACCTGCATGCCGACATCCTCAGCGATCTGGCGGCCGCGCTGGCCGGCAGCCTGGGCATTGCGCCCACGGGCAACATCGATCCGGAGCGCCGCTACCCCAGCATGTTCGAGCCCATCCACGGATCGGCCTTCGACATCATGGGCCAGGGCCTGGCCAATCCCGTGGGAACCTTCTGGAGCTGCGTGATGCTGCTGGAGCACCTGGGCGAGCACCGTGCCGCGCAGCGGCTGATGCAGGCCGTGGAGCAGGTGACCGCCGATGCCGCGCTGCACACGCGCGACCTGGGCGGCAAGGCCACCACGCGGCAGGTCACCGACGCGGTCTGCGCACGGCTGCGCGCGCAGACCGCCGAGACCCAGGCCGAGCCCGTGCCTGCCTGAGCGCGCGCTGCATGGTCCGATAACCCACAAAAGAACAGACAGGAGACAAGCCATGAACCGCATCACCAGGGTTGCCGCAGCGTGCGCGCTGGCCGCCGCCATTCCTGCCACCATCCCAGCTGTCTGGGCCCAGGCCTGGCCGGCGCGCCCCGTCAACCTCATCGTGCCGTTTCCCGCAGGCGGCACCACCGATGTGCTGGCGCGCGCGCTGGGCCAGGAGCTGTCCAAGAGTCTGGGCCAGCCCGTGGTCGTGGAAAACCGCCCCGGCGCGGGCGCCACCCTGGGCGCCGACCATGTGGCCAAGGCGAAACCTGACGGCTACACCCTGCTCATGGGCGCCGTGCACCACACCATTGCCACCAGCGTCTACCGCAGGCTGGGCTATGACTTCCAGAAGGACCTGGCGCCCATCACCGTGGTGGCCGTGGTCCCCAATGTGCTGGTGGTCCATCCGCAGGTGCCCGCCAAAACCGTGCAGGAGCTGCTGGCCCAGGCCCGGGCCCAGCCCGGCAAGCTGGCCTATGGCTCCAACGGCGCGGGCACGGGCCAGCACCTGATCGGCGCGCAGTTCGAGTCCATGGGCGGCGTGCAGCTGCTGCACGTGCCCTACAAGGGCAGCGGGCCGCTGACCACGGACCTGCTGGGCGGGCAAATCGCCATGTCCTTCGATACCGTCACGCCTGTGCTGCCCCACATCAAGGCCGGCAAGCTGCGCGCGCTGGCCGTGACCACGGCCCGGCGCTCGGTGGCCCTGCCCGATGTGCCCACGCTGGACGAGGCCGGGCTCAAGGGCTTCGACATGGGCACCTGGTTCGGCGTGCTGGCACCGGCCGCCACGCCCCGCGAGGTACTGGCGCGGCTGGGCGCGGACATGAACCGCATCATCGAGTCCCCGCAGTTCCGCAGGAAGATGGAAGAGATCGGCGCCGAGCCCATCGGCGGATCGCCTGAGCAGATGGCGCGCCAGATCCGCGACGACACCGACCGCTTCGCCAGGCTGGTCAAGGACGCCAAGGTGGCCCTGGATTGAGTTGAGTTGGCGCGAGGAACGAGGCCGGGCGAATCAGTTGTGACTTGACCGCATGCCACCGCCGGTGCAGGAAATTCCATAATGCCCGGCGGAGACAACACACCATGACCAGCACCACGGACCTGCACCTCACCGATCCCCAAGCCTTTCTGCTCGACCTCTACCGCGCTGCGGTCAAGGATGCGCAGCCCCTGTACAGCATGGCCCAATGCCTGCCAAAGCCTCCCAAGGGCCGCACCCTGGTGCTGGGCGCGGGCAAGGCCGGCGGCTCCATGGCCCAGGCGCTGGAGGCGCTGTGGCCGGCGGACGCGCCGCTGTCCGGCCTCGTGGTCACACGCTACGGCCACATCCCGCCGCGCCCCGAAGGGCTGGCGCAGCGCATCGAGGTGGTCGAGGCCGCCCACCCCGTGCCCGATGCGGCAGGCCTGGACGCCGCCGAACGCATCCTCGCGCTGACCGAAGGGCTGACCGAGGACGACCTCGTGCTGTGCCTGATCTCGGGCGGCGGCTCGGCCCTGCTGACCCTGCCGGCCGAAGGCATCGACCTGGAGGAAAAGCAGCGCATCAACCGCGCCCTGCTGGAAAGCGGCGCCGCCATCGGCGAGATGAACTGCGTGCGCAAGCACCTGTCGCGCATCAAGGGCGGGCGCCTGGGCGCGGCCTGCGCGCCCGCGCGCGTGGTCACGCTGACCATCAGCGACGTGCCGGGCGACGACCCCTCCATCATCGCCAGCGGCCCCACCGTGCCCGATGCCAGCAGCTGCGCCGACGCGCTGGCCATCCTCGCGCGCTACCGCATCGACGTGCCCGAATCCGTGCGCCGCGCGCTGGAGGCAGGCGAGCTGGAAACCCCCAAGCCCGGCGACGCGCGCTTCGACGGCCACGAGGTCCACATGATCGCCACGCCCCAGCACTCGCTGGAGGCGGCCGCACGCGTGGCCGAGGCCGCAGGCCTGCGCGCCCATGTGCTGTCCGACGAGATCGAGGGCGAATCGCGCGAAGTCGCCAAGGTCCACGCCGCCCTGGCGCGCGCCGTGTCCCGCCACGGCCAGCCGTTTGCAAAGCCCTGCGTGATCCTGTCCGGCGGCGAGACCACGGTCACCATCCGGCAGCGCCCGGCCGGCACGCCCAAGGGACGCGGCGGCCGCGCGGGCGAGTTCTGCATGGGCCTGGCCCAGGCCCTGCAGGGGCAGGAGAAGGTCTGGGCGCTGGCGGCCGATACCGATGGCATCGATGGCGTGGAAGACAACGCGGGAGCGCGCGTGTCGCCGGATACCCTGGCGCGGGCCCAGGCCCAGGGCATGCGGATTGCCGAGTACCTGGACCGCAATGATGCGTATGGGTTCTTTGATGCGCTGGGGGATCTGGTGGTGACCGGGCCCACGCATACCAACGTGAATGACTTCCGGGCGATTCTGGTTCTCTAGGTTTTTGTCCCTGCCGGGTGGTTGTTTTTCGAGGCCGGGACGTGCGCCCGGCCACTTGTTTCAGGCCCGCTTGCTTCAGGCGCTCACGCCCCGCGCGGCAGCGTCTCCCACCATTCGGCATCGAACCGCCCCTGCAGGAAGGCGATGAAGGACTGCACCTTCTGCGGCACAAGGCGCGGCGAGGGGTAGACGGCGTGGATTTCCTGCTCGGGCAGGCGGCAGGTCTTGAGGACTTCGACCACGCGGCCGGCCTGCAGCGAGTCGTGGGCCACGTAGCGGGGCAGGGCGGCGATGCCCATGTGCGAGCGTGAGGCCGCCAGCAGGGCCGAGAGGTTGTTGGAGCGCAGGCGGCCGGTGACGGGCACGGACACGGGCTCGCCGCTGGCGTTGCGCAGGCGCCAGAGGTCGTTGCCCTGCACGCTGCTGTAGATCAGCGTGGCGTGCTCCTTGAGGTCCGAGGGGCGGCGCGGCGTGCCGCGCTTGCGCAGGTAGGCGGGCGAGGCCACCAGCACCCAGGGGTTCACGCCCAGGGTGCGTGCGCCCAGGCTGGAGTCGGCCAGCTTGCCCAGGCGCAGGGCCACGTCGATGCCGTTGGCCACCAGGTCGGTGTAGCGGTCCTCGAAGCTCAGGTCGATCTGCACCTGGGGGTTGTGCGTCATGAACTCCAGCGCCAGCGGGATCAGCACGCGCCGGCCGAAGGCCACCGAGCTGCCGATGCGCAGCTGGCCCTGCACCTGGGTCTGTCGCACCTGCACCACCTTGTCCGCCTCGGCCACGTCGTTGACGATGGTCTTGCATTTCTCGTAGTACAGCGCGCCCGCTTCGGTCAGGCTCACGCCACGCGTGTTGCGGTTGAGCAGGCGCACCTTCAGGCGCGTCTCCATGGCCGCGACCTGCTTGGTCACCGTGGGCTGGGTGGTGGCGAACTCGTGCGCGACCTTGGTGAAGCTGCCGGTCTCCACCACGCGCACGAACATGTGCATGGCATCGAGTCTGTCCATGGTGCTGTCTCCTTTTTCATTGATAGTTATTCCTGCACGGAATAAATTTTATGGTCTGTGCAGGCGTTCCGCCAACAGGCCCGTCTGCCTAGAGTTGTCTCCAGTTTGAAGGAGACCTCCATGGCGAAAATGAAAGCAATCGAAGCCGCAGTCCGCGTGCTGGAAAAAGAAGGCGTCACCGTCGCATTCGGCGTTCCCGGTGCCGCCATCAACCCGCTGTACGCAGCGCTCAAGGACCATGGCGGCATAGGCCATATCCTGGCGCGCCACGTCGAAGGCGCAAGCCACATGGCCGAGGGCTACACCCGCGCCGTGGCCGGCAACATCGGCGTGTGCATCGGCACCAGCGGCCCGGCCGGCACGGACATGATCACGGGCCTGTACTCGGCCAGCGCGGATTCGATTCCGATCCTGTGCATCACGGGCCAGGCGCCGCGCTCGCGTCTGCACAAGGAAGATTTCCAGGCCGTGGACATTGCCTCCATCGCCAAGACCGTGACCAAGTGGGCCACCACGGTGCTGGAGCCGGCCCAGGTGCCGCGCGCCTTCCAGCAGGCCTTCCACCTGATGCGCTCGGGCCGCCCCGGCCCCGTGCTGATCGACCTGCCCATCGACGTGCAGCTGGCCGAGATCGAGTTCGACATCGATACCTACGAGCCCCTGCCTGTCTACAAGCCTGCCGCCACGCGCAAGCAGGTGGAAAAGGCCATCGCCATGCTCAACGAGTCCGAGCGTCCGCTGCTGGTGTCGGGCGGCGGCGTGATCAACGCCGATGCGTCCGAGCTGCTGGTGGAGTTCGCCGAGCTGCTGGACGTACCCGTGATCCCCACGCTGATGGGCTGGGGCACCATCCCTGACGACCACCGCCTGATGGCCGGCATGTGCGGCCTGCAGACCAGCCACCGCTACGGCAATGCCACCATGCTGGCCTCCGACTTCGTGCTGGGCATCGGCAACCGCTGGGCCAACCGCCACACGGGCTCGGTCGAGGTCTACACCAAGGGCCGCAAGTTCGTGCACGTGGACATCGAGCCCACGCAGATCGGCCGCGTGTTCGCGCCCGACTACGGCATCGTCTCGGATGCCGGCGCGGCGTTGCAGCTTTTCGTGGAGGTGGCGCGCGAGTGGAAGGCGGCTGGCCGCCTGAAGGACCGCAGCGGCTGGGTGGCCGAATGCCAGGCCCGCAAGAACAATGTGGAGTACCTGCGCAAGACCAATTTCGACAACGTGCCCATGAAGCCGCAGCGTGTCTACCAGTGCATGAACCGCAGCCTGGACAAGGACACCTGCTACGTCTCCACCATCGGCCTGTCTCAGATTGCCGGCGCGCAGTTCCTGCATGTCTACAAGCCGCGCAACTGGATCAACTGCGGCCAGGCCGGCCCGCTGGGCTGGACCGTGCCGGCCGCCCTGGGTGTGCGCGTGGCCGACCCGGCCCGCAAGATCGTGGCGCTGTCGGGCGACTATGACTTCCAGTTCATGATCGAGGAGCTGGCCGTGGGGGCGCAGTTCAAGCTGCCCTACATCCATGTGCTGGTCAACAACAGCTACCTGGGCCTGATCCGCCAGGCGCAGCGCGCCTTCTCCATCGACTACTGCGTGCAGCTGGCCTTCGACAACATCAATGTCGACGACAAGGAAGAGTCCAAGGGCTACGGCGTGGACCACGTCAAGGTGGTCGAGGGCCTGGGCTGCAAGGCGATCCGCGTGCACCGTCCCGAGGACTTCGCGCCCGCCATGCAGCAGGCCGAGGCCTGGATGGCCGAGCACCGCACGCCGGTCGTCGTCGAGGTCATCCTGGAGCGCGTGACCAACATCTCCATGGGTGCCGAGATCGACAACGTGATCGAGTTCGAGGACCTGGCCGCAGCGCCTGCCGACGTGCCCAGCGCGCTTGCACTGCTGGATTGACCGGCCCGCCACGGCACATCGCACGGCATTGCACTGCACTGCTTTTTCTATCGGCGGGGCACCCTGCGTGCCCTGCCGCTCCCAACCCACCAAACGACAACCGGAGACTTCTGACATGCCCCGTTTTGCTGCCAACCTCAGCATGCTGTTCACCGAGGTGCCCTTCCTCGACCGTTTCGAGCGCGCGGCGCGCGCCGGCTTCGAGGCCGTGGAATTCCTGTTTCCCTACGCCCATACGGTCCAGGAGATCAAGGAGCGCGTCGACGCCCACGGCCTGCAGATCGTGCTGCACAACCTGCCTGCCGGCGACTGGGATGCGGGCGAGCGCGGCATTGCCTGCCACCCCGACCGCGTGGACGAGTTCCGCGCCGGCGTGGCCAAGGCCGTGACCTATGGCCATGCGCTGGGCGTGCCCCAGCTCAACTGCCTGGCCGGCAAGGCGCCTGCCGGTGCCGATGCCGCGCTGCTGCGCCGCACCTTCGTGGACAACCTGCGCTTTGCCGCATCGGCGCTGAGCGCGGCCAATCTGCGCCTGCTGATCGAGCCCATCAACCCCTTCGACATTCCCGGCTTCTATCTGAACCGCACGGACGAGGCCCTGTCCATCCTCGACGAGGTGGGCGCGCCCAATGCCTTCGTGCAGTACGACATCTACCACGCGCAGCGCACCGAGGGCGAACTGGCGGCCACGCTGCAAAAGCACCTGGCGCGCATCGGCCACGTGCAGCTGGCCGACAACCCGGGCCGCAACGAGCCGGGCACGGGCGAGATCAACTACCCCTTCCTCTTCGCGCACCTGGACCGCATCGGCTACCAGGGCTGGGTGGGCTGCGAGTACAAACCTGCGCGCGATACCGAATCGGGCCTGGGCTGGCTGGACGCCCACACCAGCGTGCGCACGGCAGTCGCCGCCTGAGCGCCGCCGGAGTTTTTTCTCAGCTTTTCAAAAACGACAAGGAGTACACAGCATGAATGCATCCTCTCTCAAGCTCGGTTTCGTGGGCCTGGGCATCATGGGCGCGCCCATGGCAGGCCACCTTCTGGCGGCTGGCCACCAGCTCTTCGTGAACACCCTGGGCAAGATCCCGGCGCAGATCGCCGAGAGCAGCGCCACCCAGTGCACCACCGCGCGCGGCGTGGCCGAGCGGGCCGACATCATCTTCCTGATGCTGCCCGACACGCCCGATGTCGAGAAGGTGCTGTTCGGCGAGGACGGCGTGGCCGCCGGCCTCAAGGGCAGCAGCGGCAAGGTGGTGGTGGACATGAGCTCCATCTCGCCCGTGGCCACCAAGGACTTCGCTCGCCGCATCGAGGCCATCGGCGCCCAGTACCTGGATGCGCCGGTCTCCGGCGGCGAGGTGGGCGCCAAGAACGCCACGCTGTCCATCATGGTCGGCGGCCCCGAGGACGTGTTCGCGCGCGTCAAGCCGCTGTTCGAGCGCATGGGCAAGAACATCACCCTGGTGGGCGGCAATGGCGACGGCCAGACCGCCAAGGTGGCCAACCAGATCATCGTGGCGCTGAACATCGAGGCGGTGGCAGAGGCCCTGCTGTTCGCATCGCGCGCCGGCGCCGACCCGGCCCGCGTGCGCGAGGCGCTGCTGGGCGGCTTTGCCTCGTCCAAGATCCTGGAAGTGCATGCCGAGCGCATGATCAAGCGCACGTTCGACCCGGGCTTCCGCATCTCGCTGCACCAGAAGGACCTGAACCTGGCCCTGAGCAGCGCGCGCCAGCTCGGTGTGTCCCTGCCCAACACCGCCCAGGCCCAGGAGCTGTTCAACAGCTGCGTGGCCCACGGCGGCGCGAACTGGGACCACTCGGGCATGGTGCGTGCGCTGGAGATCCAGGCCAACTTCGAGGTCGGCCAGAAGGTCCCGGCCTGATGCCGCGCAACTGACAACGCGATTGGTGGGAGGGCGGCCTTGCGCCGCCCTGTTGTGAAAAGCCGCGCTCGGCAACGGGCGCGGCTTTTTCTTGCTTCAATAGCCCAGTGTCTGCCCGTCGGGGTTGCGCGGGTCGGAGGCGCCGTAGAGCATGCCGTCGCGCAGCTGGATGGTCTGCGTGCGGCCCATGGATGCCTTCACGGCAACGTTGTGGCCGCGCGACTTGAGCAGGGCCACGGTGTCGGGGCTGATGCCCTTTTCCACGCGCAGCTCGTCGGGCGTCCACTGGTGGTGAAAGCGCGGCGTGGCGGCGGCCTCGGCCGGGTTCATGCCGAAGTCGATGGTATTGACCACGGTCTGCAGCACGGTGGTGATGATGCGCGCGCCGCCGGGGCTGCCGGTGACCAGCACGGGCTTGCCGTCCTTGAGCACCATGGTGGGCGTCATGGACGACAGCGGGCGTTTGCCTGCGGCCACCGCATTGGCATCGCCGCCGACCAGGCCGTAGGCGTTGGCCACGCCGGGCTTGGCAGAGAAGTCGTCCATCTCGTTGTTGAGCAGGATGCCCGTGCCCTTGGCCACGATGCCGCTGCCGAAGTTGGTGTTCAGCGTATAGGTCACGGCCACGGCGTTGCCCATCCTGTCCACCACGGAGTAGTGCGTGGTCTGGTCGCTCTCATAGGGCTGGGGCTTGCCGGGCTTGATGTCCTTGCCGGCGCGCGCCTGGTAGGGGTCGATGCCGGCGGCCAGCGCCTCGGCGTAGCGCTTGGACGTCAGGCCCTTGAGCGGCACGGTCACGAAGTCCGGGTCGCCCAGGTATTCGGCCCGGTCGGCATAGGCCAGCTTCATGCCTTCGGCCATGTAGTGGATGCTCTGTGCGCTGTTGGCGCCCCACTGGTTCATGGGCCAGCGTTCCATCATGTTGAGGATCTGGATCAGGTGGGCGCCGCCGGAGGACGGGGGTGGCATGGTCACGATCTCATATCCGCGATAGGTGCCGCGCACGGGCTCGCGCTCGACCACCTTGTAGTTCTTGAGATCCTGCAGCGACAGGGCGCCCGCATGCGGCGCCATCTCGGCCGCGAGCTTGCGGGCAATGGCGCCTTCGTAGAACACCTTGGAGCCCTGCTGCCCGATCAGGCGCAGCGACTGCGCCAGGTCCTTTTGCACCAGGCGGTCGCCGCGCTTGAGGGGTTCGCCGTTGCGCCAGAAGATGGCCTGGGTGGCGGGCCACTGGCCCATGTTCTTCTTTTCCTGCTCCAGGATCTTGGCCAGGGTCTCGCTGACCGTAAAGCCCTTGTCGGCCAGCTTCACGGATGGCGCAATCACCGTGGACAGCGGCAGAGAGCCCCATTTCTTCAATGCATGCTCCATGCCGGCCACGGTGCCGGGCACGCCCACGGCGTAGTGGGTGTACAGCGACTTGCCGTCGATGACCTTGCCGTCCGCGCCCACGTACATGTCCCGCGTAGCCTTGGAGGGTGCGACCTCGCGGAAGTCCAGCGCAATGTTCTTGCCGCTCTTGGCGTCGTGCACGATCATGAAACCGCCGCCGCCGATGTTGCCGGCATTGGGCAGGGCCACCGCCAGCGCAAAGCCCATGGCCACGGCGGCATCCACCGCATTGCCGCCCGACTTCAGGATCTGCAGGCCGATGCGCGAGGCCAGCTCCTGCTCGCTGGACACCATGCCGTTCCTGGCCACGACGGGATGGAATACATCCATGTCGAAGTCATAGGCCGCACTGGCCGCCTGGGCCGCATTGCTTTGCGTGATGGGCGCTGCCGCCGGTGCAGGTGCTGCGGCCACCGGCGCTGGCGGCGCCGAGGCCGCGGGCGGCTGTGTGCTGCTGCAGGCGGCCAGGCTGGCAATGGCCAGCGCCAGGCTGGTTGCCAGCAAGGGGGAGCGAAATGGCATCGGTATCTCCTTGGCAGATGAAACAGTGGAACCGTTGAAATGAGCGAAAGTCCTTTGCCGCCCGGTATGCGATGGCCGCAGGGCCTGCAGCCGGGGCGGCGGCGGACCACAGTGTAGAAGCATGGCGTTGCAGGCCTGCCCACGGGCCGCTACCGACGCCGAAAGTGCGGGTATCTGCCTAGGCTCGAGCTGCATGGCGCACTTCAAGGGCGTACAAAAACTGTATACACTTTGCGAATGCACGAGGGGGCCGCGAGTGCTGTCGCGCGCCGCGCTTCGTGCATCGACCAACCAATGACAACCGGGCGGGCCAGCTCCCGCTTCACAGGAGATTTCCATGGGCCTGAGCACCCACGTCCTCGACACCATGAATGGCTGCCCCGCAGCCGGCATGGCTGTCGCGCTGTATTCCACCGATGGCGACCAGGCCACGCTGATCAAGAGCCTGGTGCTCAACCACGACGGCCGCACCGATGCGCCGCTGTTCGACAACAACAGCCTCAGGACCGGCACCTACCGGCTGACCTTCGACGTGGCGGCCTACTTCAAGGCCCGTGGCGTGCAACTGCCCGAGCCCAACTTCCTCAACAAGGTGAGCCTGGACTTCGGCGTGGCCCATGCCGACCAGCATTACCATGTGCCCCTGCTGGTCAGCCCCTGGAGCTATTCGACGTACCGGGGCTCCTGAGCCCTGGACTGCAGGCGCAGGCTGTCGGGGGATGGCCTGGAGTGAAACCTGAAATGACGAACGGCCCGCATTGCGGGCCGTTGCTTTTGCATCTCCAGCAAGCGTGCGGCCTACTTGCCCTTGGAATGCCCCATGGCCACGACCAGGGCCGAGATGAAGAAGAAGGCCTGCAGCTCCAGCGCCCAGCCTCCCGAGCTGTGCAGCTGCATCACCTGGCCCGTGTGCACCAGCGCGAAGGCCACGATCATGTTGACCGCAATCACCAGCGCCGCGGGCACCACCCACAGGCCCACCAGCAGCAGCAGCGGCGCCACCACCTCACCCAGATACACCGCATAGGCCAGCCAGCCCGGCGCGCCCGCGGACTCCACCATGCGCTCGATGCTGCCTATGCCGTAGCGGATCTTGGCCCAGCCATGAAAAAGCAGCAGGACCGCAAGCGTGACGCGCAACAGCACCATGGCTGCCTGGGGATGGTGAAAGTGGCTCCAGAACTTCATGAACTCCCTCGATGTGGATGGGCCCGGTGGGCCGGGTGTTGCTGTGGGTGCATTCTGGCATCAGCGGGCTTTCGGTGTCGGCTGTGGCGGCCCGGAACGGGATTTTCAGACATTTCCTGCGGGCCTGTAGTCCTATGGCGCAACTTGTGACATGTCTCATCACAAGTACCGCAAAGCGGCCTAGCATCGTCCCCAGCCTGTCTCCGAAGCGGTTTGCGAGCACTGGTAGGGGTGCCCGGGACCGGGAGGCAAGGTGATCAATCCAATGAACCGATGGGGTCTCCCCAAAACGTCCAATCAAGAAAGGCAGGTTTTCCCATGCGTCAGTTTTCTTTGCGTACCGTCGTGATGGCCACTGCACTGGCGGCCGGCAGCGTGGCCATGGTCGGCTGCACCACCACCAAGCCGGAAACCCAGTCCGCGCCGCGTGCTGATTCCACCACCGTCAATGCGCGCGCCAACGCTGCGCTGGAGCGGCTGTACCAGACGGCGCCGGGCTCCAAGGAAATGGTGGCCCGCTCCAAGGGCGTGCTGATCTTCCCCTCGGTGATCGGCGGCAGTTTCGTCATCGGTGTGGAGCATGGCCGCGGCGTGCTGCGCGTCGGCGGCCAGAACAAGGGCTTCTACAGCACCACGGGCGCCTCGGTGGGCTGGCAGGCAGGCGGCCAGTCCAAGGCTGTGATCTATGTGTTCAACACCCAGGAAGCGCTGGACAAGTTCCTGGCCAGCGACGGCTGGTCCGTGGGCGCCGATGCCACGGTGGCCGCAGGCAAGGTGGGCGCCAATGGCAGCGTGGACACCACGACCGCCCAGGGCCCCGTCACCAGCTACGTGCTGACCAACGCGGGCCTGGAAGCCGGCGTGTCGCTGCAGGGCTCGAAGATCACCAAGGTGGTCGAATGATCCCGGCCCTGAGGGGCCTTTGAACGAAACCGGCCTGCGGGCCGGTTTTCTTTTGTGCGGGCGGATCAGGCGCCGCCGGTTGCGCCGTCTTCACTGGCGGATTGCGGCGCAGCGGGCGCGAGCACGGCCTGCTCTATGCGTTCCAGGCGCTTTTCGATGCGCTCCACGGCTTCGGCGCTCATCTTGATGTCGTAGATGCTCACGGGCTCTTCGCATTCCAGCGAAGGGTCCGTCGAGGCCGACAGGCGGCCCAGCAGGGGGGCCTCGAACGTGGTCTGCAGCCGGGCCACGACTTCGGCGTTCATGGAACGGCCGGTGCGCTTGGCTGCCTCCTCGACGAGGTCCTTGAGTTCCTGCGGCAGGCGCAGCTTGTACTGAGGATCGGTCTGTTTCATCGCCGGCAATCATGGACCGGAAAGGTATTGACTGCAAGGGACCTGATAGGTATTGTTGCTTTGGGACCAGCACGGTCCCGCGCAAGGGATGCCATGAAGACAGTGAAGCAATCGGGCCACAGCCATCAGGAACCCTCACCGCAGCACCAGGAGGTGCTGGCGGTGGATGCGTTGTGCCATATGGGAGCGGCCCTGGGCGTGCTGGAGCTGCATGCCGAACGCGCCGGCTCGGCCATGGTGTGTGCCGCGCGTGATTTGCTGCGTGGCTACCACGCCAGCGCCGACCAAGCGGTGGCCGGCCTGCAGGCCGGCGGCCGCTCGGCAGGCGTGCTGCCGCAGCTGTCGCAGGACCTGGGCTATGCCATCGAGGTCATCGATCGCGTGAACGATGACGCACCGGACGACCTGGTGCTCTATGCCGTGACCTGCTTGCTCAGAAGCGCCCGAAGCTTCGCCGACGGCCAGCCGTGCGCAGCGGCCTGAGGCTCAGAGCTGGCCCTCGGTCAGCGTGTCGAGCTGGAAGCGGCCGGACTTGTCCCAGAGCCAGGTATCGGTATAGGTGATGCGGGCGGCGCCGGCAGGAGCGGGGAAGGGCGCGGCGGCGCGCACCAGGCGCTCGATCTCGCTCACCACCTCGGGGGCATGGCCGGGCGCGCGCATCCAGTGCAGGCGCTGGACCTGGCCGTTGCGGTCGATCTGGACCTGGAGCACGCCGATCGCGTAGAGCATGGGCGGCAACTGGCCCTTGTAGATGCGATCGGCATTGCGCGCGTACAGATGGTTGGCGGCCACCTTGCGGTACTGCAGCTGTGCGCTGGAGCTGACGTCGTCGGGGCGCGGGCCGGGGCCGGGCGGGGACTTGCAGGCCGTGACCAGGGAGGCAATGGCGGCCATCAGGCCGGCCCACAGCCAGGGGCGGCCGGAACGTGGCTTTTGCACGGAACTGTGCTGCGTGGAATCAGGGGAATCGGGCATGATTGCGAGCGTATCCTGAAACACTGCGGCACCGGCAGTCGGAGCGCAAAACTCAAGTGCCGCAGCGGACAATCCCGCAACAAATTCCAACGAAGCCCGCAGGCGCCACGACGGGCTGTCAGGTGCGCCCATGTGGAGTGACACGTTCAACAAAGTCGAGCAGGGCCTTGCGCAGGGGCCGCTGTGCTGGGTCGAAGTGATGGACTCGCGAGGCTCCGTGCCGCGCGAGCGCGGCGCCTGGATGGCGGTGTTCGCCGACCGCGTGGCCGGCACCATCGGCGGCGGGCACCTGGAGTTCGATGCCATCGACAGGGCCCGCAGCCTGCTGCGCGGCTGGGCAATGCTTGGCGAGCAGGGTAGCCAGGGCGGCCAGGTCGCCACCGAGCACCAGCACCGCTATCCGCTGGGCCCCAGCCTGGGCCAGTGCTGCGGCGGCGTGGTGATGCTGAGGTTCGTGCTGGTGCCCCAGGGCCGCATGGACATGCTGCGCGAGCGGCTGCAGCCGCCGCGCGACTGCGTGGCCCTGTTCGGTGCAGGCCACGTCGGCCATGCGCTGGTGCGCCTGCTGTGCAATCTTCCCTACCGCGTGATGTGGGTGGACAGCCGCGATTCGGTCTTCCCCGAGGAGGAGCACGAACTCGTGCAGTGCGAGTATTCAGACCCCGTGCAATCGGCCGTGGCCGATCTGCCTGCAGGCTCCCAGGTGCTGATCATGAGCTTCAGCCATGCCGAGGACCTGGAGGTGGTCGCCCAGTGCCTGAGCCGCCAGCGCCAGCACGGCGACCTGCCCTATGTGGGCCTGATCGGCAGCGCCACCAAATGGGCCACCTTCCGGCGCCGCCTGCGCGAGCGCGGCTTCAGCGATGCCGAGCTGGACCATGTGACATGCCCCATCGGCGTGCCCGGCATCAAGGGCAAGGAGCCCGAGGTGATCGCGGTGGCCGTGGCGGCGCAGCTTCTGCAGCGGCGCAGCGCCGCGCCTACGCGGAATCAGGGAAATCTCTAGTGAATTGATGCTGCGCAAGCCGATGGGCTGGCGAAAAATTGCATACACTTTGTGTCTACGAAATGGTCGCAGCGGTGCACCGGCGGTATATCTACCGGGTGCGCGGCCTTTTTCTTCTGCTCAGAGCGCCCGCAGTGGTGAGCAGGTTGAACACCGGCGGCCCCCACGCTGCCAAGGTTGAGAGCTATGGAAAGCTACATTCTCGACTGGGCCAACCTGCTGTTGCGGTGGCTCCACGTCATTACGGCCATCGCCTGGGTCGGTTCCTCCTTCTATTTCGTCTTCCTCGACAGCAGCCTGACGCCGCCCGTCGATGACGATCTCAAGAAGCAGGGCGTCAGCGGCGAACTCTGGGCCGTGCACGGCGGTGGGTTCTACCACCCCGTCAAGTTCAATGTCTCCCCGCCCAAGCTGCCGGACCACCTGCACTGGTTCTACTGGGAAAGCTACACCACCTGGCTCAGCGGCTTTGCGCTGCTGACGGTGTCGTACCTGTGGAACGCCAAGATCTACCTCGTCAATCCGGCCGATCCCAACGCCATGGGCTCGGCTGCGGCCATTGCCTCGGCCCTGGCCTTCCTGGTCGTGTTCTGGCTGCTGTACGACGGCATCTGCCGCGTCTTCGGCCAAAAGAAGAACGGCGACGCCACGGTGGGCGCCATGGTGCTGGTGCTGGTGTGCATCGCGGCCTTCCTGGCCTGCCATATCTTCCCGGGCCAGGCCGCCTTCCTGCTGATGGGCGCCATGCTGGCGACCTCGATGAGCGCCAACGTGTTCTTCTGGATCATCCCCGGCCAGCGCACGGTGGTGAAGGCCCTGAAGGAAGGCCAGCCCGTGGATCCCATCCACGGCAAGCGCGGCAAGCAGCGCAGCGTGCACAACACGTACTTCACGCTGCCGGTGCTGTTCGCCATGCTGTCCAACCACTACGGCTGGCTGTACAGCCATGAGCTGAACTGGCTGGTGCTGATCCTGATGATGTTCGCAGGCGCCGCCATCCGCCAGTTCTTCGTGATGCGCCACGGCTTCAAGCTGGGCCGCAATGCCCATCCCTGGCCCTACGCCCTGGTTGGCGTGCTGGTGCTGGTCGGCACGGCCGTCTGGCTCAAGCCCGCGCCGGCGCCTGCCGCAGCGCCTGCGCCGGCTCCCGCCGCCGTGCAGTCGCCTGCCGCAACGACCGAGCCCGCAGCAGCGGCTCCCGGTGGTGACACGGCAGCGCCGGCTGCGCCTGCAGCCCCTGCGTCCCCGGCTGCCGCCGCTCCTGCCGACGGCGCCGTCGGCTATGCCCAGCTCGCGCCCTTCTTGCAGCAGCATTGCGTGGTCTGCCACGGTGCCGCCCTGCAGCAAAAGAATGTGCGCCTGGACTCGCCCGAGCAGGTCAAGGCCCATGCCCAGCAGATCTACCAGCAGGTGGTGCAGCTGCGCAAGATGCCCTTCGGCAATCCGGGCGCCCTGAGCGATGACGAGCGCGGCATGGTCAAGCGCTGGTACGAATCGGGTGCATCGGTGAACTGATCATCCTGCCGCGCCCATGCGCTGCCAGCCACCCGCCCGCAGTCTCGCAAGAGCCTGCGGGCTTTCTGTTTCAGGCAGGCCAGGCCGCTGCGGCGCCGTGCAGGGCCGGGCGCCGCGCTTCATCGCGCGGCGTGTGCAGCGCGATGGCGCCGCGCCCCGGCAGGCTTTGCGCCTTGGCCTGCTGCTTGGCCAGGGCCGCGAGGTTGGCGATGTCCTCGGGTGCCAGCAGGCTGCCCGGCGCGACGCGCACCACGCCGATGGACAGCGTGGTGCAGGCAAAGAATCGCCGGATGCCGTGGCGGTCCTCGGCCCAGATGCCGCCGGCCTCGCGCGCCTGGTCGTCGAACAGCTGGCGTGCCTCGCCTGCGAAGGCGCCGACGATGCCCTCGCAGCGCCGCTGCCAGTCCTCGCTTTGCAGCAGCAGCATGAAGTCGTCCCCGCCCACATGGCCCACGAAGTCGCGCCGCGCATCGCAGTGCGCCACGGCCAGCCGCGCCACCAGGCGGATCATCTGGTCGCCGCGCCAGTAGCCGTAGTGGTCGTTGAAGGGCTTGAAGTGGTTGAGGTCGGCGTAGCAGGCCACGAAGCCGGCGCCGCTGTCCAGCAGTCGCTGCATGTGCAGGCTGATGGGGATGTTGCCGGGCAGGAAGGTCAGCGGGTTGGCGTGGCGCGCGGCCTCGATGCGGGCCTCGGTCACGCGGCGCACCAGCTGCTCGCCCGTGCCCAGGCCCACATAGCGGCCGTTGTCGGTGACGATGAAGCCGTCGCTCAGGTAGCGCTGGTCCTGCGAGGTCAGGATACCCACGAGCTGGTCCACATCGCAATCGAGCTCCACGATGCGCGGCTGCACGTTGGCAAAGGCCAGGCAGGGCTTGCGCCCGTGCACTTCGCGGAAGTACAGCGTGGCGTAGTGGTTCATGAACTGCTGGCGGTTGATGAGCGCCAGCGGCCGGCCGGCCTCCACGACGGCAATGGCATGCAGCTGCTGGCCGGCCTGGAACAGCTCGGCCACCTCGTCGTTGCTGGCCGTGGGCACCACGCAGGGCGCCTGCATCACCATCAGATTGCGCAGCACCCCCGGGCGCGCGCTGTGTCCCTGGTGGGGCAGCACGGCCACGCGCGGGTCCTGGGCCACGCTGCGCGCCTGCGTGCTGATCTGGGGCTGGGCGGTTTCGGCAGGGCGGCCCAGCAGCCAGCCCTGGCCATACGGAATGCCCAGGTCGCGCAGGGTGCGCAGCTCATCCTCGGTCTCTATGCCTTCGGCGATCAGCGTGGTGCCGAAGACCTCGGCAATGCCCTTGATGGCCTGCAGCAGCTGCAGCGTGGCCGGGCGCTGCTCGATCTGGTGGATGAAGTATTTGTCGATCTTGACGAAGTCGGGCTTGGCCTCGGACCACAGGCGCAGGCTGGAGCGGCCGTCGCCAAAGTCATCCAGCGCCAGGCGCGCGCCCGTGGCATGCACGGCCTTCACGGCGGCGCAGACGGCGGGCATGTCGGTCACATGGTCGTGTTCGGTGATCTCCACCACCAGGGAGCGGGCCTGCACGCCGAAGCTGCGCACCGTGTCCCCGACCATGCCGGGGCCGCAGACCCCCACGGCCTGCACCAGCGCCTGGGCGCTGAGGTTGACGAAAAGCCGGCCCGGCGCACTCTGCCGGCCCCAGTCCTGCAGCGCCACGCAGACCGCCAGCAGCTCGAATTCCCGAAGAATGCCCTCGGCCGCAGCGCCCTTGAGCAGGGCATCGGGCGTGTGCAGCGGCGTTCCATGGGGGCCGCGGATCAGCGCCTCATGCGCATAGATGCTGCCGCTGCGCAGATCGGCCAGCGGCTGGAAGACGCAGTACAGGCCGCCCGCGCGCATGAGCTGTGCCACGGGGCCTGCGCCGGACCGCACGGCGGCGGAGAGCACGGCCGCGGCAGCGGGCAGGCTGGCGAGCATCTGGGGATCGATCATGGGCTCAACTTTTCAGTCGGATACATTACGTTTCACTGGTGACATTCTTGTGACAAGTATGCCGCCTGCGGACCGGTGTGCTGGCGGCGGATTGACATGGCTCAAAACGCGGCGGGAGCAAAGCCGGCAAAGTTGCATGCATGTTCGCCCTGTCTTCCTTGCAAGCTTTCGCCTTCGCGCCGGGTTCCGCCCAGGTGTTGGCCGCGGGTACCTGGCTCAGGCTGCGTCGGCAGTCGCCGGATACGGTGATGTATCTGGAGCGCGGTCGTGTGCTCCTGGGCATAGGCCAGGGTGGGCAGATGCGCCACCAGCTCGGTGTCGTGGAGGGGCCTGCCTGGCTGGATGCGGCCTTTGTGCTGCAGCGGCGCGGCAGCAGCCTGGACATGCTGGCCGACAGCGATGTCCGCGTGCAGCAACTTCCCCAGACCGACTTCCTGAAGGCCGTCTCGCAGCTGCCGTCGCCCGCCCAGCAACTGCTGCAGGACATGGCCCAGGCCTACTGCGCGCAGACCGAGCTGGCGGTGAGCCGCCTGTCCAAGGACGCCGAGGCGCGCTGCGCCCAGTGGCTGCTGCGCCATGCCATGCCGCACGAGGCTGGCGGCCTGCGCGTGACGCTGCACCTGCGCAAGCGGCTGATCGCCGCCCAGCTCGGCATTGCGCCCGAGACCTTCTCGCGCGTGCTGCGCCAGTTGCGTGAGCACGGGCTCATCGCGGGCAGGGGCAATGTCATCGATCTGCCCAAGCCGGCGGCCCTCGAAGTGCTCGCAGTAGGCTGATTCCCACGCCGCTGACGGGTGCCGGCCTGCAAGCGCCGGGCCTTGTGGGGCGGGGTATCCACTGGTTCGCGGGTTCCACCCAGTGGGACGGCTTTCGGGCCTGCATATATTGATGGCGTCATGTCACTGGACGCCCGCCGATCTCCCTTTTTCCAGGCACTGCTGGCATCCCAGGATGCTCCGCAGGTGCCGGACTCGCCCTCGTGGCCGCGCGCGTCCACAGGCTGGGGCGCCATGCGCTGCACGGTGCTGGCGCTGGCCGCCGCGGCCGTGCTTGTGGTGGGCCTGGGCAGTGCCTGGTGGGTATCGCACAGCATGCGCCAGCAGACGCTGGAGCGCGCCATGGCCCGGCAGGCCGACGAGGTCGATACCGTGGCGCGCATGCTGGCCTCGCGGCTGGAGCAGCAGCAGCGCCTGCTGTGGGTGCTGGCCCAGGGCATGGCCGACCAGGGCGGCGACCCCAGCCGCCTGATGGGCGAGATGCTGCGCGGAGACGCATCCGTGCGGCTGTTCGACACATTGCAGCTGGCCGATGCGCGTGGGCAACTGCAATTGAGCCTGCGCGGCGGCCGCTCCGAACCCCTGGTCGATCTGGACGAAGGCGTGCGCGACGTGATGCGGCGCAGCCTGGCCGATGGCAAGCCCGTGGTCTCCACCATGGTCCGCAAGGGGGCCGATCCCGCAATGATGGAGTTGCTGTACGCCGTGCCGCTGCGCGCCGGCAACGGCACGGTCAGCGGCGTGCTTTCGGCGGGCGTGCGCATGTCCGGCCAGGCGCTGCTGCCGCCCGGCATCGACCCTTCGCGCTCCGCAGGGCGGCTGCTGGTCATGCAGCGCGACGGGCAGATCCTGGCCCACTCCGATCCCGCGCGCTGGACGGCGCGCGCCGAGGCCGAGCCCGGCCTGGGCGCGGACTGGTTGCAGGACCCTTCCGCCGGCGGCCTGCAGGTGGGCCCCGATACCCAGCGTCGCGCCGGCTACCTGGTGACGACGGCCGGCATGCCGCTGCCGCAGTGGCTGGTGGTCAGGATCACCCCCGAGGAAGCCATTGCGCCCAGCCTGGCGCCGCGCGTGCTCTGGTGGCTGCTGGCAGCCGTCGCGGGGGTCACAGCGCTGCTGGTGCTGCTGCTGATCCTGGTCACCGAACCCATGGCCGCCTTGCATCGCAGTGCACGCCAATGGCTGGCGAGCCAGGGGCGGCTGATGGCCGAAGAGCCCGATCCCGCGCCGGAGCCTGCGCCAGGCCATGCCGAGGAAGGCGGCTGGCGCATGCCCTGGACCCATGCCTGGGGAGAGGCCTCCACGCTGTGGCAGGCCCTGCACCGCCTGGGCCAGATGGGCCAGGACCAGGCCCACGAGGTCGGCCGGCTGCAACTGCAGCTGCAAACGCTGATGGACTACGCGCCCGTGGGCCTGGTGGTCACGCACGCGGCGCATCTGGAGCTGGTGGGCCTGCAGGCCGCACGCATGCTCGGCTACCCGCCGCGCGAGCTGCAGGGGCAGGCGATACGCCAGCTGTGCGCCTCCGACGCGGCGCACATCCAATTGCTGGAGCGCGTGCGCAAGGACCTGGACATGTACGGCCAGTTCGACAGCGAGCAGTGCTTTGTCCGCAAGGACGGCCGCCCCATCTGGGTGCGCCTGCACGGCCAGAGCCTGCAGCGCCTGCAGCGCGGCCTGGAGCCACGCGCCGTGGTGCCGGCCGATCCCACCCTGGTCTGGGTGGTCGAGGACGTGACCATGCAGCGTCTGGTGCGCGAGCAGCCGGGCTGGAAGGCCATGCACGATCCGCTGACCCTGCTGCCCAACCGCGAGGCCTTTGCCATGCGCCTGCATGAATGGCTGCAGGAATGCAGCGCCGCCCAGCGCCTGCCCGCCGAGGCGCTGCAGGAAGAGGTCTCCTCCTCGCAAGCCGACGCCGAGGTTGCTGCCGTGGCCACGGCCGCGGTCGAAGTCGCCATTTCTCCCATGCCGCACCATGGCGTGATCCTGTTCCTGGACCTGGACCACTTCGCCCACGTCAACCAGCAGGGAGGCCATGCGGCCGGCGACGAGGTGCTGTGCCACATGGCCCGGCTGATCGACAGCGTGGTGCGGCCCTTGGGCTGGGTGGCGCGCCTGGGCGGCGACGAGTTCGCCGTGCTGCTGGCCGGCGTCCCGGCCGAGCAGGGCATGCTGCTGGCGCAGAGCCTGTGCATGGCCGTGCAGGACTGGGAAGGCGCGCACGAGGGCCAGCGCTACCTGATGGGCGCCAGCGTCGGCATGGTGGTGCTCGATGCCCGCCAGCACACGGTCAGCAGCGCGCTGCGCTCGGCCGACATGGCCTGCTATGCGGCCAAGCGCAAGGGCCGCAACCGCGTCGAGGTGCTGGAGGCCGCATGAGTGAGGGAATGGGTGGTGGCCTGGGTGGCCGCGCCGCCGCGCCAGGCCTGGCCGGCCTTGGCCCGCATATTGCATGCCTTGCACACACAAGTGTTTAACCGTCCCATCCTTGGTGGTTGTATCTAGCCGGAGCGCTCCGTGGCTGGGTTACGCTGCGGGCTCCCCATGACCTGCGGCGCGTCCCCGGCGCGACCGCTCTTTTTTTCGCTGATTGCTTCGCTACATGCGCGACCAGGCCCTGTTCGACAAGATTGATCTGCACCTGATACGGGTGCTGCACACGGTGCTGACCGAGCGCAGCGTCTCGCGTGCCGCATTGCGCCTGGGCATGCACCAGCCGGCGGTGTCCGCCGCGCTCAAGCGCCTGCGCGACCTGGCCGGCGATTCGCTGCTGGTGCGCTCGGGCGCGCACATGCAGCCCACCGAGGCCGGGCTGCGCATGGTGCAGCCGGCGGCCGACATCCTGCGCGCGGCCGAAGGCCTGTTCAGCGATGCGCGCCATTTCGATCCCCGCACCTCCACGCGCACCTTCCGCATCGCCGCCAGCGACTACCTGGACCCGCTGTTCCTGCCGCGCCTGGTGGCCCATCTCAAGACCGAGGCGCCCGGCTGCCCCGTGGACATCCTGGCCCTCAACGGCGACGCGCACTACGAGGTGCAACTGGCCCAGGGCGATGTGGACGTGGTGATCGGCAACTGGCCCGAGCCGCCGCAGGGCCTGCACATGGCCAGCCTGTTCGAGGACGAGGTGGTCTGCCTGGTCAGCCCCCAGCATCCGGCCGTGCGACGCGGCTGGGACGTGGCCCAGTGGCTGGAGGCCGAGCACATCGCGCCCACGCCCACCTACCCGGGCGCGCGCGGCGTGATCGACGACCAGCTCTCCCGCATGGGCCTGCAGCGCCAGGTGGCGGCGCGCTGCGCGCATTTCAGCCTGATTCCCGACATCGTGGCCACCAGCCTGCTGGTGCTGACCACGGGGCGGCTGTTCTGCGAGCGCTTCAGCCAGCGCCTGCCCCTGGTGATCCTGCCCTGCCCGGTGGAGTTTGCGCCGCTGGTGTACTACCAGCTGTGGCATGCCCGCACGCACATGGGCGCGTCCACGCGCTGGCTGCGCGATGCCGTGCGGCAGGTGGCGCTGATGTCCCGTGCCCGCTAGGCGACGGCGACAGGAACCGCCTTTTGGGTGAACAAAGTGATGGCCGATATGAGGGCCGCCGAGGCGGTTTCAAGGACTTGTGTTCCAGTTTGTTGCAGAAATTGAAAGACAATCCCAGCCATGAATCCCCCCGATACAGTCCCCCTGCCAGCAGCAGCGCCGCCGCGGCTTCAGCTGACAGGCATCACCAAGCGCTATCCGGCGGTGGTGGCCAACAACGGCATCTCGCTGACCGTGGGCGCCGGCGAAGTGCATGCCATCCTGGGCGAGAACGGCGCCGGCAAGTCCACGCTGATGAAGATCATCTACGGCGCCGTCAAGCCTGACGAGGGCCGCATCGAGGTCGATGGCAAGCCGGTCCACATCCGCAACCCGCAGGAGGCGCGCCAGCTGGGCATCGCCATGGTGTTCCAGCATTTCAGCCTGTTCGACACGCTGTCCGTGGCCGAGAACGTCTGGCTGGGCCTGGACAAGAGCCTGCCGCTGGCCGAGGTGGTGCAGCGCATCGAGTCCACGGCGCATGACTACGGGCTGGAGGTCGATCCTCACCGCCCCGTGCACACGCTGAGCGTGGGCGAGATGCAGCGCGTGGAAATCATCCGCGCCCTGCTCACACACCCGCGCGTGCTCATTCTTGACGAGCCCACCTCGGTGCTCACGCCGCAGGCGGTGGAAAAGCTCTTCGTCGTGCTGCGCCGCCTGGCGTCCGAGGGCTGCTCCATCCTCTACATCAGCCACAAGCTGCACGAGATCCGCTCGCTGTGCACGGCCTGTACCGTGCTGCGCGGCGGGCAGGTGACGGGCGTGTGCAATCCGGCCGTGGAGAGCAATGCCTCGCTGTCGCGGCTGATGATCGGCTCGGAGCCGCCCGAGCTCACGCACCGCGAATCCCAGGTCGGCGCCAGCGTGCTGCGCGTGCAGGGCCTGGCGCTGCCGCGCTCGGAGCCCTTCGGCGTGGACCTGCAGGGCATACACCTCGATGTGCGCGCGGGCGAAGTCGTGGGCATCGCCGGTGTCTCGGGCAACGGCCAGAAGGAATTGCTGTATGCGCTGTCCGGCGAGGACACGCGCGCGGCGCCCGACATGGTGCAGATTGCCGGCCGGGAGGCGGGGCGCCTGGGCCCCGGCCGGCGCCGTGCGCTGGGCCTGCACTTCGTGCCGGAGGAGCGTCTTGGCCGCGGCGCCGTGCCCAGCATGGGCCTGGCGCACAACCTGCTGCTCACGCGCAAGACCGCGCTGGGCAAAGGCGGCTGGATCCGCATGGGCCAGCTGCAGGAGCAGGCGCGCGCCATCATTGCGCGCTTCAACGTCAAGGCCGGCGGCCCCAACGCGGCGGCGCAGTCGCTGTCGGGCGGCAACCTGCAGAAATTCATCGTGGGCCGCGAGATCGATGCCAGGCCCAAGCTGCTCATCATCTCCCAGCCTACCTGGGGGGTGGACGTGGGGGCGGCCGCGCAGATACGCGGCGCCATCCTGCAATTGCGCGACGAGGGCTGCGCCGTGCTGGTGCTCAGCGAGGAGTTGGACGAATTGTTCGAGATATGTGACCGCCTGCATGTGGTGGCCAAGGGCCGGCTGTCGCCCTCCGTGGCGCGGGCCGATGCCACCGTGCAGCAGATCGGCGAGTGGATGAGCGGCCTGTGGGACGGTGCTGCCGCCCCGAACGCCGCCCCGAGTGCCACCAAGGGAGGTGCCCATGTTCAAGCTTGAGCAACGCCCCCAGGCCTCGAAGCTGTGGACCTACGGTTCGCCCGTGCTGGCGCTGGCCATCACGGTGCTGATCGGCGTGTGCCTGTTCGTGGTGCTGGGCAAGGACCCGGTGCGCGGCCTGCAGGCCTTCTTCTGGGACCCCGTCAAGTCCACCTATGCGCTGGGCGAGCTGGCCGTCAAGGCCACGCCGCTGCTGCTGATCGCGCTGGGCCTGGCCGTGTGCTTTCGCTCCAATGTGTGGAACATCGGTGCCGAAGGCCAGTTCGTGATCGGCGCCGTGGCCGCAGGCGGCGTGGCGCTGCTGGCGGACAAGACCACGGGGCCCTGGATCGTGCCCGCCATCCTGGTGGCCGGCATGCTGGGCGGCATGGTCTGGGCCGGCATCGTGGCCCTGCTGCGCGACCGCTTCAATGCCAATGAAATCCTGGTCAGCCTGATGCTGGTCTACGTGGCCACCCTGGTGCTGGGCTTTCTGGTCTACGGGCCGTGGAAGGACCCCATGGGCTACAACTTCCCGCAGACCAAGACCTTCGAGCGCGTCACGCAGATCCCCAAGCTGATGCAGGGCATGCGCACCAATATCGGCCTGCTGCTGGCGCTGGCCGCGGCGGCCATGCTGTGGATCTTCCTGTTCCGCACCCGCGCCGGCTTTGCGCTGCAGGTCGGTGGGCTGGCTCCGGCCGCCGCACGCTACGCGGGCTTTTCCTCGCGCCGTGCGCTGTGGACGGCGCTGCTGATCTCGGGCGCCGCCGCCGGCCTGGCCGGTGCGCTGGAAGTGGCCGGCCCGCTGGGCCAGCTCACGCCCTATGTCCCGGCCGGCTACGGCTTCGCCGCCATCATCGTGGCCTTCGTCGGTCGCCTGCATCCCGTGGGCATGATCTTTTCCGCGATTCTCATGAGCATGTTCTATATCGGGGGCGAACTCGCCCAGTCGCGCCTGGGCCTGCCCAAGGCGCTGACCGGCGTGTTCCAGGGCCTGCTGCTGTTCACGCTGCTGGCCTGCGACACGCTGGTGGCCTACCGCGTGCGCTGGGTGTCCCGCACGCCCGTGGTCCCGCCCGCAGCGGCGCCTGCCGTCAAGGAGGCCCGCTGATGGAATCCTATGCACTGCTGCTGGGCTCCACGCTCAGCGCCGGCACCGTGCTGGCGCTGGCCGCGCTGGGCCTGCTGATCAATGAAAAGGCCGGCATCGTCAACCTGGGTGCCGAGGGCATGATGCTGTGCGCCGCCATCGCGGGCTTTGCCGCCGTGGTCCACACGGGCAGCACCACCGTGGGCTTTCTGGCCGGCATGGGTGCGGGCGCGCTGCTGGCCGCCATCTTCGGCGTGCTGGTGATCTGGCTGAACACCAACCAGTACGCGACGGGGCTGGCCCTGTCGCTGTTCGGCACGGGCTTCTCGGCCTTCCTGGGCCTGGGCTATGTGCAGGCACGCCTGCCCGAGCTGCCCAAGTTCGCCGTGCCCTGGCTGTCCGACCTGCCCGTGGTGGGCACGGCGCTGTTCCGCCTGCATCCGCTGGTCTATGGCGCGGTGGCCATTGCGGCGGCCCTGGTCTGGTTCCTCTACCGCACCCGGGCCGGCCTGGTGCTGCGCGCCGTGGGCGAGTCGCCCCAGTCGGCCCACGCGCTGGGCTATCCGGTGCGCCGCATCCGCCTGGCGGCCGTGGTGTTCGGCGGCGCCATGTGCGGGCTGGCCGGCGCCTACATCTCCACCGTCTACACGCCGCTGTGGGTGGAGGGCATGGTGTCGGGCCGGGGCTGGATCGCGCTGGCGCTGACCACCTTCGCCACCTGGCGCCCTGCGCGCGTGCTGCTGGGCGCCTACCTGTTCGGCGGCGTGACCATGCTGCAGTTCCATTTGCAGGCCACGGGCGTGCAGGTGGCCAGCCAACTGCTGTCCATGCTGCCGTACCTGGCGACCATCGTCGTGCTGGTGCTGATCTCGCGCAATCCGACCTGGATCCGCGCCAACATGCCGGCCTCGCTGGGCAAGCCCTTCTACCCGGGCTCCTGACGCTTTCATTGTTTCTCTCTCCCTCCAGAACCACAAAAGGACAAACGCATGCCCGCTTTGCGCGAACGCACCCTGAAACCTGGCCTCAAAAGCACGCTTGTGAAGATGATCGGCCTGTCGGCCATCTCGGTGGCGGCCCTGACCGCCTGCGGCAAGAAGGAAGAGGCCGCAGCGCCTGCTCCCGCTGCCGCGCCCGCAGCGCAGGCGCCGGCCGAGAAGCTCAAGATCGGCTTCATGTACGTCAGCCCCATCGGCGACGGCGGCTGGACCTTCCAGCATGAGCTGGGCCGCAAGGCCATCCAGGAGAAGTTCGGCGACAAGGTGGAAACCTCCTTTGTCGAAAGCGTGCCCGAGAGCGCCGATGCCGAGCGCGTGATGCGCGACATGGCCGGCCAGGGCAACAAGCTGATCTTCGCGACCAGCTTCGGCTACCAGGAGTTCGTGCAGAAGGTCGCGGCCGACCTCAAGGACGTGAAGTTCGAGCACGCCACCGGCTACAAGAATGCCGACAACGTGGCCACCTACGACACCAAGACCTTCGAGGGCGCCTACCTGGCTGGCATCGTGGCCGGCGGCATGACCAAGACCAAGACCATCGGCGTCGTGGCCTCGGTGCCTATCCCTGAAGTGGTGCGCAACATCAACAGCTTCGTGCTGGGTGCGCAAAGCGTCGATCCCTCGATCAAGGCCAAGGTGGTCTGGGTGAACGAGTGGTTCGCCCCGCCCAAGGAGTCCGAGGCCGCCACCTCGCTGATCAACGGCGGCGTGGACGTGCTCTACCAGAACACCAACTCCCCGGCCGTGCTCAAGACGGCCGAGGAACGCGGTGCGCGCGCTTTCGGCAAGGACGGCGACATGAGCGCCTTCGCGCCCAAGGCCCACCTGGGCTCGGCCGTGATCGACTGGACGCCTTACTACAGCAAGGTCACCCAGGACACGCTGGACGGCAAGTGGCAGGGCGGCTCGTTCTGGTGGGGCGTGAAGGAAGGCGCCATCGACCTCGTGAAGATCGCCGACGACGTGCCCCAGGACATCAAGGACAAGGTCGCCAAGGCACGCGACGGCTTGAAGGACGGCAGCTTCGCCGTCTGGACCGGCCCCATCAAGGACAACACCGGCAAGGAAGTGCTGACGGCAGGACAGGTCGGCGATCTGGGCTTCATGACCAGCATCAACTTCTTCGTCAACGGCGTCGAAGGCAAGGTGCCGGGCGCCAAGTGATCCGGCGGCAGTCCATGCACCAAGGGCCCTTCGGGGCCCTTTTTTCTGCCGTGATCCGCCAGACGGGTCCGCCCTATGCACCACGATTGTGCAAAGCCCCCAAAATGTGGTTTTCCCGCATGCCTGGTGGCTCTGGTGCAGCCGGCTGGCGCCATTCTTGCTTTATTCTCGGGACCCATCGCGGCGGGTCTGCGCCCCTGCGGACACCGCCTTCTTCCTGCCTGCCGCAGGACCACTTGAGGAAACTTCGATGACTGATCTTCACAAACGCTCCCTGATCAAGGTGGCAGCGCTGTCGGCCGTGGCCGCCGCCGCGCTGGCCGGCTGTGGCAAGAAGGAGGAGGCCGCGCCTGCGCCCGCTCCCGTTGCCGAGGCCCCTGCTGCCGCTGCAACCGAGCCTTTGAAGATCGCCTTCGCCTACGTGGGCCCCGTCGGTGACGGCGGCTACACCTTTGCCCACGACCAGGGCCGCCTGGCGCTGGAGAAGGAATTCGGCGACAAGATCAAGACCTCCTATGTGGAGAGCGTGCCCGAGGGCGCCGACGCCGAGCGCGTGCTGCGCGACATGGCCGCCAACGGCAACAAGCTGGTCTTCGGCACCACCTTCGGCTACATGGAGCCCATCCAGAAGATCGCTCCCGACTTCCCCGATGTGAAGTTCGAGCACGCCACCGGCTACAAGACCGCCGCCAACGTCAGCACCTACGACAGCCGCACCTACGAAGGCGCTTATCTGGCCGGCATCATCGCGGGCTCCATGACCAAGTCCAACGTGCTGGGCGTGGTCGGCTCCGTGCCGATTCCCGAAGTGCTGCGCAACATCAACAGCTTCACGCTGGGCGCGCAGTCCATGAACCCCAAGATCAAGACCAAGGTTGTCTGGGTCAACGAGTGGTTCGCCCCCCCGAAGGAAACCGAGGCTGCGACTTCGCTGATCAACGGCGGCGCCGACATCCTGTTCCAGAACACCGACTCCGCCGCCGTGCTCAAGACGGCCGAGGAAAAGGGCAAGCGCGCCTTCGGCTGGGACTCCGACATGACGGCCTACGGCCCCAAGGCCCACCTGGGCTCGGCCATCATCAACTGGACTCCCTACTACACCAAGACCGTGCGCGAGATGCTGGACGGCAAGTGGAGCAGCCAGCAGACCTGGTGGGGCGTGAAGGAAGGTGCGATCGACATCGTCTCGCTGGCCGACGACGTGCCCGCCGAGGCCAAGGCCAGGATCGAAGAGGTCAAGAAGGGTCTGAAGGACGGCACCTTCCACATCTGGAAGGGTCCGATCACAGGCCAGGACGGCAAGGAACTGCTGGCCGCCGACGCCGTGGCCGAAGACAAGTTCCTCACGGGCATCAACTTCTACGTCAAGGGCGTGGAAGGCAAGGTGCCGGGCCAGGACAGCAAGTAAGACAGACGCCATGCCACCCGGCGCAGGCCGGGTTGCCTGTTGCCGCCAGGGCCGCCTTCGGGCGGCCTTGGCGTTCATGCGCAGCACAGGTGTACCTGTACCGTACCTGTGCTGCGCATCGAGCGGGTTTATGCTCGCTCCCAGCCGCGGCCTGCCCGCCGCCGCGGCACAGACAGACAGCAAGAGATTCCCCCATGATCGAAAACTCCCTCTGGCATCCCGTGGCCCAGGCCCACGAAGTTGTCGATGCGCCGCTGGGCGTGCAACTGCTGGACCAGCCCCTGGTGCTGTGGCGCGATCCGCAAGGCCAGGTCCGCGTCTTCGTGGACCGCTGCCCGCACCGTGGTGCACGCCTGTCCATGGGCCGTGTCGAGAACGGCCACCTTGAATGCCCCTACCACGGCTGGCAGTTCGCCGACAGCGGCCAGTGCGTCAAGGTGCCGGCCCTGCCCAGCTTCACGCCCCCGCCCTCGCAGTGCGTGAAGGCCTTCGAGGCACAGGAAGCCTACGGCCTGGTCTGGGTGCGGCTGGCCACGGGCGAGGAGCTCTCGGCTGTTCCGGCCCTGGCGGCCCTGGCGGCACTGCCAGCCTTTGAAGCCGAGGCGGACGCGCACCTGCGCAAGCTCAACTGCGGCCCCTACGACGTGGCCGCCAGCGCGCCGCGCATCATCGAGAACTTCCTGGACATGTCGCACTTCGGCTTTGTCCACGAAGGCTGGCTGGGCAGCCGCGACGCCACGGCCATCGAAGCCTATGCCGTGGAGACCACGGCCACGGGCGTGCTGGCCACGGGCTGCAAGGCCGTGCAGCCGCAGTCCAACCTGCACTCCACCAGCGCGGCCGAGGTCGAGTACACCTACGAAGTCACGGCGCCCTATGCCGCCGTGCTGACCAAGCTGCCCGAATCCGGCACCACCCGGGCCGGATGGCGCGAGTCCATCGCCCTGTTCATCTGCCCCGTCACGCCCGAGACCAGCCGCGTCTGGTTCCGGCTGGCCGTGGCAGACTTCGACTCGCCCGACGCACAGCTGCAGGAATTCCAGCACACCATCTTCTGCCAGGACCAGCCCGTGCTGGAGTCGCAGCAGCCCAAGTGCCTGCCGCTGGACCCGCGCGCCGAAATGCACTCTGCGGCCGACCGCATGTCGTCCGCCTACCGCCGCTACCTCCGGGCCAGCGGCATCACCTTCGGAGTCTGCTGATGCACACCGTACCCGCCGTGGATGCCGCGCATCTGCCCCAGTTGCTCAAGGCCATGCCCAAGGCCGAGCTGCACATGCACATCGAAGGCTCGCTGGAGCCCGAGCTGATCTTTGCGCTGGCCCAGCGCAATGGCGTGAAGCTGCCCTATGCCAGCGTGGAAGACCTGCGCCGCGCCTATGCCTTCACCGATCTGCAAAGCTTTCTGGACATCTACTACGCCGGCGCCAGCGTGCTGCTTTACGAGCAGGATTTCTACGACATGGGCCGCGCCTACCTGACGCGCGCCGCGCAAGACAACGTGGTCCATGCCGAGATCTTCTTCGACCCCCAGACCCACACCCAGCGCGGCGTGGGCATGGAGACCGTGATCAACGGCCTGTACCGCGCCTGCCGCGATGCGGAGATAGAGCAGGGCATCTCGTCGGCGCTGATCCTGAGCTTTCTGCGCCACCTCAGCGAGGAGGACGCCTTCGCCACGCTGGAGGCCGCGCTGCCGCTGCGCGACCGCTTCATCGGCGTGGGGCTGGACAGCAGCGAGGTCGGCAACCCGCCCGAGAAGTTCGCCCGCGTGTTCGCGCGCTGCCGCGAGCTGGGCCTGCACCTGGTCGCGCATGCGGGCGAGGAGGGACCTCCCGCCTATATCTGGGGCGCGCTGGACGTGCTGCATTCCGAGCGCATAGACCACGGCGTGCAGGCCGCGCGCGACGAGGCCCTGATGCAGCGCCTGGTGCGCGACGGCGTGCCGCTGACCGTGTGCCCGCTGTCCAACCTCAAGCTGTGCGTGGTGGCCGACCTGGCGCAGCACAACCTGCCGCAGTTGCTGGAGGCGGGTCTCAAGGTCACGGTCAATTCCGATGATCCGGCCTACTTCGGCGGCTACGTGAACGAGAACTACCTGCAGCTGTTCGCCGCCACGGGCATGAACTCGCAGCAGGCCTGGCAGTTGGCGGTCAACAGCTTTGACGCCAGCTTCGTCACGCCCCAGCAGCGCGCCCACTGGATGCGCCAGCTGGAGGCCGTGTTCGCCAAGTACGCAGCCCTGGCCTGAGTCCGCTCAGGCCAGCGCCTTCCTGAGGCGCTCGGCATGGTCCTGCAGCGCCTGCATGCCGGGCTCCTTGCGCGGCCAGCCCAGGCCCACGCCGTCGCCCTCGTGGCGCGGCAGCACATGCAGGTGGAAGTGGAAGACGGTCTGCCCGCCCGCCGCGCCATTGGCCTGGAACAGGCTGATGCCTTCGGGGTCGAACGCTGACTGCACGGCCTGCGCCACGCGCTGGGCCGTGCGCATCACGGCGCCGGCCTCGTCGGGCGTGAGGTCCAGCAGGGTCACGGCATGGCGCTTGCTGGCCACCAGCACATGGCCGGGATTGACCTGGCCGATGTCCATGAAGGCGATGGTCTGCTCGTCCTCGAACACCTTGGCGGACGGGATCTCGCCCGCCACGAGGCGGCAGAAGATGCACTGGCCCGGGGGCGAGGTATCGACGAACATCGGCATGGTCTTGTACTCCTTGGTGGTTGCTTGGGGGTGGAATTTGCCGACGATCTTAGAGCGTGTTAAGCACTTTTAAGTACCCGCGTTGGTTCTGCGCGCTGGTGATCGCAAGGCGCAGTGCGCCGCCAAGGCTGGAGCCTTGGCAAGCGCTGCAACGCCGCGAGCGCCTGCGCGCAGAGCCAACCCTTCGGGAAAGCCGGGAAATGGGCCCGGCCCTTCGTTGCAGCACACTTGCGGTATGGCAACCGCGGCGCGCGCTGCGCCTCGTTCCGGGCCCATTTCCCGGCTTTCGCGGGCACTTAAAAGTGCATAACACGCTCTAGTAGACGGTATCTGCCGCCCCTTATGGAGGCCATAAGCGCAGGCCCAGGCAGCCCCCGGGGCCGCTGCCTATAATCGCGCCCCGCACCGGCCGCTGCCCACGGCAGGTGCGTTTTCATTTCCGGGCCATGTAGAGGAACACCATGTACAAAAACCTCGCAGCCGCAGTCGCGGCCGCAAGTCTTGTATCCACGGCCTTGTCCCAAGGCCATCCCGCCCCTTCATCCCCCGCAGGTTCCGCGCCCCTCAAGGCCGCCTTCGTCTATCTGACGCCCGTGCTCGACGCCGGCTGGACGCGCCAGCACGACGAGGGCCGGCGCGCATTGCAGGCGGCCCTGGGCCCGCGCGTGCAGACCCGCGCCGTGGACAGCGTGCCCGAGGGCCCCGACGCCGAGCGCGTGCTGCGCGACCTGGCCGCCAGCGGCAACCAACTGATCTTCACCACCAGCTTCGGCTACACCGAGTCCGTGATGCGCGTGGCGCGCGACTTCCCGCAGGTGAAGTTCGAGTCGGTCACGGGCTTCAAGCGCGCCGACAACGTGGCCACCTCGAATGCGCGCTACTACGAGGGCCGCTATCTGTCGGGCATTGCCGCAGGCCGTGCCAGCAAGACGGGCGTGGCCGGCTTCGTGGTCGGCTTTCCGATTCCCGAGGTGCTGCAAGGCATCAACGCCTTCACGCTGGGCATGCGCTCGGTCAATCCCAAGGCCACGGTCAAGGTGGTCTGGCTGGATACCTGGTTCGACCCGCCGCGCGAGCGCGATGCGGCCATGGCACTGTTCAACGGCGGCGTGGACGTGGTGTCCTTCCAGGTCGCATCCACCGCCGTGATGCAGGCCGCCCAGGAGCGCGGCCGCATGGCGATTGCCTACCACTCCGACATGCGCAAGGACGGGCCCGACGCCCAGTTGCTGGCCGTCACCCACCAGTGGGGTGACTACTACACGGCGCGCGCCCGCGCCGTGCTGGGCGGCAGCTGGAAGAGCCAGGACACCTGGGGCGGCGTGCGCGAGGGCATGATCCGCGTGGAGGGCTTCGGCCCCAGGCTGCCGCCCGCCGTGCGCGAGGAAGTGCTGCAGCGCCAAAAGGACATGGCCCAGGGCCGCCTGCAGCCCTTCAAGGCCGGCGACCAGCCGGTGCGCGACAACCAGGGCCAGGTGCGCATTCCAGCCGGCAAGCAGCTGGACGATGCGCAGATCCTGCAGATGAACTGGCTGGTGGAAGGCGTGCAGGCCACCCTGCCCAAGTGAGATGTATCCCCTGGCTGCCGCCCTGGCGTAAACCCTAGGGTGGCGCCTGCCGATGGCGCCTATAGCGCTGCGGATATGGCATCTGCCTGTCCGCCCGCTAAGCTTGGCGGCATGCAAATCTACCGTTCCTCATTGCTGCGTTTTGCCGACGATGGCCAGGCGCTCTACGACGAAGACGGCCTGCTGGCCGTCGCCCCGGATGACAAGGGGCAGCAGCGCGTGGTCGCCGCCGGCAGCTGGCAGGCGCTGCAGGCACAGTTCACCGGACAGCCGGGCGCTGAAGTCACCCATCTGCCGGGCCGCATCCTGGCGCCAGGCTTCATCGACCTGCACATCCACTATCCGCAGACCGATGTGATCGGCGCGCCCGCCGCCGGCCTGCTGCCCTGGCTGGAGAAATACACCTTTCCGCACGAGTCGGCCTTTTGCGAACGCGCGCATGCCGACAGCGTGGCCGAGTTCTTCCTGGACGAGCTGCAGCGCAACGGCGTGACCACGGCGCTGGCCTTTGCCACCTCGCACCCGGGGTCGGTCGATGCGCTCATGGGCGCGTCGCAGGCGCGCGGCATGCGCATGATCACGGGCAAGGTGCTGCAGGACCGCCACAGCCCCGACGGCGTGCGCGACCAGACCGAGCAAAGCCTGATCGACACCGAAAACCTGATCCAGCGCTGGCATGGCGTGGACCGCCTGGGCTACGCCATCACGCCGCGCTTTGCCCCCACCAGCACGCATGAGCAGCTGCGCGGCGCGGGCGAGCTGGCCGCACGCTACGCCGATGTCTGGATCCAGTCGCACGTGGCCGAGAACCTGGACGAGGTGCGCTGGGTGGCCGAACTCTTTCCGAAGGCCCGCAGCTATCTGTCGGTCTACGACGACTTCGGCCTGATGCGCGAGCGCGCCGTCTACGCGCACTGCATCCACCTGGACGATGAAGACCGCGCCCTGATGCGTGAACGCAGCACCGCCGCCGCCGTGAGCCCCACCAGCAACCTGTTCCTGGGCAGCGGCTTCTTCGACTTTGCGCGGGCCGACGCCGCGCAGTTCCTCTACGGCCTGGCCAGCGACGTGGGCGGCGGCATGAGCTTCAGCCCTTTCCGCACCATGCAGGCCGCCTATGTGGCGGGCCGCGAGGGCCAGACCAAGCAGGGCCTGAGCCTGTCGCCCGGCAACCTGTGGTGGCAGCACACGGCGGGCGCGGCGCGCGCATTGGGGCTGGCCGGCCAGGTGGGCAATCTGCAGCCGGGCTGCGAAGCCGACTTCGTGGTCATCAACCCGGCCTGCACGCCGCTGCTCGAGCGCAAGACCCGCCAGGCCGAGAGCCTGGACGAGCTGCTGTTCGCCATGATCATCCTGGGCGATGACCGCCTGATAGAGCGCACCGTCGTTTCTCAAGCAAAATAGCGCCTTTGCGCCAGTGCCCGGCCGGGTGCTGGCGCCTGACAAGGACAGCTAGGGAACGAGGAATTGCCATGAGCATCAAGAGCGACAAGTGGATCCGTCGCATGGCCGAGGATCACGGCATGATCGAGCCTTTCGAGCCGGCCCAGGTTCGCAACGTCGATGGCCGCAAGATCATCAGCTACGGCACCAGCAGCTATGGCTACGACATCCGCTGCGCACCCGAATTCAAGGTGTTCACCAACATCCACAGCACCGTGGTGGACCCCAAGAACTTCGATGAGAAAAGCTTCGTCGATTTTGAGGGTGACAGCTGCATCATCCCGCCCAACAGCTTCGCGCTGGCGCGCACGGTCGAGTACTTCCGCATCCCGCGCAACGTGCTGACCATCTGCCTGGGCAAGAGCACCTACGCGCGCTGCGGCATCATCGTCAACGTCACGCCGTTCGAGCCCGAATGGGAAGGCTATGTGACGCTGGAGTTCTCCAACACCACGCCGCTGCCCGCCCGCATCTACGCCGGTGAAGGCTGCGCCCAGGTGCTGTTCTTCGAGAGCGATCCCGACGATGTCTGCGAGGTCAGCTACCGGGACCGTGGCGGCAAGTACCAGGGGCAGGTGGGCGTGACGCTTCCCAAGGCCTGACGGCTTTGGCCCGGCAGACAAGGCCCGCAGCGAAAGCTGCGGGCCTTTTTCATCGCCGGGCCGCCCCAAGATGAAAAGCGGCCCCCTTGGGGGGCAGCGGACCTTGCGCAGCAAGGGTAGCGTGGGGGGCATTTTTCATCGCCGGGCCGCCCCAAGATGAAAAGCGGCCCCCTTGGGGGGCAGCGGACCTTGCGCAGCAAGGGTAGCGTGGGGGTCATTCTTCATCGCCGGGCCGCCCCAAGATGAAAAGCGGCCCCCTTGGGGGGCAGCGGACCTTGCGCAGCAAGGGGAGCGTGGGGGTCATTCTTCATTCCACCAGCGCCGGGGCGGCGTCGATGCGCGAATGCGCGCCGCAGCTCTCGCGCCGTGCGGCGGCGGCCGTGGCCATGAGCCAGCAGACATCGAGCTGGTTGCGCAGCGCATGGCCTGCGGCAGGTGCCAGCCTTTCCCGCCATGCCGCAATGCGCTGCACGGCCTGTGCCAGGCCCTGGTCGCTGCGCTGTATGCCCACGCAGTCCTGCATGAGCTGGCGCAACTCCTGCGCGACGGCTGCCGTGTCCTGCTCCTGTGCGCCGGCCTGCAGGGTTTCGGTCGGCCGGGCCGGCGCCGGGGCAGCAGCCGGCTGCTGCGCGATGGCCCGGGCGGCCGCGCGGCCCATCACCACGCATTCGAGCAGCGAATTGCTGGCCAGCCGGTTGGCGCCGTGCAGTCCGGTGCGCGCCACCTCGCCGATGGCGTGCAGGCCATCGACATCCGTGCGCCCGTCGATATCGGCCAGCACGCCGCCGCAGGCGTAGTGGGCGCAGGGGGCCACGGGAATCGGCTGCGTCGCAATGTCGATGCCATGGCTGGCGCACAGGGCCATCACGCCCGGGAAATGCGACTGCAGCCAGGCGCGGGGCCTGTGGCTGATGTCCAGGTGCACGAAGGCCAGGCCATGGCGGTCCATCTCGTGCCGGATGGCCCGGGCCACGATGTCGCGCGGCGCCAGTTCGGCCCGCTCGTCATGGGCAGGCATGAAGCGCGTGCCGTCCGGCAGGCGCAGCAGGGCGCCTTCTCCGCGCAATGCCTCGGAGACCAGGCCGGCCGCACGGCCGCCCACCTGCAGGGCCGTGGGATGGAACTGCATGAACTCCAGGTCGCCTACGCGGCAGCCTGCGCGCCAGGCCATGGCCACGCCATCGCCCGTGGCGGTGGCCGGGTTGGTGGTGGCGGGATAGACCTGCCCCAGCCCGCCGGTGGCCAGCACGGTATGCGCGGCATGCCAGCGCTGCTGGCGGCCATCGGGCAGGCGCACCAGCGCGCCTGTGCAGTGCGCAGGCTGTCCTTCCGTCAGCAGGTCCAGCGCGCTGGTGTGCTCATGCAAATCGATGTTCGCGCGCTCCCGGCAGGCACGCAGCAGGGCGGCGTGCACGGCCTGGCCGGTGCAGTCGGCGGCATGCACGATGCGGCGGCGGCCGTGGCCGCCCTCGCGCGTGAGGTGCAGGCCACCGCTGTCGTCGCGCGTGAAAGGCACGCCGTGGGCCACCAGCCAATCGATGGCGGCAGGCGCCTGCTCAAGGATGGCGCGCACGGCCTGTGCATCGCACTGGCCTGCGCCCGCGACCAGGGTGTCCGCCACGTGTTCGTCGATGCTGTCCTGTGCATCCAGCACGGCGGCAATGCCGCCCTGGGCCCAGGCGCTGGCACATTCCTCGGCCGCGCCCTTGCTGAGCAGGGCCACGCGCAGATGCGGCGGCAGCGACAGGGCGGCGGCCATGCCTGCCAGGCCGGCGCCGATGATGAGTACGTCTGTGCAAGGCTGTGTCATGGCGCTGTCCTCAGGCGGGACCGAAGTGCTGGAAGAGCGCCGCATCGCGCGCAAGGTCGCCGCTGGCGCGCACGGGCTGGCGGTGGCCGGCCGCGAAAGCCAGCATGCGTTCTATAGGGCGGCGCGCGGCCTGGGCGATGGCGGGATCCACCTCGATGGCGCACAGGCCCTGCTCCAGGGCCAGCTCCACGCCCTGCAGGCTGTTCATCGCCATCCACGGGCACATGGCGCAGCTCTTGCAGGTGGCGCCCTGGCCGGCCGTGGGCGCGGGCAGGAAGGTCTTGCCCGGGTAGCGCATGCGCATGTCGTGCAGGATGCCCTGGTCGGTGGCGACGATGAAGGTGTCGGTGGGCAGCCGGCCAGCCGCGTTGATGAGCTGGGTGGTGGAGCCCACCACGTCCGCCTGGGCGACCACGGCGGCCGGCGACTCGGGATGCACGAGGATGGCGGCCTGCGGATACTCCAGTGCCATGGCGGCCAGTTCGTCGGCCTTGAACTCGTCATGGACCAGGCAGGAGCCATGCCACAGCAGCATGTCGGCGCCGGTCTGGCGCTGGATGTGGGCGCCCAGGTGGCGGTCGGGCGCCCAGAGGATCTTCTCGCCGCAGGCATGCAGGTGGGCCACGATGTCCTGTCCCACCGACGATGTGACCACCCAGTCGGCACGCGCCTTCACCGCCGCGCTGGTATTGGCGTAGACCACGACCGTGCGGTCCGGGTGGGCGTCGCAAAAGGCGCTGAACTCGTCTGCCGGGCAGCCCAGGTCCAGTGAGCAGCTGGCGTCGTCGTCGGGCATGAGCACGCGCTTTTCCGGGCTGAGGATCTTGGCGGTCTCTCCCATGAAGCGCACGCCGGCCACGATCAGGGTGCTGGCCTGGTGCTGGGCGCCGAAGCGCGCCATCTCCAGCGAATCGCCCACGCAGCCGCCGGTCTCGCGCGCCAGGTCCTGCAGTTCGCCATCCACGTAGTAGTGGGCCACGAGCACGGCATCGCGCTCGTGCAGCAGGGCGCGTATGCGCTCGGTGGTCCGAAGGCGCTGGGCGCGGTCCAGTTCAGGGGGAATGCGGGCCCATGCCTCGCCGATGCCGCACTGGCCGGCGTGGGAGAAATGGGGCTTGTCGTACTGCACGGATTTGAGCTGCATGGTGGCCGTCCGGGACTGTGGAAAAGGTCTGGTGATGGCTGCGAATAATATGCTCAATTTGAGTATTAGTGTGATGTTTTTTCCCGCACTGGTGTTTTGCGGCAGGCGGCAAGCCGAGGGGGCAGAAAGCGGCGCGGGGCCGTCTCAGCGCTGAAGCTGCACGTTGTTGCGGCCTGCGCCCTTGGCCTCGTACAGCGCTTCGTCGCCACGGCGCAGCATGGCGGCGGCCGTGTCCGTGGTGCCGCGCAGCGTGGCCACGCCCACGCTGGCGGTGACGGGCTCGCCGTGGGCCATGGGCGTGGAGGCCAGCAGTTCGCGCAGTTGCTCTGCAATGGCCACGGCCGCGTCGGCCGTGGTGTCGGGCAGCAGGGCCAGGAATTCCTCGCCCCCCATGCGGGCCAGCACGTCGGACTCGCGCAGCCGCATGCGGAAGGCGCGCGCCAGGGTGCGCAGCACGGCGTCGCCCATGTCATGGCCATGCTGGTCGTTGATGCGCTTGAAGTGGTCCACGTCGATGACGAGCACGCTCAAGGGGCGGCCGCTGCGGCGCGCCAGCGCCATGGCGAAGTCCAGCTGGAAATCGAAGCCCCGGCGGTTGAGCAGGCCCGTGAGCGGATCGCTGCGCGCCTGGTGCTCCAGCTCGGCATTGGCCTGCTGCAGCTGCAGGGTGCGCTCGCGCACCTGGCGCTCCATGGCCTCGTTGGCCGAGCGCAGCTGGGCAATGCTGCCGCGCAGCGCCTGCGAGAGGCGGTGCACTTCGCGGCTGCTGTGCAGCTGCGGAATGTCCGGCGCCGCGCCGCTGCCATCGATGCCGTTGGCCGCGCGGGCCAGGCGCTTGAGGTCCTGGCTGAGCCTTCGTGCCACCAGCCAGGCGATGACGGCGGCCACCAGCGCCGCCGCCAGGCCGCCGGCCAGCACCTGGTGCATGGCCTGGCGCGCGGGCGCATAGGCGCTGTCGTGCGGCTGGCGGGCCACGATGTGCCAGCCCATGGCCGTCACCCGGTTGTGGGCCTGCAGCGGCACGGTGGCCGTCAGAAAGCTCTGCGGGCTGTCCTGCCAGCGCGCCACCTGCACGGGCAGCAGCGTGGCATCGGACGTATCGGCAGACACGGTATGGGCCACCGGCAGGCGCTGGTCCAGCGCCTGCAGCGGCTCCAGGCTGTCGCCCGGGGCGTGGATGATCTTGCCGTGGCGGTCAAAGATGAAGAGGCCGATCTGGCGATCCCCGCTGTCGGCCTGCTGCAAGGTCTGCATGGTCTCTCGCACCCATTCCCAGCTGCTGTGCATGCACAGCACGCCCTGCGTGAGTCCGCCCACGCGGATGGGCGCTGCAAAGTCCATGAACCGGCGCGGCGCGCCGTCGGCCGGGGGCGCAAGCAGCGCGGCCATGCGCGGCGAGGAGGCACGCACGTCGCCCACATGCACGCGCTGCAGCCCCGGCTCGAACCAGGGCCGGTCGCTGACATCGTGGCCCACCAGCAACTGGTCGGTGGCGCTGCGCACCGTGCCCTCGGCGTCGGCCACGCCTATCCAGAGGTTGGACGGCGTCAGCGAACGGGCGCGGTTGAGCAGCGCTCCCACGCCCGGGGAATCCAGCCCTTGCACCCACAGCTCCGGCGAAGCGGCCAGCACCTCCACGGTATGGGCACGGCTGAACAGCCCTTCAGACAACTGCCGCGCCGCGTTGGAGGCCATGGCATGCAGCGAGGCGCTGACCTCGCGCTCCATGCGCCAGCGCAGCAGTTCGCCGAAGGCCAGTGACATCAGCACCGTCACGCCCACCAGCAGCGAGCCGAAGACCAGGGCCAGTTGCGTGCGCAGGCCCAGGCGCTGCCAGCGGCCGGGCTCGGTGCTTGGGGGCGGGGCGGGGGAATCCGGGGGGGAAAGCTCGTTCAACGCAGAAATCCGTCGTCAACTGTTCTGAAGCGCAGCCCGGCGCATTGCCAGGCGGGTGGCCGCAAGGTCCCAGCCCCCCCATCCGCAGGATTTGAACAGCACCGGCACCTGCGGGCGAAGCCATTGCTCGCGCACCACCTGCTCCAGCGTGGGCAGGGCGGCCACGTCCATGCCCGCCTGCAGCAGATCACCCGCTTCGTGCAGCGCATCTGCGGTATCGACGACGACGCGGCCCGCCTGCGCAAGGTCCAGGCACAGGCTGGGCGCCAGCTCCACCATCTGCGGCGTGAAGGCGCCCACGGCCGAGACAAAGGCATCGGCGCGCGGGGCTGCATGCAGCACCACGGCGCGGGCCGGCGTGCAGGTCACGATCAGCGGGCAATGGCGCGCGGCGGCCTCCAGATCCTGCACGGCACTGGCCTGCAGGCCCATGGCATGCGCCTGGCTGACCAGTGACTTGGCGCTCTCGGCGCTGCGCGATGCCACCTGGACCTCGCGCACGCCCAGGCCTGCTGCAAAGGCCTGCATATGGGCCAGGCCCTGCACGCCGGCGCCCACGATCAGCAGCGGGCCCTGCGGATTGGGAGCCAGCCTTTGCGCGGCCAGCAGCGATACGGCGGCCGTGCGCCGCGCCGTGACCGTGGGGCCGTCCAGGATCAGGCGGCGCTCGCCCGTGGCCACATCGAAGACCACCACATCGCCCTGGATGGTGGCGCGCGGCGTGCCGGAATTGCCGGGCGTGAGGCTGATCAGCTTGGTCATGGCCACCTGCCCATCGGTGGCGGGCATGCAAAACAGGCTGCCTCCTGCGGGCAGCGGCATCACGATGCGCGGCGGCACCTGCACTGCCCGGGGCTGCAGCAGTACAGCCGCGATCTCTTCGGCCAGCTCCTTCCAGGGCAGCAGGGCGGCCGTGGCCTGCGCGTCTAGGGCGGCGGAGGAGTGCGTGCTGGAATGGCTCATGGCCGCGACTGTACACAGTAGGCGCGCGCAGGCCAATGCGCGATGTGTCCGGTGGTGCACCCAGGCCCGCGCAGGCCTGCGCAGGCACTACGATGTCGCCTATGTCACAAAAGCCTTCTTATCCGCGCGAGGAGCCCAGCTGGGACGGTTCGGCGCGGCCCGAAGCTCCCCGCAAGGAATCGGCCCCGCGCTACGAGCAGCAGCGGCGCGGGCCCGCGCCCGAACCGTGGCAGCGCGAGGAGCCTCCCAGCGAACAGGCACCTGCGCCCCGCAGGCCCGGCGAGCCTGCACGCGAGCGGCGCAGGCACGGCGGATGGGGGCTGGGCCTGGCGGTCGTCGTCGGCCTGTGCATCGTCGCCGCGCTGCTGGCCGGCATGGTGCTGGTGGCGCGCGAGCAGGTACTGCGCAGCCAGGCGCCGCCGGTCACTGCCCCCATGGCGGTGCAGCCCGTGCGCTGATACACGCCGTATCATTGCCGGGACTGCGGACGCTGCGGCCCCGCAGGTTCCGACGTAATATCGCCGCCCGATGCTGCAGGCCGCAGCACAGATCCAGGAGCGAACACCATGAGATGGGAAGGCAACCGCGAGTCGGACAATGTGGAGGACCGCCGTGATGACGGTGGTGGTGGCGGTGGTGGTCCCGTCTTTGGCGGGCGCAGCATCGGCATCGGCACCATCGTCATCGCCCTGGTCGGTGGCTGGGTGCTGGGCATCAATCCGCTGACCATCCTGGGGGCGCTCAGCGGCGGCGCGCCGGTGCAGGTGCAGCAGCCCCAGGGGCCGGCCCACAAGCCGCCGGCCGACGACCAGCTCGCCCGCTTCGTCTCCACCGTGCTGGCCGATACCGAGGATGTGTGGCGCGAGGTGTTCCGCCAGGGCGGAGCCCAATATGCCGATCCCAAGCTCGTGCTGTTCCGCGGCGCCACGCCCACGGCCTGCGGCACGGGGCAGTCCGCCATGGGGCCGTTCTACTGCCCTGCCGACCAGAAGGTCTATATCGACCTGGGCTTCTACGAGACGCTCAAGAACCAGCTCGGCGCGCCCGGCGATTTCGCCCAGGCCTATGTGATTGCCCACGAGGTGGGCCACCACGTGCAGAACCTGCTGGGCATCAGCGCCCAGGTGGACCGTGCGCGGGGCCGCGTCAGCAAGGTCGAATACAACCATCTGTCGGTCAAGCTGGAGCTGCAGGCCGATTGCCTGGCCGGCGTCTGGGCGAACCGCGCGCAAAGCGCACGCCAGATCCTGGAGCAGGGCGATGTGGAGTCGGCCATGAATGCCGCTTCCAAGATCGGCGACGACGCCCTGCAGCGCGCCGGTGGCGGCGCCGTCGTGCCCGACAGCTTCACGCATGGCACCAGTGCCCAGCGCCAGCGCTGGTTCAGCACCGGTCTGCGCACCGGCAGCGTCAAGTCCTGCGACACTTTCTCGGCCGCTTCGCTTTGAAAAATGCCCCCCGAGGGGCGCTTTCCCATCTCGAGGCGGCGGCCCGGCGATGAAAAAATGCCCGCATAGCGGGCCCTCGTACCGGGTTTTTGCGGGTTGCGCTCACGCAACGCCATGCTTGTCCAGGTGCCAATTGGCGTTATTGCAACGCACAAATCGCGCTAGGTGCGACAATAGCGTCCTCAATGACAAGCTCTTTCTCCAATCTCCAACTGGCCGAGTCCCTGGCGCGCGCCGTGGCCGACATGGGCTACGAGTCCATGACGCCCATCCAGGCGCAGGCCATTCCGGTTGTTCTGACCGGCAAGGATGTCATGGGCGCAGCCCAGACCGGCACGGGCAAGACGGCAGCGTTCTCGCTGCCGTTGCTGCAGCGGCTGATGCGCCACGAAAATGCCTCCGCTTCGCCTGCACGGCACCCCGTGCGGGCGTTGGTGCTTTTGCCCACGCGCGAACTGGCGGACCAGGTGGCTCAGCAGATCGCCCAGTACGCCAAGTACACCAAGCTGCGCAGCACCGTGGTGTTCGGCGGCATGGACATGAAACCGCAGACGCTGGAACTGAAAAAGGGCGTCGAGGTGCTGGTGGCCACGCCGGGCCGGCTGCTTGACCATATCGAAGCCAAGAACGTGGTGCTCAACCAGGTCGAGTACGTGGTGCTCGACGAGGCGGACCGCATGCTGGACATCGGCTTCCTGCCCGACCTGCAGCGCATCCTGTCCCATCTGCCCAAGACACGCACCACCTTGCTGTTCAGCGCCACCTTCTCGCCCGAGATCAAGCGCCTGGCCGGCAGCTACCTGCAAGACCCCGTCACCATCGAAGTGGCCCGTCCCAACGAGACGGCGTCCACGGTGGAGCAGCGCTTCTACAGCGTCAGCGACGACGACAAGCGCTATGCGCTGCGTTCGCTGCTCAAGCAGCGCGAGATCCGCCAGGCCTTCGTCTTTTCCAACAGCAAGCTGGGCTGCGCCCGCCTGACGCGGGCGCTGGAGCGCGACGGTTTGCGCGCAACGGCGCTGCACGGCGACAAGAGCCAGGACGAGCGCCTGAAGGCGCTTGAAGCCTTCAAGCGCGGCGAGGTCGATCTGCTGGTGTGTACCGATGTCGCGGCCCGCGGCCTGGACATCAAGGACGTGCCGGCCGTCTTCAACTACGACGTGCCCTTCAACGCCGAAGACTATGTGCACCGCATCGGCCGCACGGGCCGCGCAGGCGCCTCCGGCATTGCCGTGACCCTGGTGACCAGCCACGATGCGCGCCTGGTGGGCGAGATCGAGAAGCTCATCAAGAAGAAGATCAACGTCGAAACCTGCCCCATGGAAGATTTCCGCGGCAGCGCACCGCGTGGTCACCGTTTCGACGAGCTGCCGCGCCAAGGCGCTGGCGGCGGGTACGGTCGTGAACGGGATCGCGGTGGCGAGCGTGGCGATCGCGGTGCCGATGCAGCACGGGGCAGCACGGGCTTCGGCCATCGCGGCTCGCGCATGGCCCAGCGCCCGGCGCATTCCGACCCCTTCTTCGACAAGCCCTATGAGCCTTCGGCCAGCGCCGACGCCAACTGGGAAAGCCAGCGCGCTGCGCCCAAGGCCGGCGGCAACATCAAGCCCAAGCGCAAGCTGGCGGCGCTGTTCAAGGCACCGGTCGCGCCCGCCGCGCCCGTCGCCACCTCCGAGGTCTGAGCGCCGCACACGCGGCCTGCCTCCCGAATAACGCCTGCCTTGCAGGCGTTTTTTCATGGGTGCACGGGCTGCTCCCGATCAGCCTGGGGCCTGGGCCTGCGGGCAATCCACCTGGATCAGCTCCCTGTCCGCCAGATGGTCGCCGAAGCGCATCATGCTCAGGCAGCCACCCCAGACGCAGCCCGTGTCCAGCGCCACCAGATCGGGCCGGTTGATATGGCCCAGCGTGGACCAGTGGCCAAAGGCAATGGGCACGCCCGCCGTGGCGCGGCCCGGCACATCGAACCAGGGCATGAGTCCTGGCGCCGCCTGCTCTGCCGACTCCGTGCTGTCGAAATCCATGACCCCCTGAGCGCTGCAAAAACGCAGCCGGGTCAGCGCGTTGACGATGACACGCAGCCGTTCCCAGCCCTGCAGATCCGGCGACCAGCGATCGGGCTGGTTGCCGTACATGGCTTGCAGGAAATCCGGCAATTGCGCGCTGCGAAGTACCGTGTGCACCTCGCCTGCAAGGTCCATCACTTCCTGGGCGGTCCACTGCGGCAGCACGCCTGCGTGGACCATCAGCAGCTCATCGCCATGCACCGTGCGGTGGCTGCGCGCCAGCGGCTGCTGTCGCAGCCAGTCCAGGAGTTGGTCACGATCGGGCGCTTGCAGCACCTGGGCCAAGGTGTCGCGGCGGCTGTTGCGGCGCACGCCGTGGGCGGCGGCCAGCAGGTGGAGGTCATGGTTGCCCAGCAGGGCGCGCATGGAGTCGCCGGCGGCCATGCAGGTGCGCAGTACCTTGTCCGATGCCGGGCCGCGATTCACCAGGTCGCCGAGGATGTACAAGGTATCGCGGCTGGCGGAGAAATCCACGCGTTGCAGCAGGCGCTCAAAGGCGTCGTGGCATCCCTGGATATCACCGATACAGTAAAGTGCCATGGTCTTCTTTCTGATATACGAACCATGGATTTTCTGCTGATCGCGTTGCTTACGCTGCTCAATGGGGTGTTTGCAATGTCCGAATTGGCACTGGCCTCCAGCCGCAAGGCTCGGTTGGTGGCACTGGCTGAAACAGGCGACAAGGGGGCGGTGGCGGCACTGGCCTTGCTCGACAACCCCACGCAATTTCTTTCTTCGGTGCAGGTGGGCATCACCTCCATCGGCCTGCTCAACGGTATCCTGGGTGAGGCGGCCTTCAGCGACGGACTGGCCGCATGGCTGCTGGGCCTGGGCGTTCCAGAGCGCGCAGCCAGCATTTCGGCAACGGCAGTCGTCGTGACCGTGATCACCTTCGTCACCATCGTTTTCGGCGAGCTGGTGCCCAAGCGCATCGGCCAGCTCTATCCCGAAACCGTGGCCATCGTGGTCTCGCGGCCCATGACGTGGGTGGCGTCGGCAGCCAAGCCTTTTGTGCGGCTGCTGGCCTTCTCCACCCGCGCCATGCTGACCTTGCTGCGCATCAATGAATCGGCGGCACGCTCCGTGACCGAGGAGGAGATCGCGGCCAGCCTTGCCGAGGGCCGCGATGCCGGCGTCATCGAGGCCAGCGAACACCAGATGGTGCAGAACGTCTTCCATCTCGATGACCGCTCGCTGACGTCGATCATGGTGCCGCGCGGCGATGTGCAATGGCTGGATGCCGACATGACCGTCACCGAGGCATTGCAGGCCTCGGCCGATGACCACGCAAAGGGCGGCCATTCCTGGTATCCGGTGTGCCGCAATTCCCTTGATGACGTGGTCGGCATCATCAGCGTGGCGCGCCTGCTGGCATTGGGTCCCGATGCGGCGGGCTCCACGCTCTACGAGCATGTACTGCCGGCCTCGTTCCTGCCCGAGACGCTCAGCGCCATGGAACTGCTGGAGCAATTGCGTGCCCGATCCGGGCGCATGGTGTTCGTGGTGGATGAATATGGCGTGGTGCAGGGCATCATGACGCCGCGCGATTTGCTGGAGGCGATTACCGGCGAGTTACAGCCTGTGACCGAAACGGAAGCATGGGCCATGCAGCGTGGGGATGGCTCCTGGTTATTGGACGGGCTGATGCCCATATCGGAGCTGAAGGCGCGCCTCGATATTCGTGACCTGCCCGATGAGCACCGTGGCCGATACAACACCGTTGCCGGCCTTCTCATGGCGGAAAGCGGTCATTTGCCGGTTCTGGGAGAGCGGATCAGCTGCGCGGGCTGGATCTTCGAGGTGATTGATCTCGATGGCAAACGCATTGACAAGGTGCTTGCCATTTCGGAATTATCCGAAGGCTCCTCGCTGCAATAGGCAACTGCGATATTGTGGATTTTGCTTACATGCGTCTTGCCCTGTAGGGCGATTATGTTTTTATAATGAAAGCTCTTAAACAACTTTCAAGGCGCACACCATGAGCTCTTACAAGGAATTGCTGAAGCAGCGACAGGAACTGGAGCAACAGATCCAGGAAGCGCGCAAGCGTGAACTGTCTGACGCCGTGGGCAAGGTTCGCAATTTGATTGCCGAATATGGCCTGACTGCGGATGACGTCTTTCCTTCGGCTCGTGGTCGCGGCAATGCGGGTGCAACGGGCACCAAGGTGGCGCCCAAGTACCGTGATCCCGCCACTGGCCAGACCTGGACCGGACGCGGCAAGCCGCCGAAGTGGATTCAGAATCAGGACCGCGAAAAGTTCGTCATCTGATTTTTCCATCGCGCATGTTGAAAGAGCCCGCCTTGTGCGGGCTTTTTTCATTGGCACGGCCATTTGTCAAAAATTGACTCGGTTGAGAATGACTATCATGCGCTGTGCAAAGCGTGGGCCTGTGCACGGACATTGCGCGGCGGCGATGCCAGGGGCGATTTCTGGCGGTAACGCAAAATGCACGGTGCCAGTGATGCACCTTGCGGCAGTTTGGAGCATGCGAGGTGGGTGTTTCCGGGTCTTGGCGTCTCAACGCATGGCGGATGCATGCGTGTTTCAGACAAATCCGATGATTTTTTGATTTTCTTCAGTGGTGGCCGACTTGAATATCCAGGCACCAGCCACCATGGGCGAAGGCAGGGGCACAATACGCGCATGAACAAGCAGGTGTTGATTGCCGGCGGCGGCATTGGTGGCCTGGCCGCCGCCATCGGTGCGTCGCGGGCGGGTTGGGAAGTGCGTCTTTTCGAGCAGGCGCCCGCGCTCAGTGAAGTGGGCGCCGGAATCCAGATCGGTCCGAATGTCGTGCGGCGGCTTCAGGCCTGGGGCCTGCAAAAACCGCTGCAGCAGGTGGTGGCATTGCCGGGCAGCCTGCGCGTGCGCAGCGCAGTCACCGGGCAGGAATTGGCGCATATGCCCTTGGGCAGCGAGTCCGTGCAACGCTATGGCGCGGCCTACGCCACCATCCACCGGGCCGATCTGCAGCAGCTGCTGAAGGAAGCCGCTCAGACTTATCCGGGCATGCACCTGAACCTGGGCCAGCCCATTGAAGGCTTTTCCGAAACGGACGGCGTGGTCACCGTGCGAACCCAGGCCGGCAAGCTGATCGAAGGCGATGCTCTGGTCGCCGCCGACGGCGTGCGCAGCGTCCTGCGCCAGCAGCTGCTGGGCGACGGCCCGCCTCGTGTCACCGGGCACCTGGCCTACCGCGCCCTGGTGCACCAGGCCCAGTTGCCCAAGCGGCTGCGTGCCACTGATGTCACGGCCTGGCTGGGCTCGCGCATGCATGCCATCCAGTACCCCGTGCGCCGGGGCGAGCTGCAGAACCTGGTGGTCATCGTCCAGGGCCCGGCGCCCGAGGACCTGGCGAACTGGGACCACGCGGGCAATCTCGATGATCTGGTGCGGGTGCTGCAGGGCAGCTGCCCGCAGCTGCTGGACCTGGTCCAGCATGTGCCTGCCGCTGGCGGTGACTGGCGGCTGTGGCCGGTGGGCGATCGCCCGCCCGTGCAATCGGCCGCGCAGATGGCGCGCGGCGTGGTGGCGCTGCTGGGCGATGCCGCCCATCCCATGCGCCCCTATCTGGCCCAGGGCGCCGGCATGGCGATTGAAGATGCAGCGGAGCTGCAGCGCGCCCTGTCCATGCATGACCTGGATGTGAACATGCGCCTGCGCCGCTACGCGCTCAATCGCTGGCAGCGCAATGCGCGCGTGCAGGCGCGCTCGCAGCGCAACGGCCGCATCTTCCATGCCACGGGTCCGGTGCGCTGGGGGCGTGACCTGTCACTGCGCCTGCTGGGCTCCCGGCTGATGGATCTGCCTTGGCTGTACCGTGGCGATGGCTCGGCCGCCAACGCCTTGTAGAGGCACAGACTCCGGCCGCTAGGCGGCGGATGCCTGGCGCAGCAGCGGCGAGGAGGGCAGGAAACGGAACGCGGTTGACGCACCGACGAGGGTGGCCGCAATCGAGATCATCACGGCCTTGTAGGGCTCCACGCCCCAGGCTTCGGCCCAGGCGGCGACCCAGCCCGTGAACCATTGCACCAGGGCCACGCCCAGGAACATGGCCATGGTGAACAGCGACAGTGCGCGGCCGGTCATCTCTGGGGGGTAGGAAGCGCGCACATCGGCGTACTGCAGCACCGAATAGCCCGACAGCAGGCCCATGGCGAAGATCAGCGCCACATTGGTCCAGCCATGGTGCAAAAAGGCCATGAGCATGAACAGGCTGCCCATGAGCAGCGAGTAATTGGTGAGCCAGCGCCGGCGCCGTCCTGGGCCGGGGTCCATGCGCCCGAAAATCGCGGGGCTGAACAGCGAGATCATCGATACGACCAGCGCCACATTGCCGCTTTCCACCAGCGAAAAGCCATAGCGATGGATGAGCAGCGGCCCCAGCCACAGGCCGCGCAGCGCCAGAAACGATGCATAGCAGGCCATGGCCAGCAGGACGATACCCAGGGTGTGCGGCAGCGTGAACAGCTCGGCCATGCGGCGTGCCGCCACGCCCCAGCTTTCCCGTGCGGCGGTCTGTGCTCCGCGGCGGGCGGGCTCGTGCACGCGCCACCAGATCAGCAGCCACGACAGGGCCGACATCACGGCCAGCAGCGCAAAGCCCGAGCGCCAGCCGAAATGCTGGACCAGCCAGGCCAGCGGCGTGCCTGTGAACAGCAGCCCCAAGCCGCCCACGCCCATGCCCACGCCCGACAGAAAGGCGAAGCGGTCCATGGGAAAGTGGCGCGAGATGAACATGGTGCAGGCCAGGAAGGCCGGCGAGCAGCCCACGCCGATCAGCAACTGGCCCACCATCAGCCAGCCGTAATTGGGTGCGGCGGCGGACAGTGCCGATCCCGCGATCGCCAGCGGAAACGACAGCAGCACCGTGCGGCGCAGGCCGTAGAGATCCATGCCGATGCCCATGAGCAACTGGGCCACGCCGAAGGACAGTCCGAACAGGCCCGCAAAGGCCCCCAGCGACTGGGCCGTAAGCCCGAAATCCTGCTGCAGGCCGGTCGCCATGACCGAGGTCGTGGTGCGAAAGGCCTGGCTCAGCGCAAAGGCCGAGAGCAGGGCAAGCAGCATGGCCCACAGCAGCTGGCTGCGTGGCGGCGGTGCTGCGGTGGAGGTCTGCGAAGCCTCTGTGTGTGTGTTGTTGTGTGGGGGCTGTTGCGGCGCTGCGGACACGGTATTTCTCCTGGCGCCGCAGCTTACCCGTTTGCGCGCATGCGCGTTGTCGCCACCGCAGCGGTCTGCCTTCGGTGGCGCCCGCCAGTTCTTATAGCTCGGTGCGCAGCGCCCAGATTTCGGGGAACAGCACCACGTCCAGCATCTTGCGCAGGTAGCTGACGCCGCCGGTGCCGCCCGTGCCGCGCTTGAAGCCGATGACGCGCTCCACCGTGGTCAGATGGCGGAAGCGCCAAAGTCGGAAGGCGTCCTCGATGTCGGCCAGCTTTTCGCCGAGCTGGTACAGGTCCCAGTGCTGGTGGGGATCGCGGTAGACCGTGATCCAGGCCTGCTTGACGCCTTCGCTGGCCTCGTAGGGTTGGGTCCAGTCGCGCTCCAGCCGGTCGGCGGGCACCTCGATGCCCTCGCGCGCCAGCAGTTGCAGGGACACGTCGTAGAGCGAGGGCGAGCGCCATGCCGCCTCCACCTGGGCCAGCAGATCGGGCCGGTGGGCATGGGGCTGGAGCATGGCGGCATTCTTGTTGCCCAGGGAGAACTCGATGCAGCGGTACTGGTAGCTCTGGAAGCCGCTGGAGTTGGCCAGGTAGGGACGCATGGCCGTGTACTCGGGCGGCGTCATGGTGGACAGCACGGTCCAGGCGCTGACCAGTTGCTCCATGATGCGGCTCACGCGGGCCAGCATCTTGAAGGCGTCGGAACGCGTGCCGCCTGCGATGGCGGCCGTGGCGGCTCGGACCTCATGCAGCATCAGCTTCATCCACAGCTCGCTGGTCTGGTGCTGGATGATGAACAGCATCTCGTCATGCGCGGGCGACAGCGGGTGCTGGGCCGTGAGGATCTGGTCCAGGTGCAGGTAATCGCCATAGCTCATGGACTGGCTGAAGTCCAGCTGGGCGCGCTCCTCTTTGACGATGGATTCGGTGCGGCCGGGGTTGTTCATGGGACAGCCGGAGTGTTCGGTGGTCATGTGGGAGTCTCGCAAGTCTCGATGCGGAAAATGCAGGGCGCAGCGTAACCGAATCCCGCGCAGCAATCCTGCGGGTTGCAAGAAGCGGGATGCGCGTCCGCGCCGGGCTGCGTAGAGTAGGGCATCCGATGACCCTGAAAGACATGCCGTGTCCCACCAAGCCATGAATCAAGCCAGCGATGCCTCTGCCAACCCCGCTGCCCTGGTGGCCCGATGCTGCCGCTGGCTGGAGACCGAGGAGCCGCCCCCCGCCCTGGGCGCGCTGGCAGAACGCTCGGGGCTGAGCCCCTGGCAGCTGCACCGATTGTTCAAGCAGGCCACGGGCCTCACGCCCAAGGCCTATGCCAAGGCGCACCGCGCGCGTGCGCTGCGCCAGGCGCTGCAGCCAGGCCAGAGCGACTCGGTCACCGATGCCGCCTACCTCAGCGGCTATGCGGCCAGCAGCAGTTTCTACCGTGACGCAGGCGCCATGCTGGGCATGGCGCCCGGCGACTACCGGCGCGGCGGCATGCGCCAGACCATCCGCTTTGCGGTGGCCGAATGCACGCTGGGCAGCATCCTGGTGGCCAGCACCGATCGCGGCGTGTGCTGCGTGCTGCTGGGCGACGATGCCGAGGCCCTGGTCCAGGACCTGCAGCAGCGCTTTCCGCTGGCCGAACTGGTGGGCGGCGATGCCGGATTCGAGCACACCGTGGCCCAGGTCGTGGCCCTGGTCGAGCAGCCGCGCCGGGGCCTGGCACTGCCGCTGGATGTGCAGGGCACGGCCTTCCAGCAGCGCGTATGGCAGGCGCTGTGCGCCATTCCCGCCGGGCAGACGCTGAGCTATTCGGAACTGGCCCTGCGCCTGGGCATGCCCACGGGTGCCCGGGCCGTGGCCAGCGCCGTCGCGGCCAACCCCATTGCCGTGGCCGTGCCCTGCCACCGCGTGGTGCGCAACGACGGCAGCATCTCCGGCTACCGCTGGGGCGTGGAGCGCAAGCGCGCCTTGCTGCTGCGCGAGGCGCGCCAGGCGCAGGAGGCCGCTGGCAAGGACGCTGGGCACGCACCGCTGCGCCAGGCAGGAAGCGCATGAGCGGGCAAGGACAAGGACAAGGGCAAGGGCGTGGCACCGGCCAGATCCATCAGGCGCAGCAGCAACTGACGCTGCCGGCCGGCTACCGCATGACCGAGTTCTGGGGCTTTCACCGGCGCGATGCCCAGCGCCTGTCCGAATGCGATCTGCAGGATGGCGGCACCATCCGCATGCACAAGGGCCTGATGTGGAAAGGCCTTCCCACGCTGCTCACCCTGGAGCTGACGCCGCAGTGCGAAGAGGCGGCCGTGGTGCAGGCCCGATGGCGCCTGCCCGCCGGTGCAGGCGCAATCACCGGCATGGACGATGTGCTGGCCGCCATGCTGCGGCGCATGTTCGGACTGTCCCAGGATGTGGGCGAATTCGAGCGCCGCTTTGGCCGCCATGAGCGGCTGGGACCGCTGCTGGCGCGCCAGCGGGGCCTGCATGTGCCCGCGGCCTGCACGCCCTGGGAGGCGCTGAGCTGGGCCGTCACCGGGCAGCAGATCAGCGTGGCGGCAGCCGTGTCGCTGCGCCGCCGCCTGATCGCTGCAGCCGGCCAGCCGGTGGCGCTGCACGATGGCCATGCCGACGCGCCGCAGCAGCTGTGGTGCATGCCGGAGGCCGCGCAGGTGGCGCAGCTGAGCGAGGACGACTTGCGCGCGGCCGGCTTTTCCCGGAGCAAGACCCATACGCTGCGCCTGTTGGCGCATGCCGTGCAGGCGGGCGAACTGCCGCTGGACGATTGGGCCGCCATGCCCGAGCTGCCCGCCAGCGAGATCAGCCGGCGGCTGCTGGCCCTCAAGGGCGTCGGCCCGTGGACGGTGAACTACATGCTGCTGCGCGGCTATGGCCACCTGGACGGCCCGTTGCACGGCGATGTGGCCGTGCGCCGCGCCCTGGCGCGGCTGCTGGAGACGGAATCCGTGGACGCCGCGCAGACCGAGTTGTGGCTGCGGGACTTCGCGCCTTGGCGAGCCCTGGTCGCGGCCCATCTCTGGGCCTCGCTGTCGTCCACGGCGTTCTGAAGGGCTGGCTCCAGGCTTCAGGTCACCGCATTGACGCGGTTGAACTCCGGCTTGCGCCATTCGCCCGATTCCAGTACCTGGCGCAGGTGCTCCACGGCATGCCAGACATCTTCGAATCCCACGTACAGCGGCGTGAAGCCGAAGCGCAGGATGTCCTTGTGCAGGCCCGTGCCGTCGCCCTTGCGGAAGTCGCCGATCACGCCGCGCGCGATCAGCGCCTGCACGATGGCATAGGCGCCGCTGTCCTTGCCGTCCACGCCCAGCCCCTCCTCGCGCGTGAGGCAGACCTGGGAGCCGCGCCGGCCGTGCTCGCGCGGCGTGGCCAGGCCCAGGCCGTGGCCCTGGCAGCGTTCCTCGACCAGGGCGATGAACAGGTCGGTCAGCGCCAGCGACTTGTTGCGCAGCGCGTCCATGCCGCCCAGCGGCTCCACGGCAGTGAACACGTCCAGGCCGCACTGCAGCACGCTCAGGCTGACCATGGGCTGGGTGCCGCACAGGTAGCGCTGTATGCCCTGGGCCGGGTGGTAGTCCGGCACAAACTTGAAAGGCTCGGCATGGCCGAACCAGCCCGACAGCGGCTGCCAGAAGCGGTTGATCAGGCGTGGATGGGCCCAGACAAAGGCCGGCGCACCGGGGCCGCCGTTGAGGTACTTGTAGCTGCAGCCGATGGCGAAGTCGGCATTCGCGCCCTTGAGATCGACAGGCACGGCGCCCGCGCTGTGGCACAGGTCCCAGACGCAGAGAATGCCCTTGCCCTGCGCGGCAGCCGTCACGGCAGCCATGTCGTGCATGGCACCCGTGCGGTAGTTCACATGGGTGAGCATGCAGATGGCGACCTCGTCGGTCAGCGCATCGGCAATCTCCTCGGGTTCGAGCAGCACCAGCTCCAGGCCGTATTCCTGGCAGACCGACTGGGCGATGTAGAGGTCGGTGGGGAAGTTGCTGCGCTCGCTGATCAGGCGCTTGCGCTGCGGAGCGTCCTCGCGCGCGATGCGGGCCGCAGCCGTCAGCACCTTGTAGAGGTTGATGGAGGCCGTGTCGGTGAACACCAGCTCGCCCGCGCCCACGCCCAGCCAGGGGGCGAACTGGTCGCCCAGGCGCTGGGGCAGACTGATCCAGCCGGCGTCGTTCCACGAGCGGATCAGGCCCTGGGCCCATTCCTGCTGCACCACCTCGGCCACGCGCGCGGCGGCGGCGCGGGGGCTGGCGCCCAGCGAATTGCCGTCAAGGTAGATCACGCCTTCGGGCAGCGTGAATTGGTCGCGCAGGGCGCGCAGCGGGTCTTGCGCATCGAGGGTGAGGCAGTCTTGCAGGCTCGTCACGGGGTCTCCTTGGGTATGGAAAAGGCGAAAGGCGAAAGGTGCGGCCCGGGAATCAGGCCAGGGCACGCAGCACGGCGCGCACGGGCGAGGCATCGGCCTCGACCAGCTTGAGCGGCAGGGCGATGAGCTCGTAGTCGCCCTCGGGCACCTCGTCCAGCACCAGGTTCTCCAGCACGCGCAGGCCGCGCCGGCGGATCACCTGGTGGCTGTCCAGGCTCTTGCTGCTGGCCGGGTCGATGCTGGCCGTGTCTATGCCGATGAGCTTCACGCCCAGGTCGGCCAGGCGTTCTACCGTAGCTGGCGCATAGGCTGCCAGTTCCTGGTCCCAGGTGGTGGGGGCGCGCTCGTAGGTGCGCACCAGCACGCGTGCCGGAAGATGCTCCACGGCGTGGGCGATGTGCTCCCATTCGACCAGCGGTCCCTTGCCGATGGCGTGGATCACGCGGCAGGGGCCGAGGAAGGCGTCCAGGTCCACATGGCCGATGCTGGCGCCGTCCGCGTCATAGTGCAGCGGTGCATCGGCATGCGCTCCCACATGGGGCGACAGCGTGATGGCGCTGACATTGACCGGGCAGCCCGGCCCGATGGTGGCGCACCATCGCTGGCTGTAGGCCGTGTCGCCGGGAAAGACGGGGCTGGCGGCCTGCACGGCCGGGGAGATGTCCCAGAGTCTGCGGGTCATGGTTTCACTCCTTCGGGGCGGTTCGGGCGGCCTGTGCGCGCGGCCGGTACCACAGCGCATACACCAGGGCCAGCAGGCCCAGGAAGGGCAGGCCCGTGAGCAGCGTCATGTGGAAGACCTCGGTGAAATAGGTGGTGACGATCACGCCCAGCATCAGCGCGGCGCCGGCCAGTGTGAACAGCGGATAGCCCCACATGCGGAACTGCAGGCGCTGGCCCGGATGCTCGCGCGACCAGCGCGCGCGGAAAAACAGATGGGTCACGAAGATCATGAACCAGGTGAACATGGCGCCGAACATGGACACGGACATCATCCACAGCAGCGAGCCTTCGGGCTTCCACAGGTTCACGGCCACGGCCACGGCAATGCCCAGGCAGGAGATGGCAATCGCCGCCACGGGCACGCCGCGGCTGTTCAGCCGCCCGAACACCGAGGGCGCATAGCCGCCGCGCGACAGGCTGAACATCATGCGCGAGGTCACATACAGCTGGCTGTTCATGGCCGACAGCGCGGCCACCAGCACCACGAAGTTGATGATGCTGGCAGCGCCCGGGATGCCGATGATCTCCATCACCTTCACGAAGGGGCTCTTGTCCGTGCCGGCCTGCTGCCAGGGCACGATGGCCAGCATCAGCGCCAGCGTCAGCAGGTAGAAGATCACCAGGCGCGCCATGGTGGTGCGAAAGGCCCGGGTGATGGCGCGCTTGGGGTCCTCGGCCTCGCCGGCCGCCACGGCCACGGCCTCCAGGCTCAGGTAGCTGAAGATGGCGATGATCACGGCCACCCAGGTGCCCCACAGGCCCTTGGGGAAGAAGCCGCCATCGGCCGTGTAGTTGAAAAAGCCGATGCCCTGGGGCTGCGAGCCGAACACCACCCAGGCGCCGATCAGGATGAAGGCCACGATGGCGATGATCTTGACCATGGAAAAGCCGTACTCCACCTGGCCGAAGGCCTTGACGCTGCTGGCGTTGACGGCCACCAGCGCGCCCGAGAACACCACCACCCAGATCCAGCGCGGCACGTCGGGGAACCAGTAGCCCATGTAGATGCCTATGGCCGTCACCTCCATGCCCACGGCCAGCACCACGGCGGCCCAGTAGGCATAGCGGACCATGAAGCCGGCCATCGGGCTGATGTAGTGCTCGGCATAGGCGCCGAACGAGCCCGAGGTCGGATGGGCCACCGTCATCTCGGCCAGGCAGCCCATGAGCAGCAGCGAGATCAGCGCGCCGATGGCGTAGCTGACCAGCACGCTGGGGCCGGCGAAGCCGATGGCGAAGGCGCTGCCCATGAAAAGGCCGGTGCCGATGGCGCCTCCGATGGCGATCATCACCATCTGGGCGGCGGACAGCTGCTGGCGCAGGCCGGTTTCTCGTTGCTGAATGTCTTGGAAGGCGGCCATGGTGCGCGGCGGTTGGGGGCTGAAAGCGGAAGGCGTAAGTATCTGCGCTTTCACCGCCGGCCCCGGGCTGGCCGCTGCAAAACCATGGGAGGGTCCGGCTCAGGCTCCGCGTGCGTAGCAGCCCGGCGTCAGCGCATGGTGGGCCTTGAAGGCGCGCTGCAGGTGGGCCTGGTCGGCAAAGCCCATGGCATAGGCCGCATCGGACAGCGCCGCCCCCGCGGCCAGCAGGCGGCGCGCGCCGTTGATGCGCAGGTTCAGGCGGTAGCTGCCGGGCGTCATGCCCGTGGCCGCCTTGAAGCGGCGGATGAAGCGCGTGGCGCTCATGCCGCATTCCTGGGCCAGGGACTGCACGGTCAGGCCTGCATCGGGTCCTGCATGCAGGCGCTGCAGCGCGGGGGCCAGGGCCGCCGCATCGCCGGGCAGGGGCAAGGCTGCGGGCTGGGCACAGCGGTCCAGCAGGTGCTCCAGGCCCAGGGCCAGGCGGTCGGCGGCGGCCGCGCCATCGACGGGGCGGCACAGGCCATCCACCAGGCGGGCGATGTCCGCATCCGTGAGCGTGCGCCGGGGAAAGCGCAGCGCGGCCACGCCCAGCCGCGCGTGCAGCCAGTCGGCATCGACAAACAGCATGCGGTAGGACCATGGCGCGCCGGGGTCGGGATTGCAGGCATGCCAGGCGCCGGGCTCGATCAGCACAACGCCGCCCGCCTCCACGGGCTGCGGGCCGTGGGCATGGTGGAACACGGTGCGGCCCGCGTCCACGATGCCGATCGAGTACTCGGCATGCATGTGCAGCCGAAAGCAATGCGGCGAGCGCGCGCTGTCGCGCAGCTCGGCCCAGGGAGCGGCCGGATGGCGGTGGAATCGGTGGGGAGAGGCTGAAGTCATGGCGGCCAGCCATCATGCCAGCATGGCCGCCACGCTGGCGACCAGCAGCAGGGCCAGCAGGCGGTGGAACAGGCGCTGGCGGCGTTCGGTGCGCAGCCAGCCCGAAAGCAGCTGGCCCAGCAGCGCCCAGCTGCCGACCCCCACCAGGCAGGCCAGCAGCGAGATGGCGCAAAACTGCAGCAGCGCCCACGGCGCATTCGCGTGGGGCAGCACGAACAGGCCCACGCCGGCCAGCGCCACCAGCCAGGCCTTGGGGTTGAGCGTCTGCACGGCCGTGCCCTGCAACAGCGCTTGCAGCAGGGCCTGCAGCGGGCGCTGCGATCCGGCCTGCTGCTGCGCACCGGCCTGGCCCACAGGCGCGTTGGCCAGCCGCCAGGCCAGCCACAGCAGATAGGCGGCGCACAGCCACTGTGCGGCCGCAGACAGTTGCGGCAGCGTCTGCAGCAGCCACTGTGCGCCCTGGCCCATGACCCAGACCACGGTCGCATAGCTGGCGCTGGCGCCCAGCACATAGGCGGAAGAGACCAGGCGCGAGCGGGCTGCGCCGTGGCGCAGGGCCAGCACATTGACGGGGCCGGGCGTGATGGCGCCCACGAGGGTGAAGACGCCCATGGCGAGCAGCGAGGAGGACATGAGATTTCGCGCGGACGCAGGACTGCACAAGGCACGCAGTCTCGTCCCGCACGCCGCCCCTGTATTGAACGCAATTGCGGGGCGCCGGCATGTCCGTCACAGCCTCTAGGGGAGCATGGCGTAGGCCACGATCTCCAGCTTCATGCCCGGCACCACCAGCGCCGAAATCCCCATGCTGGAGCGGTTGGGATAGGGCGCCTCGAAGAACTCGCGGTACACGGCGTCGATGGCCGGCATGTCGGCCACGTCGGTCATGTAGATCAGCACCTGGGTCACATGCGCCAGCGTGCCGCCTGCGGCCTGCAGCGCGTTGCGCAGGTTGGTGAAGGTCAGGCGCGCCTGCTGTTCGATGGGGCCGGTGTCGATGCTGCCGTCGGGCCGCACGGGGCCGTGGGCCGTGAACAGCATCTGGCCGCTGGCCTTGACGGCCCAGGAGAAGGGCTGCTTGAGCGGCGGTAGTCCCACGTCGATGATTTGCTTCATGGATTTCCTTGTGTTTTGACTACATGCGAAGGCATGGTGTTCTTGCGCCGGAAACTTGGCGCGGCCCATCGGCGGACGCCGAGCAAGGGCCTAGGCCGGCCGCGCCGCCCCGCAGCGATAGTGTCGTCCCGCGCCCGCGCAGCGAGAGCGGGGGAAGCGGCAAAGCCGCTCAGGGGTCACAGTTTCGTTCTCACGGACCAGATTTCGGGGAACAGCACCACGTCCAGCATCTTGCGCAGGTAGCTGACGCCGCCCGTGCCGCCCGTGCCGCGCTTGAAGCCGATGACGCGCTCCACCGTGGTCACATGGCGAAAGCGCCACAGGCGGAAGGCGTCCTCGATGTCGGCGAGCTTTTCGCCGAGCTGGTACAGGTCCCAGTGCGACTGCGGGTCGCGGTAGACCTGGGCCCAGGCGGCCTCGACCTCGGGGCTGGCCGTGTAGGGCTGGGTCCAGTCGCGTTCCAGGTGCCCGGCAGGAATGGCCAACCCCTGGCGTGCCAGCAGGCGCAGGGCCTCGTCATAGAGCGAGGGCGAGCGCCATGCCGCCTCCACCTGGGCCAGCAGATCGGGCCGGTGGGCATGGGGCTGGAGCATGGCGGCATTCTTGTTGCCTAGCGCGAACTCGATGCAGCGGTACTGGTAGCTCTGGAAGCCGCTGGAGCTGGCGAGATACGGGCGCATGGCCGTGTACTCGGTAGGCGTCATGGTGGCCAGCACGGACCAGGCGCCGACCAGCTGCTCCATGATGCGGCTCACGCGGGCCAGCATCTTGAAGGCATCTGCATGGCGGTCGGCCGCCACGGCGGCCGTGGCGGCGCCCAGCTCGTGCAGCATGAGCTTCATCCACAGCTCGCTGGTCTGGTGCTGGATGATGAACAGCAACTCGTCATGCGTGGGCGACAGCAGTTGCTGTGCGCCCAGGATGGCGTCCAGCTGCAGGTAGTCGCCATAGCTCATGGACTGGCTGAAATCCAGCTGCGCCCTTTCCTCGGCGACGATGCGCTCGGTCAGGCCGCCATGGACGGGGCAGCCGCTCATTGCGGCGACTCCAGCACCGTGGCAATGGCGTCGGCCACGTACTGCACGTTGGCGCCGGACAGGCCCGACATGCACATGCGGCCCGAGCGGATCAGGTACACGCCATGCTCGTCGCGCAGGCGGTGGACCTGGGGCTCGGTGATGCCTGTGTAGCTGAACATGCCGCGCTGGGTCAGCAGGAAGCCGAAGTCGCGCCGCTCGCCAAAACGCTCCTGCAGCGCGCTGTGCAGCTGGGCGCGCATGTCCTTGATGCGCCCGCGCATCTGCGCCAGCTCCTGCGCCCATTGGGCGCTCAGCTCGGGCGATGCCAGCACCTGCTGCACCAGGCGTGCGCCACGGGTGGGTGGCGAGGAATAGTTGCTGCGCACCGTGGCCTTGAGCTGGCCCAGCACATTGCCGGCCGTGGACGCGTCGTTGCAGACCACGCTGAGGCCGCCCACGCGTTCGCCATACAGCGAGAAGTTCTTGGAAAACGAATTGGCCACGAAGGCCTGGGCGCCCGCATCGGCCAGGGCGCGCACGGACCAGGCGTCTTCATCGAGCCCATCGCCAAAGCCCTGGTAGGCCATGTCCACGAAGGGGATCAGGCCGCGCTCCACGATCACCGGGATCAGTTGCTGCCACTGCTCGCGCGACAGGTCCACGCCCGTGGGGTTGTGGCAGCTGGCATGCAGCAGCACCACGCTGCCCGAGGGCAGTTCGCGTAGCGTCTGCAGCATGGCGTCGAAGCGCAGGCTGCCCGTGGCCGCGTCGTAGTAGGGATAGCTGTGGGTGCGCAGTCCCGCGCCCTGGAAGATGGCCAGGTGGTTGTCCCAGGTGGGATCGCTGAGCCAGACCTCGGCGTCGGGGAAATAGTGCTGGATGAAGTCCGCGCCCAGCTTGAGCGCGCCCGAGCCGCCCAGGGTCTGCACGGTGGCGATGCGCTGACTGCGCACGGCCTCATGACCGGCGCCGAACACCAGGTCCTGCACCAGCTGGCGGTAGGGGGCTATGCCTTCGATGGGCAGGTAGCCGCTGGGGCTTTGCTCGCGGGCCAGGGCATCGCCAGCCTGGCGCACGCAGTCCAGCACGGGCAGGCGGCCGGCCTCGTCGAAATACAGGCCGATGCTCAGGCTGACCTTGTCGGCGCGTGGGTCCTGCTGGAAGGCCTCCATCAGCGACAGGATGGGATCACCGGGGTAGGGAGGGACGTGGCTGAACATCGAGGCGCGGGCGGTATCGAGGGGGGCAAGAGTCGTCATGTGTCTAAGGCAGAGAGAGAAACGCGAGGCCGGATGTCACCGGGCGGGAACCTGGGCTTGGGTGGATGTTGGGGTCTGGGTTGAGGTTGGGGTCTGAGGGGAGGGCTGGCCGGCCGGCCGGCGATACCAGATGGCGTAGACGGCGGCCAGCAGCAGCAAAAAGGGCAGGCCCGTGAGCACGGTCAGGCGGAATACGTCGGTGAACAGCGTGGACACCAGGGCGGCCAGCATCAGCGCCGCGCCCAGCAGCGTCAGCACCGGAAAGCCCCACATGCGAAAGGCCAGCGGCTTGTTGCCCTGGCGCACCCAGTGGATGCGGAAGAACAGGTGGGTCACGAAAATCATGAACCACGTGAACATGGCGCCGAACATGGCCACGGCCATCATCAGCATGAAGGACTGCTCGGGATTGATGATGTTGAACAGGGTGGCCACGGCAATGCCCAGGCACGACAGCAGCAGCGCCGGCAGCGGCACGCCGCGCGAGTTCACGCGGCCCAGCACGGCGGGCGCATGGCCGGCGCGCGAGAGGCTGAACATCATGCGGGTGGTGATGTACAGCTGGCTGTTCATGGCCGACAGGGCGGCCACCAGCACCACGAAATTGACCACGCTGGCCGCGCCGGGCAGGCCGATGATCTCCATCACCTTGACGAAGGGGCTGCCCTCCTTGCCGGCGGCCGACCACGGCACGATGGCCAGCATCAGCGCGATCGTGGCCAGGTAGAACACCACCAGGCGCACCATGGTGGAGCGGAAGGCGCTGGTGACGGCGCGCTGCGGGTCCTTGGCCTCGCCGGCGGCCACCGCGATCATCTCGATGCTCAGGTAGCTGAAGATGGCGATGATCACGCCCACCCAGGTTCCCCACAGGCCGTTGGGGAAGAAGCCGCCGTTGTTGACGTAGTTGGCAAAGCCCACGCCGTCCGGACGGGCGCCGAACACCACCCAGGCGCCGACCACGATGAAGGCCGCGATGGCGATGATCTTGATCATGGAGAAGCTGTACTCCACGGCGCCGAAGGCCTTGACGCTCATCATGTTCACGCCGATGAGCGCGCCCGAGAAGATCACCACCCAGGCCCAGCGCGGCACCTCGGGGAACCAGTAGCCCATGTACAGGCCCACGGCCGTCACCTCGGTGCCCACGGCCAGCACCACGCAGGCCCAGTAGGCATAGCGGACCATGAAGCCGGCCATCGGGCTGATGTAGTGCTCGGCATAGGCGCCGAACGAGCCCGAGGTCGGGTGGGCCACCGTCATCTCGGCCAGGCAGCCCATGAGCAGCAGCGAGATCACTGCGCCGATGGCATAGCTGATCAGCACGCTGGGCCCGGCAAAGCCGATGGCAAAGCCGCTGCCCAGGAACAGGCCGGTGCCGACGGCACCGCCGATGGCGATCATGGTCATCTGTCCGGCGGACAGCTGCTGTTTGAGTCCGGCTTCGCGCTGGACGATGTCTTCGAAGGCTGGCATGGGTTGTTGTCTCCGTTGCTGTGGGGGGCTTCGGAGGCGGATGCTATGGACGGCCTTCGCGGGGCGTTTAGTAGTTATCCCTAAATCGACTTGATCTTGGATAAGTTATTCTGTGAAACATGAATTCATAGGTGGTTTATGCCAATCGACATCGACAGAACGGACCGGCTGCTGATCCGCGCCCTGCAGGACAACGCGCGGCTGACCTCGGGTGAGCTGGCGCAGCGTGTGCATTTGTCGCAGTCACCGTCATGGCGGCGCATCAAGCGGCTGGAGGACGAGGGCGTGATCACCGGCTACCACGCCGCGCTGAGCCGGCGCGCCATAGGCTTTGGCGTGCTGGCCTTCGTGATGGTGGGCATAGACCACCAGAACGAGGAGTCCTCGCGCCATTTCCAGGAAGCGGTCTGCGCAATTCCCGAGGTCGTGATGTTCCACGGCATCTCGGGGCCGGAGGACTTCCTGCTGGTCGTCGTGGCGCGCGATCTCGACGCCTATTCCGATCTGCTGCTCAGCCGCCTGCACCGGCTGCCCGGCGTGCGCCAGGTGCACACGCATTTCTCGCTGCAGGAATTCAAGGGACAGCTGGCGGGGCTGCCGGTGGAATGACGGCTGGTGGCGCCTGGCAGGCTGCTAGAGCAGGCCGCTGTCCAGCGCCTGCATGCCATGGCGCACGCGCACGCGGTTGCAGGCATCGCTGCCGGCGGCGAACTCGCGGCAGGGCGAGGGGCGCCATTCATAGATGCCGCAATGGGCCTTCTCGCCCACCTTGCCGACCAGGGCCGCGCAGCGGGGACGCGCCCAGTCGGTTCCGCGCATGCGGCAGGTGTGGTCGGTGACTTCCTCGGCCAGCCCGGCTGGCACGCGGCCGCCCTGCGCCTGCGACTCGTGCACGGAAAAGTCCACGCGAAACGATGCGCAGCAGGCGCCGCAGCTCAGGCAGGGATGGGTCATGGCGTGGGGAGGGGAGTGCGCAAAGGCCGTGTCGGCGTCGGCCGCCATTGTGCCGCGCGCCGCTCGCCTGGGCCCGCCCGGGGGCAAAGCCGGGAACGCAAAACCCTGTCCCGCACTCCGATACCATGCGCGGTCCCGCCGCCCGGGTTCGATCAAAATCAAAATGAGAATAAAAATCAATTGATACAACACGCCATGCATTCGATGAACCCCGCGACGGACGCTGCAGCTCCGTCCACGCTGTCCGCGCCTCCCATGTCCTCCTCTGCTGCCGTTGCCGCCGTTGCTGCCACCACGGCCATCACCCTTGATGCCCTGCCCCGCCAGGTATCGGCGCGCGTGGTCGAGCTCCATGCCGCACGCGATGCCAGCGAGCAGGAACTGCTGCTGCGGCTCATGGAGATCGGCTTTCTGCCCGGCGAGCCCGTGCGCATCCTGGCCGCGGGCTTTCCGGGCGACGACCCGCTGGCCGTGCGCGTGGGCCAGACCACGTTCGCTTTGCGCCGCCATGAGGCGGCCCTGGTGCGCGTGGCGCCGGAGGCGGTGGCATGAGCGCGTCGTCCTCTCCCAAACTCATTCAGCCGCTGCAGCCTGCCCAGGGCGGCGGCGGCAGCGGTGATTCCGCACTGCGCCTGGCCCTGCTGGGCAATCCCAACTGCGGCAAGACGGCGCTGTTCAACCTGCTGACCGGCGCACGCCAGAAGGTGGCCAACTACGCGGGCGTGACCGTTGAGCGCAAGGAAGGCTGGCTGAGCACGGCCAGCGGCCGGCGCGTGCGCGTGCTGGACCTGCCGGGCACCTACAGCCTGCATGCGCACAGCGAGGATGAGCGCATCACGCGCGACATCGTCTCGGGTCGCCATGCGCGCGAGGCGCCGCCCGAACTGCTGGTCTGCGTCACCGACGCCACCCATCTGCGCCTGAACCTGCGCCTGGTGCTGGAGGCCCAGCGCCTGGGCCTGCCCATGCTGCTGGTGCTCAACATGAGCGACATGGCCAGGCGCCAGGGCATCGATATCGACCGCGAGGCGCTGTCACGCGCCCTGGGCATGCCCGTGCTGTCCACGGTGGGCGTGCGCCAGGACGGCGCGCGCGAACTGCTGCAATGGCTGGACGGCCCCGAAGCCCGCGCCCTGGCGGCGCCGCAGCTGCAGGCCTCGGCCCGCCCGGGCGATGCGCGCGAGCAGGTGCTGGCCCTGCACCAGCAGGTGGCCCGCATCATGGCCGACTGCGTCAAGGAGCCCGTGGTGGATACCCGGCGCGACGACCGCATCGACGCCGTGGTGCTGCACCCGCTGTGGGGCATGCTGCTGCTGGCGGCCACGCTGTTCCTGATGTTCCAGGCCGTGTTCAGCTGGGCACAGCCGCTGATGGATGGCATCGAGGGCGGCGTTTCGGCCGTCTCGGCCCTGGTCAACGAGCACATGCCTGAAGGCGCGCTGCGCAGCCTGCTGGCCGATGGCGTGATCGCCGGCACGGGCGCCGTGCTGGTCTTCCTGCCGCAGATCCTGATCCTGTTCCTGTTCATCCTTGCACTCGAGGATTCGGGCTACCTGCCGCGTGCCGCCTTTTTGCTGGACCGCATCATGGGCAAGGTCGGCCTGTCGGGCCGCTCCTTCATTCCGCTGCTGTCCAGCTTCGCCTGCGCCGTGCCCGGCATCATGGCCACGCGCTCCATCACCAGCTGGCGCGACCGCCTGGTGACCATCATGATCGCGCCGCTGATGACCTGCTCGGCGCGCCTGCCGGTCTATGCGCTGCTGATCAGCGCCTTCATTCCCGAGCGCACGGTGGGCGGCATCTTCAACCTGCAGGGCCTGGTGCTGTTCGCGCTGTACGTGGCCGGCATCGCCAGTGCCATGGCCGTGGCCGGCGTGGCCAAGCTGGTGGGCCGCAGCGCCGGCCCCACGCCGCTGCTGATGGAGCTGCCCTCCTACCGCTGGCCCAGCCCGCGCAGCCTGGCCCTGGGCCTGTACGAGCGCGCCATGATCTTCCTGCGCCGCGTCGGCGGCATCATCCTGACCGTGAGCATCGTGCTGTGGTTCCTGGCCAGCTACCCGGCGCCGCCCGATGGCGTCACCGAAGCGGCCATCCGCTACAGCTTTGCAGGCCGCATCGGCGGCTGGCTGGAGGTGGTCCTGGCGCCGATCGGCTTCAACTGGCAGATCGCCATCGCCCTGGTGCCCGGCATGGCTGCGCGCGAAGTGGCCGTCAGTGCCATGGGCACGGTCTATGCGCTGTCCGCTGCCAGCGACGAGGCCATGGCCGAGCAGCTGGGGCCGCTGATCGCCCATACCTGGTCCCTGGCCACGGCGCTGTCGCTGCTGGCCTGGTTCGTGTTCGCGCCCCAGTGCATTTCCACGCTGGCGGCCGTGCGGCGCGAGACCAATGGCTGGCGCTATCCGCTGCTGATGACGGGCTACCTGTTCGCGCTGGCCTACCTGGCCAGCTTCATCACCTACCGCGTGGCCCTCGCGCTGGGCGCGGGCTGAGGAGGGCCTTGAGCATGTGGCAAAACATCATCGTGGGCGTGATCGTGATGGTGGCGGCCGTGTCCCTGGTCTGGCGCTACCTGCCGGCGCGTTGGCGGCTGAAGGCCGGTCAGCTGCATCCGTCGCTGGCGCCCAAGGACGGGGGAGGCTGTGGCGGCTGCAGCGCCTGCGGCGGAGACAGCTGCGCACCGGACAGGCGCCAGCCATAGCGCCAGATCGGTCGCCAGGCCGGTCGCCAGGCCGGTCGCCGGGCCTCCGGCCGGTTGCACGCTCAGGCAGCGGCCAGCCAGATGCGGGCGCCGTCATCCAGCGCAGGCAGGCCATGCGCCAGGCGCGCAGCGTTGCAGCGGTCCGTGCCCATCTCGAATTCCCGGCAGGTCGATGAGCGCTGCTCGTAGATGCTGCATGCCACCTGTTCGCCGCAGCGGCCCGTGAGGGCCGTGCAGCGCACGGGGCGGCGCTCGGTGCCGTTCATGCGCCAGCGGTTGCCGTGGACCTCATGGGCCAGTTCATCGGGAACGGTGCCGCCCATGGAGCGCAGCTCGTAGACGGAAAATTCGACACGGAAGTGTTCGCAGCAGACGCCGCAGTTCAGGCAGGGATGCAGGGCTTCGGACATGGAAGTTCTTCTTCGGGAGACAGCAGGGCACGCACAGGCTTGCCGCGCCCGGTGCCCGGGGCGGCGCATAAGGCTGGGAAGAGGGGGTGCGGCCCTAGGTATGGCCCTGGAGGAACTTCAGATAGAAGGTGTGGATGCGCACGAACAGCGCACGCACCCGGGCCGCGAAATGCCGGCGCGGCCCGAAGAAGGAGGGCACGCGCGTATGGCGTGCAATGTGCGGATGGCGCAATGCGCAGCCGCCCAACGGAAACACCGCCTGAGGGCGCTTGGCCTGCAGGCGGTGTCTGGAGTGTTCGTGGCTCAGGTGCATGGGTGTGGGGGAATGCGCCTAGGCCAAAGGAGTGGGCGTGATCAGCCCGGCTGGCGGCCCAGCAGCAGGTACTCCATCAGTGCCTTTTGCACGTGCATCCGGTTCTCTGCCTCATCCCAGACCACGGACTGCGGCCCGTCGATGACCTCGGCCTGCACTTCCTCGCCACGGTGGGCGGGCAGGCAGTGCATGAACAGGGCGTCGGCACGCGCGGCGGCCATCATCTCGGCATCCACGCACCAGTCGGCGAAGGCCTTCTTGCGGGCCTCGTTCTCGGCCTCGTAGCCCATGCTGGTCCACACGTCGGTGGTCACCAGGTCGGCGCCCTTGCAGGCATCCAGCGGGTCCTTGAAGACCTTGTAGCAGCCCTCGCGCGGCGCCTTGCCGCCAAAGGCCAGCTTCTCGTCCACTTCGTAGCCGCCCGGCGTGCTGACGTGGACGGTGAAGCCCAGCAGGTCGGCAGCCTGCAGCCAGGTGTTGGCCATGTTGTTGCCGTCGCCGACCCAGGCGACGGTCTTGCCCTGGATGGAGCCGCGGTGCTCGATGAAGGTGAAGATGTCGGCCAGGATCTGGCAGGGGTGGAACTCGTTGGTCAGGCCGTTGATGACGGGCACGCGCGAGTACTCGGCAAAGCGCACGATCTTGTCCTGGCCGTAGGTGCGGATCATCACCAGGTCGGTCATGCGGCTGATGACGCGCGCGCTGTCCTCGATGGGCTCGGCGCGGCCCAGCTGGCTGTCGCCCGTGGTCAGGTGGACCACCGAGCCGCCGAGCTGGTACATGCCGGCCTCGAAGCTCACGCGGGTGCGCGTGCTGGCCTTCTCGAAGATCATGGCCAGCGTGCGGTCGCTGAGCGTGTGGTGCTTTTCGTAGTTCTTGAACTTCTTCTTGATCAGGGCCGCGCGCTCGAGCACATAGGCGTACTCGTCGGCCGTGAAGTCGGAAAACTGCAGATAGTGCTTGATGGCAGTCATAGGCAGGTCCTCATTCGGACAGGAATTGCACGATCAGGGGCTTGAGCTTGGCGACCACTTCGTCGGCCTCGGCCTCGGTCATGATCAGCGGCGGCACCAGGCGCACCACGGTGTCGGCGGTCACGCTGAACAGCAGGCCGGCTTCGGCGCCACGGCCCAGCAGGGCGCCGCAGGGCTTGTTCAGCTCGATGCCGATGATCAGGCCCTGGCCGCGAACATCGACCACGCCCTTGACGTCGGCCAGCTCCTTTTGCAGCGTGGACTTCAGGCGGTCTCCCACCTTGGTGGCATGGGCCAGCAGGCCGTCTTCTTCCATGATGCGGATGGTTTCGATGCCCGCACGCATGGCCAGCGGATTGCCGCCGAAGGTGGAGCCGTGGTTGCCCGGCTGCAGCACGGTGGCCGCCTTGCCATGGGCGACGACGGCGCCGATGGGCACGCCCGAGCCCAGGCCCTTGGCCAGGGTCATCACGTCGGGGATGATGCCGGCCCACTGGTGGGCGAACCACTTGCCCGTCCGGCCCATGCCCGCCTGGACTTCGTCGAACATCATCAGCCAGCCGTTGGCATCGCATAGTGCGCGCACCTGCTGCATGTACTCGATGCGCATGGGATGCAGGCCGCCTTCGCCCTGGATGGGCTCCATCATCACGGCCACCACGTCGGGGTTGCCGGCCGTGGCCTGCTGCAGCGCTTCGAAGTCATTGACCGGCACGCGCAGGAAGCCGTCGAGCAGCGGGCCGAAGCCGTCGCGCACCTTGGGGTTGCCCGTGGCCGTCATGGTGGCGATGGAGCGGCCGTGGAAGGCATGCTCGTAGACCACGATCACCGGCTTGGCGATGCCCTTGTCCACGCCGTACTTGCGCGCGATCTTGATGGCGGCCTCGTTGGCCTCCAGGCCCGTGCTGCAGAAGAAGACATTGGTCATCTTCGCGCGCTCGGTCAGCAGCTTGGCCAGCGTTTCCTGGCCAGGCACATGGTAGTAGTTGGAGGTGTGGATGAGCTTGGCCACCTGGTCCTGCAGCGCAGGCACCAGCTTGGGGTGGTTGTGGCCCAGCGTGTTCACTGCAATGCCGCCCAGCGCATCGAGGTACTGCTTGCCGTTGACGTCCCACACGCGGCAGCCCTGGCCTCGCTCCAGAGCGATCGGTACGCGGCCATAGGTGTTCATCACGTGGGGCGAGGCAGCCTCGATGAAAGCGGTCATTGCAAAAATCTCCTGAGCTGGAAAGTAAACGGCATCCGGGCGTTGCCGCCGCAGATGCCTGAAAAACAGCGAAGCCCGATTCTAGGGGCCGCGCAATGGCCTACCGTTGCGGTTTGCGCATCACAGCCATGCAATGAACCTACGCCACACTTGGTTAGTGCGCTGCACAACGGTCCAGCTCTTATATAAGAGATAAAATGCCTGCTTGGCCTGCCGGCAGCGATCCTGTCTGCGGGCTCTGACTTTTTTGAAGGACTTGCGCAAACAGGAAGTGGCAAGGTGCTGGGCCCCTTGGCAAGCCGCCTGTTTTGCTCCTTTTTGCACAAGTCGTATTTTGGTGCGCATCCTGATGGTCTCTCCCTCCAGCAAAGAACTGTTCATCCAGGGCATCACCCACGAAGGCAAGACTTTCCGGCCCAGCGACTGGGCCGAGCGGCTGGCAGGCGTCATGAGCCAGTTCCGCCCCGGTGGCGCCCAGCGCGGCAGCCACCTGAGCTACTCGCCCTGGTGTGTTCCCACAACGCTCAACGGCGTCAAGTGCGTGGTCGTGCATCGCGACCTGCGCGACTACGAGCCCATGGCCTGGGATTTCTGCCTGAATTTCGCCAAGGACAACAACCTGCAGGTTGCCGAAGCCTGCCTGATACCGGACGAGCCGGCCCGCTGAGGCCGGCTTCTTTTTTTGCGGGGCCGGTTCCCGCCCGATGTGAAGCGCGCCTGGGGTGCGTTTTTTTTCGGCTGCGCTTTGCTGGAGCCGGGCTTTTCCTTCGGTGCGATTGCCGATGGCGGCGCTTTTGTCCAGGCGCAAAAAAACCGCCCGAAGGCGGTTTTCTCGTTCGCTGACAGCGCACCCGTTACAAACGGCAGATGGCCGGGGCCATCCGTGCGGTTGCCTAAGTGGATTAGGCGGCGGGGGCTGCCAGGGCCTTGACCTTGGCGGACAGGCGGCTCTTGTCGCGAGCGGCCTTGTTCTTGTGGAAGATGCCCTTGTCGGCGATCGTGTCCAGAACGGATTGGGCTGCGGCAAACAGTTCGGTTGCCTTGGCCTTGTCGCCAGTCAGAACGGCCTTCTCGACCTTCTTGACGGCGGTGCGGTACTTGGAACGCAGCGAAGTGTTGGCTGCGTTGAGCTTGACGTCCTGGCGGGCGCGCTTGCGGCCGGATGCCAGGCGGGGGTTCTTCTTTACGGGCTTGGATGCCATGATATGTATTCCTAGTGTCTGAGGATGTTGTCGGCGAAGCGCGGGATTATAGCATGCAGTCCCTCCAGGGCCTGTGGGCCCCAGGCCGCGCAATCGGGCCTGTTGCAACGGAGTGCAAGAGCCGTCCGGCCCGCCCTGGCACGCAACTGCGGTGGCCGTGCCAGCGCATACACTCCCCACGGTGTCACTGTTCAAAGCCGCCTCCACCGTTTCCCTGCTGACGCTGGCCTCCCGTATCACCGGGCTGGTGCGCGATCTGCTCATGGCCTCCATGTTCGGAGCCAATGCGCTGACCGATGCGTTCAATGTCGCGTTCAGGATTCCCAATCTCTTCCGGCGCCTGTTCGCCGAAGGCGCCTTCAGCCAGGCCTTTGTGCCGGTGCTGGCCGCCAGCAAGGCCAAGGAGGGGGAGGAGGCCACGCGCAGGCTGATCTCCCATGTGGCCACGCTGCTGTTCTGGGTGCTGCTCGTGACCTGCGTGCTGGGCGTGGTCGGCGCGCCACTGCTGGTCTGGCTGCTGGCCAGCGGCCTGCGCCAGTCGCCCGAAGGCTATGACGCAGCCGTGCTGATGACGCGCTGGATGTTCCCCTACATCGGCTTCATGTCGCTGGTGGCGCTGTCGTCCGGCGTGCTCAATACCTGGCGGCGCTTTGCCGTCTCGGCCGCCACGCCCGTGCTGCTGAACCTGGCCATGATTGCCGCCGCCTTCTGGGGTGCACCCTGGCTGCAGGCGCGCGGCATAGAGCCCATCTATGCCATGGCCGGCGGTGTGATGCTGGGCGGCGTGCTGCAGCTGGCGGTACAGCTGCCGGCGCTGGCAGGCCTGGGCCTGCTGCCGCGCATCGGGTTTTCTCCAGCCGCCTTGCGCCAGGCCTGGCAAGAGGCCGGCGTGCGCCGCATCCTCAGGCTGATGGCGCCGGCGCTGCTGGGCGTGGGCGTGGCCCAGGTCTCGCTGATGATCAACACCCAGATCGCCTCCTATCTGCAGCCGGGCAGCGTGACCTGGCTGTTCTATGCCGACCGGCTCATGGAATTTCCGACGGCGCTGCTGGGCGTGGCGCTGGGCGTGGTGCTCACGCCCCAGCTGGCCGCGGCCAAGGCGGCCGACGACTCGGAGCGCTACTCGGCCATGCTGGACTGGGGGCTGCGCCTGGTGGTGCTGTTTTCCGTGCCCTGCGCGGTGGGGCTGCTCACTTTCGCCGAGCCGCTCGTGGCCACGCTGTTCCACCGTGGCGCGCTGCAGGACGGCGATGTGGGCCAGATCGCGCTGGCGCTGGTGGGCTACGGCGCCGGCCTGGTGGGCCTGGTGGCCATCAAGGTGCTGGCGCCCGGCTACTACGCAAGCCAGGACATCCGCACGCCCGTCAAGATCGCCATCGTGGTGCTGATCATCACCCAGCTGCTCAACCTGGTGCTGGTGCCCTTCATGGCGCATACGGGTCTGGCGCTGTCCATCGGCCTGGCGGCCCTGGTCAATGCGGGCTGGCTGCTGTGGGGGCTGCTGCGCCGGGGCGTCTACCGTCCCAAGCCCGGCTGGGGGCGGCTGGCCTTGCAGGTGATTGCGGCCAGCAGTCTGCTGGCCGTGCTGCTGACCTGGGGAAGCCAGCATTTCGACTGGATTGCGCTGCGTGCCAACGGATGGCAGCGCGTGGGCCTGCTTGCCGGCCTGATGGCGGCCTCGGCCCTGCTGTACTTTGGCGCGCTGTGGGCGGCCGGGCTCAAGCTGCGGGCACTGCTGCGGCGCTAGCCCGAACCCGCATAATTGCAGGCCTGGGCGCTGCAAATTCACAAGGCATCATGAGCTGGAGCTACGACGACACGCCAACGGCCCTGCAATACTTTGCAGCGCTGGTGCAAAGCGATGAACACCTGCCGCTGATGGAGGCGGCAATCAGCATCGCCCAGGATGCCGTGCCCGATCTCGACCTGCAGGCGGCCAGCGCCGAACTGGACCGGCTGCAGGTGCGCCTGGTCCAGCGCCTGGCCGGCGAAACCGATCCGCTGCAGTGCCTGCGCGGACTCAACCAGTTCTTCTACGGCGAGCTGGGCTTTGGCGGCAATCTCAACGACTACTACGACCCCGCCAACAGCTACATCCACCATGTGCTGCAGACGCGGCGCGGCATTCCCATCAGTGTGGCGCTGATCTGGCTGGAGCTGGCTGCGGCCATCGATCTGCCGGCGCAGGGCGTGAGCTTTCCCGGCCATTTCCTGGTCAAGATGCGCCTGCCCCAGGGGCAGGTGGTGATGGACCCGTTGAGTGGCGAGTCCTTTTCGGCCAACAGCCTGGCCGAGCGGCTGGAGCCCTTCTGGCAGAGCGCGGGCCTGTCGGCCGAAGAGGCCGCTCCGCTGGGCATGTACCTGCAGGGCGCCTCGCCGCGCGACGTTCTGGAGCGCATGCTGCGCAACCTGCAGGAGATCCACCATGCCCGGCGCGACTGGCCGCTGCTGGTGGCCGTGCTCAACCGGCTGGCCGTGCTGCGGCCCGACATGCCCGAGATCCTGCGGGACCGGGGGCTGGCCTATGCGCAATGGGGGGTGACCGAGCGTGCGCTTGAAGACCTGGAGCGCTTCCTGCAGTCCCAGCAGGGCGCGCAGGCCGTGGCCGTGCGCGAGGTGATCCGGCGGCTGAGAGGGCTGTAGCCGCCCGCGCGTGGGCTGATCAGACCAGCCGGACGGCTTCCAGCTCTTTCTTGAGATAGGCGTAGAACAGCGGAGCCGCCACCAGGCCTGCAGGGCCGAACACCGATTCGGCCACGAACATCACCGCCAGCAGCTCCCATACGCCCATGTGCGTGCGCTGGCCCACGACCTTGGCGTTGATCACGTACTCGGCCTTGTGGATCAGGATCAGAAAGCCCAGGCAGGCGGCGGCGGCCACAGGGGACACCGACAGGCCCACAATGGTGATCACCGCATTGCACAGCAGGTTGCCCACGATGGGCACCAGGCCTGCAATGAAGGTCAGCGTGATCAGGGCTGGCGTATAGGGCAGGGTCAGGTTCCAGTGCGGCAGCACGCCCAGAAGGAAGATGGCCGTCAGGAAGGTATTGAAGGCCGCAATCCAGAACTGGGCCGCCACGATCTGGCGGAAGGCCAGTCCCATGAGCCGGATGCGCTCGCGCAGCGCTGCCACCAGGGGCGGGCGGCGCGTGACCATGGGACGCACGGCGGCCAGGGCGCCGATGATCAGGCCCACGTAGGCATAGAGCAGGCCGGTGAGCCAGGCGCGGCCCGCATGGGCCAGGGCGCCGGCCTTGGCGGCCAGGTAGCTGGCCAGCAGGTGCTGGATTTCCTGTGCGCCGTCCGGCAGCTGGTCGGCCATGTCGGCCGGCAGCTTGTCACGCAGCTCCAGCACCGTGTGCGCCAGATAGTCGAGCAGCTCGCGGTACTGCTGCGGCGCGTCGGTGATGTAGGTGCGCGTGTGCGACAGCGCGCCGCTGAGCAGGGCCAGCGGCGCAAGAATGACGATGGTGGCTGCCACCAGTTGCGTCCAGCGCGGCAGCGAGCCGCGCCGGGACTTGGGCTGGGCGCGTGACAGCAGCCCGGCAAGCGCGCGCGTGACCAGAAAGCCCACGCAGACGCACAGCATGCCCGGCAGCAGCCCCTGCCACATGATCAGCAGCAGGGCGCCGGCCATCAGCACATAGCTGGACAGCGTCACGCCGCGCGTGGGCGCGGGCTGCGGGGAGATGATGGGCGAGGGCAGGTGCTGGGTCATGCGCTGCGGGCCCGTGGTCAGCGGACCTCGACAGGCTCGCCCTCGCCGCGTGCGGCGATGCGTCCGATGGTGTGGACCGTCTCGCCCAGCTTCGCGAGCGTGGCGGCCGTGGCTTCGGCAGCCTCGGCGGGCACGACAACGACCATGCCGATGCCGTTGTTGAAGGTGCGGTTCATTTCCACGGCGTCGATGCCGGCCGTCTTCTGCAGCCAGGCGAACAGCTCGGTCTGGGGCCAGCTGCCGGCATCCAGGTGGGCGGCCAGGCCTTCGGGCAGCACGCGGGGGATGTTCTCCAGCAGGCCGCCGCCCGTGATGTGGGCCAGCGCCTTGATGGGGTGCTGCTCCAGCGCCGCCAGCACGTTCTTCACGTACAGGCGCGTGGGTTCCATGATGGCCTGCTTGAACGGCTTGCCGTCCAGCGTTTCGGGCAGGCTGCCCTGGCTTTCGGCGCGCTCGATGCACTTGCGCACCAGGGAGAAACCGTTGGAGTGCACGCCGGCCGAGGCCAGTCCCAGCACCACGTCGCCAGCAGCAACGCTCTGGCCCGTGAGGATCTTGGACTTTTCGACGGCGCCGACGGCAAAGCCGGCCAGATCGTATTCGCCGGCCGGGTACATGCCGGGCATTTCGGCGGTTTCACCGCCGATCAGTGCGCAGCCCGACAGTTCGCAGCCGCGCGCAATGCCGCCGACCACGGCAGCGGCCGTGTCCACGTCCAGCTTGCCGCAGGCGAAGTAGTCGAGGAAGAACAGGGGCTCGGCGCCCTGGACCAGCACGTCGTTGACGCTCATGGCCACCAGGTCGATGCCGACGGTGTCGTGCATGTTCCACTCGAAGGCCAGCTTGAGCTTGGTGCCCACGCCGTCGGTGCCCGAGACCAGCACGGGCTCCTTGTAGCGCTTGGGCACCTCGAACAGTGCGCCGAAGCCTCCGATGCCGGCCATCACGCCTTCGCGCATGGTCTTCTTGGCCAGCGGCTTGATGCGCTCGACCAGCGCGTCGCCAGCGACGATGTCGACGCCGGCGTCTTTGTAGGAGATCGGGGTAGAGGAGGGGGCAGAAGAGCTCATGGATGGGTACGGTGCGGTAGGCCCGAGGCCGGGCTGGAACCCCGGGATTCTACGGCGCCGGCCGCCGGCAGGCGCGCGCGCCAGTGGGCTTCGAGGGGGCTTTCGTTGCACAAGCGGGCCGGCTGCCGCCGTGCCGTGCGCCGCGCAGACTAAAATCCCTGTTGCGCCCGGGAACGCCCCGGCGTCGCCCGCCTTGCCGCAGCGCTGCGGCAGGGCGGGCCTGTCTTTGCTATCAACCCAATGCCGTTGCCGATTCCTTTGCCTGCTTTTGCCGCATGGACCCGCCTGGACACAGGAAAGGGGGCGCTGCGCGTATGTCGCAGATGAAGCAGCTGGCTCTGGATATCAGCATGGCGTCGAGCCCGACGCTGTCGCGCTTTTTCGTCGGCCCCAATGCCGCGGTGATCGATCATTTGCGCCATTGGGTGGGCGATGGCCGCATGCAGACGGCCCGCACGCCAGTGCCCACTTATCTTTGGGGCGAATCGGGCTCGGGCAAGACCCATCTGCTCAAGGCCGTGCGCGAGGCCCTGCGCGAGCAGGGTGCCATGGTGGGCTGGATGGATGCCTCCACCCTGTTCCCGCCGCCCTTCGACGAGCGCTGGGCGGCGGTGCTGATGGACGATGTGGACATCTACACTCCGCTGCAGCAGGCGCGGGCCTTCAACTGGTTTGTGAATGCGACGAGCCCGGCCACGGGCTCGCCGCGCTGGGTGCTGGGGGCCGGCCCGCTGCCGCCGGCAGACCTCAAGCTGCGCGAGGATCTGCGCACGCGGCTGGGCTGGGGCCATGTGTTCCAGCTGCAGCTGCTCGACGAAACCGCGCGCCGCGCGGTGCTGCGCCAGGAGGCCGATGCCCGTGGCGTTTTTCTGGGCGACGATGTGATGGACTACATGCTCAAGCGCTTCTCGCGTGACCTGGGCAGCCTGATGCAACTGCTCGACATGCTCGACGGCTTTGCGCTGCGCAACAAGCGCGCCATCACCATTCCGTTGCTCAAGACGATGCTGGAAACCGAATGAGCCCGCATTTTCTTGTGGGCAGGGACTGCGGGAGCCGGCGGAGCCTGCGTTGCAAGGGCAGCGCGGGACCCATTTTTTTAGGATATGCATGACCTCTGATCAGAAGCAACTCCGGCCCCGGCTGGCGTTGTTCGACCTGGACCACACGCTGCTGCCGCTCGATTCGGACTATGAGTGGGGCGAGTTCACGACGCGCATCGGCTGGACCGATCCGGTCGAGTTCGGCCGCCGCAATGCCGAGTTCTTCGCGCACTACCAGGCGGGCACGCTCGACGTGCACGACTATGTGCGCTTTGCCACCGAGGCCTTCTGCGCCCGTGGCGCGCAGCAGGCCGCCGAGGCGCACGAGCGCTTCATGCGCGAGGTGATCACCCCCGCCATCCGTCCCCAGGCACTGGAGCTGCTGCGCACGCACCAGCAGGCGGGCGACCAGATCATCATCGTCACGGCCACCAACGAGTTCGTGACGCGCCCCATCGCCGCCGCCCTCGGCGTGCAGGAATTGATCGCGGTGGAACTGGAGCGCGACGCGCAGGGCTGGTTCACGGGCGAGATCCGTGGCACGCCCAGCATGCGCGGCGGCAAGGTGCAGCGCATGCAGCAGTGGCTGGATGCGCGCGGCCTGCAGTGGAGCGGCGTGGAGACCTTCTTCTACAGCGACTCCTGGAACGACGTTCCCCTGCTCGAGCGCGTGGACCACCCCGTGGCCACCAACCCCGACACTCGGCTGCGCGCCCTGGCCCAGGAACGTGGCTGGCGCATTCTGGACCTGTTTGGCGAAGCACCATGATCAAGAACATCATCGACAAGCTGCTGGGCAAGGCCTCGGCCGCTCCACGGGCGCGCAAGTCGCCCTTCGGCAAGCGCCAGGAGGTGCCCGTGCAGGTGCACGGCATCGACCCCAACCTGGTGGACCGGCGTGCCATCGACGTGGTCGAGACGCTGCAGGATGCGGGCTACGAGGCCTACATCGTCGGCGGCGCCGTGCGCGACCTGCTGCTGGGCCTGCGCCCCAAGGACTTCGACGTGGCCACCAATGCCACGCCCGAGCAGGTCAAGGGCCTGTTCCGCCGCGCCTTCATCATCGGCAAGCGCTTTCGCATCGTGCACGTGGTCTATGGCCGCGGGCGCGAGAACGAGGTCATCGAAGTCTCCACCTTCCGCGCCTTCCTGGACAACAGCGCGGCCGAGGCCGTGAGCGGCAACGAGCGCACCAGCAAGGCCCAGCTCGCCGGCATGCACCATGCGGTGGACGCCAGCGGCCGCGTGCTGCGCGACAACGTCTGGGGTCCGCAGGACCAGGATGCCACGCGCCGCGACTTCACGATCAACGCCATGTACTATGACCCGCGCACGCAGATCGTGGTCGACTATCACAAGGGCATTGACGACGCCAAGAAGCGCATGCTGCGCATGATTGGCGACCCGGCCACGCGCTACCGTGAAGATCCGGTGCGCATCATCCGCGCCGTGCGCTTCGCCGCCAAGCTGGCGGGCAAGGGCTTCAAGCTCGAGCCCAAGACGGCCAAGCCCCTGGTGGAGTGCGAGCCGCTGCTGGCCGATGTGCCGCAAAGCCGCCTGTTCGATGAAATGCTCAAGCTGCTGCAGACCGGCCATGCGCTGGCTTCGGTGGAGCAATTGCGCGGCCTGGGCCTGGCGCGCGGCATCTACTCGCTGCTGGATGTGGTGGTCGAGCGTGCCGAGCAGCCCTTTGTGCAGGCCGCGCTGACCGATACCGATCGCCGTGTCGAGGAAGGCAAGCCCGTGGCGCCCAGCTTTCTGCTGGCCTGCGTGCTGTGGCATGACGTGAAGACCGGCTGGGAGCGCCGCCTGAACCAGCGCCAGCACCCGTTTCCCGCGCTGCAGGAATCCATCGACGAAGTGTTCGACCAGCGCATCGGCGATGTCTCGGGACGCGGCAAGCTGGCCGCCGACATGCGCGAGATCTGGGTCATGCAGCCGCGCTTCGACAAGCGCACGGGCGCCACGCCGTTCAGCCTGGTGGCCCAGCCGCGCTTTCGCGCGGGCTTCGATTTCATGCGGCTGCGCGCCGACATCGGCGAGGTCGAGGAAAGCCTGGCCAGCTGGTGGCAGGAGTTCCAGAATGCCGACGACGCGCGCCGCGACGACCTGATCGCCCAGGCGCGCGACGAGCAGCGCGCCCGCCAGCGCAGCGCCGAACCCAAGGTGCACCGCGTGCCCAAGGTCCGCCAGCCGCGCGATGGCGTGAACCTGGCGGAAGGCGTGCAGCCTGAGGATCCCGCACCGGCACAGGCTGGCAGCGAGGAGGCTGCAGCGCCCAAGAAGCGGCGGCGCCGCCGCCGCAAGCCCCAGGGCGGGGGCGATGGCGGCATGGGCGGTGATGACTGAGCCAGGCCACTGGGTCGCCATCGGCCTGGGTGCCAACCTCGGTGACTGCGGCCAGGCCCTGGGCCAGGCCTTGAAGGCCATCGGCGGCCTGACGGGCACGCGCCTGCTGGCCGTCTCCTCGCTCTACAGCACGGCGCCCATCGATTCCAGCGGTCCCGACTATCTGAACGCCGTGGCCGCTGTGCGCACCACGCTGCAGCCGCTGGCGCTGCTCGATGCGCTGCAGGCCATCGAACTGGCGGCCGGGCGCGAGCGCCCCTACCGCAATGCGCCGCGCACGCTGGACCTGGACATCGAGCTGTGGGGCGACGAGCGCATCGCGCTGCCGCGCCTGAGCGTGCCGCACCCGCGCATGCACGAGCGCGCCTTCGTGCTCGTGCCGCTGGCCGAGATCGCGCCTGAGCGCGTCACGCCCGCGCAGCTGCAGGCCGTGGCGGGGCAGGGCATCTGCCTGGCGCACAAGCCTGGCTGGCATCTCCGGCAAGCCTGAATCCCGACAGTGGCCTGAATGAAAAAGCCGCAGCGCCCTGAGGGCGGCTGCGGCTTTTTGCCAGGCGGGACGCGATGGATCGGCTCAGTCCACCTTCGCTCCGGAGGCCTTGACGATGGCCTGGTACTTGGCGCGCTCGGCCGCCATGAACCTGTCGAACTCGGCGGGCGTGGAGGACACGGGCTCGGCCATCAGGGTCTCGAAGCGGGTCTTGGTCTCGGGCGCGGCCAGTGCGTCGGCAAAGGCCCGGCTCAGCTTGTCCAGCACGGGCTTGGGCGTGCCGGCCGGGGCGACCAGGCCCCACCAGGTATCGATGGCAAAGCCGGGGAAGGTCTTGGACAGCGCGGGCACGCCGGGCAGCAGCGTGGTGGGGTTCAGCGAGGTCACGGCCAGCGCCTTGAGCTTGCCCGAGCGGATATTGGGTGCAGCGGCAGCCAGGTTGTCGATGTTGAAGTCCACCTCGCCCGACAGCAGGGCCAGCTGGGCCGGGTTGGCGCCACGGTAGGGCACGTGCAGGGCGAAGATGCCGGCTTTTTGCTTGAGCATTTCGCCCGCCAGGTGGCCTGCGCTGCCGTTGCCGCCGCTGCCGTAGTTGAGCTTGCCGGGGTGGGACTTGGCGTAGGCGATCAGGTCGGCCACGCTGTGGATCTTGAGCTGCTCGGCACGGGTCGCATTCATCACCAGCACGTTGGGCACGCGCACCATCTGGGTGATGCCCGCGAAGTCCTTGCCCGCGTCGTAGGGCATCTTGGTGTACAGCCAGGGATTGACGGCATGGGTGGCCGTGGCGGCCAGGCCGATGGTCATGCCGTCCGGCGTGGCGCGGGCAATGGCGTCGGCGCCGATGTTGCCGCCGGCGCCGGCCTTGTTGTCGATGATTACCACCCCCAGGGAGTCACGCACCCGCTCGGCCAGCGCGCGCGCGGTGATGTCCAGCGGACCGCCGGGCGCATAGGGCACGATCAGGCGGATGGGCTCTTGCGCCAGGGCAAGCGGGGAGGCCAGGGCAGCAGCGGCCGCCATGACCGAGAGAAGGCTGTTTCTACGGTTCATAGGGGCGCTATTGTGCAAAAAAATTGCGACACCTGGCTGCGCGCAGGTATGGGAAGCAGTTTTTCTGCGTATTGCTTGATCCGTGCCACCTTCTGCGCACTCAGGAAGCCTTGTCGGCCTCGGAGGTGAACGCGTCCGCGTAGAACTCTTCCGCCGGCAGGCCGCGTTGCTCCACATAGGCATGGCGTGCCGAATCGACCACGATGGGCGCACCGCAGGCATAGACCTGATGGCCGGACAAGTTGGCAAAGTCGTCCAGCACGGCCTGGTGCACGAAGCCCGTGCGGCCGGTCCAGCCGTCTTCCGGCAGCGCGTCGGAGACCACGGGCACATAGCACAGCTGGGGCATGGCCTCGGCCTGCTCGCGCACCCAGGCGTCGAGGTAGAGGTCCTCGGGCCGGCGTCCTCCCCAGTACAGGGTGACGGAGCGGGTGATGCCCTTGTGGCGGATGTGCTCCAGCAGCGCCTTGATGGGGGCGAAGCCCGTTCCCGAAGCCAGGAAGATGAGGGGCTTGTCGCTGTCCTCGCGCAGGAAGAAGCTGCCGAACGGGCCCTCCACGCGCAGGATTTCCTTTTCCTTCATGGCGCCGAACACGTGGTCGGTGAACTTGCCGCCCGGCATGTGGCGGATGTGCAGCTCCAGCCCCGGTGCCGTGTCCTGCACATGGGGGGCCGTGGCCATGGAGTAGGCGCGGCGGGCGCCGTCGCGCAGGATGAATTCCACGTACTGGCCTGCGTGGTAGCGGAACTTGTCTGCAGCGGGCAGCTGCAGGCGCACCTGCATCACGTCGTGCGACTTCTTCTCCAGCGTGGCCACGCGCACGGGCATCTTCTTGATCGGGAAGGCGCTGGCATCGGTCACCTGGCGCGACTCCAGCACCACCGAGGTGCTGGGCGTGGCGCAGCAGGTCAGCACATAGCCGTCGGCCTCTTCCTGGGCGGTCAACGCTTTTTCCGAGTGGGCGCCATGGGTGACCTCGCCGAGCAGCTTCTTGCACTTGCAGGAGCCGCAGGCACCGTCCTTGCAGCCATAGGGCAGGCCCACGCCGCAGCGGATGGCGGCGGCCAGGATGGTCTCGCTGCCCTGCGTGGCGAAGGCGCGGCCGCTGGGCTGTACGGTGATTTCGTGGGAAGCGTTGGCTATCTCGGTCATGTTCTCGGTATCCTCGGGGGCGCTGGCGGCGCGTGGAGCGCGCCGGCGATCTTCTTTCCCGGACGGACATGCCGCTGCCGCGACCGGCGGCGCGCGGGTGGCCGCCCTCGCAACAGGCCAGGATTTTGCCCTCAAACCAAAACCCATTGGGCGCGCTGCCGGCGCGCTTTCGACGCGAACGCGTGCTCATCGTCGGCTGCGGCGACGTGGGGCTGCGCGTGGCTGGTGCATTGGCGGGCGCGCCCGTCGCCCGTTCGGGTGCCGCACGACGGGGCCCGCGCGTGCTGGCCCTGACGCGTGGCGCCGAGCGCCTGCAGGATCTGCGCGGGCGCGGCATCACGCCGCTGCTGGGCGATCTGGACGCGCCTGCCACGCTGCGCCGTATGGCCGGCCTGGCCACGCGCGTCGTCCATTTGGCGCCGCCGCCCAATCCGCCTGCCGGCGAAGATGGCTGGTGGCTGGACCCGCGCACCACGGCTTTGCTGCGCGTGCTGCGCCTTCGCGGCCGGCCGGCCAGCCTGGTCTATGGCTCGACCTCCGGCGTCTATGGCAACTGCGAGGGCGCCTGGATCGACGAAAGCCGCCCGCCCGCACCGGCCACGGCGCGTGCCCAGCGCCGCGTGAACGCCGAGCGAGCCGTGCGCTTTGCCGGGCGCGGAGGCCTGCGCGCCAGCATTCTGCGCATCCCGGGCATCTATGCGCCGGACCGGGAAAACGGCACGCCGCGCGGGCGCCTGCTGCGAGGGACCCCCCTGCTGTGCGCCGCAGAGGATGTCTATACCAACCACATCCATGCCGACGACCTGGCCCGCGCCTGCGTGCGGGCGCTGTGGCTCGGCCGGCCGCAGCGCATCTACCACGCCAGCGACGATACGCAGCTGCGCATGGGCGACTACTTCGACCTTGCGGCCGATCTCTATGGACTGCCGCGCCCCGCACGCATCACGCGCGAGCAGGCGCAGCGCGAGCTGCCGGCCAGCCTGCTGAGCTTCATGGGGGAGTCACGCCGCCTGCGCAACCAGCGCCTGAAGGAGGAGCTGGGCCTGAGATTGCGCTACCCGACCGTGGAGCAGGGGCTGCGCGCCTGAATCAGCGCGGGTGGATGCCGCCGTTGGTGTCGTAGCAGCGGAACACGTTGCAGTGCGAGATGGGGGCCGAAGGCGGCAGCGGCTGCGGCGGCACGGGGCGCCCTATGATCCACGGCCGGTTGATGGCGTTGGGCTGCAATGCGCGCGATTGCTGCAGCTGTTCATAGGCCTTGGGGCCCAGGCAGGCCATCTCCATCTGCTGCTGGGCGGCCTGGCTGCGCGGGCCCCAGGTGGCAGGATCGGGATTGGCCTCGGCCAGGATGGTGTCCAGGCGGCGGCGCGCCTGCTGGCAGGCCGGGGAGTCGCCGCCGTCGCGCTGGGCCGAGTTCTCGCGCTCGCGCCGGCTGCGTGCCTCGCGTTCCTGCTGCTGGGCACGCGTGCGGCGCTCGGCCTCTTCGCGGGCCAGTTGCTGGTTCTTGCGCTCTATGGCGGCGGCGGACTGCGCGCGCTCGCGCTCCAGCTCTTCGGGGCTGGGGGCTTCCTGCACCTGCACGCGGTTTTCGCCGTCCTTGCAACTGCTGTTGGTGTAAGTGACTCGGCCGGTCTTGGCATCCGTGCAGCGGATGACCTGGGCCGAGGCCGGGCCTGCGATGAGCGCCGCCACCAGCGTTACAAGCATCGGTACAAGCATCGGCACAAGCGCAGGGCGCTGGCAAAGGTCTTGGGTACGGTGCATGGCGGTTTCCTTTCCCATCACAAGCGGCACAGGGATGCGGTGTATTGCCGATTATGGTGCGGCGCCCAGGGGCTGGAAATGCCGCCGGTCAGCCGTTCAGCGCCAGTGGCGCGGATCCTGGGTGGGGTAGGGGTTGCCACCGCCCTGGCTTTCGCGCTGCATGCGCTCGATGGCGCGTTGCTGCTGCTCGCGGTCACGCTGCTGCTGCTCCCGGTCCCGTTGCTGGCGTTCGCGCTCGCGCTGCTGCTGGCCCTGGTCGCGTTCGCGCTCCCGCTGCTGGCGCTCGGCTTCGCGGCGCTGCTGCTCCTGCATGCGCTCGCGCAACTGGCGGTCGCGGTCCTGGGCCTGGCGGTCACGGTCCCGGTCGCGCTCGCGCATTTCACGCTCGCGTTGTTGGCGGTCACGCCAGGCATCGCGGTTGCGTTCCTGCTGGATGCGCTCGCGCTCGTATTGCAGGCGCTCACGTTCGCGCTGCAGGCGCTGGCGCTCGTACCAGCCGTTGTCCGGATAGGCGGGTTGCGTGGGATACGAGGGGTAGACGACGCCGCCCGACGGATAGCTGGGATAGGACGGGTAGCTGGGATAGCTGGGGTAGCCGGAGCCCATGTCCGAATAGCCATCGGGCGGCACGGCGCAGGCGGTGACCAGGGCTGCAAGGCCAAGGCCGGCCAGCAGGCGCAGGGGGCGCAGGCCAGGCTGCGGGCGCTGCTGCGTGGGGGAGGCGTTGGTTCGGGTCATGGTGTGGTGTCCGGGCAAAGGCGTGTTTCCTGTCTGGATCTCTTCATATGACGTTTGACAGGCCTCGATGGTTGACCTGGATCGTCCTGGCGAGGCAACGACGGCGACAGCGGGACTTCTATTTTGATAGCAATTGGTCCATGCACTGTAGGTGCTTCCAGATGAAATCCGCAGGCACAGCGCGCAATGGCTGCGGTCGCCCCGATCGCCGCAATGGCATCTGCGCGGGACTAGAATGGCCGCTGTCTTTGGCGGCGCGCAGTCCGTGCGCCGCAAAGCAGCGTTCTCAGGGCGGGGTGAAATTCCCCACCGGCGGTATCTGGATCTGTCTTTCGGCATGTGTCCAGCAGCCCGCGAGCGCCCGGCTAGCCGCAAGGCCGGCCGGGGTCAGCAGATCTGGTGAGATGCCAGAGCCGACGGTCACAGTCCGGATGAAAGAGATCGCGCAGCACCTGCATGGCAGGCGCCATGCCCATGGTTGTCCCATGGGCTGCGCCGCGCCATGCGGCGCCATGGCGCGCGCCCTGATTCATTTGTCTCATCTCGAAAGAGCACCATGAATCAGACTCCTGTCTCCTTGAACTTCTCCGCACACGGCACGGCCTCGGGCACGCCGTGGAAGGCCGTCGCGGGCCGCAGCCGCGTGGCCGTGATCTGCGCGAGCTGGCATACCGATGTCGTGCACCAGGCGCGCGACTCCATGGCGGCCGAGCTGCAGGCCCAGGGAGTGGCCGCGCAGAACATCAGCCACTTCAACGTGCCCGGCGCCTTCGAGATCCCGCTGCTGGCCAAGAAGCTGGCCGACAGCGGCCGTTTCGACGCGGTCATCGCCTGCGCGCTGGTGGTCAACGGCGGCATCTATCGCCACGAGTTCGTGTCCTCGGCCGTGATCGACGGCCTGATGCGCGTGCAGCTCGATACCGAAGTGCCGGTGTTCTCGGCCGTGCTCACGCCGCGCGATTTCCACGAACATGGCGACCATGTGGAGTTCTTCCGTGCCCACTTCGTGAAGAAGGGCGTGGAAGTGGCGCATGCCTGCCTGGCGGCGCTGGACCAGCTGGCGCAGGTACAGGCACTGGGCCAGGCGCGCGCGGCCTGAGCCGGCCAGCCTCCCAGCACAGCTTTGGCTGGGGAAGGATTCTCGTAAACACTGAGTTGGGGCCGAGTGTCGCGGTCCCGTCACGCGGCGTGACGCGCCATTGCCAAGCCGCGATGACGGGAATAACGTGACGGCCTGTTTCAACTGAGGAGTGCGCGATGAAGATGTCCCGGAAGTTGTGTATTGCGGCCGTCGTGGCCGGCATGGGTGGCGTGGCCATGGCCCAGGAGCAGGTGATCCGCATCGGCCACATCGGCCCCGTGTCCGGACCCCAGGCCAATTTCGGCAAGGACAACGAGAACGGCGTGCGCATGGCCATTGACGACCTCAATGCCAAGGGCATGGAGATCGCCGGCAAGAAGGTCAAGTTCCAGCTGGTGGCCGAAGACGATGTGGCCGATCCCAAGCAGGGCACGGCCGCTTCGCAGAAGCTGTGCGACGACAAGGTCGCCGGCGCCGTGGCCTTCCTCAACTCGGGCGTGGCCATTCCCTCGTCCAAGGTCTTCCAGGACTGCGGCATTCCCATGATCACGGGCGCGGCCACCAACCCCGACCTGACCAAGCCCGGCTGGAACACCACCTACCGCGTGATTGCCAATGACAACGCGCTGGGCGCGGCGCTGGCCAAGTACGCGGCCGAAACGCTCAAGCTCAAGACCGTGGCCATCATCGATGACCGCACGGCCTACGGCCAGGGCCTGGCCAATGTGTTCAAGAAGGATGCGGAAAAGCTGGGCGTGAAGGTCGTGGCCTCGGAGTTCACGAACGACAAGGCCACGGACTTCATGGCCATCCTGACCTCGATCAAGGCCAAGAAGCCCGAAGGCATCTTCTACGGCGGCATGTATGGCCAGGCCGGCCCCATGCTGCGCCAGATGGCCCAGTTGGGCATGAACGATGCCAAGTACTTCGGCGGCGACGGCCTGTGCGTGCCCGAGCTGGCCAAGGTGGCCGCCGGCGCCAAGCCGCTGGACAACGTGATCTGCGCCGACGGCGGCGCCTCGCTGGCCAAGATGCCTGGCGGCACGGAATGGAAGAAGCGCTACGACGCCAAGTACCCCGGTCAGTTCCAGGTCTACAGCCCGTACTTCTACGACGCCACCATGATGCTGGCCGACGCCATGAAGCGCGCCAACTCCTGGGACCCCAAGGTCTACATCCCCTTCCTGCAGAAGGCCGACTACTCGGGCGTGACCTCCAAGATCGCTTTCGAGAAGAACGGCGAGATGAAGAACCCTTCGTACACGCTGAGCGTGTTCAAGAACGGCCAGAAGACGGCCCTCGACTGAGAGCCTGTCCTCCCTTCGTTTTCATGCCCGCCTTGTGCGGGCTTTTTTTATCGGCCCGGGACCTCGGCCGGGGCCTGCGCCGGCGCATCGACCACGCCGGGCAACTGCGCCAGATAGGCCTGTAGCGCGGCAATGGCCTGGCGCACCTTGGCGGGCTGGGCCTGGCGCTGCGGGGTGACGGCCCAGATGTCCAGGCCGCCGAAGTCCCAGTCGGGCAGCAGGCGCACCAGGCGTCCTTCGGCCACCGCGTCGGCAACGTCCATGCTGCCCAGCAGGGCCAGGCCCAGGCCGGCCTCGCACATCTGCTGGAGGGACAGTTGGTTGTTGCTGGCCACATGGGGCTGCACCTGCAGGCTGTAGGTCTCGCCCGTGGCCGGGTGGCGTGCCTCGGCCCGCAGGGCCTGGCCCTGGCCTTCGCGCGCAAGGCCCAGCCAGCGCGCGCTGGCCAGCGGTGCCGGGTGGCGCCAGGCCGCGCCGCCGCCGTGCTCCTGTATCCATGCGGGCGAGGCGCACAGCCAGTTGCGCATGGCGCCCAGGCGCCGGGCCGCCCAGCCTGAGTCGGCCAGACGGCCAAAGCGCAGCGCCAGGTCGATGCGGCTTTGGATGAGGTCGATGGGCGCATCGTCCACATCCAGGTGCAGGCGCAGTGCCGGATGCCGGGCCAGCCAGCTGCCCAGGGCCGGCGCGATGTGGCGCGCAAAGCCCACGGTGGCCGACAGGCGCAGTTCGCCGCCGGGCTCGTCGCGCGCGGCGGCCAGCTCGGCCCGCGCCTGGCTGGCGGCCTGTGCCATGGCGGCGCACTGCTGGTAGTAGCGCTCGCCCGTGTCGGTGAGGGCGATCTGCCGGGTGGAGCGGTGCAGCAGGGTGACGCCGCCGTCGCGCTCGAGCTGGCGCACCTGCTGGCTCACGGCCGAGGGGCTCATGCCCAGGGCGCGCGCGGCGGCGCTCATCGATCCGTGCTGCACCACGGCGGCGAAAACGGCCATGCGTTTGTAGTCGTCCATGGGCTGTATTGTGAAGTGGTGCTTCAAGCTGTTGGTGAAAACTGCTGTCTTCCGCAGTGATTGTGAACGGCGTAATCTCAATGCCATCGTGAACAGGCGCCCAGGCGCCGCAAAGGAATGAAGATGAAAGTGGCACTCATTGGCGCAACCGGCTTTGTGGGTTCGGCGGTATTGAAGGAGCTGCTGCAGCGCGGCCACGAGGTCGTGGCCCTGGTGCGCGACCCCGCCAGGCTGGCGGCCCAGCCGCATCTGCACGCCGTGCAGGCCGATGTGCTGGATGCCGCCGCCGTGCAGCGGGCCGTGGCAGGCGCGGACGCCGTGGTCAGCGCCTACAACGCGGGCTGGGGCAATCCCGACATCTATGAGGATTTCATGCGCGGCTCGCGCGCCATCGTGGCGGGCACGAAGGCGGCTGGCGTCAAGCGCTATCTGGTGGTGGGCGGTGCGGGCAGCCTCTACATCGCGCCCGGCAGGCAACTGGTGGACACGCCCGAGTTCCCGGCCGCCATCAAGCCCGGCGCCTCGGCTGCGCGCGATGCCCTCAACGATCTGCAAAAGGAGCAGGGCCTGGACTGGACGATGCTGAGCCCGCCGATTGCCCTGCACCTGGGTGACCATGGCGAGCGCACGGGCCAGTACCGCACGGGCAAGGATGAGCCGTTGATGCAGGCCGACGGCCAGCCCGGCACCATCTCGGCCGCCGATCTGGCCGTGGCCCTGGTGGATGCGCTGGACAAGGGCCTGCACCTGCGCGAGCGCTTTACCGTCGCTTACTGAGCACCGGGGGCTCCCGGCTGGTGCGCAGGCGGCCTCCATGGCATGCTGGTGCCTGTCACGAACAGGCAGGAGCGCCGCCATGATCGACCACACGGGAATCCTCGTATCGGACTTCGACCGCAGCCGGGAGTTTTATGCGCGGGCGCTGGCTCCCCTGGGCTACGAGATCCTGATGGAGCTGTCCGCCGAGCTCACCGGCCACGGCGACACGGCCGGCTTTGGCGAGCCGCCCAAGCCTGATTTCTGGATCACCGGCGGCGAGCCCAACCAGCCGCCCATCCATGTGGCCTTTCGCGTGGACAACCGCAACATGGTCGATGATTTCCACGCGGCCGCCCTGGCCGCAGGCGGGCGCTGCAATGGCGAACCCGGCCTGCGACCGCACTACCACGACGACTATTACGCAGCCTTCGTGCTCGACCCCGACGGCCACAACATCGAGGCCGTCTGCCACCTGCCTCCCGCCTGAGTCTCCCTGGCGGCACTGGGGCCTGCGCGGCAGCTGACATCAGGCGGTCGCATGGCGCAGCACAATATTGCGCTGCAACAAAAAAGGCCCCACGTTCCCCATGCCCCCTTCCGTTTCCGCTGCGGCCGGCTCCGTTTCCGCGTCATCCACACCCACGGCCGCCCAGGCCTGGCTCAGCGTGATCGCGCTGGCGCTGGGCGCCTTCGTCTTCAATACCACCGAGTTCGTGCCCGTGGGCCTGCTCAGCAGCATTGGCGCGAGCTTTGGCATGCCCACCGAGCAGGTCGGGCTGATGCTGACCATCTATGCCTGGATCGTGGCCCTGGCCTCGCTGCCCTTCATGCTGCTCACGCGCAATGTGGAGCGGCGCAAGCTGCTGATGGGCGTGTTCGCGCTGTTCGTGGCCAGCCATGTGCTGTCGGGCGTGGCCTGGAGCTTTGCCTCGCTCATGGTCAGCCGCATCGGCATCGCGCTGTCGCATGCGGTGTTCTGGTCCATCACGGCCTCGCTGGCCGTGCGCGTGGCGCCGCCCGGCAGGAAGGCCGTGGCGCTGAGCCTGCTGGCCACCGGCACCTCCATGGCCATGGTGCTGGGCATTCCGCTGGGCCGGATCGTGGGCGAATGGCTGGGCTGGCGCACGACGTTCCTGGCCGTGGGCGGGGTGGCCGCCATCGTCATGGTGGCCCTGGCCCGGCTGCTGCCGCGCCTGCCCAGCGAGAACGCGGGCAACCTGGCCAGCGTGCCCATGCTGCTGCGCCGTCCGGCGCTGCTGTCCATCTACATCCTGCTGGTGGTCGTGATCACCGGGCAGTTCACGGCCTACAGCTATATCGAGCCCTTCGTGCAGGACATCGCGGGCTTCGAGGGCAAGGTGACCACGGCCGTGCTGCTGCTGTACGGCGGCATGGGCATCGTGGGCAGCGTGATGTTCAGCTGGTGGGGCCTGCGCCATCCGCGCGGCTTTCTGCTGGCCGCCATTGGCGTGCTGTCGGCCAGCCTGCTGATGCTGGTGCCGGCCTCGGGCCATGAGGCCTCGCTCTATGTGATGAGCTCGGTCTGGGGTGTCGCCATGATCTGCTTCGCCCTGGCCATGCAGTCCCAGGTGCTCAAGCTGGCAGCCGACGCCACCGATGTGGGCATGTCCATGTTCTCGGGCATCTTCAACATCGGCATTGGCGGCGGCGCGTTGCTGGGCAGTCAGGTCAGCATGCATGCGGGCATGCAGAACATCGGCTGGATCGGCGGCGGCCTGGTGGCGCTGGGCCTGGCCTGGTGCGTCTGGGCCTTCGTGCGCTGGTCTGCCGGCTTCCAGGCAACGGCGCACTGAAGCGGGTCAGCCGCCGGGTGCCCGCATGGCCTGGGCGTAGCGCTGCGGTGCCAGGCGGGACACCAGTACGCAGACCACGAGCACGGCGGCCATCTGGGCCAGCCAGCCGGCGCCGAATCCGCCCGTGAACTGGTGCAGCCGGGCGATCACATAGGGCGCCAGCGCCGCAATCAGAAAGCCGCCGCCCTGCATCAGTGCGTTGAGCGCACCGGCCTGCGTGGGGTGGGGAAGATGGTCCAGCGCCACCACCATCATCAGCGCGAAGCAGCCACCCAGGCCGATGCCGAGGATGACGATGTTGAGCAGCGGCGCCGCATCAGGCCACCAGGCCAGCGCGGCCAGGCCGATGATCTGGCACAGCAGCGTGAACCCCAGCCATGGCCGCCGGTCGGCTTGGCGCGAAGCCAGCACGGGCAGGCCCAGCGCGGCGCCGGCCTGGGCCACCGACAGCAGGGCCACCAGACCGCCGCTTTGCGCGGGGCTCCAGCCGTGCGTCTGGTAGAAGGGCGCAAGCCAGGCCACCATGGCCGCATAGCCGCCGTTGATGAGGCCGAAGCAGGCCATCAGCATCCAGGTGCGCGGGCGCCGGCGCAGCCAGCCGGTGTCTTGCGTGGCGTTGGCCCCTGCCATGGGCGCCGGAGCCGGCAACGCACGCAGCGCATGCCGCGCCAGCGCCAATGCCAGCAGGGCGGGCGCAGTCCACAGCGCCAGCGCAAGGCGCCAGTCCAGTCCCCATTGCACGGCCAGCGGCGAAACCTGGGCGCCCAGGGCGCCGCCGCCCATGAGCGCGGCCGAGTACAGCCCCATCATCTGGGCCATGCGTGCGGGCGACTGGCGCTTGATCAGGCCCGGCAGCACGCCTTGCACCAGGGCGACGCCAGCGCCGCACAGCGCGGCCGTGGCCAGCAGGGTGGCCGCACTGGAGCCCGCCACGCGCAGCGCACAGCCCAGCGCAATCACCGCCAAGGACCCGACCACGGCGCGGCGCGGACCCAGGCGCCGCAGCGCGGCCGGGGTCAGCCAGGCGCCCACGCCCATCAACGCCATGGGCAGCAGGGTCAGCCAGGACAGCGTGGACAGATCCATGCCGGTGGCGGACTGGATCTGCGGTCCCAGCGGGCCGATGGCCGTGAGAAACGGGCGCAGGTTCAGCGTGACCAGCACGACGGTGGCCAGCCACAGCGCCGTTGGAATGGCGTGTGCCGCGGCAGGGGTCTCGGTGTGCGCAGGCGCAATGGACGACATGGCTTCAGGCCCAGGGGACGTTGCCGTACAGCTGGGCCGCCGTGATGCCCGTGTCCAGCCGCGTCAGGGGCAGCGGTGGCGGCTGCAGCGGCATGCGCAGCCGCTGGTAGGCCCCTTCGCTGGACAGGCCGTAAGGCTGGGCATCCGCGTTGTCGAAGGCGAAGAAGACCTGCTCGGCCCCGGCCATCACCAGCGCCGCCAGGCACATGGGGCAGGGGTGGCCGCTGGCGTAGATGGTGCAGCCGGCCAGGCTGGCGTTGGCCTGGGCGCGCGTGCCCGCGCGCAGCGCCTGCATTTCTGCGTGGGCGCTGGGGTCATGGCTTTGCACGATCTCGTTGACGCCCGTGGACAGGATCTGCCCCTCGCGCGCGAGCAGGGCGCCGAAGGGCCGGCCGCCCCGCAGGCGGTTGTCGTGCGCCAGCTGCACGGCATGGCGCAGCAGGCGGATGTGTTCTTGTTCTTGCATGGGGATGGCTGGGCAATCGGGAGCTGAGGCCGCAGTCTAGGACGGGGGCCATCAATTGGAAAATTAAATGATCAAATGCCAGGCAGTGACAAAGCCACTGAAATTCGCCCAAGCCCCATGCAGCCCTCTTCCATAGACCCCACCCTGCTGCGCAGCTTCTGCGCCGTGGCCGAAACCGGCAGCTTCACGCGCGCGGCGCAGGGCGTGCACCTGACCCAGTCCACGGTCAGCCAGCAGATCCGCAGGCTGGAGGAGCAAATGGGCTGCACGCTGCTGGACCGCAGCGGGCGCCATGTGGAATGCACGCTGGAAGGAGAGCGCCTGCTGGCCTATGCGCAACGCATCCTCGCGCTCATGGACGAGGCCGTGGAGCAGCTGGCAGGCGCCACCGAGGCCGTGCTGCGCATCGGCGTACCAGAGGACTTTGTCGGCAATGCCTTGATGCCCGCCTTGGGCGCGCTGGCGCGCAGCCAGCCGCAGTTGCGCCTGGAGCTGACCAGCGGGCTGTCGCAGGCGATATGGCAGCAGTTCCAGTCCGGCGAGCTGGACCTGGCCATCGTCAAGCAGCGCAGCGGCAGCACGCCCGGCATGGCGCGCTGGCCTGAACCGCTGGCCTGGATAGACAGTGCGCGGCATCCCTGCCACGGGATGGATCCCTTGCCTCTGGTGGTATTTCCGCAGGGCGGCCTGTACCGCAGCGAGATGACGCATGCGCTGGATGCCGCAGGCCGGCGCTGGCGCCTGGCCTATGTGAGCGCCAGCCTGGCCAGCCTGGAAGCCGCTGTGGAGCAGGGCCTGGGCATCAGCCTGCTTCCGCGCCGGCTGGTCCGGCCCGGCCACCGCCTGCTTGACGGCATGGCCGGCTTCGCCCCCGTGCCTGATGTGGAAGTGGCACTGCACGTGCGCGCCCAGTTGTCGGCGCCTGGCCGGCGTCTGGCCGGGCGCCTGTGTGAGGTGTGCGAGGCGTTGCTGGGCGTGTCTTAGTCGAACAGCTCGGCGTGCGTGCCGGCTCGCACGAAAATGATCGATTCGTTGGCGCCCTGGCCATCGAGCCGGTAGATCAGCAGGAAATCGCCCCCCACGTGGCACTCCCTGTGATCGGCCCAGTCGCCGGTGAGGGCATGGTCAAGCCACTGAGGCTCCAGGGGGGCGTCGTTGGCAATCAGCAGCAGCATGGCCTCCTTCAACCGCTTCATGTCATGGCGGCCGGAATGCGACAGCCGGACCCAGTCCTTGGCGAAAGCCTTGGTCCGGTCCGATGCGCGGGGAAGGACTGCGCGCTTACTGCTCGCTGCCTTTTTCGAGGTCATGGAGCAAATCGTCCGCGGTGGCAAAGCGTGCCTTGCGCATGGCGCGTGCCTCCTGCATGGCTGCGCGCGTCTCGGCGTTGGGTGCCCTGAGGTCGAAGGGCAATTGCTGGTCGGCCACCACGCGCATCAGGAAGACACGTACGGCATCCGACACCGTCAAGCCCATGCCGGCCAGGGTTTCGGCGGCCTGTGCCTTGATCTCTTCATCCACGCGCACGTGGATCATGGTGGTGGTTGCCATGGTGTGCTTCTGCAAAAATGGGTGAGATACATTGTATCTCGCAGGGCAGAAGACAGGTAAGCAGGCAGGTTGCTGGGATGTCGCTTGGCGGCTCCCGCCTTCGAGCCCTCCAGTAAAAATCCCCGCCGTGGCGGGGATGGTCAGTGGGTGACGCGCAGGCTCAATCCATCGTCAGGTTCTGCTTTTGCACCACGTCCTTGTAGACCGCCAGTTCGGCCTTGATCTCTTCAAAGAAATGCTCGGGTGTGTCGGCCACGATCAGCGAGCCGGTTTCCTCGATGCGCTTCTTGATGGCGGGGTCCTGCAGCACCTTGCGCGTGGCGGCATTGACCTTGTCCACGATGTCGCGCGGCAGGTTCTTGGGGCCGACGATGCCGTAGTAGGCCATGCGGTTGACGGGGGCCAGGCCCACTTCCTTGAAGGTGGGCACATCGGGCAGCGCTGCCAGACGCTGAGGCGCGGCCACCACGATGGGCACCAGGCGCTTTTCCTTGACGAAGCCCAGGGCCGAGGGCAGGTTGTCGAAGATCAGCGGAACCTGGCCGGCCACGGCGTCGTTCAGCGCGGGGCCGCTGCCACGGTAGGGCACGTGGGTGATGTCGGTGCCCGTGGACAGCTTGAACATCTCCATCATCAGATGGGTGATGCTGCCGTTGCCGGGCGAGGCGTAGGAGTACTTGCCGGGGTTCTTCTTCACCTCGGCCAGGAACTCCTGGTAGTTCTTGCCCGCGAACTTGGGGTGGGCCGCAATGATGTTGGGCGTGGCCGCGATGTTCACGATGGGCGTGAAGTCGGTCAGCACGTTGTAGGGGATCTTGGGATTGATCGCCGGGTTGGTGGCCGTGGTGGACACGGTGGCGATGCCCAGGCTGTAGCCGTCGGGCTGGGCGCGCGCCGTCTCGGCCGCGCCGATGCTGCCGCCGCCTCCGCCCTTGTTCTCGACCACCACGGGCTGGCCCAGGGCGCGGCCCAGCGGCTCGGCCACGATGCGCGCGATCAGGTCGGTGGTGCCGCCGGCCGCGAAGGGCACGAGCAGCTTGATGGGTTTGGCAGGGTAGCCCTGGGCATGGGCTGCGCCCGACAGCGCGAGGGCGCCGAGGATGCCGGCGAGCGCGATGCGAGTGGTGTGAGTCATGGTGTTGTCTCCTTGAATGGATGTTGTGAGCGTTTGTTGTGAGGCACCGACGGGTGGGAAGGCTGGGTTTTTTAAGACATTCGTATGGCGGTGCTTGAGGAAAAAGATTTGGAGGAGGCGGTGTTGCCTGGCGCAGGCGATCAGACCACGCCGCGCGAGCGCAGCGCCTGGATGGCCATGGGCGCCAGGCCCAGCTCGCCCAGCACTTCATCGGTGTGCTGGCCCAGGGAGGGCGGTGCGCTGCGCAGCACGGGCGGGGTGTCGCTCAGCCGCATGGGGCTGGCCACGCCGGCGATGCGCGAGATGCCGTCGCCGGCCTCGCGCGGCAGCTCTACGCGTATGCCGCGTGCGCGCACCTGCGGGTCGTCGAAGGCCTGGGCGATGGTGTTGATGGGGCCGCAGGGCACGGCCTTGTCTTCCAGCAGCGCAATCCATTCGGCCGTGCCGCGTGTCTTCATGAGGGGCACCATCCGCTCCAGCAGCGCCTGGCGATTGCGCACGCGCGCGGTGTTGGTGGCAAAGCGCTCGTCCTGCGCCCAGCCGGCTTCGCCGACGGCGGCGCAAAAGCGCGCGAACTGGCCGTCGTTGCCAATGGCCAGCAGCACGTTGCCGTTGGCCGTGGCGAAGTCCTGGTAGGGCGCCAGGCTGGGGTGGATGTTGCCGGCGCGGCCCGGCGATTCGCCCGTGGCCAGAAAGCCGGCGGCCTGGTTGGCCAGCACGGCCATGCCCACGTCGAGCAGGGCCATGTCGATGTGCTGGCCCCGGCCCGAGGCCTGGCGCGCATGCAGCGCGGCCAGGATGGCATTGCTGGCATACAGGCCCGTGAATACATCGATCACGGCCACGCCCACCTTGAGCGGGCCGCCTCCGGGCGCCTCGTCGGCATGGCCGGTGATGCTCATCAGCCCGCACATGGCCTGCACCATGAGGTCGTAGCCCGCGCGCTCGGCATACGGGCCGGTCTGGCCGAAACCCGTGACCGAGCAATAGATCAGGCGCGGGTTGAGCGCCTTGAGGCTTTCGTAGTCCAGCCCGTACTGCGCCAGGCCACCGACCTTGAAGTTCTCCACCAGCACGTCGGCCCCGGCCGCCATCTGGCGAATCAGCTGCTGCCCATCGGGGGTGGACATGTCGATGGTGACCGAGCGCTTGTTGCGGTTGCAGGCCGTGAAATAACTGGCCTCCTGCGTGGCCTGCCCATCGTCGCGCGGCAGGAACGGAGGCCCCCAGTGGCGCGTGTCATCGCCGGCCACGGGCCGCTCGACCTTGATCACATCGGCGCCCAGGTCGGCCAGTGTCTGCGTGCACCAGGGCCCGGCCAGCACGCGGGAAAGATCAAGCACCTTGATGCCAGCCAATGCGGCCGGCGCGGAGGATGTGGAGGACATGAGAGGGAAGAAATATGAGCGCGCCCGATGCCGCTGGTAGTTCAGCTCAGGGCTTGAGCTTCCATCACCCATAGCGTGTGACATGGGCGTGGAACAGGCCAGGGACGCCGAGCAAGAGCCGCCTCGCGGCGAGGGCGTCGTCCCCCTCCGCGAAGCGAGAAGGGGGAAGGCGCGAAGCGCCTCAGGGGGTCAGTTGGCAAAAGCTGCGATGCCGGTCTGCGCCCGGCCCAGGATCAGCGCATGCACATCGTGCGTGCCTTCGTAGGTGTTGACCACTTCCAGGTTGACCAGGTGGCGGGCCACGCCGAACTCGTCGCTGATGCCGTTGCCACCCATCATGTCGCGCGCCATGCGGGCGATGTCCAGCGACTTGCCGCAGTTGTTGCGCTTGATCAGCGAGGTGATCTCGATCACGTTCTGGTGCTCGTCCTTCATGCGGCCCACGCGCAGCGCGGCCTGCAGGCCCAGGGTGATCTCGGTCTGCATGTCGGCCAGCTTCTTCTGCACCAGCTGGTTGGCAGCCAGGGGGCGGCCGAACTGCTTGCGGTCCAGCGTGTACTGGCGCGCCGTGTGCCAGCAGAACTCGGCTGCGCCCAGGGCGCCCCAGGCAATGCCGAAGCGTGCGCTGTTCAGGCAGGTGAAGGGGCCCTTGAGGCCGCGCACCTCGGGGAAGGCGTTTTCCTCGGGAACGAAGACATCGTCCATCACGATCTCGCCCGTGATGGAGGCGCGCAGGCCCACCTTGCCGTGGATGGCCGGGGCCGACAGGCCCTTCATGCCCTTGTCCAGGATGAAGCCGCGGATCTCGCCCACATGGCCGTCCTCGGTCACTTCCTTGGCCCAGACCACGAACACGTCGGCCACGGGGCTGTTGGTGATCCACATCTTGTTGCCCTTGAGGCGGTAGCCGCCGTCCACCTTGTAGGCGCGGCTGGACATGCTGCCGGGGTCGGAGCCGTGGTCGGGTTCGGTCAGGCCGAAGCAGCCGATGAACTCGCCGCTGGCCAGCTTGGGCAGGTACCTGTTCTTCTGGTCTTCGGTGCCGAATTCATTTATGGGCACCATCACCAGCGAGCTTTGCACGCTGGCCATGGAGCGGTAGCCCGAGTCCACGCGCTCGATCTCGCGCGCCACCAGGCCGTAGCTGACATAGTTCAGGCCCGCGCCGCCGTACTGCGTGGGGATGGTGGGGCCCAGCAGGCCCAGCTCGCCCATCTCGCGGAAGATGCTCACGTCGGACTTTTCGTGGCGGAACATTTCCAGCACGCGGGGTGCCAGCTTCTCCTGGCAGTAGGCATGGGCCGCGTCGCGGATCATGCGCTCGTCTTCACTCAGTTGCTGGTCGAGCTGGAAGGGGTCATCCCATTGGAAGCTGTTGCGGGCCATGGCGTGGTTTCTCCAAAAAACAAAGAGGTCAAGGGCGGGTCGCTGCCATATGCCAAAGCCGGGCAGGCTGTGACCATGGAGCGTTGTTGCGACGCATCTTAGAAGCGGGCCTGCGCGTGGCGCAAACGATGTTTGTTCATCCATGAATGCGTAAAACGCATGTATGAATGGGTTGTTGCGGGTTATTCCCTATGATGTGAGGCTCTGAAGTGCATTGAATTCATGAGATATGCGTAGAGCCCTGCCATCCACCCAAGCCCTTGCCTGCTTCGAGTCGGCCGCCCGCCACATCAGCTACACGCGTGCTGCGCAGGAGCTGTCGCTCACGCAAAGCGCGGTATCGCGCCAGATCATTGCGCTGGAGGAGTTCCTGGGCGTGCAGCTGTTCCGGCGCACGCGCCACGGCGTGCTGCTGACGGAGGCCGGCACGCAGTACGCCCAGCAGGTCTCGCGCTGGCTGCACGGCCTGGAGCGCGACACGCTGGACATCATGGCCCACCAGGGCGAGGGAGGCCCGCTCAACCTGGCGGCCGTGCCCACCTTCGCCACGCGCTGGCTGCTGCCGCGCCTGCCGCAGCTGGCGCGCGAGCATCCCGAGGTCACCGTGCACATCGATGTGCAGACGCGGCCCTTCCTGTTTGCCGATACCGTGTTCGACGCTGCGCTTTATGCAGGCACGCCCGAGCAGGTGGCACGCTGGCCCGGTGTGCAGGCGCAATGGCTGATGGACGAAGAGGTGGTGCCCGTGTGCAGCCCGCAACTGCTGGCCACGGCCCAGGCGCGCGAGCCGGGCCGCGCCTGGCTGCCCGTGGGGGCGGATATCGTGGCCCGGATGCCGCTGCTGCAGCAAAGCACGCGGCCCTACGGCTGGCAGCAGTGGTTCGATGCCATGGGCGTGGCCGCGCCGCGCGCGCTGGATGGCATGCGGCTGGAGCTGTTCTCCATGCTGGCCGTGGCCGCCAGCCAGGGCCTGGGCGTGGCGCTGATGCCGCCCATGCTGATCGAGCAGGAACTGGCGCGCGGCGACCTCATCATTGCCTGCCCCCAGCCGCTGCGCGGCAACCGCGCCTACTACCTGGTCACCCCGGCCCTGGCGCCCGATGCCCAGCCCGCGCCCGCCCTGCGCGTGTTCTCTTCATGGCTGCAGCAGCGCGCCAGGGAGCACCGGCCTGCCTGAAAATTAAGCAGGCCTTGGATTGTTCAAAGATGACAGTCACTTAACTGACTTATCCTTGCTGCTGGCGGCGCTTGTCCACAGGCTTGTGGGGGTGTCTCTGGGGAAAACCCGCAATCGCGCTCAAAACCAGGGCAGCACGGCCAGGCACAGCGGCATGACCACGGCCGTGGCCACGCCGTTCAGGCCCATGGCCAGGGCCGAGAAGGCGCCCATGGTCGGATTCACCTGCAGCGCGCGTGCCGTGCCGATGGCGTGGGCCGTAAGTCCCAGGGCAAAACCCTGCACGGCCGGGTCATCGCTGCGCACCAGGCGGATCAGCAGCGGCGCCATCATCGTGCCCGCAATGCCGGTGATGGCCACGGCCACGGCCGCCAGCGAGGCCGGGCCGCCAAAGCGCTCGGCCATGGGCAGGGCGATGGGAATGGTGGCCGACTTGGGCGCCAGCGCCACCAGCGTCTGCACCGTCGCTCCCAGGCTCCAGCCGATCAGCAGTGCCGACAGCAACGCCACCACGCAGCCCACGGCCAGCGCCACGCTGATGGGCAGCCACAGCGCGCGGATGCGCTCGCGCTGGGCGTACAGCGGAATTGCCAGCGCGACGGTGGCCGGGCCGATCAGCAGTCCCAGCAGCGAGACGCCACTGCGGTAGCTGGCATAGGAGGTGCCCGTGGCCAGCAGCACGCCCACGATGACGACCACAGCCGTGAACACGGGAATCAGGAGCGGATGGTTGCCGCTTCGACGGTACAGCGCCATGGCCGCCAGGTAGACGGCCATGGTCAGCACCAGCCAGGGCAGGTGGGCGGTGGAGGCATTGCCGGACAGCGACTGCCAGGCGCTGTGCCAGTGGGTGGTGAGCGCGCTCATGCCTTGTCTCCCTGGTGGGCAGCCGCTTCCCGGGCGCGCTGGCGCTCCAGGCACCAGCGGAAGGTGAAGGCCGTGGCCAGGAAGGTAATGGCTGCACCCGCCACGCAGGCGATCACGAAGGGCTGCCATTCGCGCGACAGCCGGTCGAACTCCAGCATCACGCCTGCAATGACGGGAATGAACAGCAGCATCATGTTTTGCAGCAGCACGCCGGCGGCCTTCTCCAGCGACTCGGGCAGGCGACCGTGCAGCAGCAGCGCCGCCAGCAGCAGCAGCGTGCCCACGAGCGCTCCCGGAAGCGGCAGCCCCGTGAGCTGGACGATGGCCTCTCCCAGCAACTGGAAGGCGAACAAGGCGGTGATGGCGTACAGCATGAAAACCTGAATCCCTGGAGCAGATGGCAAGAGCGGAGAGCAGAGGGCGGCGGCAAGAGAGCGGGCTGCCCGTTTCCCGGACAGGGCAGTGCCCTGGCACCTGTGGGACGCCGCCGCAAAGCGTGCCATCATCGCCCACATCGCGAAAAAAGGTGCGGACACCGATTGCGCGGCGTCCCGGCCAACGCTATGTTGGGACCCATGCCTTGGGCAGTGCCGGGGCATGAGACTTTGAATAGCGAAGGAGTAGCGATGGCCGAAACCACATATCACGCACCCGTGTACGAGCCGACGGTGGATGAACTCGAAGTGCTCAAGAAGCTGGAAATGGGCGAGCCCGTGTCGCTGGAAAGCGCGGCGCGCGAGCATCTGTCCAAGAGGCTGCGCGAGCGTGGACTGGTCGAAGTGGACAGCAGCCATCAATGGCACATCACGGCGGCGGGCCGTGCCCAGATCCGCCGCTCCGATGCCTGAGGCGCGGCGCGGCAGGTGACCTCAGTTTCAAGGGTTTTCCCTTGGATTCAGGGGCTGCCTGATTTGCAGGCAGCCTAGCTTGCGGCCAGTGAATGCAAGCACTTGGACGCCTCGTTCACTTGCTGTTCACTGAATATCCACAGGGTTGTTCAAGGGTTCTGTGGAGAAAAAAAGCCACCCCAGGGTGGCTTTTTTCATGGGCATCACCAGGCTTTTGCAGCGGGCGCACCGGGCTGGTGCCCGCGCCGGAAATTGGCTGCATGGCGATGGTGCAGATACCGGTTTTCAGAGGGAAGGTGCCGGATTTCGCGCACTGGGCAAGGCTAGGGGGCAGGCCGCGGTGGGGGCGATTCGAGGCGGGCTGGACATGCGCCTGATTGCAGTCCGTTTTCGCCTTGGAGGTGGCTTGATGCCAAAGTTGTACACAGGTTGGGTGGTGTGCGGGTGAAAGCGCGCAGGGGCTATCCCGCCCAAGGCATGAGGACGCAGGATCTGGTCAGGCTGGAGGCCTTGAATTGCAGTGCAGCCGCTGAAAAGGGCTGGTGCAGGAAGGAGGGGTGTGCGGACACTGTGAAGACAGCGGCCGGAAAAGAAATAGCCGAAAAAGCAGCGGACTGCTTTTTCGGCTACGTAATCTCTGGTGCCCGGGGCCGGAATCGAACCGGCACGCCTTGCGGCGGGGGATTTTGAGTCCCCTGCGTCTACCAATTTCACCACCCGGGCTACTTAGCGCAGGGGCGAATTATGGCACAGTGTGAGGCTATGAAAATTTATCCGACCATCGAAGACGCCATCGGCCGCACGCCCCTGGTGGCATTGCAGCGCATCGGTGCGCAGTCTCGCCAGGAACGTGGCAACGTGGTGCTGGGCAAGCTGGAAGGCAACAACCCGGCCGGTTCGGTCAAGGACAGGCCGGCCCTGTCGATGATCCGCCGCGCCGAAGAGCGCGGCGACATCAAGCCCGGCGACACGCTGATCGAGGCCACCTCGGGCAATACCGGCATTGCGCTGGCCATGGCCGCCACGATCAAGGGCTACCGGATGGTGCTGATCATGCCCGAGGACCTGTCCATCGAGCGTGCCCAGACGATGAAGGCCTATGGCGCCGAGCTGATCCTCACGCCCAAGAGCGGCGGCATGGAATACGCGCGCGACCTGGCCGACCAGATGGTGGCCCAGGGCAAGGGCGTGGTGCTCGACCAGTTCGGCAATCCCGACAACCCGCGTATCCACTACGAGACCACCGGCCCCGAGCTGTGGGAGCAGACCGGCGGCGAGATCACCCATTTCGTGAGCGCCATGGGCACCACGGGCACGATCACCGGCGTGGCGAAGTTCCTCAAGGAAAAGAACCCTGCCATCCGCATCGTGGGCGCCCAGCCGGCCGAGGGCTCGCGCATTCCCGGCATCCGCAAGTGGCCCGAGGAATACATGCCCAAGATCTACGACGCCTCGCTGATCGACGAGACCGTGCTCGTGGGCCAGGACGATGCCGAGGACATGGCGCGCCGCCTGGCGCGCGAGGAAGGCATCTTTGCCGGCATCTCGGCTGCCGGCGCCTGCTGGGTGGCCCAGCAGATTGCCGAGCGCGAGAACAACGCCACCATCGTCTTCGTGGTCTGCGACCGCGGCGACCGCTATCTGTCCACGGGCGTCTTCCCCGCCTGACGCAGCGACAGGCCCGCCTTCCGGCGGGCCTTCCTGTTTGCATTGAGCCAGGACAGCAAAAAACCAGGAACAGCCCCATGCACTATGAAACCCGCTATTGCACGCACTGCGCCACCCCCCTGCAGTGGGTGATCCAGGCCGAGGACGGCGGCGATGTATCGCGCCTGCGCTGCCCCGAGTGCGGCTGGACGCACTGGAACAATCCCACGCCCGTGCTGGCCGCCATCGTGGAGCTGGACGGCAAGGTGCTGCTGGCGCGCAATGCGGCCTGGCCCGAGAAGGTCTTCGGGCTGATCACGGGCTTCATGGAGGCCGGCGAGTCGCCCGAGGAGGGCGTGGCGCGCGAGGTGGCGGAGGAAACCGGCCTGAAGGCCGAGTCGCTGGAGCTGATCAGCGTGCATGAGTTCCTGCGCATGAACCAGGTGATCATCGCCTTCCATGTGCGCGCCAGCGGCCAGGTCCGGCTGTCGCCCGAGCTGCTGGAATACCGCCTGCTGGAGCCCGAGAAAGTCCAGGCCTGGCCTTCGGGCACGGGCATGGCGCTGGCCAAGTGGCTGCGCAGCCGGGGGCATGATCCTGTGATCCGTGACTTCTGGAAGCGTGCCGAGCAGGCCCAGGAGGCTGAAGCGAGTCGCGCCGATCAAGACACTGCTGCCGGCCTCAGCCGCGATGCCGCCTAGAATCCCAGGCTCAAGAGGTGCATCCGATGGAAATTCACAAGGAAATCGACACGCGCGGGCTCAACTGCCCGCTGCCCATTCTCAAGGCCAAGAAGGCGCTGGCCGAACTGGACAGCGGCCAGCTGCTCAAGGTGGTGGCCACGGATACCGGATCGCTGCGCGACTTCCAGGCCTTCGCCAAGCAGACCGGCAATGAACTGGTGGAGCAGCAGACCGTGGGCGCGGAGTTCATCCACATCCTGCGCCGGCGCTGAGCGGCTGCACGCGGCTCGCTCCAAAGAAAAAGGCCTGCTTTCGCAGGCCTTTTGCATGGGGCGGGGGCGGCCCAGGGGCCCGGCCTCAGATGCTCAGGCCCTGCAGGTATTCGCGGAAGCTCGCACCCACATCCTCATGCTGCAGCGCCAGCTCCACCGTGGCCTGCAAAAAGCCTTCCTTGCTGCCGCAGTCGTAGCGCTTGCCCTGGTACTGGAAGGCGTAGACGGCTTCATGGGCCATCAGGCGTTCGATGGCGTCGGTCAGCTGGATCTCGCCGCCCACGCCCTTGGGCTGGTTGCGGATCTCCTCGAAGATGGCCGGTGTCAGCACATAGCGGCCGGCCACGCCCATGCGCGAGGGCGCCTTCTCGGGCGCGGGCTTTTCGACGATCTTCTCGATGCGCATCAGCGCGCCGCCGGCCGGCTCGCCGGCCACGATGCCGTAGCGCTTGGTCTGCTCCAGCGGCACTTCCTGCACGGCCAGCAGGGAGCGGCCCTGTTTCTGGAAAGCCGAGGTCATCTGGGCCATCACGCCCGGGCCGCCGGACTCGCCCACCATCAGGTCGTCGGCCAGCAGCACGGCAAAGGGCTCGTTGCCCACCAGCGGCTCGGCGCACAGCACGGCGTGGCCCAGGCCCAGGGAGCGCGGCTGGCGCACGAACAGGCAGTTCATGTCGGCGGGGCTGATGCTGCGCACCAGCTCCAGCATGGCCTGCTTGCCGGCGTTCTCCAGCTCGTTTTCCAGTTCGTAGGCGGTGTCGAAATGGTCCTCGATGGCGCGCTTGCTGCGGCCGGTGACGAAGATCATGTCGCGGATGCCGGCCTCGTAGGCCTCTTCCACGGCGTACTGGATCAGCGGCTTGTCCACCACGGGCAGCATCTCCTTGGGAGAGGCCTTGGTGGCGGGCAGAAAGCGCGTGCCGAGCCCGGCAACGGGAAACACGGCTTTGCGGACACGGGTCTGATTACTCATGAAAATCTTGGGATTCAGGTGATGGAAAAAGCGTGCGGCTTTGCGTCTTCTTCGCTAAGTGTCTCAGCTTTCATTGTGCGACTTGATGCCCTCGGACGATGAAACTGGCGCAGCCCAAGATCAGGGACACCGAGGAAGGGCCTGAGCCGGCCGCGCCGCCCCGCGCCGAGGGTGTCGTCCCCCTCCCGCGAAGCGAGAGAGGGGGAAGCGGCGCAGCCGCTCAGGGGGAGATTCCATGTCAACCCAGGCGGGCGAGTTGTTCCTGGATGCGGATCAGCGTGGCGCCGAAATCGGCCACGCGCTTCTTTTCCTGGTCGATGACGGCCGGGGGTGCCTTGGCCACGAAGGCCTCGTTGCCCAGCTTGGCATTGGCCTTGGTGATCTCGCCTTCCAGGCGTGCGGCCTCCTTGGACAGGCGGGCCTTTTCGGCAGCCACGTCGATCTCCACGAACAGCGCCAGGCGCGCCTCGCCCACCACGCAGACGGGCGCGGCCTGGGCGGCCTCGGCCCAGGCGGCTTCGTCGTCGAACACCTTGACTTCGCTGAGCTTGGCCAGGTTCTGAAGCACGGCGGCGTTGGTGCGCAGGAACTGCGCCTCGTCGGCCGAGCTGGCCACGGCCAGCAGCGGCAGGCGCTGTGCGGGCGACACGCCCATCTCGCCGCGCAGCGTGCGGCAGGCGTCGATCATCTGCTTGATGCGGCCCACGTAGGCGATGGCGGCCTCGTCGATCTTCTCGGGCTGGGCCTCGGGGTAGCGGGCCACGGCCACGGACTCGCCGGGCAGGCCGGCGACCGGAGCGACCTTCTGCCACAGGGCTTCGGTCACGAACGGGATGATGGGGTGGGCCAGGCGCAGGATGGCCTCCAGCGTGCGGATCAGTGTGCGGCGCGTGGCGCGCTGCTGGGCCTCGCTGCCGGTCTGGATCTGCACCTTGGCGATTTCCAGGTACCAGTCGCAGAACTCGTTCCAGACGAAGTCGTACAGCGCGTTGGCCACGTTGTCCAGGCGGAATTCGGCAAAGCCCTTGGCCACTTCGGCCTCGACCTTCTGCAGCTGCGAGGTGATCCAGCGGTCGGGCTGGCTGAACTGCATGTAGCCCGCGAACTCGCCGCCGGCCTGGCATTGCTCCTTGGTGTGGGGCAGCAGGCCGCAGTCATGGCCTTCGCAGTTCATCAGCACGAAGCGGCTGGCGTTCCACAGCTTGTTGCAGAAGTTGCGGTAGCCCTCGCAGCGCTTGCTGTCGAAGTTGATGGAGCGGCCCAGCGAGGCCAGGGCCGCGAAGGTGAAGCGCAGCGCGTCGGCGCCGTAGGCGGGAATGCCCTCGGGGAATTCCTTTTGCGTGTTCTTGCGCACCTGGGGGGCGGTCTCGGGGCGGCGCAGGCCCTGGGTGCGCTTGTCCAGCAGGGTGTCCAGGTCGATGCCGTCGATCAGGTCCACGGGGTCGAGCACGTTGCCCTCGGACTTGCTCATCTTCTTGCCCTGGGCGTCACGCACCAGGCCATGCATGTAGACATGGCGGAAGGGCACGCGGCCCGTGAAGTGCGTGGTCATCATGATCATCCGGGCGACCCAGAAGAAGATGATGTCGTAGCCCGTGACCAGTACCGAGCTGGGCAGGTAGAGGTTGTAGTCATCGTCGGCCGCCTCGGTCTGGTTCGGCCAGCCCATGGTGGAGAACGGCACCAGGGCCGAGGAGTACCAGGTGTCCAGCACGTCCTCGTCGCGCGTGAGCGTCTTGCCGGGGGCCTGGGCCTGGGCTTCTTCCTCGGTGCGGGCCACGTAGACCTTGCCGTCCTCGTCGTACCAGGCCGGAATCTGGTGGCCCCACCACAGCTGGCGCGAGATGCACCAGTCCTGGATGTTGTTCATCCACTGGTTGTAGGTGTTGACCCAGTTCTCGGGCACGAACTGCACCTGGCCGCTGGAGACGGCATCGATGGCCTTCTGTGCGATGGACTTGCCCGTGGCATCGCCTTCGCCCACCTTGTTCATGGCCACGAACCACTGGTCGGTCAGCATGGGCTCGATCACCTGGCCCGTGCGCGTGCAGATGGGCACCATGAGCTTGTGCTTCTTGGTCTCGACCAGCAGGCCGGCCGCGTCCAGGTCGGCCACGATGGCCTTGCGCGCCACGAAGCGGTCCATGCCGCGGTACTTCTCGGGCGCCTCGTCGTTGATGGTGGCCGTCAGCGTCAGCACGCAGATCATCGGCAGGCCGTGGCGCTGGCCCACGGCGTAGTCGTTGTTGTCATGCGCAGGCGTGACCTTGACCACGCCCGTGCCGAACTCGCGGTCCACGTAGTCGTCGGCAATGATGGGGATCTCGCGGCCCACCAGGGGCAGGATCACGGTCTTGCCGATCAGCGCCTGGTAGCGCTCGTCCTCGGGGTGCACCATCAGGGCTGCGTCGCCGAGCATGGTTTCCGGGCGCGTGGTGGCCACCACGAGCTGGCCCGAGCCGTCGGCCAGCGGGTAGGCGATGTGCCACAGCGAGCCGTCCTTTTCCTCGTTCTCGACCTCGAGGTCGGAGACGGCGGACATCAGCTTGGGGTCCCAGTTCACCAGGCGCTTGCCACGGTAGATCAGGCCCTGCTGGTACAGGCGCACGAAGGTCTCGTTGACGATGGAAGACAGCTTGTCGTCCATGGTGAAGTACTCGCGGCTCCAGTCCACGCTGTCGCCCATGCGGCGCATCTGGCCGGTGATGGTGTTGCCGCTCTGGTTCTTCCACTCCCAGACCTTGCTCACGAAGTTCTTGCGCGCCTCGGGAGGCGTCGAGCCCATGTCGTGGCGGCTGGCAATGCCCTGCTCCTGCAGCTGGCGCTCCACCACGATCTGCGTGGCGATGCCCGCGTGGTCGGTGCCGGGCACCCAGACCGTGTTGTGGCCCTTCATGCGGTGGTAGCGCGTGAGGCTGTCCATGATGGTCTGGTTGAACGCATGGCCCATGTGCAGCGTGCCCGTCACATTGGGCGGCGGCAGCTGGATGGAGAACGAGGGCTGGGATGCATCTGCCTGGCCCGTGCCGCGCACGCCGGCTGCGCCGTAGCCGCGCTTTTCCCATTCGGGGCCCCATTGGGCCTCGATGGCTGCGGGTTCAAACGATTTGGACAGGCTGTCGAGGCCTGGCTGGGCAATGGTGTCGCTCATGGCTTGCTTGCGGGGAATTGTGCGAATGGCGTTTGGCAAATGAAAACGGCATCCGTTGAAGGGATGCCGTCTGCATATGCGAAATGGATGACGGTTTGACGGGGATTCTACCGACCCCGTCCGCCTGCCTGTTCGCCGGGTCTTATTCAGGCCGCTGCGTCGGGGACGAACTCGGGCCGGTCGTTGCTCTGGGGCTTGAGCGGCTGGGCGGCCTTGCCTTCGGCGCGTTCCTTGCGCCATTGCTCCTTGCGTGCCGTCCACTCGTTCAGGCGGGCGTGGGCGGTGGTGCTTTCGCGCGCCATCTGCACTTCGTCGGCCAGCTGGGCCGACAGCTCCAGGCGGATGCCGTTGGGATCGAAGAAATAGATGCTCTTGAAGATGTGGTGGTCGGTCACGCCCAGCACCTCGATGCCATGCGCCACCAGGCGGGCCTTGGTGTTCTCCAGTTCCTCGACGGTGTCCACGCGGAAGGCGATGTGGTTGATCCACAGCGGCGTGTTGGGCGAGGGCAGGGCCTTTTCGTCGTCGCCGATGTCGAAGAAGGCGATGAACGACCCATCCTTCAGGCGGAAGAAGAAGTGCGTGTAGGGGCAGTACTCGCCCGTGCTGGGCACGTAGTCGCTCTGGATGATGTGGTAGAGCGGCAGGCCCAGGATGTCCTCGTAGAAGTGGCGGGTCTCCTCGGCATCGCGGGCCTTGTAGGCGTAGTGGTGCAGCTGCTGCACGGCGGCGGGCGGTGGCAGTGTGGACAGGTCGGGACGGGCGCTTGTGTTCATCGAATGTCTCCTTGGTGGATGTCTTGATTCTACTATTCGTAATCAATTTACCTAAATGAAATGTTGCGATGGATGCAGGGATATGCGCGCTGCGGTGTCCGGGCCACCTGCGGTGCCGAGTTACCGCCAGCACTTGACCTTCAAGTCACTTCACGCTTTCTCATCGAGGTCCGATCCCCCCGCTTGCCATGGTCGCCATGGATGCGGCGGCCCTCTGTTCACAACCGTTTTCAAGTCAAGGAACCTCATGAGCGACAGCCATCAGCACGGCGACGTGCGCGCCCTGCCGGAATCCCGTCTCTGGTTTGCCTTCGGATTGACCGGCACCTTCATGGTGGTGGAGATCATCGGCGGCATGGTCACGGGCAGCCTGGCCCTGATCTCCGACGCCATGCACATGCTGACCGACGCGATGGCGCTGCTGCTGGCCCTGGTGGCCATACGCGCCGGCCGCAAGGCAGCCGACCTGCTGCGCACCTACGGCTATGCGCGCTTCGAGATCCTGGCCGCCGCCGTCAATGCGCTGGTGCTGCTGGGAGTGGCCTTCTACATCCTGTATGAGGCCTACCGCCGCCTGTCGGCACCCGCGGAAATCCAGTCCCTGGGCATGATGGCGGTGGCGGCCGCGGGCCTGGTGATCAATCTGATCTCCATGCGCCTGCTGTCGGGCGGCAAGGACGAGAGCCTGAACGTGAAGGGCGCGTACCTGGAGGTATGGGCTGACATGCTGGGCTCGATCGGCGTGCTCGCCGGTGCCGCGCTGATCTGGCTGACGGGCTGGCGGTGGATCGACTCGGCGGTGGCCGTGGGCATCGGCTTCATGGTGTTCCCGCGGACCTGGACCCTGCTGCGCGAGTGCATCAATATCCTGCTGGAAGGCGTGCCCTCCGGGATGAACCTGCAGGCAGTGCGCGAGACGATTGCGGGCACGGCGGGCGTGGCAGCGATCCACGATGTCCACCTGTGGGCGGTCACGCAGAGCAAGCCCATGCTGACCGGCCATGTGGTGCTGCTGCCCGGCGCGGACGGCGAGCAGGTGCGTCGCGATATCGAAGACAGGCTGCAGGCCGGCTTCGACCTGCACCATACGACGCTGCAGATGGAGCGCGAGGACCGCTCCCCGGCAGAGCACATCCACTAGGATGCCAGTCTTCATGGACCACACCCGGAGTGCACCGATGCTTGAGCTTCGACCCAACTGCGAATGCTGCGACAAGGACCTGCCGCCAGAGTCTGCCGAGGCCCGCATCTGCACCTTCGAGTGCACGTTCTGTGCCGGCTGTGCGGATCATGTGCTGCACGGCGCCTGCCCCAACTGCGGTGGCGAGCTGGTGGCCAGGCCGCGCCGGCCGGCGGACAAGCTGGAGCGGTATCCGGCCTCGACGAAGCGGGTGCTCAAGGCCGGTGGCTGCGCTGTACGGGCCTGATCAGAGCACAGGCCTGGCTCTGCGGCCACGGAACGCAGCCTCCACCACCAGCACGGCTGCAAAACCCATCACATAGGCCAGCACATCCCACCAGTCGGCCGTGCTGCCCAGCACGATTCGCAAGGCGCGGTTGGGAATGTGCAACTGGAAGGTCGATGCCAGGAACTGGCCCAGCTCCACCAGCAGGCCCACGCACAGTGCGGCCGATGCCAGCGTCAGCACGCGCGCGGCGATCACGGTCTTGAACACGGCATAGACCCAGGCCACGGCCAACACGTCGCCGAAGAAGCTGCGCACCCAGCCCCAGCGTGCGCCGACGGTGGCCAGCAGCACGAGCAGGACAAACAGGGCCACCGCCCACACCAGGGAAACAGGATCAAAACGCCATCGCATGGCCGCCATCATCGGGCCAAAAGCGGGTCCGGTCAGCGAGCCGGGTGCGCAGTGCCTTGCGCAGCGGTGGCCAGCGGGTGCGCTATCCCGCCATCGCCGTAGCTGCCCACCACCTGGGCGATCACCACCTGGTAGCCCTTGAGCCAGCGCGCCTGCTGCCGCTTGGCCTCGATATGCGCAGGGTGGCGCATCAGCTCTTGCAGCGCCTCCCAGGTCTGCCAGTAGTAGACGTTGGAGACCAGGCCTGTGGCGGGGTTCTCCCAGGCCTCTTCGCCCAGGTAGCCGGGGATGGCGCGGGCGATCTCGGCGATCCGGCCGTCAAGGGCATGGAACTGCGCGTCGTATGCGCCCGGCGCGAAGGTGAAGGTGGAGGTGTACATCGGTGGGTGGCAACCTGTGTGAGGGTGGCTGGCGCTAGATGCGCGGCGCCGCATCCATGGCGCTGGCCAGCGGCTCCTGTCCGCGCTCGCGCAGCGCGCCGATGGCGCCGTCCAGGTCGAGGGCCTGCCGGTTCTGGCTGAGCTTGGCCTTGCCCTCCAGGCGGGTGATGCGGATCTGCAGGCCGACGATGGCCTGCAGCATGCCGTCGATGAATTCACGCGGCGAGTCGGACATCTTCCAGGGCTGGGCCTGCGATGCCTCATGGACCCGGGTGAGCCGGCCGACCAGGCCGCGCACGAATCTCTCGTCGTCATGGATGCTGATTTGCCCGTGCACATGCACGGCCTCGTAGTTCCAGGTGGGCACCAGGCGGTGCGTCTCGTGCTTGCTTGGATACCAGCTGGGCGAGATATAGCCTTCGGCACCACGGAAGACGACTAGCACCTCGGCGCCGTCGCGGCACTGCTGCCAGATGGGATTGGCGCGGGCCACATGGGCGCTCAGCGTGCCCATCTCCCCTGGGTCCGCATCCAGCAGGAACGGCAGGTGGTTGGCGTCCAGCACGCCGTTGGCCTGGGTAACGAGCGTACCCAGGGGGTAGCTGCGGATCAGGCCGTGCAGGCTGTCGGAATCGGTGAGGGAGAAATGGGCGGGCGTGTACATGGAGCTTGGTGCAACGGTGGACCGGCATCGGGGGAAACAGGACTATCCACCATCCCTGGCACAATGAAAAATCCAGTTTCGTGATTTTTTGGAAGACCAGTTGAAGTCCCATTTCGCCGCCGATACCGGGGCTGCGCCCAGCGCCCGCCGCATCCACGAATGGCTGAAATCCCAGATGGCCGACGGCAGCCTGGCCGTGGGCGCGCGCCTGCCTTCCACCCGCGCGCTGGCGCTGGACCTGGGTGTGTCGCGCACCACCGTCACGGCGGCCTACGAGCAGCTTGCGGCCGAGGGCTATCTGGAGACTGCACAGGGCGCCCGGGCGCGCGTGGCAGCTGGCGCGGAGCAGCGCAGCCGCGCGCCCCGCATTGCGGCTGCGGCGCAGGATTGCCGATCCCGCCTGTCTTCCTATGGACGGCGCGTGGATGCGCTGGCGCAGGCCCAGCCCGCTCGCGCCGGGGATGACGGGCCTGCCGTGATCGACTTTCTGTACGGCGCCCTGGCCTTTGATGACTTTCCCACGCTGGCCTGGCGGCGTGCCTACAACCGCGCCATCGTGCAGCGCCAGTCTTCCCTGTCCTACGACGCGCCCGAAGGCGAGCCGGCGCTGCGCATGGCGCTGCAAGGCTATCTGCGAAGGGCGCGGGGGCTTGTCTGTTCGGCCGATCAGATCGTGGTGGTGCAGGGCTCGCAGCAGGCCATCGACCTGTGCGCGCGCGTGCTGGTCGATCCGGGCGAGACCGTGCTGATGGAAGAGCCCTGCTACCTGATGGCGCGCCGCGTGTTCGAGGCCCAGGGCGCATGCCTGCAGGAAATGGCTGTCGATGAACAGGGCCTGGATACCTCGGCGCTGGTCGGGCGCCAGGCGCGTCTGGCCTATGTCACGCCATCGCACCAGTTTCCGCTGGGCGGCGTGCTGCCCATAGGCCGCAGGCAGCAGCTGCTGGCCTGGGCGCGCGCCACGGGTGCCTGGATTCTGGAAGACGACTACGACGGCGAGTTCCGCTACGGGCTGCGCCCCATCGACGCCCTGCAGTCCATTGACGAGGTGGGTTGCGTCATCCATGTCGGCACTTTCTCCAAGGCCTTGTCCCCGCAGATGCGCATGGGCTACCTGGTGCTGCCGCCGTCCCTGGTGCCCATTTTCCGGGAAGCCCGGCGGCTGGCCGACCGGCATGCGCCGCGCCTGGACCAGCTGGTGCTGGCCGCGCTGATCGAGGACGGCAGCTACGAGCGCCATGTGCGCGCCGCCCGCCGCCGCAACGAAGGCCGGCGGGCGGCATTGCTGCAGGCGCTGGAGCGGCACCTGCCGGGCGCGGTGCAGGTCGAAGGTTCGGCCTCGGGCCTGCATGTGGTGGCCTGGGTGCCTGCCGTGCACCAGCGCGATGAGATTGCCCTGATGCGTCTGGCGCGAGAGCGCGGCGTGGGCGTGCGCCCCATCTCGCCGCTCTATGCGGCCGGTGATGCCCATCGCCGCCAGTCCTGCGCCGGGCTGGTCCTGGGCTATGCGAGCCTGCAGCCGCAGGCCATCGAGCAAGGGGTGCTCAGGCTGGCGGGAGTGGTCAGGAGGTGGCAGGCCCGGCCCGCCACGCAAAAAAGCCCGTGACCGGCTTCCGGATCACGGGCTTTGGGTCGCATCGCCCCGAAAGGCACTGCGGCGAATACCGTTTTACTGCTGCTTGACCGCTTCGATGGACATCACCAGGCGCACTTGCTTGGGGAAGCCGTAGTCCACGCCGTAGTTCACGCCGAAGGCGGTGCGGTCGATCACGGCCTCGAAGTCGCCGCCGCAGGTCTCGCGCTTTTGCAGCATGGCGTTGGGGTAGCAGGTGAACTTGTTGGCCTTGATGGTCACGGGCTGGGTCTTGTCCAGGATGGTCAGCTGGCCGGTGACTTCCTTGAGCTTGTCGCCGTCGAAGACGAACTTGTCGGAGACGAACTTGGCCTGGGGGAACTTGGCCACGTTGAAGATGTCGGCGCTCTTGAGATGCTTGTCGAAGGCGGCGGTGCCCGAGCTCAGCGAGTCCATTTCCAGCACGACTTCGACCTTGCCGGCCTTGGCGTCACGGTCGAATTCCACGGTGCCGCTCTTCTTGTCGAAGCGCACGCGGTTGGTCGAGGCACCGTTGTGGTCGATCTCGAACGTGGCGAAGGTGTGCGTCGGGTCGATGGCGTAGGTTGCGGGAGCCGCCTGGGCAGCGGTGGCGAACAGGCCGGCAATGGCCAGGGCAAACACGGAAGTGCGCATGAAAGAACTCCTAGGTTGGGGTTGCACGAAACGGAAAAGAAAACGGCCAATCCTGGGCAAGAGTGCCGCTTACAGCTTGCCCACGCCGGTCAGGGCCAGCTTGAATTGCACCTGGACCTCGTCGGCCACCATGGAGGTATCGCCCCATTCGCCTTCGCCGATCTTGAACTGCAGGCGCTTGAGCGGCAGCGTGCCGGTGGCCGTGGTCGTGGTGCCGGACTGTGCCAGTTGCACGGGAATGCTCACGTTCTGGACCTGGCCCTTGATGCTGAGCTTGCCGTCCACCTGGTACTTGCCGCCGCCCAGCGCCTTGACGGCGGTGGAGTCGAAGACGGCCTGGGGGAATTTGGCGACATTGAACCAATCGGCCTTGGGCAGCTCGGCGTCGGTTTCCTTGGCGCCCATGGTGGCGCTGCCGGTGTCCACGGTGAAGCGGATCTTGCTGGTGTCGGGCTTGGCCGTGTCGAACTGGACCTGGGCGTCGAATTTCTTGAAGTGGCCCTGCAGGGGCACGCCCATCTGCTTGGCCGTGAAGTTCACGGCGCTCTGGGCGGGAACGAGCTTTTGCTCGGCCAGGGCCGCCTGGGAGGTCAGGGCCGCAGCGGCCAGGGCAATGGTGGTCAGCGTGGCGGAAAAGCGCATGGCAGGACTCCTTTGGGGGTCGGGAAACATTCGATAGGGGATGGCTGGGGCGCGCGCAGCGCGGTGCGCAGGCCCTGGCTGGGGGAGAAAACTCAGGCGCGGCCCGGCAGCATGCGGGAGATGAGGCCGTCGCGGTCGATGAACTGGTGCTTGAGGGCGGCGCCCACATGCATGGCGATCAGCGCGACCAGGGCCCAGGCCGCCCAGCCGTGCAGGGGCTTGAGGGTTTCGGCCAGCTCGGGGCTTGCGCTCACGAAGTCGGGCAGGGGCAGCACGCCGAGGAAGACGATGGGAAAGCCGGCCGCCGAGCTGTAGGCCCAGCCCAGCAGGGGCACGGCAAAGAACAGCAGGTACATGGCGTGGTGGGTGCCGTTGTGGGCCCAGTGCTGCCATTGGGGCATGGCGCGGGCCACGGAAGCGGGCAGCTCGGGCGGGCGATGGGTGATGCGCCAGACCAGGCGCAGCAGGCTCAGCGTCAACAGCGTGACGCCCAGCCACTTGTGCCAGTTGTAGAGCTTCAGGCGCGAGGGCGAGAACGGCAGGCCTGTCATGTACCAGCCCAGGGCCAGGGCGGCGATCAGGCCCAGTGCCAGCAGCCAGTGGGCAGCCATGGCCACGCCGTTGTAGCGCGTGGCTTTGGAGGAGGATTTTGCTGGCGCGTTGGCGCGGGCTGAGGACTCTGTCATGGATGGCGGCAGGCTTTGGAACCGTTCAGGGCCCCTGCAAAGGGGCCCTGGATGGCAAGAAAGGGTGCGGTGCGCTCTGCGTGGACTTCGTGCACTGCGGACAACGTGCAGTGTAGGAAGCGGCAAATCCAAAAGAGTTCAGCGGTATTGACGGCTCGATTCAAAAAAGATGAAGGCTCGCCGTGCCGCGCGGAGGGCTCAGGGCCGGGTCGGATCGGCGGGCAGCACGACCACGGCCTGCGCTGCCTGCTTCCAGGCGGCAGCCGCTGCATCGGCATCGCCGCGGTGCTCGGCCATCAGGGCCAGGCGCTGCCAGGCGCGGGTGCGCAGTGCGCTTTCCTGCAGGTGGGGGGCTGCGCGCAGCAACAGCTGCTGGGCCTTGCCCCAGAGCTGGCGCTGCACGCATGCCATGCCGGCCAGGTATTGCAGGCGGGCTTCGCGCGGATGGGCGTTGCTGGCCGCCTCGATGCGAGCCAGCCAGGCGCCGTCCAGGCCGTCCAGGCAGGGCTCCAGCACCTGGACCAGGCGCGGCAGGTGGGATTCGCTGCGCGGGCCTGCGTGGGACAGCAGGCGCTCCCACACGGGCAGCAGCCAGGCACGGGCCTGGGCGGCCTCGCCGCCCAGGGCCATGAGGCGCGATGCGGCCGGCAGCGCAATCTCGGGCATGGCGCGCTCTTCCGTGTCCAGCGACAGCCAGAAGTGCTGCAGCTGCGTGGTGTCGCGTGCCTCGTTGATGCTCTCCAGTACCAGGCCGCGCACCACGCTGGCGGCGGCCGCGGGCGAGAAGGCGCGGTGCTTGGCCAGCAGGCGCGCCGTGTCCAGCGCCGTCGATGTCTGGCCTGCCAGGCGCGATGCCTTCAGGCGGATGCGCAGCGCGATCGTGCGGCGTGCCGCGCCCTGTGGCAGTTCGGCCAGGCGGCGCAGCGCATCAGCTGCGTCGCGGTCGTCCAGGGCCCAGCGCGCGGCGCGCATCTGTGCGCCTTCGCGCATTTCCTGCTCCTGGGCGTTGCCCTGGGCCGGTGCGTTGGCCAGGACCTCACGCCAATGGTGGTCGCGCTGCTGGCGGTCCTGCAGTGCATGGGAGGCATCGGCGGCCACCATGTGGGCGGCGGCGCGCAGCCGCATGCCGTGCGGCACGGCGGCATGGGTCTCGGCCAGGGACTCTTCCATGGCCAGGGCCGCCAGCGCGGACTTGCGTGCGCGCAGGAAGCGGCCGGCCTGCTGGTGCGACAGGGCTTCCAGCAGGCTGTGGTGCATGGCGCGCTCTTTCTGCTGGCTGCGCCAGCGCCGCGCCTGGTGCGGCATCTGCAGCAGCGCGGCCAGCGCGCGCAGCGCGGCATACAGCAGCACGAAGGCCAGCACGATGATGGCAATGGCCAGGTTCAGTGACAGGTCCAGGCGGTAGGGCGCCCAGAACAGGGTCACCGTGCCCTGGTTGGAGCCCGCGAACAAGGCGGCCGCAACGGCCATGCCGAATAAACCGATCAACCACAGTGCAGCGCGCATTCGTCTGTCTCCCGGCTGCTCAGCGGCCTGCGGCCGCTGTTGCCAGCGCCGCCAGGGTTTCCTGCAGCGCAGGCTGTTCGGTGGTGCGCAGATTGGCCTGGATCTGCTGCAGCTGGGCCTGCACGATCTGGGTGCGCCGCGCGGCAGGATCAAAGTACTTGTTCACGGCCATCCCGGAAGCGGCCAGGTCGGCCCGCGCCGCATCCCACTGGCGCGACAGCAGGGCCAGGCGCGAGTTCAGCAGCTTGAGCTTGAGGTTCTCGCGCAGGAAATAGGCCTGTTCCGGCGCCAGCAGGATGGCGTCCGGGTGGTCTATGCGGCTGACGCGCAGCAGGTCCTGGGCTTCTTCGCGCACGGCCGTCCAGCCGCGCTCGCCCCAGGATTGCCACCAGCGCCATTCGGTGGGGCTGCCCTCGATGGGGGCGGGCTCGGGCTGGCGGGCCGCCTGGCCGGCCACGCCGCGATGGCGGCTGGCGCGTGGCTGGGCCACGGCGTTGAGCAGGGGCATCTCGTCGACCAGGCGCACCAGGTCCTCGATGCGCGTGAGCAGGCCGGCGGTGTCGGTCACGCTCATGCGGGCCAGCCGTTCCAGGTCGCGGTCCAGCGCACGCATGACCGGGGCCAGCCGGGGCTGGGCGGCGCGTTCAATGCGCTGGCGGGCGTTCTTGAGCGTGGCCACCAGCGGCTGCAGGCTGCCGGACAGCTCGGCCTGCTGCTGTGCCAGGCGGATGGAGGATTCGATGTCCACCACCAAGTTTTCGTCGCGCGAGCGCGACATGCTTTGCAGGAGTTCGTCGAGCTGCGTGCGCTGCAGAGACAGCTCGGCAATGCGCGCCTCCATGACCGAGGTGCGCGCCGCGCTATCGCGGGCCAGGTCCTGGGCATCGCGCGCCAGGGTGCGGGCCTCGACCGACTGGGAGCCGGACTGCGCGGACTGGCGCGCCAGCTGTTCCTGGATATTGCCCAAGCGCTGCCACAGCATGCCGCAGGCAATGAGCGCCGCGACGGCCACGGCGCCCACGCCGTAGACCAGGGCCGAGGAGCCGCCGCGCAGTTCTGCAGCGGGGCTGCTTTGGGCGGAGCCGGCTGCGAAGGCTGCTGCGGAGGATGCGGGCGTTAGGTCCTGCGGGGTGGGGCGGTCTTGCGCTGCGTCGGAACTCATGGCGACGATTCTATCGACGCAACCACGTCCTCCAGAGCGGGCCGGCATTGCTTGACATCTCCGAATCCCATGTGTCTTGCCTGGGCAGCGATTCGCTCGTGCGTAGCGAGCGCTCGCGCTTTTTGCCACGATTGGGCCGGCAGGAGCTGTTGCAGGTTGGCAACGGATTCGGCGCTGCTGAGCAGCCACAGCGTGCCATCTTCGGCCGCCTGGCGTGCCAGTGCCGTCTGGGCTGCATCCCAGGCAGGCAGTTCGCGCTGGTAGACGGCCAGCATTTCGACCTGGGCACCTGCCTCGCGCAGTCGGGCGGCCAGCCAATCGCGGCCGGCGCCTGCCGTGGCCGGCACGGTCCTGGGCGCTCCTGCCTGGCTGTCGCCGCGCACGATGAGCACGCGGTCGCCCGCATGGATCTGGTCATGCACGCGCTGCCATAGCGTTTCGGATTCGAACTGGGCGGCGTCCGGCGGCGGGCCGTCGATCTGTGCTGGCGCAATGCCCAGGGCCAGCAGCGCCTGGGCGGTGCCGGGGCCGGGCGTCCAGGCGCGGGTGGAGGCCGGAAGCCGTGCGGGGTCGGTGCCGAAGAAATGCTGGACGGCATTGCCGCTGACGAACATCACGGCGCGGTAGCCCGGGCCTTCGCGCAGCGCGTTGCGGGCGGCCTGCAAGGCCTGTTGCGTGGCCGCATCGCGGCAGGGGCCTATGGCCATCAGCGCCAGCGGCTGGGCCGGAAGGCCCCGGGCCTGCAGCGCATCCACCCACGCGGCCGCGTCATGGGCCGGGCGGGTGACGAGTATGCGCGGTGGCATGTGGGCGTGCCGTCTAGAGCTTGGGGGCCGGTTGGGCGCCCGCCGCCTGCAGCAGCGCAGCCACGTGCTGGCCCAGTGCGTCGGCACTGGCGATGTCGGTGACGGTGGCATCGGCGCGCACCTGCACCAGCGGCAGCCGGCCTTCCGGGTCTCCCCAGGCTGCGTCCAGGCGCAGTTGCTGGCCGTCGAAGGTGCCGTGCGCCGCCAGCGGCATGGAGCAACTGCCGCCCATGCAGCGGCTGACGGCGCGCTCGGCGGTCACGGTCAGCCAGGTGGTCTGGTGGGCCAGCGGGGCCAGCGCGTCGATCAGGTCCTGGCGGTCGGCGCGCACCTCGATGCCCAGCGCGCCCTGGCCTGCGGCAGGCAGCATGCCGGCGGGCTCGAACCTGGCGCGGATGCGGTCGGCCAGGCCCAGGCGCATCAGGCCGGCAGCGGCCAGCACGATGGCGTCGTAGTGGCCTTCGTCCAGCTTGCGCAGGCGGGTGTTCACGTTGCCGCGCAGCGGCTCTATCTTCAGGTCGGGGCGCAGGGCCTGCAGCAGTGCCTGGCGGCGCAGGCTCGATGTGCCGACGACGGCGCCCTGCGGCAGCTCGGCCAGCGCGGCGTAGCGATTGGAGACAAAAGCGTCGCGCGGGTCTTCGCGTTCCATCACGCAGGCCAGCACAAAGCCTTCGGGCAGCTCCATGGGCACGTCCTTGAGCGAGTGCACGGCGATGTGGGCGCGTCCTTCTTCCAGCGCCACTTCCAGCTCCTTGACGAACAGGCCCTTGCCGCCCACCTTGGACAGCGTGCGGTCCAGGATCTGGTCGCCCTTGGTGGTCATGCCCAGCAATTCCACTTCATGCCCCCGGGCGCGCAGCAGTGCCTGGACATGCTCGGCCTGCCACAGTGCCAGCTGGCTCTCGCGCGTGGCGATCACGATGGAGTGGGGGATCAGTGGTTTGGTATTCATCAGGAGCCTCGAGGGGAGCGCGGGATGCTAGCATGCTGCGCCGCAGTAAACCCGGCACCAGGACCGAAGCCCAAGCAAACCGATACGCTGACCGATTCCAGGAGATTCGTTGATGGCCACCGCCCCCCGCAAGAGCAATGCGCGAGATGACAGGCGTGATGACAAGCCTGTCCGCAAGACGGACAAGGACCTGCCGCTGATCGAGGACATACGCCTGCTGGGGCGCATTCTGGGCGATGTGATCCGCGAGCAGGAAGGCGTGGCGGCCTTCGAGCTGATCGAGCAGGTGCGCCAGCTGTCGGTGACCTTCCGCCGCGATGCCGACGAGACCGCCGACCGCGCGCTCAAGCGCCTGCTCAAGGGCCTGACCACGGACCAGACGGTGAGCGTGATCCGCGCCTTCACCTATTTCAGCCATCTGGCCAACCTGGCCGAGGACCGCCACCACATCCGCCGCCGCGCCGTGCACGAGCGCGCGGGCAACACGCAGGAAGGCAGCATCGAAGTGGCGCTGGCGCGGCTGCGCTGGGCCGGCATCTCGGCCGGTACCGTGGCGCAGACGCTGGCCAGGAGCTATGTGGCGCCCGTGCTCACGGCCCACCCCACGGAAGTGCAGCGCCAGAGCATCCTGGTGGCCGAGCGCGACATCTCCCAACTGCTGGCCGCGCGCGAGGACATCGTGGCCCGCGCCCAGCTGTACAACAGCGCCAAGGACGCGCTCACCCCGCGCGAACTCGAACGCAACGAGGCCCAACTGCGCGCCCGCGTCAGCCAGCTGTGGCAGACACGCCTGCTGCGCTACTCCAAGCTCACCGTGGCCGACGAGATCGAAAACGCGCTGTCCTACTACGAAGCCACCTTCTTGCGCGAGATTCCCAAGCTGTATGCGCAACTGGAGCAGGAGCTGGGCAACACCCTGCCCGTGCACAGCTTCCTGCGCATGGGCCACTGGATCGGCGGCGACCGCGACGGCAACCCCAATGTCACGGCCCAGAGCCTGGAGCTGGCGCTGTCGCGCCAGGCCGACGTGGCGCTGCGCCACTATCTGCGCGAGGTGCACTACCTGGGCGGCGAGCTGTCGCTGTCCCAGCGCCTGGCCGATGTCACGCCCGAGATGCAGGCGCTGGCAGAGCGCTCGCCCGACACCAACGAGCACCGCTCCGACGAACCCTACCGCCGCGCGCTCACCGGCATCTACGCGCGCCTGGCCGCCACGCTCAAGGTGCTGACCGGCGGCGAGGCCGCGCGCCATGCCGTGGCGCCGCAGAACGCCTATGCCTCGCCCGAGGAGTTCCTGGCCGACCTGCGCGTCATCGACGACTCGCTCAGCCGCAACCATGGCGAGGTGCTGGCGCCCCAGCGCCTGCGTCCGCTGATGCGCGCCGTGCAGGTTTTCGGCTTCCACCTGGCCACCGTGGATCTGCGCCAAAGTTCGGACAAGCATGAGGAGGTGGTGGCCGAGCTGCTGGCCACCGCGCGCCTGGAGCCCGACTATTCGGGCCTGCAGGAAGACGCCAAGTGCGCCCTGCTGGTGCGCCTGCTGGAAGAGGCGCGGCCGCTGCGCGTGGTGGGCGCCGACTATTCCGAGCATGCGCGCGGTGAACTGGCCATCTTCGAGGCCGCGCGCCGCCTGCGCGCGACCCTGGGCGCCGAGGCGATACGCCACTGCATCATCAGCCACACCGAGTCGGTCAGCGACCTGCTGGAAGTGCTGCTGCTGCAAAAGGAGGCGGGGCTGCTGCGCGGCACGCTGGACGACGGCGCCGTCTGCGACGTGATCGTCGTGCCGCTGTTCGAGACCATCGGCGACCTGCGCAGCGCCGCGCCCATCATGCGGCGCTACTTCCAGCTGCCCGGCGTGGCGGCCATGGTGCAGCGCAGCGGCGGCGAGCAGGACATCATGCTGGGCTACAGCGACAGCAACAAGGATGGCGGCATCTTCACCAGCAACTGGGAGCTGTACCGCGCCGAGATCTCGCTGGTCGAGCTGTTCGACGATCTGGCCGACAGCCATGGCATCAGCCTGCGCATGTTCCATGGCCGCGGTGGCACGGTGGGCCGTGGCGGCGGCCCCAGCTACCAGGCCATCCTGGCGCAGCCCCCGGGCACCGTGCGCGGCCAGATCCGGCTGACCGAGCAGGGCGAGGTCATCGCCTCCAAGTACGCCAACCCCGAGATCGGCCGGCGCAACCTGGAGACCCTGGTGGCCGCCACGCTGGAGGCCACGCTGCTGCAGCCGACCAAGCCGGCCACGCGCGCCTTCCTGGATGCGGCGGCGTTTCTGTCCGAGGCCAGCATGGGTGCCTACCGCGCCCTGGTGTACGAGACCCCCGGCTTCACCAGCTACTTCTTCAGCAGCACACCCATCCGCGAGATTGCCGAGCTGAACATCGGATCGCGCCCGGCCTCGCGCAAGCCCTCGCAGAAGATCGAGGACCTGCGCGCCATTCCCTGGGGCTTCAGCTGGGGCCAGTGCCGGCTCACGCTGCCGGGCTGGTACGGCTTCGGCGCGGCGGTGCAGGCCTTCATCGGGCAGCCGGGCAAGGATGGCAAGGCCCAGCTGGCCCTGCTGCAGAAGATGTACCGCCAGTGGCCGTTCTTCCGCACCCTGCTGTCCAACATGGACATGGTGCTGGCCAAGAGCGACCTGAACCTGGCCTCGCGCTATGCCGACCTGGTGCCGGACGCACGCCTGCGCCGCCGCATCTTCAGCGCCATCGAGGCCGAGTGGCACAGCACCGTCGATGCGCTGGCGCGCATCACGGGCGACAAGCAGCGCCTGGCCCACAACGAGGCGCTGGCGCGCTCCATACGCCACCGCTTTCCCTACATCGATCCGCTGCACCATCTGCAGGTGGAGCTGGTGCGCCGCTGGCGCGGCGGCCAGACCGATGAGCGCATCAAGACCGGCATCCACCTGTCGATCAATGGCATTGCGGCCGGCGTGCGCAATACCGGCTGATCGAGGGCGCGAGCGGGCCGGGAGGCCCCTCGCGCCGCCATGCGCAGGGCGCCGGCCGGCCGCCGTGTAGGATGTGCTTCGGACAGGGGCGCATGACTCCTGCCGGGAAGTGAAGGGTGGGAGCTTATGGGCAACAAGACGCCATGGCCGGGGTTCCCGGACATGCAACTGTTCCTGACGCAGCGCCTGGCCAGGCTGGCCGGTGCCAACTCCATGCGGGCCATACGCGAAGGCCTGCTCTGGCTGGTCCCATGCCTGCTGGTCTCGGCCCTGTTTCTCATACTGTCGGCGCTGGCGCAGATGTCCGGCCAGCCCGAGCCCGTGGTGCAGCTTCTTGCGGGCCTGCATGCGCAAATCGGCAGCATCCTGCCGTTGCTGGTGGCCGCCTCCATCGGCTACATGCTCTCCATACGCCACAGGCTGCCGCGCCTGCCGGTGACCTTTCTGTGCTTTGCCCATGTGCAGATGGCCATCTTCCTGCTGCGCGAGCATCCGCGCGCGGCGGCCACGCTGGTGCTGTTCATCGCCATAGCCTCGCCCCTGATCACCGTGCCGCTGATGGCCAGGCTCAGCGCCATGCGCTGGACGCGCATTGCGCGCACGGGCTTTGTGGGCGAGAACGTACGCGAGGTGATGAACCTGGTCGTGCCCGGCTCCATCGTCGCGCTGCTGCTGGTGGTGCTGCTGCTGGGCCTGCAGCAGGTGCTGCCCGATATCACCCAGGCCGAACTGCCGCTGGCCATCGCCACCCCCGAGAGCCCCTATCGCAGCGGGCTGACGCTGACGCTGCTCAATTCCGTGCTCTGGTTCTTTGGCGTGCAGGGCTACTACGCCATGCAACCCTTCTTCCAGGTGCTGGACCAGGCCGTGCTGGCCAACGCCGCCGCCGTGGCCAAGGGGCTGGTGGCGCCCTGGGCGCTCAACGGCGGCCTGATGGGATCCTTCGTCTTCATCGGCGGCTCGGGGGCCACGCTGTCACTGGCGCTGGCCGTGCTGCTGTTTTGCAAGGGGCGCGGCCTGCGCATGCTGGCGCTGGCCGCGTTGCCCATCTCCCTGCTCAACGTCAACGAGATCCTGCTGTTCGGCCTGCCGGTCATCCTGAACCTGCGCCTGCTCGTGCCTTTTCTGGCGGTGCCCGCCATCAACCTGGTCGTGGCCGTCACGGTGGTGCAGGCCGGCTGGGTGGCTCCGGCCTCGATGGTGCTGCCCCTGACCGCGCCCGTGGTCTTCAATGCCTACGTGAGCACGGGCGGCGACATGGGCGCCGTGGTGCTGCAACTGGCGCTGACGGTGTTGGGGGCGCTGGTCTATGCGCCTTATGTGCGCTCCATCGACCGGCTGGGCCAGGACGATGGCGCCATCGTGCTGCGCGCGCTGGACACCACGTTCTCCCGGCTGCCCGAGGAGGCAGGCCTGGTCACGCGCGATCCGCTGGTGCTGGCGCACGAGACCCAGGCCCGGCGCGAGACCATGCTGTCCCATATCCGCCGCATCAGCGAGTACGAATTCCACCTGGAATTCCAGCCCCAGGTCTCGCACCGCAGCGGCTTGTGCCTGGGCTGCGAGGCCCTGTTGCGCGCCCACGATTCGCAGGGCAGGCTGCAGCAGCCCGGCGGCTTTCTGCGCTGGCTGGGTGATGCCGGCCTGATGCGCGAGGTCGATCTGTGGGTGGCGGGCGCTGCCGTGCGCCAATGCCGGCTGTGGCGCCAGCACGGTTTTTCCCTGCCGATCAGCATCAATGTCACGGGCGCCACGCTGACATCGCCCGAGTACTGCTCGCGCCTGCTGATGCTGCTGGCGCAGGCCAGGGGCCAGGTGGGCGTGGAGATCACGGAGGAAGCGCTGGTGGGCGATGTGGAGGCGATCCGCAAGGCCATAGGCCAGATCCACGCGCTGGGCGCCAAGGTGGCCATAGACGACTTCGGCACCGGCTTCTCGTCCATGAGCTACCTGCACCAGTTCGACGTGGATGCCATCAAGATCGACCGCAGCTTCGTCGTGGCCAGCGGTCATGCCAAGGGCGCGCTGGTGCTGGACGGCCTGCTGCGCTTTTGCGAGGCGCTGCAGCTGAACGTGGTGGCCGAAGGCGTGGAGACCCAGGCGCAGCTGCAGGCCCTGGGCTTCGAGGGCGAGCTGCTGGTGCAGGGCTGGTACTTCAGCCGGGCCCTGCCGGGAGAGCAGTTGCCGCAGTTCGCCAGCGACTGCGCCGCCAGGGCAGGCGGCGAGACGGTCTGAATCCGTGCTGGTGCATCGCTGCGGCGATGCAGGGGCTCAATGCAGCATCAGGGAGCCGGCGCTCTTGCTCTTGCCGGCACGTGCGGGCGGATTGCACAGGCCGCACTGGTAGTGGCGCTCGTTCTCGTAGGGCTCGGTCACGAACTGGCCCTTGCACACGGAGCACTGGGTGCGGGTCAGCATCTGCGCATCGACAAACTTCACCAGGCGCCATGCGCGTGTGAAGGACAGCAGCGCCTCCAGCTCGGCGGCCTGGATCTGCTCGGTATAGAGACGGTAGGCCTTGGTCAGTTGTTCAACGGCATCCAGCTCGGCGCCCTTGGACAGGTATTCGTAGATATTCAGGAACAGCGAACTGTGGATGTTCTCCTGCCAGGTCAGGAACCAGTCGGTCGAGAACGGCAGCTGGCCCTTGGATGGCGACTTGCCGGCGATCTCCTTGTACAGGCGGATCAGGCGCTCGTAGGACAGCGTGGTCTCGGATTCGAGCACCTGCATGCGTGCACCCATCTCGATGAGCATGGCGGCACGCTCGATCTGCTTGGACTCGTTCAGGACACTTTTGACGGCGGTGGACATGGCGGGCTCCAGAGTTCTTCGGGCGGATCAGAGGACTTCGGAAACGCGGCTGGCCATCAGGATGTTGGCGTGCAGAGTATTGGTCGCACCGTTGCCGATCTTGTTGCTGCTGTGGTTGGTCAGCAAGCTCCAGACCATTTCGTCGTCCACGCGGAAGCTGGCGAGCAGGGTATTGCGCGAGGCCAGCTTCAGCACCTGGGCTGCCGACAGCGCGGCCAGCAGGTCGCAGGATTCTTCGTTCAGTCCCAGGCGGAACACCGCTTCCGCCTTGTCCTGGCGGATCAGGGTCTGGGCCAGCATCAGGTAAGTGAGGTTGGCTTCGCGGATTTCGGCAAGCAGCTGTTCATTGTTCATAGGACCATCCTTTGCATCTCGGCAGCCGCAACACCGGGGTAGAAACAAGATGTTCAACCTGTTGCGATCTGTTGGGATGGATTGTGGAGGAGGGTCCCTGGCCGTTGAAGTCGGGGCAGGTCTGCGCCGGATGTCTGGTTGTGAGACGGCGTTTGTAAGATTTACCTTACACCTGTAGCAAGGTTTGGATGACTCGATTTCGCCCGGCCTCTGCCGTCCGGGGGCCTGGGAGCAGGCCGCTGCAGTGGTGTTGTTGCATGTCGGCCTTTTGACACAGTGCTGTCATTGTGCAGCCTCCCAGGGGCGGGCATAAGCCGAATTAGCCGCGCTCCACCGGCCTCTTCGGGTCACTGCACCACTCGCTCCAGCTGCCCGCGAAAAGCCGTGCCGGCGGCAGTCCTGCAATGCGCATGGCCAGCAGGTTGGGCAGGGCGCTCACGCCGCTGCCGCACTGGTGGACCACGCTGGCCGGATCGCGGCCGGCCAGCAGCCGGTCGAACTCGGCGCGCAGCAGGGCGGTGGGCTTGAAGCGGCCGTCGGCCGCAATGTTTTCGGTGAAGGGCCTGTTCAGTGCGCCCGGGATATGGCCGGCCACGGGGTCCAGCGGCTCGACTTCGCCGCGATAGCGTGCCGGCGCGCGCGCATCGACCACGGTCTGGCCTGCGCTGCCCAGTGCATCGAGCACCTGCTGTGCCGTCACCAGCTGCTGCAGCGGCTCGTGCAGCTCGAAGTTGGACTGAAAGCGCGCGCTTTCCTCGCCCGATGCCACAGGCTGGCCTGCGGCCTGCCAGGCCTGGAGACCTCCGTCGAGCACGGCCACATCGCCATGTCCGGCCCACTGCAGCATCCACCACAGGCGCCCGCAGTAGTTGGCACCGTTGCGGTCATAGACCACGGCCTGCATGTCGTTGGAAAAACCGATCTCCGACAGCCACATGGCAAACAGCTCGCGGCTGGGCAGCGGGTGGCGGCCGCCCGAGGCTGCCTGCTCGCTGGCCGCCACGCTGCCATGTGCGCCGGGCACGCCGTGTTTTGCGCTGAGGTCATGGTCCAGGTCGGCGAAGACGGCGCCGGGAATATGCGCCTGCAGGTACTGCGCCTTGCCGGCCGTGGGTTGGGCCAGGTCGAAGCTGCAGTCAAAGACCATCAGCGGACGGCCGCCGGACTGCAGCGCGGCCAGTTCCTGGACGGAGATCAGGGTCTGGTAGGAGGAGGTGTTGGATGTCATGGATGCGGAACTCCGAAAGCCAGCGCAGGCGGCGGTGCGCCTGCGGCAAAAGGTCCGATCCATTATGCGACGGCCCCAGGCGGGCCGTCGCCGTCAGCCGCGTGAACGCAGGGCCGTGGCCAGTGCGCCGCTGGCCACGATCAGCACGATGCCGGCCCAGCCGATCAGCGGCACGCTTTCGCCGAACAGCGCCAGGCTCAGCAGGGCGGCAAAGACGATGCCCGAGTACTGCAGATTGGCCACCACCAGGGTATTGCGGCTGTTGCCGGCCGAAGCGTAGGCCGCCGTCATGCAGACCTGGGCCACGGCAGCCAGCACGCCCACGGGCAGCAGCCACAGCGCGCGCCAGCCCGGCCAGGCGGACACGCCCGTGAAGCACATGGCCAGGGCGCCGGCCACGGCCGAGCCCAGTGCGAAGTAGAAGACCACGCGCGCCTCGGGCTCGCCCATGCGCGACAGCGTGGCCACCTGCATATAGGCCATGGCGGCGAACACCCCGCCGATCAGGCCGCCCGCGCTGGCCACGAATTCCTGCGGCGCCGCGCTGGGGCGCAGCACCAGGATCACGCCCACGAAGCCCAGGGCCACGGTGGCGACCAGGCTCCAGGGAAACGGCGGCAGTGCGCGCAGCGCATGCGATTCGGGCTGGCGGCGCAGCTGGTGGCGCAGCAGCAGGCCCTGGCCGATCAGAAACACCGCCATCCAGATGCTGCTCATGGAGTTGAAGGTGGCGGCCGTAGCCAGCGGCAGGTGGCCGATGGAGTAGAACCAGGCGCCCATGGAAGTCACGCCCACGAAGCTGCGCCAGGCATGCTCGCGCGGGTAGCGCGTGGCCAGCGAAATGCCCTGGTGGCGCGCCAGCCACCACAGCGCCACCATGCTGACCAGCCCGCGGTAGAAGACGATCTCCGCCGCGTTGAAATCCTGGGAGGCGAACTTCACACACACACTCATGACCGCAAAGACGAATGCGGCCGCCACCATCCACAGGGCTTGCATATTAATGACCGGATAGAGCCGCACAAGGACCGCGGCGCTGGACGAGAAAAGGGTTGGATTTTGTTTTTGGCGCATGCCGCCTGGCTGTCTACGGCCCGGGGCCGCGGCAGGGGCACGCGCAAGGCACTGTATTGCATAAGCCAAGACATTGGGTCTGCCTCGGGATGCATTGCAGTCGCCAGCCCTGCCCATTGGGCACACCAGGGCGCTTGCATTCAGAAGAGCTGTGCGGCGGGCCTGCCGCTCGATGAAGGCGGCCCGATGCAGGAGGCCCAATGCAGACGGCCCGCACGAATGCGGGCCGTCGGAAGAGCCGGAGCCGATCAGCGTGCGGGGACTGCGTCGCCCATCACGCCGCGATACCACTCATGGAAGTGCTGCATGCCGTCTTCCATGGGGCTCTGGTAGGGGCCGACCTCGTTGTCGCCGCGCTCGTACAGCGCCCTGCGGCCGGCGTCCATGCGCTCGCCGATCTCGTCGTCCTCGATGCAGGTCTCCATGTAGGCGGCCTTTTGCGCCTGCACGAATTCGGGCTCGAAGGCGGCGATCTCTTCGGGGTAGTAGAACTCGACCACGTTCAGTGTCCGGTCCACGGCCAGCGGGTGCAGGGTCGAGACCGTGAGCACGTGCGGATACCACTCCACCATGATGTGCGGGTAGTAGGTCAGCCAGATCGCTCCGCGTTCGGGCAGCTCGCCGTTGCGGTAGGCCAGCAGCACGTCGTGCCACTTCCTGTACGTGTCCGAGCCGGGCCGGGCAAAGCCGGGCGCCACGCCCACGGTCTGCACCGAGTACTCCCTGGAAAACTCCCACTGCAGGTCATCGCAGGTCACGAAGTTGCCCAGGCCCGGATGGAACGGGCCCACGTGGTAGTCCTCGAGGTAGACCTCGATGAAGGTCTTCCAGTTGTAGTTGCACTCGTGCATCTCGACATGGTCGAGCACGAAGCCCTCGAAGCTCAGCTGCTCGCGCAGCTTCATGCCGGCGAGGTCGGCCTCGATGTCGCGGCCGTTGTCCTCGAACAGCAGGCCGTTCCACTCGCGCAGCCGGTAGTTGTTCAGGTTCAGGCAGGGATCGTGGCTGAAGTGCGGTGCGCCCAGCAGCTCGCCGCTGGTGCTGTAGGTCCAGCGGTGCAGCGGGCAGACGATGTTGCCCCCCGCATGGCCCTTGCCTTCGGTCATCAGGTTGCCCCTGCCCTTGAGCATCACGGCCTGGCGGTGGCGGCAGACGTTGGAGATCAGCTCCACCTGCCCCCTGGCGTTGCGCACCAGCGCACGGCCTTCCTTTTCCTGGGGCAGGGCGTAGTAGTCGCCTATCTCGGGAACGGCCAGTTGGTGGCCCACGTAGCGCGGGCCGCGTTGAAAGATGGTCTCCAACTCACGCTGGAACAGCGCAGGGTCGAAGTAGCTGGAAACTGGTAGTTGGCTTGCGGCCTGCTGCAGTTGAAGACTTAAATCAGACATGGATGACCTGACCTAAAGACTCCCCACAGGGAGGGTGCGCGTGCGCACGGGATTGGAAAAAGCAAAACCGGCCGTTCCTGGACATGGAGACAGGCTTCACGACTTGAAAACAAGCGGCGCCCGAGGCGTCCTGTCTTGTCGGTGAGCCCGACCGCATGCCTAGGCAAGGGGCCGGTTTGGCGGGGAATGGGATTATAGCCCGTGGGGTTATTTCCGGATGCCCGGTACGTGTATTGCAAGCGGCCGATGGCGCCTGTCAAGGGCTGTCCGGTTATTGGCGGCGCGGTCGCGGAGGGACGCCTAGAATCGTCGGTTCCCCACAACGCACTGCCAACGCCACATGCCCAAGGCTGCCCCCAAGGCTCCCGCCGAGCCCACCAGTTACGAATCCGCGCTGCAGGAGCTGGAGCAGCTCATCGCGCAGATCGAGTCGGGCCAGCTGCCTCTGGAGCAGATGCTGGCCGGCTACCAGCGCGCGGCGCAGCTGCTCGGCTACTGCCGTGGCCAGCTCGACGCGGTGCAGGAGCAGGTCAAGGTGCTAGACGAGGGGACCCTGGCCCCTTGGAGCCAGGATTGAAGATTGCCATGAGTGCCCTGATGACTTCCGCTTCCGATGTTTCCCAGGCGCCGGGCCTTGGCGCGCTGGATTTTCCCTGCTGGATGAACGACCGCCTGGCGCGCACCGAAAGCGCGCTGTCCCAATGGGTGGGCGTGGATGCGCCGGCCGGCCTGGGCGAAGCCATGCGATACGCCGTGCTCGATGGCGGCAAGCGCCTGCGCCCGCTGCTGGTCTGGGCTGCGGCCGAGGCCGTGGCCGGCCTGCCGTCGGCCGCCGTGCGTGCCGGCTGCGCCGTGGAACTGATCCATGCCTATTCGCTGGTGCACGACGACATGCCCTGCATGGACAACGACGTGCTGCGCCGTGGCAAGCCCACGGTCCATGTGCAGTTCGGCGAGGCCTCGGCCCTGCTGGCCGGCGATGCGCTGCAGGCACTGGCCTTCGAGCTGCTCGTGCCCGCGCCCGACGAGGCTGACGGCATGCCCGATGCGCTGCAGGCGCGGCTGTGCCGGCTGCTGGGCCGTGCCGCAGGCGCGCAGGGCATGGCCGGTGGCCAGGCCATCGACCTGGCCAGCGTGGGCCTGCAACTGAGCGAGGCCCAACTGCGCGAGATGCACCGCCTCAAGACCGGCGCCCTGCTGCATGCCAGCGTGCTCATGGGCGCAGCCTGCAAGGAGGGCGTGGATGCCCAGGCCTGGCAGGCGCTGTCCGACTACGGGCAGGCGCTGGGCGTGGCCTTCCAGGTGGTGGATGACATCCTCGACGTGGTGGCCGACTCGGCCACCCTGGGCAAGACGGCCGGCAAGGACGCGGCCAACGACAAGCCGACCTATGTCTCGCTGCTGGGCCTGGACCAGGCCCGCGCCCATGCCGACGAGCTGTGCGCCCTGGCGCACGCGGCGCTGGCGCGCAGCGGCCTGCCGGACACGCGGGCCCTGGCGGCACTGGCCGACATGGTCGTGAGCCGCACTCACTGACAATGAAGCACCCCCTGAGTCGCTTCGCGCCTTCCCCCTCTCTACCCGCTTCGCGGGGGAGGGGGACGACACCCTCGCTGCGGGGCGGCCCTTGCTCGGTGTCCCTTGGTGGGGGCGCGCTACTTGCAAGGGTGGCGTTCGATGCCACAGGCAACTGATACGAAAATATGGGCGATGGTCTTGCGGCCATCAAGATATCTAGCATGACCACGAACACCTACTCCCTGCTGCAGACCATCGACGATCCCGCGGATCTGAGGCGTCTGTCGCGTGCCGAACTCAAGACCCTGGCCCAGCAGCTGCGTGCCTATGTGCTCGACAGCGTCTCCAAGACCGGCGGGCATCTGAGTTCCAACCTGGGCACGGTGGAGCTGACGGTGGCGCTGCATGCGGTGTTCGACACGCCCTACGACCGCGTGGTCTGGGACGTGGGCCACCAGACCTATCCGCACAAGATCCTCACGGGCCGGCGCGAGCGCATGGCGTCGCTGCGCCAGTTCGGCGGCCTGTCGGGCTTTCCGCAGCGCGCCGAGAGCGAGTACGACACCTTCGGCACGGCCCACTCCTCCACCAGCATCTCGGCCGCCCTGGGCATGGCCCTGGCCGCCAAGCAAAAGGGCGAGGACCGCCGCGCCATCGCCGTCATCGGCGACGGCGCCATGACGGCCGGCATGGCCTTCGAGGCGCTGAACAACGCCGGCGTGACCGATGCCAACCTGCTGGTCATCCTCAACGACAACGACATGAGCATCAGCCCGCCCGTGGGCGCGCTCAACCGCTACCTGGCCCAGCTCATGAGCGGGCAGTTCTATGCCAAGGCGCGCGACATGGGCAAGAGCGTGCTCAAGCAGGTGCCGCCGCTGCTGGAGCTGGCCAAGCGGCTGGAGCAACAGGCCAAGGGCATGGTCGTGCCGGCCACGCTGTTCGAGAACTTCGGCTTCAACTACATCGGCCCCATCGACGGGCATGACCTGGACTCGCTGATCCCCACGCTGGAGAACATCAAGAGCCTCAAGGGCCCGCAGTTCCTGCATGTGGTCACGAAGAAGGGCCAGGGCTACAAGCTGGCCGAGGCCGACCCCGTGGCCTACCACGGCCCCGGCAAGTTCGACCCCAGCGTGGGCCTGGTCAAGCCGGCCACGCCCCCGAAGCAGACCTTCACCCAGGTCTTCGGCCAGTGGCTGTGCGACATGGCGGACAAGGACCAGCGCCTGGTGGGTATCACCCCCGCCATGCGCGAGGGCTCGGGCATGGTGGAATTCCACAAGCGCTTTCCGGGCCGCTACTACGACGTGGGCATTGCCGAGCAGCATGCCGTCACCTTCGCGGCCGGCATGGCCTGCGAGGGGCTCAAGCCCGTGGTCGCCATCTACTCGACCTTCCTGCAGCGCGCCTACGACCAGCTGATCCATGACGTGGCGCTGCAAAAGCTGCCCGTGGTCTTTGCGCTGGACCGTGCGGGCCTGGTCGGCGCCGACGGCGCCACGCATGCCGGTGCCTACGACATCGCCTTCGTGCGCTGCGTTCCCCACATGAGCATGGCCTGCCCGGCCGACGAGCGCGAATGCCGCCAACTGCTCACCACCGCCTACGAGCAGGACCATCCGGTGGCCGTGCGCTACCCGCGTGGGGCGGGCGTGGGCGTGGCCCCGCTGGAGAGCCTGCAGGGGCTGCCCTTCGGCAAGGGCGAGGTGCGCCGCGAATCGGCGGCGAAGAAGGTCGCCATCCTGGCCTTCGGTACCCTGCTGTATCCCGCGCTGACCGCAGCCGAGGCGCTGGACGCCACCGTGGTCAACATGCGCTGGGCCAAGCCGCTGGACGAGGAACTGCTGCGCCAGGTGGCCTCCACGCACGAGCTCATCGTCACCGTGGAAGAGGGCTGCATCATGGGTGGCGCAGGCAGCGCCGTGGCCGAGTCGCTGCAGGCTGCCGGCATTACGCGACAGCTGCTGCAGCTGGGCCTGCCCGACGAGTTCATCGAGCACGGCGATCCCGCCAGGCTGCTGGCCCTGCAGGGGCTGGACGCGGCCGGCATCGAGGCGTCGGTGCGCGCCCACCTGGCGCCCGAGCGCGCCGTGGCCTGAAGATGGGACGGGCCTGTGCCCCGCGATGGGGCGCATCGCGCATGCCGAGCAGGACTACGCGGGGGAAAACCCCGTCCGCGCTTGCTTTGCGGCGTTTTTAGAATCGATACCACCTGATACAGTGTGAATGCACGTGCGAACGTGCGTTTTTTTTGCCGCCGGGCCCCCAAGGCAGAAGCGGCCCCTCGGAGGGGCAGCGGACCTTGCGCAGCAAGGGGTGGTGGTGGCTTTTTCTGACTGACAACACATCGCGGAGAGACATTCATGGACCGTCGTTCGATCATCAAACATGCGGGAATCGCCGGCGTGCTGGCTGTGGGAGCCGCACCCGCAGTCCACGCCCAGGAGGCGGTCCGCTGGCGTTTGGCCGCGAGCTTTCCCAAGTCGCTGGACACCATCTTCGGCTCGGCCGAAATGTTCTCCAAGACGCTCAAGGCGATGTCGGGCGGCAAGTTCGAAGTCTCGGTGCATGCGGCCGGTGAGCTGATGCCCGCCTTCGGCGTGGTCGACGGCATCCAGAACGGCACCATCGAGATGGCGCTGACGGCGCCCTACTACTTCACCGGCAAGGACTACATCTTCGCCTTCGGCTGCGCCGTGCCCTTCGGCCTGACGGCGCGCCAGATGGATGCATGGATGGAGCACGGCGGCGGCCGCAAGCTCATGGACGAGTTCTATGCCCAGTACAACATCAAGAGCCAGAGCGCAGGCAACACGGGCACCCAGATGGGCGGCTGGTTCCGCAAGGAGATCAAGTCGGTGGCCGATCTCAAGGGGCTGAAGATGCGCCTGGGCGGCGGCCTGTTCGGCGACGCCATGCTCAAGCTCGGCGTGGTCGCGCAGAACATGCCCGTGGGCGAGGTCTACCAGGCGCTTGAAAAGGGCACGCTGGATGCCGTGGAATTCGTGGGTCCGTACGACGACCAGAAGCTGGGCTTCAACAAGGTCGCTCCCTACTACTACTACCCCGGCTGGTGGGAAGGCGGCGCCGAGCTGGAGTTCTTCATCAACACCAAGGCGTATGCGGCCCTGTCGCCCGAGTACAAGGCCATGGTCGATGCGGCCTGCAACGTGGCGGCACGCGACATGACGGCCAAGTACGACGCCAACAACCCCGTGGCGCTCAAGAAGCTGGTGGCCGACAAGACCCAGCTCAAGGCCTTCCCCAAGGACTTCATGGATGCCGGCTACAAGGCCGTCATGGAGATCATGGCCGAGCATGACGCCAAGTCGCCCATGTTCAAGAAGATCAACCAGAGCCTGCGCACCTTCCAGCGCGACCAGCTGCTGTGGGAGCGCTTCTCGGAGTTCCGCTACAACAGCTACATGACCACGGCCAAGCTGTAAGCAGGTCTGCAGCCAGCAGCACGCACAAGGACGGTCCATGCCTTCCACGCCTGCAGGCCAAGCCCGCGTCCCCTCTGCGAAATGCAGCGGGGACGGCGGGCTTTTTTGTTCCGATGATGTATGTGGGCCGAGCTGCCAAGAGCAGTCCGGCCTTTTTTGAATGCTCTCAAGCAGAGCGAATCAGGAGGAGACAGAGATGGACAGAAGAAAAGCACTCAAGCACGCCGGTCTGGCCGGCGTATTGACTGCCGCAGCGGCGCCAGCCGTTCATGCGCAGGCGGCGGTGCGCTGGCGCCTGGCGTCCAGCTTTCCGCGTTCGCTGGACACCATCTACGGCTCTGCCGAGGTGTTTTCCAAGGCGATCAAGGAAATGTCGGGCGGCAAGTTCGAGGTGTCGGTGCATGCGGCCGGCGAGCTGATGCCCGCCTTCGGCGTGGTCGATGGCGTGCAAAACGGCACGGTGGAGATCGCGCACACGGCGCCCTACTACTTCTTCGGCAAGAACGAGGCCTTTGCCATCGGCGGCGCCATTCCGTTCGGCATGAACTCGCGCCAGCTCACGGCCTGGAACGTGGACGGCAACGGCGGCAAGCTGATGCGCGAGTTCTATGCCGAATACGGCATCGTCAACTTCCTGGGCGGCAACACCGGCGCCCAGATGGGAGGCTGGTTCCGCAAGGAGGTCAAGACGACCGAGGACATCAAGGGCCTGAAGTTCCGCATCGGCGGCTTCGCGGGCCGGATCATCGAGCGCATGGGCGGCGTGCCCCAGAACATCCCGGGTGGCGAAATCTACCAGGCGCTGGAAAAGGGCACCATCGATGCGGCCGAATGGATCGGCCCCTATGACGACCTCAAGCTGGGCTTCAACAAGGTCGCGCCGTTCTACTACTACCCCGGCTGGTGGGAAGGCAGCCTGAACCTCGAGTTCTACGTGAACCAGAAGGCGCTGGCCGCGCTGACGCCCGAGCAGCGCGCCATGGTGCAGGCCGCCTCGCACGAGGCCCATGTGGTCACCCAGGCCCGCTATGACGCGCGCAATCCCGGCGCGCTCAAGCAACTGGTGGCCAGCAAGGCCAAGGTGCTGGCCTTCCCGCAGACCGTGCTCGATGCCTCCTACAAGACCACCATGGCGGTCTATGCGGAGCTGGCCGAGAAAAACCCTGCATGGAAGAAGATCTACAGCGACTACCGCAACTTCCAGCGCGACGAGGTGCTGTGGTTCCGCTTCGCCGAGGCGCGCTACGACGCCTTCATGTCGGCGCAGAAGCTGTGAAGTCGCGGCGCCCTCGGGCGTCATGCGCGAAAGAAAGCCGGGCACTGCCCGGCTTTTTTCATGCGCGCAGGGGACCGGCGCACGCCGGGGTCCGAACGAAAAAAGGCCCCGCGGTTGCGGGGCCTTTGCTGTCCTTGAGGGAGCCTGCGATCAGCTGCCGGACTTGCTCTCGCCCGGCGTGGCCGGCTGCTCGCGCTGCAGCTGGTCCTGCAGCGCCTTGAGCGCATCGTCCTCACCGCCCGCCGGGGCCGAGGGCTCGCCAGGGGTGCCCTCGGGTGCGGGGGGCTGGTTCGCGCCGTCGCCGTTGAACATGGGGTCGTTGAAGTCGATGGCCTCGGGCATGGATGCCTCCATCTCCTGGCGCACCTTGTCCAGGTCGTACTCCACCTTCTTGTCCAGCCCGCTGGAGACGATGCCGGGGAAGATGATGATCAGGGCCACCATGACCAGCTGGATCAGCAGGAAGGGGATGGCGCCCGCATAGATCTGCATGGTTGTCACGGGCTCGGTCATCTTCTTGGTGACCTTGTCCACGTAGGCCTTGGCCGGGGCCACGCTGCGCAGGAAGAACAGCGCGAAGCCGAAGGGCGGGTGCATGAACGAGGTCTGCATGTTCACGGCCAGCAGCACGCCGAACCAGACCAGGTCGATGCCCAGCTTGTCGGCCACGGGGGCCAGCAGCGGCACGACGATGAAGGACAGCTCGAAGAAGTCCAGGAAGAAGGCCAGCACGAAGATCATGATGTTGACCACGATCAGGAAGCCGATCTCGCCGCCGGGCAGGGACACCAGCAGCTCCTCCACCCACTTGGGGCCGTCCACGCCCTGGAAGGTCAGGCCGAACATGGTCGCGCCGATCAGGATGAACATCACGAAGCACGACAGCTTGGTGGTGGACATCAGCGCCTGCTTGAGCAGGTCCATGCTCAGGCGGCCGCGCACGAAGGCCATGACGGCCGCGCCCAGTGCGCCCATGGCGCCGCCTTCGGTGGGGGTTGCCACGCCCAGGAAGATGGTGCCCAGCACCAGGAAGATCAGCAGCAGCGGCGGGATCAGCACGAAGGTCACGCGCTCGGCCATGCGGCTGAGCAGGTGCAGGCCCGTGAGCTTGTTGAACATGGCGGCGATGAAGGCCAGGGCCACGCCGAAGCACATGGACACCACGATGGTCTCGTCCAGAGCGACCTTCTCCACCACATCGCCGGACCACCAGGTGTGCAGCTGGGGCATGTACTGGGCGACCACCATCGAGGCCGCCACGCACAGCACGGTCAGCACCAGGGTGGAGGGCAGGCCGGAGTTGCCATTGGGCTCGCGCAGCGTGCGCGCCTCGGGCGGCAGGGCGGGCACCATGGCGGGCTTGAAGATGGCCAGCACGACGATGAACAGCGCATAGAAGCCCGTCAGCATCAGGCCCGGCAGGAAGGCGCCCTTGTACATGTCGCCCACGCTGCGGCCCAGCTGGTCGGCCAGCACGATCAGCACCAGGGACGGCGGAATGATCTGCGCCAGCGTGCCCGAGGCCGCGATCACGCCCGAGGCGACCCGGCGGTCATAGCCGTAGCGCATCATGATGGGCAGGGAGATCAGGCCCATGGAGATCACCGATGCCGCGACCACGCCCGTGGTCGCGGCCAGCAGCGCGCCCACGAAGATCACCGCAAAGGCCACGCCGCCGCGCACGGGGCCGAAGAGCTGGCCCACGGTCTCCAGCAGGTCCTCGGCCATGCCGCTTCGCTCCAGTATCAGCCCCATGAGGGTGAAGAACGGTATGGCCAGCATCGTCTCGTTCTGCATGATGCCGAAGATGCGCAGCGGAAGGGCCTGCAGCAGGGCTTCGGGCAGCACGCCCAGTTCGATGCCGACAAAGGCGAAGAACAGTCCGCAGGCGCCCAGGCTGAATGCCACGGGAAATCCCACGAGCAGGAAAAGTATCAGCCCCGCGAACATGATCGGGGCCAGGTTGTGGATCACGAATTCCATGATGTCTGTTTCCCCGATCAGGCGCCTTGCCCGCTTTTGTCCTTGGCTCCTGCCAGCCCGCGCAGGGCTTCGGCCAGGTCTTGCTCTGCGGTCTTCTCGCCCTTCTTGGCCGTGGGATCGTCGATCAGGCCCTTCAGGAAGGCGATGCGCTTGATCAGCTCCGACATGCCCTGCAGCAGCAGCAGCCCGAAGCCCAGGGGAATCATCAGGTAGACGGGCCAGCGCACCAGGCCGCCTGCATTGCCCGACATCTCGCCGGTCTGGATGGCCTGGATCACGAACGGCGTGCCGAACCACAGGATGGCCAGCGCCATGGGGGTCAGGAAAAAGACGAAGCCGAAGATGTCGATCCAGATCTGCGTGCGCTTGGACAGGCGGCTGGCGATCACATCCACCTTCACGTGCTCGCCCTGCAGCAGCGTGTAGCCGGCGGCCAGCAGGAAGGAGGCGGCGAACAGGTACCACTGCACTTCGAGGTAGGCGTTCGAGCTGGTGTGCAACACCTTGCGCACGATGGCATTGATGCCGCTGATGACCGTCGAGGCCAGGATCAGCCAGATAAGGCATCGCCCGACCAGGCTGTTGAGCCAGTCGACCCCTCTTGAGAATTTGAGCAAAGCCTGCATGGTGTCTCCAAAAAGTAGGCTGTATTGGGTCCGTCGCCGTACGCCGGCCTGTAGGCCGGCGCGCAGCGCTCTTGTCGGCGCATGGACCAAAGCCGTCGATTCTACGGAGACCCGAACGCCGCAGGCGGCCTGCTCCCCCTAAAAGAAATCCGTGTGAACCCGAGGAAACGTCCCGTTCAGGTTGTCGCGCGGGGCCTGCGGGCGCCCAGTTTTCGGTACATCGTGGCCCGGCTGATGCCCAGCGCGCGGGCGGCCCGGGTCACATTGCCCTGGGCATCCTGCAGGGCCTGCTCGATCAGCACGCCCTCGCTGGCGCGCAGCGGGCTGGCCTGGGCGGCGGCAGCGAGTGCCGCCGTGCCCAGCGCAGGCAGCAACTGGCGCAGCTGGGGCCCGGGCTGCACCAGTGCCTGCAGCCGCAGGCCCGACCACAGCGGCAGGCGCAGCGGTTCGTTGGGGCGCTGGCGCGCATGCTCCACCAGCGCCGTCCAGGGCATGGCCAGCAGTTCGCTGCAGTGCAGCGGCTGGCCCGGCTGCGCCAGCGGCTGGGGCACCAGCTGGCGCGCCAGGGTATTGCTGCCCGCCACATGCCCTTCGGCGTCCACGGCCAGCAGGCCTTCGCCCTCCTGACCCAGAGGCCCGCCGGGCCAGTTCAGGTGCAGCAGCAGCGCGTGGGGCAGGGCGCGCAGCAGCCGGTCCTCGATGGCGCGGGCGCAGCGCAGCGCCAGGTGCATCAGCTCGGGCCGCTCGGGCACGTCCACGCCCGTGATGTCCAGCATGCCCAGGCAGCGGCCGTCCGGGGCGTACAGCGGTGCGCCCGCGCAGCTGTAGTGGCGGTTGGCCTCGAAGAAATGCTCGGCCCGGTGCAGCCAGACGGGGCCGTGCTCGGCCAGGGCCGCACCGATGGCGGTGGTGCCCACGCCCTGCTCGGACAGGTCCACGCCCACACGGGCGATGGCCTGCACGCGGATGTCGCTGCGGTCCAGCGGCCCCTGCACGTCCAGCACGGTGCCGTGCGCATCGGTCAGCAGGCTGAAGTAGCGCATGGCGCCCACGGCGCCCACCAGCTGGGTCATCACGGGGTGCGCCGCCTGCAGCAGCGCCTCGTGGCCGTCACGTGCCTGGCGCAGCGCATGCGGCCCCAGCGCTTCGTAGACCACGCGCTCGCCCGGGCGGCGGCCTGCCGCCAGGCAGCGCTGCCAGGAGCGCCACAGCCAGGGCGCGATGCCGGCAGGGGGGGCGGGCAGAGTGGCAGGCGGCATGCCGGCCAGCGCCTGCTCGCCGAAGGCCAGGCTGCGGGCCCGGGCGATCTGCGCGTGGCGCGGATCGGCGGGGCAGGGCTGCGCGGCGTCGGGGCTCAGGGCGAACATGGGGCGGGGACTCCTGTGGCTGGCTGGCAAGGGATTGCGAACGGGCTGGCAGGCGGGCACGGTCGAAGCCGGGGGCGCAGGCGCAAGCGGTGCGGGCTGCGGCTGCGGTGACGACTGTGTCATTTTGAGAATATCCGCGCCGCCCGGCGCGGGCTTGCGGGTCAACCCTAGAACGGGCGCCTGCGGGCAGGGCGACCATGGCAGGCGAGGTTTCCGGCGTTCCCCCACGTTCCAGATCACCGCCGAACACAGGCAGGAGACAGCACGATGAATGTCCAGCTCACCGTCAACGGGCGCGCGCAGCGCATCGACGTTCCACCCAACACCTTGCTCGTGCATGCGCTGCGAGAGCACCTGCGCCTGACCGGCACGCATGTGGGCTGCGACACCAGCCAGTGCGGGGCCTGTACCGTCATCGTCGACGGCCACGCCGTCAAGTCCTGCGCCATGCTGGCCGTGCAGGCCGAGGGCTGCGAGGTGCGCACCATCGAAGGGCTGGCGGATATCGACGGCGGCCTGCATCCCATGCAGGCGGCCTTCAAGGAGTGCCACGGCCTGCAATGCGGCTTTTGCACGCCGGGCATGGTCATGAGCGCCGTGGACCTGTGCCAGCGCCAGCCGTGCGCGGGCGATCGCGAGATCCGCGAGGCGCTGGAGGGCAACCTGTGCCGCTGCACGGGCTACCAGAACATCGTGGCCGCCGTGAAAAAGGGCAGCCAGGCCATGGCAGGGCCTGCGGCCTGAGCGCCGCAGGTCACCACAAGGAGACAGCCATGGGTGCATCCGACTTTTCCAAGCTCCCCCACATCGGCGAGCCCGTCAAGCGCAAGGAGGACTACCGCTTCCTCACGGGCGCGGGCCAGTACACCGACGACATCGCGCTGGCCGCCCAGGCCCATGCGGTGTTCGTGCGCTCGCCGCACGCGCATGCGCGTGTGCGCTCCGTGTCCACCGACGCGGCCAGGGCCGCGCCCGGCGTCATCGGCGTGCTCACGGGCGCCGACGTGGCGGCCGACAAGATCAACGGCCTGCCCTGCGGCTGGCTGATCACCAGCACCAACGGCGAGCCCATGAAGGAGCCGCCGCATCCCATCCTGGCGCTGGACACCGTGCGCTACGTGGGCGACCAGGTCGCCATGGTCGTGGCCGAGACGCTGGAGCAGGCGCGCGACGCGGCCGAGCTGGTGGAGGTGGACTACGACCCGCTGCCCGCCGTGGTGCTGGTGGCCGACGCGGCGGCCGGCAGCGTGCCCGGCGCGGTGGTGCACGACATCGCCCCCGACAACCACTGCTACAAATGGGCCATCGGCGACAAGGCCGCCGTGGATGCCGTGTTCGCCGGTGCCGCCCACATCGCCCAGCTGGACCTGGTCAACAACCGCCTGGTTCCCAACGCCATGGAGCCGCGCGCGGCCATCGGCAGCTACAGCCGCGCCAATGACGAGTACACGCTGTACGTGGCCAACCAGAACCCGCACGTCGAGCGGCTGCTGATGACGGCCTTCGTCATGGGCCTGCCCGAGCACAAGGTGCGCGTGATCGCGCCCGACGTGGGCGGCGGCTTCGGCTCCAAGATCTTCCTGTATGCCGAGGATGTCTGCCTGACCTGGGGTGCGCGAAAGCTCAACCGCAACATCAAGTGGACGGCCGACCGCAGCGAGTCCTTCCTCACCGACGCCCATGGCCGCGACCACGTCAGCCATGCCGAGATGGCCATGGACGCCAGCGGCAAGTTCCTGGCCATGCGCGTGCACACGGATGCCAACCTGGGCGCCTACCTGAGCACCTTCGCCAGCGCCGTGCCCACCATCCTCTATGCCACCTTGCTGGCCGGCCAGTACGCCACGCCCCAGGTCTATGTGGAGGTCGATGCCTGGTTCACCCACACCGCGCCCGTCGATGCCTACCGGGGCGCGGGCCGGCCCGAGGCCACCTACCTGCTGGAGCGCCTGGTCAGCCGCTGCGCCTGGCAGCTGAACCTGTCCCAGGCCGAGATACGGCGGCGCAACTTCGTCACCAGCTTCCCCTACCAGACGCCCGTGGCCCTGCAGTACGACGTGGGCGACTACGGCGCCTGCATGGACAAGGCCGAGGCCCTGGCCGACGTGGCCGGCTTTGCCGCGCGCCGTGCCGACAGCGAGGCGCGGGGCCTCAGGCGCGGCCTGGGCTACAGCAGCTACATCGAGGCCTGCGGCCTGGCGCCCAGCAACATCGCAGGCGCCCTGGGCGCGCGGGCCGGCCTCTTCGAATGCGGCGAGGTGCGCGTGCACCCCACGGGCAGCGTCACCGTGTTCACGGGCTCGCACAGCCATGGCCAGGGGCACGAGACCACCTTCGCCCAGGTGGTGGCCGCGCGCCTGGGAATACCCGTGGAGAACGTGGACATCGTCCACGGCGACACGGGCCGTGTGCCGTTCGGCATGGGCACCTATGGCTCGCGCTCCATCAGCGTGGGCGGCGCGGCCATCATGAAGGCACTGGACAAGATCGAGGCCAAGGCCAAGAAGATCGCGGCCCACCTGATGGAGGCCAGCGACGCCGACATCGACTTCGCAGGCGGCGAGTTCACGGTGCGCGGCACCGACAAGAAAATCCCCTTCGCCCAGATCGCGCTCACCGCCTATGTGCCGCACAACTACCCGCTGGACAAGCTGGAGCCCGGCCTCAACGAAACCGCCTTCTACGACCCCACCAACTTCACCTTTCCCGCAGGCACGTACATCTGCGAGGTCGAGGTGGACCCGGCCACGGGCGTGGTGCGCGTGGACCGCTTCAGCGCCGTGGACGACTTCGGCACCATCATCAATCCCATGATCGTCGAGGGCCAGGTGCACGGCGGCGTGGCCCAGGGCATAGGCCAGGCGCTGCTGGAAAACTGCGTCTACGACCGCGAGACCGGCCAGCTGCTCACCGGCAGCTTCATGGACTACGCCATGCCGCGCGCCGACGATTTCCCCGAATTCAAGCTCGGCACCGTCTGCACGCCCTGCACGCACAACCCGCTGGGCACCAAGGGCTGCGGCGAGGCGGGGGCCATAGGCTCGCCGCCCGCCGTCATCAATGCCGTGCTTGACGCACTGCATCCCCTGGGTGTCAGGGACCTGGACATGCCGGCCAGCCCGCACCGTGTCTGGTCGGCCATCGACGCCGCAGCCACCTCCTGAGGAGAGCGCCATGTACGCATTCACCTATGAAGCCCCTGGCACCACGGCCGACGCCGCTGCCCTGGCCGCCCAGGGCGGCCAGTACCTGGCCGGCGGGCAAAGCCTGCTGCCATCGATGCGCTTGCGCCTGGCGCGGCCCGAACAGATCGTGGACCTGAACCGCGTCCAGGGCCTGGCCGGCGTCGCCGTCAACGGCCAGACCGTGGAAATCCGCGCCATGACACGCCACGCCGACGTGGCCGCCAACCCGCAGGTCCAGGCCGCCATCCCGGCCCTGGCCGAGCTGGCCGGCGGCATCGGCGACCGCCAGGTGCGTGCGCGCGGCACCATCGGCGGCTCGCTGGCCAACAACGACCCCGCTGCCTGCTACCCCAGCGCCGTGCTGGGCCTGGGTGCCACCGTCGTCACCGACCGGCGCGAGATCGCGGCCGACGACTTCTTCCAGGGCATGTACACCACGGCGCTGGGCAGCGGCGAGCTGATCACGGCCGTGCGCTTTCCGGTCCCGAGGAAGGCCGCCTACCTCAAGTTCAAGCAGCCCGCCTCGCGCTTCGCCCTGGTGGGCGTCTTCGTCGCCCAGACCGACAGCGGCGTGCGCGTGGCCATCACGGGCGCCGGGCTCAGCGTGTTCCGCCATGCGGGGCTGGAGGCCGCGCTCAACCAGAGCTTCACGCCCGACGCGGCCGCCCAGGTGCTGATCGACCATGCCGACCTCAACAGCGACCTGCATGCCAGCGCGCGCTACCGGGCGCAGTTGATCAGCGTGCAGACGCAGCGTGCGGTATCGCAGATGCTGGGGTGACTATGGTGACCCCCTGAGTCGCTTCGCGCCTTCCCCCTTGAAGGGGGACGACACCCTCGGTGCGGGGCGGCCCTTCCTCGGTGTCCCTGAGTTGGATTGCGCCAGTTTTGCGCAGCGCAGACGAAGCGCAGTTCCATGACGATTGGATAAGGACTGAATGAAGGTTCCCGAGCAAGCCATTGCCTCCATAGACGCCCTGGTCGCCGCGCTGCAGGCCGAAGGCTATTTCGCCGACCGGCGCCTGGCCACGGCCGTCTTCCTGGCCCTGCGGCTGCAGCGGCCGCTGCTGCTGGAGGGCGAGCCCGGCGTGGGCAAGACCGCGCTGGCCCAGGCGCTGGCACGCGTGCTGGAGCGCCGCCTGATCCGGCTGCAGTGCTATGACGGCATGGAGCAGCGCGAGGCGCTGTATGAATGGAACTACGCGGCCCAGCTGCTGCACCTGCGCGCGGCCGAGCTGGCCTCGGCGCAGCCCGCGGCCGCACCGCAGCAGGACCGACTGCAGCGCGCCGAGCAGGAGGTCTACCAGGAGCGCTACCTGGTAAGCCGCCCGCTGCTGCAGGCCCTGCAGCAGCCCGAGCCCGGCGCCGTGCTGCTGATCGACGAGATCGACCGCGCCGACGAGCCCTTCGAGGCCTTCCTGCTCGAATACCTGGGCGAGTACCAGGTCAGCATCCCCGAGCTGGGCACGGTGGCGGCACGCGTGCCGCCCGTGACCGTGCTCACCAGCAACCGCACGCGCGACCTGCACGATGCCGTCAAGCGCCGCTGCCTCTACCACTGGCTGGACTATCCCGGGCGCGAGCGCGAGCTGGCCATCGTGCGCGCCCTGGTGCCTGGGGCCGGGCAGGCCCTGACGGCCCAGGTGGCGAGCTTCGTGGGGCGGCTGCGCAGCCAGCCCTTTTCCGACGCCTTCCAGCGCGTGCCCGGCATTGCCGAAAGCGTGGAATGGGCCAAGGCCCTGGTGGCGCTGGACACCCTGGTGGTCGATCCCGAAGTCGTGCACGACACGGCCGGCATCCTCTTCAAGCAGCGCGAGGACGTGGCCGCGCTCACGCCCGAGCGGCTGCAGCAACTGCTGGCGCCGGAGCCCGCGCCGTGACGGCTGGGGCAGCCGGTGCCGCCGGTGCCGCCGATGGGGGCGAGCGCACCAGCTGGCTGGGCGATGCGCGCAGCGGCAAGCTCGCTGGCAACCTGGTCGGCTTTGCGCGTGCGCTGCGCCGCGCGGGCGTGCCCGTGGATGGCGGGCGCATGGCGCTGGCCCAGCAGGCCCTGTCCCTGGTCGGCCTGGCGCGCGAGGACATGGCCGCCGCGCTGGAGGCCGTATTTGTGAGCAACGCCCAGGACCGCGCCGTGTTCCGCGAACTGTTCGACGCCTACTTCCGCAATCCCGACGTGGCCCGGCAACTGCTGGCCCAGTTGCTGCCGCAGGCGCCCCGGCCGTCCGCGCCGCGCCACCGCCCGCGCGTGCAGGAAGCGCTGTCGCCTCGCCAGGCAGGCGAGGGCTGGGCCGCCGTCGATGAAGAACTGAAGCTGGACGCCGCCATGACGGCCAGCGAGCGCCACCGCCTGCGCCATGCCGACTTCAACCAGCTCAGCGCCAGCGAATACCTGCTGGTGCAGCGCCTGGCCAGGGACATTGCCCTTCCCTTGCCCCGCTACAGCAGCCGCCGCACGCGCACCGGCCAGCGCGGCGCGGTGCCCGACTGGGCTGCCAGCCTGCGCGCGGCATCGCACCACGGCGGCGAAATGCTGCAGCTGCTGCGGCGCGAACGGCGGCGCCTGCCGCTGCCCTGGCTGGCCCTGGTCGATGTCTCGGGCTCCATGGAGCGCTATGCGCGGCTGCTGCTGGCCTTCCTGCACGCGGCCACCAGCACGCAGCGCCATGCGGGCCTGCGCCGCCAGGTCTACAGCTTCGGCACCGAGCTGCGCGACCTGGGCCCGGCCTTTGCCCAGGCCGACACCGACGCCATGCTCGAGCGCGCCAACGCCGCCATTGCCGACTTTGGCGGCGGCACCCGCCTGGGCAGCAGCCTGGGCGAACTGCGCCGCCTGCATGCGCGCCACCAGGTTTCAGGCCTGGTGGGCCGGCGCACCCTGGTGCTCATCATCAGCGACGGCCTGGACACCGGCGATGCCGCCGAGCTGGACCGCGAACTGGCCTGGCTGCGCCGCCACAGCGCGCGGCTGCTGTGGCTCAACCCGCTGCTGCGCTTTGACGGGTATGCCCCACTGGCCCAGGGGGCGGCCGTGCTGCATCGTCATGCCCATGCCATGCTTGCGGTACACAACCTGGAATCGCTGCAGCAACTGGCCGGTCACCTGGCGCGGCTGCTGGCGGCGCCAGGCCGCTGAGCCGCTTGCGGCCACCCCCATCGCAGAAAGGAATTGCCATGGAAATGCAAGCCAGCCGTTCCCTCGCCGTCAGCCAGCAGCAGGCCTGGGAGGCGCTCAACGATCCCGAAACGCTCAAGGCCTGCCTGGCCGGCTGCGACCGCTTCGAACCCCAGGGCGATGACCAGTACGCCGTGGGCATGGCGGTCAAGGTGGGGCCGGTATCGGCCAAGTTCAGCGGCAAGGTCACGCTGTCCGACATCACGCCGCCCGAGCGCTACCGCATCGCCTTTGAAGGCCAGGGCGGCGTGGCCGGCTTCGGCAAGGGCGAGGCCGACGTCACCCTCACCCCCGAGCCCGCTGACGCCGCAGGCCAGCCGCGCTGCCTGCTCAGCTACAGCGTGCAGGCCCAGGTCGGCGGCAAGATCGCCCAGCTGGGCCAGCGGCTGATCGACGGCGCCGCCCGCAACATGGCCGACGACTTCTTCGCGCGCTTCGACACGCTGATGCAGCAGCGCCACCCGCGCGCGGCGGCAGCGCCTGCCGATGCAGGCGACACCGCCGACCTGTCCCACCTGCCTGCCGGCCTGGCCGATGAAACCGGCCACATCGAGCCCACCGTGGACGCCCAGGCCTGGGAGCACGACGCCGCAGCCGGCGTGGCCACGCCGCTGGATGCCGCACCGGCCACCGAGGCCGAGGAACGCTCGCGCCGCGCCATCCCGCTGTGGTGCTGGGGGCTGGCCATCGTCGTCGTCCTGGGCGCCGGCTGGCTGCTCTCGCGGTACTGAGTCCTTGCGCCGACCCACGGCTTTTTCCACCCACCCTGAACGATGCGCGCTGGCGCAGCACAATAGCCGCCGAAAAACGCCAGGCGCCCAGCTGCACAGGCAAGCCAGGTGCCGGCGTGGAGATTTGCAATGGAAAACCTGGATGTTCATGTTCTGCGCCACCTCGCGCAATGGCGCGCTCAGGGCGAGCGCGCGCTGCTGGCCACGGTGGTGCGTACCTGGGGCTCGTCGCCCCGGCCCATCGGCTCCATCATGGCGCTGGGGGCCTCGGGCGCCGTGGTCGGCTCCGTGTCCGGCGGCTGCATCGAGGACGACCTGATCGCCCGCTACAGCCACGCCTCGGACGCCGACGCCCTGCGCGACGGCGCGCCCCGGCTGCTGCGCTACGGCGTCAGCGCCGACGAGGCCCACCGCTTCGGCCTGCCCTGCGGCGGCACGCTGGAGCTGCTGCTCGAATTCAATCCCGACGCTGCTGCGCTGCAGCAACTCGTCCAATGGCTGGACGAAGGCCGCATGGTGCGGCGCACCGTGGACAAGGCCACCGGCCAGGTCGCCCAGCAGGTCAGCGACGCGCCCGAGCCGCTGGTGCATGACGGGCAGCAGGTCGCCAACAGCTTCGGCCCCGAGTACCGCATGCTGCTCATCGGCGCAGGCCAGCTGTCCGAATACCTGGCCACCATGGCGCTGTTCAACGGCTTTGCGGTCACCGTCTGCGACCCGCGCGAGGAATACAGCCGCCACTGGAGCGTGGCCGGCGTGCAGCTGTCGCGCGAGATGCCCGACGACCTCGTGCGCACCATGCGCGCCGATGCGCGCACCTGCATCATCGGCCTCACGCACGACCCCAAGCTCGACGACCTGGCCCTCATGGAAGCCCTGGAATCCCCGGCCTTCTACGTCGGCGCCATCGGCTCGCGCCGCAACACCGCGCTGCGCCTGCAGCGCCTGAGCGAGCACTTCGGCCTGGGCGACGCACAGCTCGCGCGCCTGCGCGGCCCCATCGGCCTGTACATAGGCAGCAAGACGCCTCCCGAAATCGCCGTCAGCATCATGGCCGAGGTCCTGGCCGCCAAGAACGGCGTGGCCCTGCCGCGCGGCATGACCGTGGAAGAAGGCAAGCTCGCCGCCGCCCAGCCCCCGCAGCCGCTGGAGGATGACGGGCCCGAGGGCATCACGCCCCTGGTGTGCGGGGTGGGTTAGACGGGGCGCCGCAGGCGGGCGGCATGGGGCTGCAGTGACGGGAGTTGAGGCGCTATATTGATCGATCTTCTTTCATAGAGGGAGGCGATCATGTGTTTGGCTGGGAATGAGGCCGGCTTGCCCGGCACGATTGTCGGCAATCCTGTGGCGAAAGGGTTCGGAGGCGCGGCGTGAGCGGCGCTCGTCCGCTGGCTGCCGGCCTGACCGCCAGCCTCTCCGTGGCAACAGGCTATCTGCCGATTGCTTTTTCCTTTGGCGTGGCGGCCGTTCAGGCGGGTCTTGCTCCATCCATTGCCGTGATGGCTTCCGTGCTGGTCTATGCCGGAGCCAGCCAGTTCCTGCTGATTTCGTTGCTGGCTTCGGGAGCCGGGCTGTGGACCGCTTTGCCCACGGTGCTGTTGATGAATGCGCGGCATGTGCTGTATGGCCCGGCCCTGCACGTGGTGCTGGGGCCGCGGCAGCGCCTGGCCACGCCCTGGTTGGCCTTTGGCCTGACCGACGAGGTGTTTGCCACCGCCATGAGCAAGATGCAGGGCGTGCCAGAGGCCGAGCGCGAGCACTGGCTTCTGGGCCTGCAACTTGGCGCCTACGCGGCCTGGGTGGGCGGCACGGTGATGGGGGTGACGCTGGTGGGCGAGGTGGATCGGTGGCCGGCAGCCGTCCGCGAGGGGCTGGCCTTCGTTCTGCCGGCATTGTTCTTTGCGCTGCTGCTGGAGGCGGGGGTGCTGCGCTGGTGGCGTGCGGTGCTCACGGCCGCCGTGGTCGCTGCGGTGCTGGTTTGCTTCATTCCGGGCTACCACGCACTGGCGCTGGCGATCCTGTGCGGTGCGCTGGCGCATGCGGCCACGGCCGATAGGGGCTGATCACCATGTCGTACACATTCTGGATCTTGCTGTTGTGCGGTGCCGGCACCTTTGGCCTGCGCTGGTTGCCGTTGTGGCAGGCACGCCGCAGAGGGCACTCTGCACGGGCGTCCCCGCAGGTGCAGAGGTGGCTGGCGGGTGTCGGGCCCGCCGCCATCGCTGCCCTGTTCGTGGTGTCAACCTGGGGGCTGTTGGTCAGCGATGTCCGCTGGGGGCGGGTGGCCGTGATCTCCGTGGCTTTGCTGGCCATCTGCCTCGCACGCCTGGTGCGGGGAGGCATTGCCATGCCGACCTTGGCTGGTGCGCTGACCTACGGCCTGCTGGCCCATTTCAAGCCCTGGTGATGTCAGTGCGGCTGGGCATGGAAGGCCTTGTTGGCAATCTTCCAGCCCGCTTCCGTCTTGAGCAGCACGAAGTAGTCGATGAAGGTGATGGCGCCGTGCACCAGGGTGATCTTGGCGCTGGCCGCCGTGCCGCCGATGTCGATGGCGTCGATGCTGCGGCGGCGCGTGGCCTCGTCGGCGGCGGGCTGGCCCTTGAAGCGGGCGCAGTAGGTGTCGATGTCCCAGGAGGTCAGCGGGCCTTCGCGCACGCTTTCGATGCGGGCGGTGGGCATGAAGGCGGCGCGCATGTGGGCGCTGTCGTCCTCGGCATGGCCGCGCATGTACAGCTCCAGCGGCACGCGCACGGCGGCTTCTTCGGGGTGGTCGGTCAGGCGTGGGTTGGCAGTCGTCATGGTGTTCTCCTGGGACGGATGGATGGCGGCCTGCGCCTGCAGGCCGGCGGCCGCGCATCGTAGCCACAAGCGCGGGGTGCAGTCCAACGGGGTGACAGGCGCGACCTGCGCCGGGCTGGGGTGCAATGCCTTGTTTTCAATGGGCTTTCGGGCCGGTGCGCCCCGCATTGGCCGTGCCTGGGTCAACAGTGTTGTGAGCGCCGTGCCCTGTCTGAGGCCCTGCCGACGGGTGGCCGACCTGTTTCCGAAAACGCTCTGGCCAGGGCGGGTAAAGCCGGGGTAAAGCGGGGGTAATGCCTGCGTAAAACGGCGATCTGCCTCGTTTTGGAGAGCATGGGACTGGCTACCATAGCCGCATCCGCCGCCGTGCCCCGTTCCGGGGCCGGGCCCACGGCTTCCTCCCACGATTTCCCGCAGTGACCATGAAACGCCTGTCCAGCAGCCCCCTTGTTGCAGATGCCAACGGCGCACGCCAGCGTGGCCGGGTACGGCCTGCCCTGATGTGGGGCGTGGTGGCATTGGCCCTGGTGGCGGGGGGCGGGCTGTGGTGGTGGAACAAGCGGGCGCCGGCGCAGGGCGAGCAGGCCTCGGCCGGTGCGCCCGGCCCGGGTGGCGGGCGTGCGGGAGGCGGCCGGCGCGGCCCCGGCGGGCCGGGTGGGCCTGGCGGCCCCGGCGCCATGGGTGCCCAGGCGCAGCCGGTGTCCGTGGGCGTGGTGGAGCGGCGCGACATGCGCGTGCTGATCAGCGCCATCGGCACCATGAACCCGCGCGCCACGGCCGTGGTGCGCGCCAAGGTGTCGGGCGAGTTGCTGCGCCTGCATTTCAAGGAAGGCGACGAGGTCAAGGCCGGCCAGCTGCTGGCCGAGATCGATCCGCGCAGCTTCCAGGCCAGCTTCAACCAGATCCAGGGCACGCTGCAGCGCGACCAGGCGCTGCTCAAGAACGCCCAGCTGGACCTGCAGCGCTACAAGGAGCTGCAGGCCCAGGATTCCATTGCCGGCCAGCAGGTCGATACCCAGGCTGCGCTGGTGCGCCAGTACCAGGGCACGGTGGCCGCCGACCAGGCCCAGGCCGATGCGGCCAAGCTGCAACTGAGCTACACGCGCATCACGGCGCCCATTGCGGGCCGGCTGGGCCTGCGCCAGGCCGACCGGGGCAATGTGGTCAACCCTTCGGATGCCAACGGCATCGTCACCATCACCCAGGTCAAGCCCATCGACGCGGTGTTCTCCGTGCCCGAGGCCCATGTGGGCACGCTGGCACGGCGCCTGGCCGAGGGCCGCGAGCTGCCCGTGGAGCTGTGGGACCGGGACCTCAAGCAGCAGCTGGGGCGCGGCCGGCTGAATGCGGTGGACAACAGCATCGACATCGCCACCGGCACCATCAAGGCCAAGGCCGCCTTCGACAATGCCGAGGGCCGGCTGTTCGCCAACCAGTTCGTCAACGTCAGGCTGGAAGTGGACCGGCTGGAGCAGGCGCTGACCGTGCCGACCACGGCCGTGCAGAACAACTACGTCTATCTGGTCCAGGAGGATGGCACGGTGACGCAGCGGCGCATCACCGTGGGCGTGACCGATGGCGACCGGGTGAGCGTGAAGGGCGAACTCAAGCCTGGCGAGCAGGTGGTGGTCGATGGCATTGACCGCCTGCGCGAAGGTGCCAAGGTCACGGTGATCGAGCCCGACAAGGTGCAGAAGGTGGACCAGGCCGTGCAGGACGCCTCCAGCCAGCCGCGCGGCATGCGCAATCTGCCGCCCGATGTGCGCGCCAAGCTGGCGACCATGAACCCCGACGAGCGCAAGGCCTACCTGCAGAAGCTGCGCGCCGAGCGCGGTGGGCAGCGCAATGGCGGCAATGGCGGTGGCAACAGTGGCGGCAGCAATGGCGCCGGCAGCGGCGCACCGGCCGCCGAAGGTTCCGCGCCTGCATCCCAGGCACCTGCGCCGTCACCGGGCTCGCCCCAGCCATCGCCCGGCCCGGCGTCTGCCGCTCCGGCGGCTCCAGCGGCTCCCGCTCCTGCCGGGCGCTGAGCAGCGCCCGGCACCTGAAGACCGCAAGCCCTTCCAGGCGGCCCCATGAATCTTTCCCGCATCTTCATCCTGCGACCCGTCGCCACCTCGCTGCTGATGGTGGCGGTGCTGATCGCCGGCCTGCTGGCCTACCGGCTGCTGCCGATTTCGGCCCTGCCCGAGGTGGACTACCCCACCATCCAGGTCACCACGCTGTACCCGGGCGCCAGCCCCGACGTGATGACCTCCAACGTCACCGCGCCGCTGGAGCGCCAGCTCGGCCAGATGCCGGGGTTGTCGCAGATGTCGTCCACCAGTTCGGGCGGCGCCTCGGTGATCACGCTGCGCTTTGCGCTGGACATGGCCATGGACGTGGCCGAGCAGCAGGTGCAGGCCGCCATCAACGCGGGTGCCAACCTGCTGCCCAGCGACCTGCCCATGCCCCCGCTGTACAGCAAGGTCAATCCGGCGGATGCGCCCATCCTCACGCTGGCCATCACCTCGCCCTCGCTGCCGGTGATCCGCGTCAATGACCTGGTGGAAAACCGCCTGGCGCCCAAGCTCTCGCAGGTCAACGGCGTGGGGCTGGTGGCGATTGCCGGTGGGCGCCGTCCCGCCGTGCGCATCCAGGCCAACCCGACGGCGCTGGCCGGCCTGGGCATGACGCTGGACGATGTGCGCACCGCCATCGCCGCCGCCAACGTCAAGCAGGCCAAGGGTGGCTTCGACGGGCCGGCGCGTGCCTCCACCATCGATGCCAACGACCAGCTGCAGTCGGCGGCCGAGTACCGCAACCTCATCATCGCCTTCAAGAACGGCCTGCCCGTGCGCCTGTCCGACATCGCCCAGACCGTGGACGATGCCGAGAATACGCGCCTGGCCGCCTGGGCCGGCACGCCCGAGGGTGGTTCGCGCGCGGGCGTGATCCTCAACATCCGGCGCCAGCCCGGCGCCAACGTGATCGAGACGGTGGATCGCATCAAGGCGCTGCTGCCCCAGCTCAAGGAGACCCTGCCGGCCTCGCTGGACGTGCAGGTGCTGACCGACCGCACGGTGACCATCCGCGCCTCGGTCAACGACATGCAGCTGGAGCTGATGCTGGCCATCGCCCTGGTGGTGGCGGTGATCTTCGTCTTCCTGCGCAGCGCCTCGGCCACGCTGATACCGAGCTTTGCCGTGCCGCTGTCGCTGATCGGCACCTTCGGCGTGATGTACCTGGCCGGTTTTTCCATCAACAACCTCACGCTGATGGCGTTGACGATCTCCACCGGCTTCGTGGTGGACGATGCCATCGTGATGATCGAGAACATCGCGCGCTTCGTGGAAAAGGGCGAGCCGCCCATGCAGGCCGCGCTCAAGGGCGCCAGGCAGATCGGCTTCACCATCATCTCGCTGACGATTTCGCTGATCGCCGTGCTGATCCCGCTGCTGTTCATGGGCGACGTGGTGGGGCGGCTGTTCCACGAGTTCGCCATCACCATGGCGGTGGCCATCCTGATCTCGGCCGTGGTCTCGCTGACGCTCACGCCCATGCTGTGCGCGCGGCTGCTGCGCCACCAGCCCGAAGGGGCCGAGGAGGAAAAGCATGGCCGCCTGTACCACGCCACGGGCCGCTTCTTCGACCGCACCATCGCCGGCTACGGCCGCATCCTCACCTGGGTGCTGGACCGCCGGGGCCTGACATGGATCGTCTTCCTGGCCACGCTGGCCGTGACCGTGCTGCTGTACTTTGCCGTGCCCAAGGGCTTCTTCCCGGACCAGGACACGGGCACCATCCAGGCCACGACCGAGGCCGACCAGTCCATCTCCTTTGCCGCCATGGCCGAGCGCCAGCAGGCCCTGGCCGAGCTGCTGCTCAAGGACCCTGCCGTGCAGAGCATCTCGTCCTTCATCGGCGTCGATGGCAGCAACACCACGCTGAACACGGGCCGGCTGCTGATCGACCTCAAGCCCCATGGCCAGCGCGATGGCGTGCCCGCCGTGCTGCGCCGCCTGTCCGACGATGCGCTGCAGATCCCGGGCATACGCCTGTACGCCCAGCCCGTGCAGGACCTGACCATCGAGGACCGCGTGGCGCGCACCCAGTACCAGCTGCTGATGTCCTCGCCCGACATGGCGCAGCTGGCCAAGAGCACCCAGGCCCTGGTCGAGCGCATGCACGACCTGCCCGAGCTGGTGGACGTGGGCAGCGACCTGCAGGACCAGGGCCTGCAGGCCTTCGTGCAGATCGACCGGGCACAGGCCAGCCGGCTGGGCGTGACGGTCTCGGCCATCGACACGGCGCTGTACAACGCCTTCGGCCAGCGGCTGATCTCCACCATCTTCACGCAGTCCAACCAGTACCGCGTGGTGCTGGAGGTGGCGCCGCAGTTCAAGGTCGGGCCCGAGGCGCTGCAGTCCATCTACGTGGCCTCCAGCGCGGGCGCGCCCGTGCCGCTGTCCTCGGTGGCCACGGTCAGCGAGCGGCCCATGGCCCTGGCCGTGAACCATGTGGGCCAGCTGCCCGCCGCCACCATCTCGTTCAACACCGCGCCCGGCGTGTCGCTGGGCCATGCCGTCAAGGCCGTGCAGGACCTGATGGCCCAGCTGCGCACCGAGGGCCATATGCCGCTGTCGGTGGACGCCGCCTTCCAGGGCGCGGCCCTGGCCTTCCAGGCTTCGCTGTCCAACACGCTGCTGCTGGTGCTGGCGGCGGTGATCACCATGTACATCGTGCTGGGCGTGCTCTATGAGAGCACCATCCACCCGGTGACCATCCTGTCCACGCTGCCCTCGGCCGGCGTGGGCGCGCTGCTGGCCCTGCTGCTGGCGGGGCTGGACCTGGACATCATCGCCATCATCGGCATCGTGCTGCTGATCGGCATCGTCAAGAAGAACGCGATCATGATGATCGACTTCGCGCTGGAGGCGCAGCGCGAGGAGGGGCACACGCCGCGCGAGGCCATCTACCAGGCCTGCCTGCTGCGGTTCCGGCCTATCTTGATGACGACCTTGGCGGCTTTGCTGGGGGCCTTGCCGTTGATGCTGGGGACGGGGGTGGGCAGTGAGTTGCGGCATCCGTTGGGGGTGACGTTGGTGGGGGGCTTGCTGGTGAGTCAGTTGCTGACTCTGTTCACTACTCCGGTGATCTATCTGACTTTTGAAGGGTGGGCGCAGCGGTGGCGGGATCGTTCTTCTCGGGAGAGCGTTCATGCCTGAGCTTGCGCTCTTGTCTTGGCTGGCGCCGCTGGCCGGGGTTCGGCCCGGCGGCCGACCTACTTTCTTGCCTCGCAGCAAGAAAGTAGGCAAAGAAATGCGCCCCCACTGCCCACGACCCTTCGCTTCGCTGCGGGCAACCTGCGTTGGGCACGATGCGGGGTGTGCCGCAGAACTCGCTTTGCGCTTCGCGCGCCGCTCAGACAACTGCGGCAAGTCAGATGACGAAGCAAGCCTGTCCTTCGGCAGGCTTGCCACCCCGCATCGCCCCCAACGCAGGCGTGGGCAGAGGGGGGAAGGCCGGGGGACGGGCCATCGCTTCGCTCGGCCTGGGGTTTTTGGGGCTGGGTCATGAGCCAGCTTTCCAATCTCTCGGCGCCGTTCATCTTCCGGCCCATTGCCACCATGCTGATGACCCTCGGCCTGGCGCTGGCGGGGGCGGTGTCGTATTTCCTGCTGCCGGTGGCGCCGCTGCCGCAGGTGGACTATCCGACGATTTCGGTGTCGGCCAGCCTGCCCGGTGCAAGCCCCGACACGATGGCGGCGACGGTGGCGACGCCGCTGGAGCGGGCGCTGGGGGCGATTGCGGGGGTCAATGAGATCACGTCCAGCTCCAGCCTGGGCAGTACGCGCATCACGCTGCAGTTCGATCTGTCGCGCACGGTGGACAGCGCGGCGCGCGATGTGCAGGCTGCCATCAATGCGGCGCGCACGCTGCTGCCTTCGGGCATGCCGGGCAATCCTACGTATCGCAAGGTGAATCCGGCTGATGCGCCGATCATGATCCTGGCGCTGACGTCCAGCGCGCTGACGCGCGGGCAGATGTATGACGCGGCATCCACCGTGCTGGCGCAGAAGCTCTCGCAGGTGGAGGGCGTGGGCCAGGCCTCCATCAGCGGGGGGGCGCTGCCGGCCGTGCGCGTGGAGCTGGACCCGGTGAAGCTGGCGGCCAATGGCGTGTCGCTGGACCAGGTGCGTACCGCCATTTCGGCCACGAATGCCAACCGCCCGCTGGGCGCGGTGGAGCGCGAGGACCATTACTGGCAGGTGACCGCCAATGACCAGGCCCGCGTGGCGGCCGACTATGCGCCGCTGGTGCTGCGCTGGAGCAATGGCAATGCGATCCGGCTGCAGGACGTGGCCGATGTCACGGATTCGGTGCAGGACGTGCGCAACTACGGCGTGGCCAATGGCAAGCCCGCCATCTTGCTGCAGATCTTCAAGCAGCCCGATGCCAACATCCTGGAGGCCGTGGCGCGCGTGCGCTCTTTGCTGCCGCAGCTCAAGGCGTCCATTCCCGAGGCCATCGATCTGACCATCGTGTCCGACCGCACGCCCACGCTGCGCGCCTCGGTGGTGGAGGTGGAGCGGGCGCTGTTGATCGCCGTGGCACTGGTGATCCTGGTGGTGTTCCTGTTCCTGCGCAATGGCCGGGCCACGCTGATTCCGGCCGTGGCCGTGCCGGTGTCGCTGGCGGGCACGTTCGGCGTGATGTACCTGGCCGGCTATACGCTGGACAACCTGTCGCTGATGGCGCTGACCGTGGCCACGGGCTTTGTGGTGGACGATGCCATCGTGGTGCTGGAGAACGTGATGCGCCACATGGAGCGCGGCAAGACCGCGCTGCGCGCGGCGCTGGACGGGGCGCGCGAGATCGGGTTCACCGTGGTGTCCATGAGCCTGTCGCTGATCGCGGTGTTCGTGCCCATCCTGTTCATGGGCGGCATCGTGGGGCGGTTCTTCCGCGAGTTCGCGGTGGTGATGTCGGCGGCGATTCTGATCTCGATGGTGGTGTCGCTGACCACCACGCCCATGATGTGCGCGGCGCTGCTGCGGCCGCAGCGGCCTGCTGCACAGGCGCGTCCGCGCGGGCCAATGGGCCGCGCCTGGGACCGCTTCGGCGCCTGGGTGGGCCGTGCCGAGCGGCGTGCCATGTCCGGCTACCGCGCAAGCCTGGCCTGGTGCCTGCGCCACCAGCCGCTGGTGCTGCTGGTGCTGGCCGGCGTGGTGGCGCTGAACGTGCACCTGTACATGGCCATCGACAAGGGCTTCATGCCCAGCCAGGACACGGGCCGCGTGATGGGCTTCATCCGGGCCGACCAGTCCACCTCCTACCAGGCCATGGAGCAGCGGCTCAAGCGCTTCCTGTCCATCGTGCAGGAAGACCCGGCCGTGGAGTACGTGACGGGCTTCACGGGCGGGGGGCAGCGCAATGCGGCCAACATGTTCATGTCGCTCAAGCCGCTGGCCGAGCGCAAGGTGTCTTCCGACGAGGTGATCAACCGCCTGCGCGACAAGCTCAAGAACGAGCCCGGCGCGCGGCTGTTCATGGTCACGCAAAGCGATATCCGCATCGGCGGGCGGCAGAGCTCGGGCTCGTACGACTACACGCTGCAGGCCGACGACATCCAGGATCTGCGCACCTGGGAGCCGCGCATCCGCCAGGTGCTGTCGCAGCTGCCCCAGCTCACGGACGTCAACAGCGATGTCTCCGACTTCGGCCTGCAGACCTCGCTGGTGATCGACCGCGACGCGGCCACGCGCCTGGGGCTGACGGTGGCGCAGATCGACGGCACGCTCAACAACGCCTTCGGCCAGCGCCAGGTGGGCGTGATCTACAACCCGCTCAACCAGTACCGCGTGGTGATGGAGGCCGCGCCGCGCTACCTGCAAAGCCCCGAGACGCTGCGCGGCTTCTTCTTCGTGAACAACCAGGGCGAGCAGGTGCCGCTGACCTCGTTTGCGCGCATCACCACCACCAACACGCCGCTGTCCGTGAACCACGACCGGGGCACGCCGGCCAGCACCATCAGCTTCAGCCTGGCCGAAGGCGTGGCGCTGTCGGATGCCAGCGACGCCATCCGCGCGGCCGTGGCCGAGCTGGGCGTGCCCGTGTCGGTGCGCGGCAGCTTCAGCGGCACGGCAGGGGCCTTCCAGCAGGCGCTGTCGGGGCAGCCGCTGCTGATCCTGGCGGCCATCATCACCATCTACCTGGTGCTGGGCGTGCTCTACGAGAGCCTGGTGCACCCGCTGACCATCCTGTCCACGCTGCCTTCGGCCGGCGTGGGTGCGCTGATGGCGCTGATGCTGTTCAAGACGGAGTTCTCGCTGATCGCGCTGATCGGGGTGATTTTGCTGATCGGCATCGTCAAGAAGAACGCGATCATGATGATCGACTTCGCGCTGGAGCGGCAGCGCGGCGGCCATGCGACGGCCGCCCAGGCCATCTACCGCGCCTGCGAGCTGCGGCTGCGCCCCATCCTCATGACCAGCCTGGCGGCCATCTGCGGCGCGCTGCCGCTGGCCCTGGGCCGGGGCGATGGCGCCGAGCTGCGCCAGCCGCTGGGCATTGCCATCGTGGGCGGCCTGATGCTGAGCCAGCTGCTCACGCTCTACACCACGCCCGTGGTCTATGTGCTGCTGGACAGGCTGCGCCAGCGTGCCTTGGGCCTGCGTGGCCGCGTGCAGGGCAAGGACCGCGGCACCCCTGTGCCCGCCGCATCACCCCAGTGAACCGAATCCGAAAGCCCAAGGCCATGCAGCTGAAGACACCCCAAACCCCGGCGATCTGGCTGGCCGCCGCGCTGCTGGCCGGCTGCTCCACGCAGAGCGCCTACCAGCGCCCCGCACTCGAGGTGCCGGCCCAGTTCAAGGAAGCCACGCCCGAGGCGGCCGAGGCCGGCATCTGGCGGCCCGCGGACCCGTCGCGTGCGCAAGTGCCCGACAACTGGTGGGAGCTGTTCGGCGACGAGCAGCTCAACCGCCTGCAGCAGCAGGCCGCCACCGGCAACCAGAGCATTGCCCAGGCCGCCGCGCGCCTGCGTGCCGCGCAGGCGGCCGTGGCCAGCAGCCAGGCCGGGCTGTTCCCCACGCTGGGCAGCACGGCCGGCGCCACGCGCTCGCGCAGCGGCGGGGCATCGGGTGCATCGGGTGCATCAGGCACGGGCGGCAACACCGGCAGTAGCGGCAACATCTCGACCAACTACTCGCTGGGCCTGAACGCCAGCTGGGAGCTGGACCTGTGGGGCCGCGTGTCGGGCACGGTCAGCGCCAGCCAGGCCAGCGCCCAGGCCAGCAGCGACGACCTGGCCGCCGCGCGCCTGTCGGCCCAGGCATCGATCACGCAGACCTATTTCTCGCTGCGCGCGGCCGATGCCAGCGTGCGGCTGCTGCAGGAAACGCTGCAGAGCTACGAGCAGAGCCTCAAGCTCACCAACAACCGCTACCGCGCGGGCGTGGCCTCGTCGGCCGACGTGGCCCAGGCCGAGGCGCAGTACAAAAGCACCCAGGCCCAGCTCATCGAGGCGCAGACCAGCCGCGCCCAGCTGGAGCACGCCCTGGCCGCGCTGCTGGGCCTGCCGCCGGCCGCCTTCAGCCTGGAGGCCGGCGCCGAGCTGCCGCCGCCGCCCGAGGTGCCGGCCATGCTCTCGTCCCAACTGCTGGAGCAGCGCCCCGACATTGCTGCGGCCGAGCGCCGCGTGGCCGCCGCCAATGCCCAGGTGGGCGTGGCGCGCGCGGCCTTCTTCCCGGCGCTCACGCTGTCGGCCACGGCCGGCTACCGGGGTGCATCGCTGTCCAACCTGGTGAGTGCGCCCAACCTGTTCTGGTCGCTGGGCCCGTCGCTGGCGCTGGCGCTGTTCGACGGCGGCGCGCGCACGGCGGCCGTGGAGTCGGCGCGTGCCTCGCTGGACCTGGCCGCCGCCACTTACCGCCAGACCGTGCTGACGGCGTTGCAGGAAGTGGAGGACAACCTGGTCACCGCATCCGCCCTGGCGCGCGAGCAGCAAGTGCAGATCGAGGCCGTGGCCGCCGCGCAGAAGGCGCTGGATGTCGTCAACAACCAGTACCGCGCGGGTACGGTGGCCTATCTGAATGTGCTCAGCGCTCAGACCACGGTGCTGTCGGCGCGGCGCAGCCTGATCGATGTGCGCAACCGGCGCCTTGCCGCCGTCAACACCTTGCTCAAGAACGTGGCCGGGCGCTGGGAGCCGCTGGGGCCGGTGTCCGCGCAGGGGCCGCAGGCTGTCGCGCGCTGATGTTCAGTCCTGCAGCTCGAAGGCCTGGCGCAATGCTTCGCCGAAGGCCGCGCTGCCGCTGATCGACAGGTTCACCGTGGTGCGGCCATCCCCGGCCGCCACGGACTGCAGGCGCGCCGTGGCTGCGTCAAAGCGCCAGTCCAGCGGCTGGCCGCCGTCGTCCTGGGCCTGCAGCTCGTAGTCCCAGTCGCCGCCTTCCTCGATGGGGCCGCGCCGGCCCCTGAAGCGGCGGTGCGCCCAGGCCAGCAATTGCTCCACCTCGGCCGCCAGGGCCGGCACGCGCGTGGCGGGCACGCTGGCCATGGCGTCCCAGCAGCCCGTGCCTTCGTCGTCTTCGCTGTAGTCGAAATCCAGGTAGTCGAGGGTCATGGTGGCGGTCCGCATGCGTAGTGCGTGGTTGGAAAAGGGAAAGCCCGGCATTGTGCCGCGTGCACAATCGCCCGCATCGCAGAACCGGAAAGACATTCAGATGGACACCGCACAGCAATCGATGGCGCCGCCGATGGTGAGCGCGCAGGCCCTGCGCTTCGGGCAGCCGGGCCTGCTGCTGTGGGATGGCGCCTCGCACGACTGGCCCGTGGGCCTGTGCCTGGTGCGCGGCGGCGAGGGCTGCGGCAAGACCAGCCTGCTGCAGGCGCTGGCCGGCCATTTGCCCTTGCAGGGCGGGCGCCTGGTATATCCGCAGCAGCCGGACCCGTCGCAGCGCCCTGCATTGTTCTGGCGCGACCCGCGCGCCGAGCTGTCCAATGCCGAGCGCGCCCGGCCCGCGCAGGAATGGGTGCAGGACCAGCGGCAATTGCATCCGGCGTGGAGCGAGGCGGCATGGCAGGCCCATGCCGACGGCCTGGGCCTGGAGCCCCATCTGCACAAGCCCCTGCTGGCCCTGTCCACGGGCAGCCTGCGCAAGCTGTGGATGGCGGCGGGCTGGTCCAGCGGCGTGCCGCTGCTGCTGATCGACGAGCCGCTGGCCGCGCTGGACCGGGGATCGATCGACCATGTGCAGCGCACGCTGGCAGGGCTCAACCGTGCTGGCCAGCAATCGGCCCCCGTGGCCGGGCATGGCCCCCGCTGCGTGATCGTCGCCCACTGGGACGAGATGCAGGGCGTGGCCTGGGACGACGTGCTGGACCTGCCCGATCAGCCGCCGCTGCGCTGACGGAGCCGGCGTCTACATCGCCACCTACATCGCCGCCTACATCGCCTTGAACCGCTGCGCGTAGAGGCGGCTGACGGCCAGTTTCTCCGCTCGCTCGCGCAGCTGCAGCCACAGCCGGCCGGCCTCGTCGCGCTGGGCGCTGGCAATGGCGGCTGCGCGCACCACGGTGCCACGGTGCACCTGCCAGAATTCCTCGGCGTCCAGCCGGGGCAGCAGTTCCTTGAGCGGCGTGCGCACCAGGTACTCATGTGATGCCGTGAGCACGCGCACGTACTTGTCGGCGGCCTCGAAGTAGACGACGTCGTGCACGGGCACCATCTGGATCTGCGTGCCCACGCCGGCCTGGATCATCTGCAGCGGCGGCTCGGTGGCGGCGGGGGCCGTGGCACCGGCCAGGTGCCGCAATTGCTCCAGCGCCTGCGCCAGCGCAGCGCCGGCCGGGGCCGCCGTGCGCTGGGCCAGCAGCTCGCGCAGGCGCTGCACGCTGCGCGCCAGCCGCTCGGGCTGCACGGGCTTGAGCAGGTAGTCCACGGCCTGGGCCTCGAAGGCGTCCATGGCGTACTGGTCATAGGCGGTCACGAAGACCAGGATGGGAAACGGCTGCGCCTCTGGCCAGGCGTCGGCCAGTTCGGCAGCGGCCTCCAGGCCGCTCTGGCCCGGCATGCGGATGTCGAAGAACAGTACGTCCGGCTGCAGCGCCAGCGCCTGCCGGGCGGCACTCAGGCCGTCGCCCACCATGGCGGCAATCTGCAGCTCGGGCCAGGCGCGGGCCAGGGCCTGGCGCAGGTCCTCGGCCAGCAGGGGTTCGTCTTCGGCGATCAGGGCGCGGGGGGAGGAGGTCATTTCAACCGGCGTTGGCAATGGTTATTTTGGCGAGCGTGCCGCCTTCGGGCAGGGCGGCCAGTTCGAAGTGCGCGGCGTCGCCATAGCGGCTGGCCAGGCGCTCGCGCAGCTGGGCCGTGCCGAAGCGGCTGCCGGGCAGGGCGGGCGCACCTGTGTCCAGGCCCATGCCGTTGTCGGCCACGGTCAGCTCCAACGGGCCGCCGTCCATGCGGCGCGCGCGCACGGCGATATGCCCGCCTTCCAGCTTGGGCTCCAGTCCGTGGCGTATGCAGTTTTCCACCAGGGGCTGCAGCAGCAGCGGCGGCACGGGCACCTGGCCCAGGTCCTCGGGCAGGTCCAGCGTGTATTGCAGGCGCGGGCCCATGCGGATGGACATCAGCGCCAGGTAGTCGCGCAGGCGTGCGAACTCTTCGCCCAGCGCATGCTCGGTGCTGCGCGAGCCGCCCAGCGTGGCGCGCAGGTAGGCGATCAGATGGTCCAGCATGGCCTGGGCGCGCTGCGGGTCGCTGGCCACCAGCACGCGCAGGTTGGCCAGGGTGTTGAACAGCATGTGCGGCTCCAGCTGGGCCTGCAGCAGGGTCAGTCGCGCCTCGGCCGCCTGGCGGCTGGCCTGCTCGGCCTGCATCTGCAGATGGCGCGAGTAGCCCAGCAGGAAGAAGGCCAGCGACATCACCGTGCTGGCGACGATGGTGACGGCCAGCGGTATCCACAGCCGGTGCATCAGGGCCGTGCTGGCGTCGGGATCGGCCCACTGCCTGTAGGCCGTGCCGATCAGCGACCCGATCACGAACCCCGTCACGATGCCAGCCACCACCAGCGCGGCGCCCCGCCAGCCGCCGGGCCAGGGAATGTCCTGGCCCCGCGTCAGGCGCCAGCGGCCCAGTTCGATGGTGAGCCAGCTGGTCAGGCCGATCGACAGCGAGTAGATGAGGTTCACGTCCCAGCGGCCGTGGTTGCTCAGGCTGAATGCGGCGGCAATCAGGGCGCAGGCCGAGGTCGTCGCGATGCCGTGGCGCAGCAGCGTGGTCCGTTCCACGATGTGGCCAGGGGCGGCCGGCTGGCGTGTGGCGTTGGATGCGGGGTCGGGCATGGAGGGCAATGGTAGTCCCATGGCGTCGCTCAGCGGGCGCGGCCCTGGCGTGACTGCAGCGCCTGCCGCTCACGCTCCACCATGCGCCCGTGCCAGCCGTTGCCCGGCAGGGCCAGCCAGACCACGGCCCCGTGGATGGCCAGTCCCAGGCCCCAGCCCAGGGCCGGGAAGATGGCCCAGTGCCTGCCCTGGGACAGCGACAGCGCCGCCAGCCCGAGGTTGACCAGCACATAGACGCTGGCGTGGATCATCCAGCCCAGCTTGGCGCCTGCGCGGCGGCGCGCCATGCGCTCCAGGGCATCGTCGTCGTGGCGGGCAGAGGGATCGAGGGGATCAAGGGGATCAAGGGGATCAAGGGTGCGCATGGGGAGTTCTCCGTCAGGGGGAAGGAAAGCGGCGTCAGGCCAGGCCCAACTGCTGCCACAGCAGGTCGCCCAGATAGCGGCCGGGCAGCAGGGTGAACAGGCCCGCCACGACGCAGGCGCCGATGTAGACGCTGCGCATGATCTTGCGGTGGCCGGCGATGTTGCCGTGGTACAGGTGCCAGAACGACCGGCCCAGGCCGGCAAAGGTCAGCGGCACCAGCAGGTGGACGGGCGTGTAGCCGGCCCAGTTGGGCAGGCGGTAGTCGCGGATGAAGCAGGCGGACACCGCCGCGCAGACCATGAGCGTGACAAAGGCATGGCCGGCCGCGCGGTGCAGGCGGGGATGGGCGGCGGCCTGGCGGCGTGCCAGCAGGGCGATGGCGCCCGTGGCCGTGGCCCCGAGGGCGGCACTCATGTGGATGGCGATCAGCGGTGTCATTTGCATGGCGGTGTCCTGGCGTGCGGCCCGGGTTGGCGGGCCTGTATGGGACAGGACTGTCGCTGCCGGGCGCCGCAGGGGCCAGCGCCATGCGACGGACGGACGAGGGCAGGGTGCCAGCTGCATCCTGGCGCCGCGAACGGCAGGCACGTCCACGGCATCTGGAGGATGCAGTCCGCAGGGTGGAGGTCAGGGTGAGTGCGCACAGACTATCGATCAGGGCCTTTGAAACCAATCACCCCCAGGATTGCTTCGATGCAACAGATTGAGAAAACTCATAGTTGCGTGCCCAGGTGGTTGGTAAGCTAACGGGTTCTGCAAATCATTCTCAATCCCATCCCCATGCCTTCCATTCGCCCCATATCCCTGGCCGTTCTTTGCCTGTGCAGCCATCAGGCGCTGATTGCCCAGACCCGGGGCGGTGACACCGTGCTGGAGGCCGTGACGGTGGAGGCCAGCGCCGACGCATCGGCCCAGGGCCTGTCCAAGCCCTTCGCAGGCGGCCAGGTGGCCACGGGGGCGCGCAACGGCGTGCTGGGCACGCTGGACTGGAAGAACTCCTCGTTCTCCACCACCAGCTACACCCAGCAACTGATCGAGGACACCCAGTCCAAGAGCGTGGGCGATGTGCTGCTCAACGACCCGGGCGTGCGCCAGGCGCGCGGCTTCGGCAACTTCCAGGAGCTGTATGTGCTGCGCGGCTTCCCGGTCTATTCGGACGACATCGCCTACAACGGCCTGTACGGCCTGCTGCCGCGCCAGTACATCGCCTCGGAGTTCTTCGAGCGTGTGGAGGTGCTGCGCGGCGCCAATGCCTTCCTCAATGGCGCAGCACCGGGCGGCAGCGGCATTGGCGGCACCATCAGCCTGCTGCCCAAGCGCGCCGGCAACGATGCACTGACGCGCGTGGGCGCCGGCATACAGACGGGCGGCCAGGCCTTTGTCTCCACCGACATCTCGCGCCGCTTCGGCCCTGACCGGAGCACCGGCATCCGCCTGAACGCCGTGCGCCGCGACGGCGGCACGGGCGTGGATGGCGAAGACCGCTCGCTCACCGCCCTGGGCCTGGGCCTGGACTGGCGCAGCCGCAACGTGCGCCTGTCGGGCGACGTGGGCTACCAGCGCAACAGCTACAACGGCGGTCGCCCCAGCGTGACGCCCGGCAACTTCATCCCGGCCGTGCCCGACAACAAGACCAACTACGGCCAGAACTGGTCGTACTCCACCGAGCGCGACCTGTTCGCCACGCTGCGCGCCGAATGGGACATCAACGACACCACCACGGCCTGGGCCGCAGGCGGCCTGCGCCGCGGCAAGGAAGACAACTCCCTGAGCGGCGTGACCGTCACGAATGCGGCCGGCGACACCACGGGCACGCGCTTCGACAACAAGCGCAAGGACAGCGTGGGCACGGGCGAGGTCGGCATCCGCACGCGCCTGGCCACGGGCAGCGTGGGCCATGAGCTGGTGGCCACGGCCAGCACCTACTCGGCCACCGAGCGCAATGCCTGGGGCATGGGCTTTGGCGTGGTCAACAACATCTACAACCCCTGGAGCAGCGCGCGCCCGGCGATGACGCTGTTCGGCGGCAACCTGGCCGATCCCACGCGCGTGGGTGAAACCCGGCTCAACAGCTTTGCCATCGGCGACACGCTGACGATGCTGGACGAGCGCCTGCGCCTGACCGTGGGCGTGCGCCGCCAGAGCATCGAGCAAAGCAGCTACGACTACAACACGGGCGCGCAGACCGACCACTACAAGAAGTCGGCCACCACGCCCATGCTGGGCCTGGTGTTCAAGACCAGCGAGAACACCTCGGTCTACGCCAACTACATCGAAGGCCTGACCAAGGGCGCCGTGGCGCCGCAGACAGCCAACGACCTGCCCGTGTCCAACGGTGGCCAGGTGTTCGCGCCCTACAAGTCGCGCCAGAAGGAAATCGGCTTCAAGTGGCAGGGCCGGCAACTGGGCGCCACGGTGGCGCTGTACACCACGGACATGCCTTCGGCCTATGTGGCCAACCAGGTCTTCGGCCAGTACGGCAAGCAGCGCAACAGCGGCCTGGAGGCCACGGTCTTCGGCGAGCCCGTCAAGGGCCTGCGCGTGCTGGGCGGCGTGACCTTCAGCGAGGCCAAGATCCGCGAGGCCGCCGATGCCGCCACCATCGGCAACTACGCCATCGGCGTGCCCAAGCGCCTGCTCAACCTGGGCGTGGACTGGGATGTGCCCGGCGTCTCGGGCCTGGCCCTCAATGCGCGCGTGATGCACACCTCCAGCCAGTACGCCAACGGCGCCAACACGCTGAAGGTTGCCTCGTGGACGCGCACCGACATCGGCGCGCGTTATCTCATGGACATCGGCAACAACCGCCTGCTGACCTTGCGCGCGCGCATCGACAACCTGTTCGACAAGGGCTACTGGTCGTCCGTGGGCGGCTACCCGGGCGCCAACTACCTGGTGCAGTCCATGCCGCGCACCTTCTCGCTGAGCGCATCGGTGGATTTCTGAGCCGGAGCGATCTGAAGCATGCGCGCGTTGTGGACGGTGGTGCACCGCTGGATCGGCCTGGTGCTGGCCGGTTTCCTCACCATGGCCGGCCTCACGGGGGCCGTGCTGTCCTGGGACCATGAAATCGACGAATGGCTCAACGCCGACATGCTGGAGACCCCGGCACGCGGCCCGCTGAAGACCCCGCTGGAGCTGGCCGCCGCCGTGCAGGCCAGCGAGCCGCGCGCCGAGATCAGCTACATGACCCTGGGCCTGGTCGAGGGCGAAGCCGCCATGTTCATGGTGCGCCCCCGGCCCGACCCGGCCACGGGCCAGGCGCCTGCGCTGGGCTATGACACGGTCTTCGTCGATCCGGTCAGTGGCCACATCACGGGCCAGCGCAACGGGCGCAGCTTTGCGCTCAGCCAGCGCAACCTCATGCCCTGGCTGCGCCACCTGCACGAAAGCCTGCTGGCCCCGCGCTTTTGGGGCACGGACCGCTGGGGCTACTGGTTCATGGGCAGCCTGGCCCTGCTGTGGGTGGCCGACAGCTTTGTCGCGCTGCTGCTGACCTTTCCCGTCAAGCTCAGGAAAGGCGCCCCGCGCCTGACGGCGGCCGTGGGATCGTGGTGGCGGCGCTGGCTGCCCTCATGGCGCGTGCGCTGGGGCGGCGGCGCCTACAAGCTCAACTTCGACCTGCACCGCGCGGGCGGCTTGTGGGTCTGGGCCGTCATCGTCATCGTGGCCTTCACCTCGTTCTCGCTGAACCTGTACCGCGAAGTCTTCTACCCGGTGATGAGCACCGTCTCCACCACCACGCCCGGCCCCTACGAAACCCTCAAGCCCGCACCCCAGGGCACGCTCCTCGTGCCCAAGGTCTCGTTCGCCCAGGCCATCGCCATCGCCCAGAGCGAGGCCAAGCGCCTGGGCTTCGCCCAGCCCGCAGGCGGCATCTGGTGGGGCGGCGACTTCCCGTTCTACAACATCTCCTTCTTCGACCCGCACGACGAAACCGGCGCCATGGGCATGGGCCTGTCCAACATCTACGTCAGCTCCGACAACGGCGAAGTCCTGGGCACCTACCGCCCCTGGCACGGCACGGCCGCCGACGTCTTCGTCCAGCTGCAGCTGCCCCTGCACAGCGGCCGCATCCTCGGCACCCCCGGCCGCGTGCTCATGTCCTTCGTCGGCGTGCTTGTCGCCGTCCTGTCGATCACCGGCGTCATCATCTGGTGGCGCAAGCGAAGGGCCAGGAAGATGACCCCCTGAGCGGCTGCGCCGCTTCCCCCTTCCCGCTTCGCGGAGGGGGACGCAGCCCTCACTGCGGGGCGGCGCGGCCGGCGTAGGCCCTTGCTCGGCTGCCCGCGCTTGAGCCCTGCGAGTTTGAGCGGCTGTCGGTAGTGCACGGCTCCATTGATAGCCAAATCAGAAAACTATCCGCCGAAACAGCAAAGCCACCGAAAACGGTGGCTTCAATGAAGGCTTGCTGCAGAAATAGGGCGCAGCCTCCAAATCTGGCGCGGCCCGACACCAGAGACGCCGAGCAAGAGCCGCCTCGCGGCGAGGGCGTCGTCCCCCTCCCCCGCGAAGCGGGTAGAGAGGGGGAAGCGGCGTCAGCCGCTCAGGGGGAGCTTCAGTCCTTCTTCAAGCATTCACTCATGAACGCCTTGCGCTCGTCGCCCTTCTTGCCGGTGGCGTCGGCATTGCAGGTCTTCATGCGTTCCTGCTGGCGCTTCTTGCCGTCGGACAGGCAGGACTTCATGAACTCCTTGCGCTCGTCGCCCTTCTTGCCGGCGGCTTCGGTGTTGCAGGTGCCCATCAGCTTTTGCTGGGCCGTGGGGGCCTTGTCTCCGGCGGCCATGCCGATGCTGCAGGCCAGGGAGACAACTGCCAGAACAACGATTTTTTTCATGATGGAATGGTTTTGAAGGCGCGCCGAAATCCAGCGCCCCCACATTGCAGCACAGCGCCGGGCGCACAGCAACGTTGCGCGCCGGCCGTTGTAAAAGTTTGCGATTGCCGCCGGCGGGCCGGCAGGCGTCCATCGTCAGGCCATGGCCAGCGCAGATAATGGCGCACTTTTGCATTGCGACAGGACGCTTGCCGTGGACATTCTTTTGCTGATCAAGGCCGCCATCATGGGCATCGTGGAAGGGCTGACGGAGTTCCTTCCCATCTCCTCCACCGGACACCTCATCCTGGCCGGTTCGCTGCTGGGCTTCGACGATGCCAAGGCCAAGGTCTTCGACATCGCCATCCAGACCGGTGCCATCTTCGCCGTGGTGCTGGTGTACTGGCAGAAGATCCGCTCCACCGTGGTCGACCTGCCCACCAGCGGCCAGGCGCAGCGGCTCACGCTGAACGTCATCATCGGCTTCCTGCCGGCCGTGGTGCTGGCGCTGATCTTCGGCAAGTTCATCAAGGCGCACCTGTTCACGCCCACCGTGGTGGCCACCACCTTCATCCTGGGCGGCTTCGTCATCCTGTGGGCCGAGCGCCGGCCCGCCTCGGCCATGCGCGTGCAGACCGTGGACGAGATGACGCCGCTCGATGCCCTCAAGGTCGGCCTGGTGCAGTGCCTGGCCATGATCCCCGGCACCAGCCGCAGCGGCGCCACCATCATCGGCGGCATGCTCATGGGCCTGTCGCGCAAGGCGGCGACCGACTTTTCGTTCTTCCTGGCCATTCCCACGCTGATCGGCGCCGGCGTCTACAGCCTCTACAAGGAGCGCGCCCTGCTGTCGGTGGACGACATCCCCATGTTCGCCGTGGGCCTGGTGTTCTCCTTCATCAGCGCCTGGCTGTGCGTGCGCTGGCTGCTGCGCTACATCTCCACCAACAGCTTCGTGCCGTTTGCCTGGTACCGCATCGCCTTCGGCATCATCGTGCTGGTCACGGCCTTCACGGGCCTGGTCAACTGGAGCGGCGGCTGACCAGGGCCGGGCCATCGATGGGGACAAGCCACCTTCGGGTGGCTTTTTTGCGTCATGTACCCGGGGGAGCAACCGCATGACGAGCGCGTGGTTGCCCCATGAAAACCCCTGTACTCCTGAGAATGATGATGTTCTATGGTTATAAAAAATATGTTTTTTTTATAACTTTTTCCGAGGGTTGCCATGGCCATCGAACAAGGGCAGTTGATGTGGCGTCCCAGCCCGCAGCAGGTCGCGCAAAGCGGCCTGGCGCGCTACATGGATTGGCTGGCTGCGGCAAGGGATAGGCGCTTCGATGGCTACCAGGCGCTGTGGCAGTGGTCGGTCACGGATCTCGATGGCTTCTGGCGCTCGATCTGGGACTACTTCCAGGTCATGGCCGACGGTGACCCCACGCGCGTGCTCGGTGAGCGCGGAATGCCGGGCGCGCAGTGGTTTCCCGACACGCACCTGAACTATGCCGAGCATGTGTTCCGCAGCGCCAGCGCCGAGCACCCGGCCATCATCGCGCGCTGCGAAGGCGCCGAGCCGGTGGAGCTGTCATGGCGGCAGCTGGAGCGTGACGTGGCGGCGCTCGCGGCCCGGATGCGCGAACTCGGCCTGGGCCGCGGCGATCGCGTCGTGGCCTACCTGCCCAATGTGCCCCAGGCGGTCGTGGCCTTCCTGGCCTGCGCCAGCATAGGCGCCATCTGGTCCAGCTGCGCGCCCGAGATGGGCGTTTCCGTGGTGCTGGACCGCTTCCAGCAGATCGGCCCCAAGCTGATTTTCGCCACCGATAGCTATGTCTACGGGGGACGGTGTTTCGATCGCCGCGCCGTACTCGGCGAGGTGCTGCGGGGATTGCCCGAGATAGGCCATGTGATCCACGTGCCCGGCCCCCTGTTCAGGCCCGGGGACCCCGCATGCGAGCTGCCCTGGCGCGATGTCATGGCCTGGGCCGACGCGCTGGTCAGGCCCGCAGAGCCGGTCTTCGAGCGCTTGCCGTTCTCGCACCCGCTGTGGGTGGTCTATTCCTCGGGCACCACGGGACTGCCCAAGGCCATGGTGCACAGCCATGGCGGCATCGTGCTCACCCACCTCAAGACCCATGGGCTGCAGCACGACGTGCGGCCCGGCGACCGCTTCATGTTCCTGGGCAGCACGGGCTGGATCGTCTGGAATCTCATGGTGGGCAGCCTGCTGGCTGGCGCCACCGTGGTGCTGTCCGATGGCAACCCGACCTCGCCCGACGATGGCCCATTGTGGGACTTCATCGATCGCCAGCAGGTCACGCTGTTCGGTTGCGGCGCGGCCTTTCTGGCCAAGACCATGAAGGATGGCGTGGTGCCCGCCCGGGACCGCCGCTTCGAGAAACTGCGCGCCATCAATTCCACGGGGTCGGCGCTGCCGCTGGAGGCCTACGGCTGGGTCTACGAGAACATCAAGCGCGATCTGTGGCTGGCCTCGGTCAGCGGTGGAACGGATATCGCCTCGGGCTTCGTGGCCTGCGCGCCCCTGCTGCCCGTGCGTGCGGGCGAGATCCAGTGCCGTGAACTGGGCGTCGCCGCGCACGCCTTTGACGAGCAAGGGCGCAGCGTGACCGGCGAGGTGGGCGAACTGGTGATCACCGAACCCATGCCTTCCATGCCCTTGTATTTCTGGAACGACGCCGATGGCCTGCGCTACCGTGAAAGCTACTTCGACGTCTTTCCCGGCTACTGGCGCCATGGCGACTGGATCTCGTTCAGCGAGCATGGGTCGGCCGTGATCTACGGCCGCTCGGACACCACGATCAACCGTTTCGGCATCCGCATGGGAACGGCCGAGATCTACCGTGTCGTCGAGGAAGTTGACGAGGTCTTGGACAGCCTCGTCGTGGACCTGGAGTTTTTGGGGCGCCCCTCTTTCATGCCCTTGTTCGTGGTGCTGGCCCCGGGCCTGGTGCTGACGGATGCGCTGGTGGCCCGGATCAAGGATGCCATCAGGGCCCAGGCCTCTGCGCGCCACGTGCCCGATGCGGTCATCCAGGTCGCCGAGATTCCGCGCACCCTCACGGGCAAGAAGATGGAACTGCCCGTGCGCAAGCTGCTGCTGGGTGCAGAGCCCGCCAAGGTGGCCAGCCCCGACGCCATGGCCAATCCGCGCAGCATCGATTTCTTCGTGCAATACCGGGCACGGGTCCCGCTGGCCTGAGGTGCGGCGACCCTGGCCGATTTCATCCATGACGCAGGAGACAAACCCATGACCGTCTCTATCGAAAGGTCCGCCAGGCCCCGTTCGATGCGCCTGGCCCCACCTTGGACCGAGCCACCCCATCGCCCATGAAGCCAGCACTCCAGCAGAATTTTCTGATGCAGCAGTTGGGCCACTGCACGCGCCTGGCCCATGCCACCGTAAGGCCTCACTATGCGAAGCACATGCTGGCGCTGGATCTCAAGCCGTCGGAGTTTGCCGTGCTGTCGCTGATCTCGGCCAATCCCGGCGCATCCCAGCGCCAGATCGCCGAGACCGTGATGATTTCCCAGCCCAATATGGCGGCGCTGATGGAAAGACTGCAGGTGCGCGGCCTGCTCAGGCGCGAGGCCGATCCTGCGGACAGGCGCCTGTCGCTGCTGTATCTGACGGCCGAGGGCGAGCGCCTGCACGAAAAGGCGGCGGCGCAGGTGGAAATTCTGGAGCAAGAGGCCAGCCGCATGCTGAGCGCTGAGGACAAGCAGCAGCTGCTGCGCCTGCTTCACAAGATGATCGATTGCGCCGGGTAGCCGGCCCACCATCGCCAAGACCCTCGCCCGCTGCCGTGAACGCCGATGGGGCCCGATCCTTGAGGAAGGCGCCAAGGGGTTCACGCTCCATCCCATGGTCCAGGGTTGCCATCCGGATCTCGGCCTGAGCCGGACGCCGCTCAGGTTTGCATGTTCAGCAGCGCGGCCTCGATGGCGGCGGCCGTGGCGTGGGGCCGCTCCATGGGGAACAGGTGGCTGCCGTCCAGCATCATCACGCGCCCGCGCGTGATGCGGCGCGTGAGGTCCATGCCCACCTGGCGCATCTCCACCGAGGCACGCCCGCCGATGAAGGCCGCCGGGCAGCGCAGCGGATGGTGGTGCAGCAGCGAGGCCAGGTTGTGCGGCAAGGTGTTGTAGATGGCGGTCTCCACCTCGCGCGTGAAGTGTAGCGTGCGCCGGCCGTCCAGGTCGGCCAGGCCGCCCTGCACATAGTCCTGGAGCACCTGCGGATGCCATTGCGCAAACACCTTCTTGGCGCGGAAATAGGCCAGCGCCTCGTCATCGCTGTCCCAGGCATTGCGGCGGCGCGCGCTGATCTTGCCTGGCGAGACCGAGCCCACCAGCTGCGTGCGCTTGGCCACCCCCACCGCATTGGCACGCCAGCCGCTGAGCAATGGCGAGTCGATCAGCAGCACGCCGCGCGCCAGCTCGGGATGGCGCGCGGCCGTCATCACGCTCAGGAAACCGCCCAGCGAATGCCCGACCAGGAAGACCGGACCGCCCACGCGCTCGACCTCGGCGCGCGTGAACTCGGCCAGTTGCTCGACCAGGTGCGGCCAGTTGTTGGTGACGGGAAAGCGCGGGTCATGGCCGAAGCGCTCCACGCCCTGCGCCGCGATGCCGCGCTCGGCCAGCAGCGAGAGCAGCAGCCGGTAGGTGGGCAGCGGAAAACTGTTGGCATGCGAGAACACCACGGGCAGCGGCGCCGATGCAGTGCCCGCGCCCGTACCCGTGCCGGCAACCGCCGCATCGCTCTCGGCCCGCTGTGCGGACCGGGCTGCGTTCACGGCCGAGGCTCCTGGCCGGCCTGTGCGGCGCCATCGGGCACGCCTTGCTGGTGGCCCGAGGGCTGGCCTGCATCGGGCCGCACGGGCGATGCCGGGCCCGGCTGCTGGGGCGTCATGGGTGTCATGGGCGTCATGGGGGATGTCGCAAGACCGTCTGCCGTGGAGGTGCCCAGGCCCGCGCCCGTGCCGCTGTGATAGGGCTGGCGCAGCGCCGCAGGCGGCAGCCGGCCCATGCTGCGCGCCGACGAGCGCAGGGCGCCTGCCGGCGCGTTGACCTTGGTCAGCGGCTGGGCCTGGCGGCTGTGCACGCGGATGGGCACCTCGGAGGCGCCGCCATCCCAGGCCGGGTCCTCGATGCTGTCGAAGACATGGCGCAGGCGCTCGCCCCAGCTGTCGTGCAGCATGCGGAAATACGGATTGCTCTCGTCGATGCTGACGATCTTGTCGGAGGCAAAGCGGTCCTTCTCGTACACGATCAGGTCCAGGGGCAGGCCCACCGACAGGTTGGACTTGAGCGTGCTGTCCATGGACACCAGGGCGCACTTGGCGGCCTCGTCCAGCGGCGTGCGCGGCGTGATCACGCGGTCCAGCACGGGCTTGCCGTACTTGGATTCGCCGATCTGGAAGTAGGGCGTCTCGCTCGTGGCCTCGATGAAGTTGCCTGCCGAGTAGACCTGGAACAGCCGCATGTTCTCGCCCTGGATCTGGCCGCCGAGCACCAGCGAGATATTGAAGTCCACGCCCGAGCGCGACAGGGCCACGCCGTCGCGCTCGTACACATGGCGCACGGCTGCGCCCAGCACGCGGGCCGCGTCGAACATGCTGCGCACGTTCCAGATGGTCAGCATGTCGCCCGTGGCCTCGTCGCGCAGCTGCTGGCTCTCCAGCAGCTCGCGAACGGACTGGGTGATGGACAGGTTGCCGGCCGACAGCAGCACCATGAAGCGGTCGCCGGGGTTCTCGTAGACCATGAGCTTGCGGAAAGAGCTGATCTGGTCCAGGCCGGCATTGGTGCGCGAGTCGGCCAGGAAAACCAGGCCGGCGTTGAGCTTGATGGCAACGCAATAAGTCATGGGAACATCCGAAACTGCGGGATCGACAAGTTTAGTGCGAGGCGATTGACCGCGTTCAGGCGGCGATCTTCTTGAGCTGGTAGAGGGCCTCCAGCGCCTCGCGCGGGCTCAGTGCGTCGGGATTGATGGCGGCCAGCGCCTGGGCCAGCGGGTCGTGGCGGCTCTCGGGCTCGGGCATGTCGGGCGCATCGAACAGGTCCACCTGCAGGCGGCCCTCGTCGGCATGGGCCTCCAGTGCCTCCAGCGCATGGCGCGCGTGGTGCAGCACGCCGGCCGGCATGCCCGCCAGCTTGGCCACCTGGATACCGTAGCTGCGGCTGGCCGGGCCGGGCTGGATCTCGTGCAGGAAGACGATGTCCTGGCCCGACTCCGCCGCGCTCACATGCATGTTCACGGCCGCGCGTGCCTTGGCCGGCAGCTCGGTCAGCTCGAAGTAGTGCGTGGCAAACAGCGTGAAGGCGCGCGTCCTGTCGTGCAGCTGGGTGGCGATGCCGCTGGCCAGCGCCAGGCCGTCGAAGGTGCTGGTGCCCCGGCCGATCTCGTCCATCAGCACCAGGCTGTGGGGCGTGGCTGAGTGCAGGATCTGCGCGGCCTCGGTCATCTCCATCATGAAGGTGGACTGGGCATTGGCCAGGTCGTCGGCCGCGCCGATGCGCGTGTGGATGGCGTCAATGGGCCCCAGCCGGCAGCTGGACGCCGGCACATGCGAGCCCATGCTGGCCAGCAGCACGATCAGCGCCACCTGGCGCATATAGGTCGATTTGCCGCCCATGTTGGGGCCGGTGATGATCTGCATGCGCGTGTTGGCGTTCATGCGCGTGTGGTTGGCGATGAAGCTGCCGCTGGAGGTCTCGGCCATGCGGGCCTCCACCACCGGGTGGCGGCCGGCCTCGATCTCGATGCAGGGATGGTTCACGAACTCGGGCGCGCACCAGTTCAGCGTCAGCGAGCGCTCGGCCAGCGTGCACAGCACGTCGATGGCAGCAATGGCACCGGCCACGCGCGTGAGCGCCGGCACATGGGGCTGCAACTGGTCCAGCAGCTGCTCGTAGAGGAATTTCTCGCGCTGCAGCGCGCGCTCCTGCGCGGACAGGGCCTTGTCCTCGAAGGCCTTGAGCTCGGGCGTGATATAGCGCTCGGCGTTCTTCAGCGTCTGGCGGCGGCGGTAGCGCTCGGGCACCGCGTCCTTGTAGCTGTTGGTGATCTCTATATAGAAGCCGTGCACCTTGTTGAACTGCACGCGCAGGTTGGGAATGCCGGTGAGCAGCTTTTCCTTGGCCTCCAGCTCCAGCAGGAAGTCGTCGCAGTTGTTCTGGATGGCGCGCAGCTCGTCCAGCTCGGCGTCGTAGCCCGTGGCAAACACGCCGCCGTCGCGCACCAGGGCGGCCGGCTCTTCCATGATGGCGCGCACCAGCAGCTCGGCGCAGCCTTCGGGCGGCTGCAAGTCGGCAAACAGCTGGGTCAGGTGGGCCGAGGGTGTCTGCCCGGCCTGGGCCAGCAAGGCCGCCTTTTGCAGCGTGCGGCCCAGTCCCACCAGCTCGCGCGGGCGCACCTGGCGCAGCGCGGTGCGCGCGGTGATGCGCTCCACATCGCTCACGCCCTTGAGCTGCTCGCGCAACTGCTGCCAGGGCGCGGCCATGCCGCCTGCGCTGGCGCCCTGCAGCGCCCGCGTGGCCTCCAGCCGCGCCATGGCCTGCGTGCGGTCGCGGCGCGGCTCCAGCAGCCAGGCCTTGAGCAGGCGGCTGCCCATGCCCGTCATGCAGGTGTCCAGCAGGGAGAACAATGTGGGCGAATCCTCGCCGCGCAGCGTCTTGACCAGCTCCAGGTTGCGGCGCGTGGCCAGCGGCAGCGCAATCAGCTCATCGTCGCGCTGCACCTGCAGAGCGTGGATGTGCGACAGGCTGCGGCCCTGCGTGTGCTCGGCATACGACAGCAGCGCGGCGCTGGCGCCATGGGCCAGCGGTAGGTCCTCGGCCTCCCAGGCCTTGAGGCTGGCCGCGCCCAGCAGCTCCAGCAGCTTGCGCTCGCCCAGGCCGCCGTCGAACTGCCAGTCAGGGCGCGGCGACAGCGGGCAGGCAATGGAGCCGCCATGGCGCAGCGCGAACAGGCTTTGCTCGAAACGCTCGGTCACGCCCGCGCTGTAGATCAGCTCGCTGGGCGCAATGCGTGAAATCCAGGCGCCCAGCTCGTCGTGGGAGCACTCGGCCAGGTGTATGCGCCCCTGCGTCACCGCCATCCAGGCCAGGCCGCAGCGCTGGCGCGCGGCCGTGTGCAGGGACAGCAAGATCGCCTCGCTCTTGTCCGACAGCAGCTCGCTGTCGGTCAGCGTACCCGGCGTCACCACGCGCACCACCTTGCGCTCCACCGGGCCCTTGGCGGCGCCCACCTCGCCCACCTGCTCGCAGATCGCCACCGACTCGCCCAACTTGATCAGCCGGCCCAGGTAGTTCTCCAGCGCATGGAAGGGCACGCCCGCCATCGGAATCGGCTGCCCCGCCGTCTGCCCGCGCGTGGTCAGCGTGATATCCAGCAGCCGCGCCACCTTCTCCGCATCCCCGAAGAACAGCTCGTAGAAATCCCCCATGCGGTAGAAAACCAGCGTGTCGGGGTAGTTGATCTTGATGCCCAGGTACTGCTGCATCATTGGCGTGTGCGCCGACAGATCAGGGGCCGGAGAGGGCTGTGTGCTTTGCGAAAGGTCGCTCATTGGCTTGGGAATCAACAGGTTGCGGCGGCGCGAAGGCGCCGGGCAAGGCCTGCCTGGGAGGCGCGGGGCCGCAGGAAGGCGCAAATGTTCTTGTGTCGTGCTGCCCGCCTCGGGCCGTATCCATCGTGTGGGGCGTGGTGGCGGACAAAGGTCACATTATTGACTACCCGAGGTTGGACGCCGCGCCAAGGGGGCGTAGATCGCGGCGCACAAATGCGCTGCGCTCAATCCAAGGGACCATTTCCGCCGTACGTCGTCACAGGGCTCCTTCTGGCAACTGCTTGGCCCCTTGGTACAGGGCGTGCTGCGCATCCGCCAGGGTGATTACTTCGTCCCCGGTGAGATGGCTCATCAGAACACTGTTGAGTTTCGCGATGCGTGCGCCATAGCAGCGAATCAGCGAGGCGATCTGAATCTGCTCCGGTTCCGTGATCTGATCGCCCAGCGCTGTCACGGCGTGGGCTGCTGCCTCGATGTCGAATGAGCAACGAATGAGCAACTCACTGGCCCGGTGGCCGCTTCCAAGCAACGGCGATGCCGCTGTGACTGGTGATGCTGTATCTGCCTGGCTGCCGAATGTATTGATACCGTTGCCAGCCTCCGTGGCTGCAGCAAAGCTGGCCAGGAAACGCAGGTCGTCCAAGGTGTGGGGAAGCTCGTTGTAGGCCCCGAACAGCCTGTCTGCGAATTCAAAGGCGTGTTCCAGCAGTCCATGAACAAAGGCAGCTTCACCTGCTGCACTGAGCCGGTTCTCTCGGAATGTGTCGCGAGCGAACTCCAGTTCCGAGCTGATGAGTGCGAGCAGTGAAAGTAGATCCACCCGCACCGGCTCATGTGGACTGCTTGCCGGGCAGCAACCGGGAGCAGGAAGCTGGTTGAGCGCTGCAAATGCCCGGCTGGCGTGAGGGCAGGAGTAGCGCTCCTGTGCTCCGTCGTACAGGATGCTTTTCACCGTGTGCTTGAGCGCTCCTGCTGCGAACAGGACTGCTTGGTGGGCATCGGCCATGCATTGGGCGTGGCGCTGGGGCTCAGGGCGCGCGTGATTTTTCATCGTGGCGCTGAATGTGTGGCCGCACTCGATTCAGCGCCGCTCGGCGGCGGTGTCGGGTTGACCCAGCACGATGCGGCCCTCGTGCTGGGCGCCGTCCCATGCGCGTTCCAGCTCTTCGCCGGTCATCCCCAGGGGAATGCGTTTGGAGTACATCAGGGGCTCGACCGTGGCCGAGCGGTGGCGGGTGTGGTGCGCTGGGGTGGTCATGTAGTATCTGGAGATAGGTTGTTACAAGGCGTGGTGGATTTTGCCCAATTTTTTGGGAAAGTCAACAGATTTACCAAAAAAATGGATGAATTCTCCCAAAGGTTGCGTGAGGAGCGCAAACGGCTTGGCCTAAGCCAAGAGGCGTTTGCATCCCTGGGCGGGGTGTCCAAGAACACTCAATCGAACTACGAGACGGGGGCAAATCTGCCTGATGTTGGCTACCTCAACACCATTCGCGGGTTCGGGGTGGACTCCGGCTATGTGCTCACGGGCATACGTACTTTTGACCCCAGCGCGATAGAGCATGCACAGCCCGCTGCCACGCTTGCGGACCGCTTGGTGCAAGAGCGCAAGCGTCTGGAGTTGACCGTGGGCCAACTGGCCACCAAGTCCGGCGTGGACCGCCTGGCCCTGCTGAAATTTGAAGAAGGCGAGTTTGCGCCCGATGCCAAGGCGCTGCAGCAGCTGCACGCCGTGGGTGTGGATGTGGGCTATGTGCTGCTGTCGCTGCGCGCAGGCGCGGCGGGCGGCGATGTTGGCGTGGCCGGCGCAGTCAGTGCTGACATTGAGGTGCTGATGCAACATTACGGCAAGGCCACCGCAGAAGGCCAAGCTGCCATAAGAACGGTAGCCTCACTGGCAGCACAGGCAGCTCGCGTGTAAGGGACGAACTCAAGCAGTGCGCCCTGGTGGATGACTCCGCCACGCGATCAAATGATCGCTCGGAGGTAAAGAACGGCCCATCATGGCTAAGAACAAGGAGGAGATCGCAGATGTTTAAGCACCAAGTCCGTTCCCTGGGGGTGGGAGTTCAAGTATGAGCAGCTTCCCTATTCTGAGCGACCATGACTACTTGAATTTTGTAGGTGCCATACGCCATCGTGGAGCCAACGAGTCCACACATGTTGCCGAGGTGCGTTATCCGGTGCAGCGTGCAGGAGTGACCAGTGTGGTCAAGCTCATGCGACCCGACGGTATCGGTTTGTGCAATGAAGCGATTGCTTGGCTTTTTCTACGAGCGATTGGCTTGCCAGTGCCTCAGCATGCTGGAATTCTGATCATGACAGAGAAAAAGGCAAAAGCTGTCTTGGGGCGAAGTGCTGTACCGACTGAGTTGGTGTCAGGCGGCTATGTTCTGGCTTGGGCATCGCAGCAGCTTGCGTTTTCCAGTATTCGTGCGCTCTTTTCGGGATGTGAAGGTGATGCGAAGTGGCTGGACGTGTTGCGGACAGATACTGGCGCCGCAATCGCTGCGTTCGATGAGCTATTTCACAATATTGATCGTAATCTGGGTAATGTGCTTTTCCATGGAAAAGGAAGTTGCATTCCAATTGATCATGAGCAGATTTTTGCAGTTCAAAATTGGATCGCAGGAGAAATCCAACAATTGGCTGGAAACGGGGATTCGCTTCGCGCACTAAATAGGGCGCATACGGGGAAGAAATTGTCTACCTCCGATTGGACACGCGTAAGAGATACTATGGTTGCTTGCTCGCAGCATCATAAGGGGGCGCTGGACGTATGCCGCGTTCAAGTTTTGGAGCTATTGACTACCTTGTTTAAAGGAGCTGGGTCAATTTACGCAAATAGGATTCTGTCATTTGTTGATTTGCGTTGTCAAGATAATTGGATGCAGCAGCGAGTTGGAGCTTTGACATGATTAACCTCCGAGCATTGGCAGAGTCCGTGAGCAGTGAGGCTCCAAATTTTGAAGGTAAATGGCATACCATTGATTTTCAGCCTGAGCTGGATGTGCCTCAAACCTTTGTTATTGGAGTTGCACTGTCTGAAAAGGGTCGACTTGTTGATTTCAGAGTTGCTGAAGATGCTTCACGATTAAAGTGCTTTTACGGTAAGCGATTTAGTAATGAGACTTGGGGTTGGTTGCGCAATGAATTATTGGCGGATTTGAAAGCTAATAAAGGCAATGGCATCGCGAAGTATGAGAGTCCAAGTCCGCAGATAAGCTTTGGCATTGGTCACTATGCAAGCGGAACTGACAGGTTGTCGGTGTTGGCACGTACATTTCAGCGCGTGGTTACGGTTATTCCAAATGAGGTAAAGCCAAGAGTCTACGGAATGGCTCAACAGGACTTGAGAAGTCAGATGGCGGGCTTACTAAAGCAGCGACTAGGTACGCAGTTTGAGGTGATACATCAAGATGAGGATTGCTATCGTGTGGTAGATGGCTCTACGGTACACACATTTGATGTTAACTATGACAATCTCAAGGTCGCTAGCAGCGTTGTATCTGCCAGTTATGTGAATTTGGCTACGGCTCAATTGAATTTGAGCTCGAGCATGAGCGATTTGCTTATGTTTAACAAGCTCCGGCCAAGAGAGCAATTAGGCCTTGCAATACTTGTTCCTTCCAAAAATACGCTGCCTAGTGCCAGTGTCTATGCTTGGGAAAAATGGTGGGAAAATATGTCTTATAAGCTCAAGGAGTCAGAGCTTATGTTATTGGCTGAAGCAGATCAGCCGGAAATTTTGGCGGAAATTATGCAAGATTGGTACGTGAGTGACATTTGCTAAGAGTGGCTAACACCACCGATCCACGAAGCGTGCACAGATGATCGCCGCTGCCAGTTTCAGCAGCGCTTCGTGGATATCCAGTCGTCTTTCAAAGCAGATTCGCAGCTTGCCAAAGCCTGCAAACCATCCATGGGGTCCGCTCCACCACCCAGCGATGCTTACCCAGTCGCTCGCTACTCTCAACGCCTCGCCTGGCAATGCGGCTGGCGATGCCCCGTTGTCTCAAGTGCGCACGGCAACGCTTGTAGTCATAGTCCTTGTCGGCGTGCAACTTCGATGGTCTTTTGCGGGGGCGCCCTCCCAAGCCTGCAATCGCAGAAATCGCGTCCACGCACCTCTCGAACATCTTGGAGACGTGCCGGTTCGCACCGCTGATCAAGATCGCCAGCGGGATGCCTCTGGCATTTACATCGATGTGCCGCTTTGAGCCGAGCTTGCCTCTGTCCGTGGGGTTTGGGCCCGTTTCCTGATCCCCCGGGGGCTTGGCACCGAGGAGCCATCAATGCTGGCTCGGCTCCAATCGATCTGGTCATGTTCACGCAAGCGAGTCAGCATTGCCTGGTGCAACTGCTCCCAGACACCAGCGGCATTCCAGTCGCGCAGGCGCCGCCGGCAAGTTATGCCGCTGCGGTACCCAAGGGATTGGGGAAGGTCTTCCCATGGAATGCTTGTTTGCAGCACGAACAGGATGCCGTTGATGGCGGCTTCATCGCTGGCTGCGAGCTTGCGCGCACCGCCTTTGGTAGAAGGGACGAAGGCTGGGATCAGGGGTCGTAGCTGTCGCCACAGCTCTTTGCTTACGGGTCGTCGTGCCATGAGGACAGCGAGCATAACTACTCTGCGAGGGCCTGTGACGAAGTGGTGTTAGCCACTCTTGCGAGATATCGCTCATTGGCCTGGAAATCAACGGGTTGCACAGCTGCACGAAGGCGCTAGACAAGACTTGCCTGGACGGCATGGAGCAACCACGAAAGCACAGGCGCGCGCGGCCACGCTCCTACCCCATGCCCGCCACCACCCACTCCTGCGGAAACGCCATCCCATCATCCTTGGCGATCTTCCTGAGGATATGCAGGCAGGCGCTTTGCAGATCCTGCACCACGGCCTGCCGGGCGGCGGGGCCGTCCCTTTGCTCCAGCGCATGGATCAGCCGGATGTGCGGATGTTCGGCCGCGCGGGCGTAGGTGCCCCGGTACAGGTAGCGCACGGAGGGGCCGCACTTGAGCCACAGCAGGCCGATGAGGCTGGCCAGCACGGGCTGCTGCGCGGCTTCGATGATGGAGAAGTGGAAGCGCTCGTTGGCGATCAGCGTGGCGTCGTCGTCCACGGCGATGGATTTTTCCAGGTCCTGGTGCAGCCGGGTGAGGGTGTCGATGAAGCCCTGGCCCGGATGGCGGCTGGCGGCGGCTGCGGCGGCGCGGCCTTCCAGTTCGATGCGCAGGGCGATGATTTCCACGTACTGCTCCACGCTGAGCACGGGCACGGTGGCCACGCCGCGGTCGTCCAGGTCCAGCGCGCCTTCGGAGGCCAGGCGCTGTATGGCATCGCGCACGGGCGTGGGGCTGATGCCGAACTCTTCGGCCAGGCTGCGGTAGACGAGGCGCTGCGCGGGTTGCAGCTGGCCTCTCACGATGGCGTCACGGATCTGCAGATAGGTTTTTTCGGCAAGGGTCTGATTGGTTCGGATCTGTGAAAAAACGCTGGACATCGGGCCTCCGCAACTGCTTGGGCGCAATGGTACCTCCCGGGGAAGGACGGTTTGTTCATGGCCACGGTGTGTGGCTGTGCCAAGGGCTAACCCTGTAATTGGTGTTTGATGCATCAAGTACCATGCATCATATCCAAGGGAGGGTGCATGCGGACATACAGGTTGGAAAAAGCAGAACCAAGGATTCGTGAGCTGGCCGACGGCCTGGAGTTTCCCGAAGGCCCGGTGGCCATGCCCGATGGATCGGTCGTGCTGGTGGAGATCGCCAATGGCTGGCTGACCCGGGTGACGGCCGATGGCACAAGGCGGCAGCTCGTCCACCTGGGCGCAGGCCCGAACGGCGCCGCCATAGGCCCCGGCGGCAAGCTGTTCATCTGCAACAACGGTGGCTTCCAGTGGCACCGCAGTGCGGAGCATGGACTGCGGCCCATAGGCCAGGCCAACGACTATTCAGGCGGGCGCATAGAGGCCGTGGACCTGGCCTCGGGCCAGGTCGAATGCCTGTACACGCAAAGCGGCAGCGGACCCTTGAAGGGGCCCAACGACCTGGTCTTCGACCGGCATGGCGGGTTCTGGTTCACCGACCACGGCAAGGTGCGCCCGCGCGAGGTGGACCGGGGCGGCGTCTGCTACGCGCTGGCCGATGGCAGCGCCATCCGCGAGGCCGTCTTCCCGCTGTGGTCGCCCAACGGAATCGGTCTTTCTCCCGATGAGAAGACGCTCTATGTGGCGGAGACCTTCACGGGGCGGCTGTGGGCCTTCGACATCGGCGAGCCCGGGCACATCCTGGCCCGGCCCTGGCCCGATTCGCCCAATGGCGGACGGCTGGTCTGCCGCCTGCCGGGCATGCAGAACATCGACTCCCTGGCCGCGGATGCCGAAGGGAACATCTGCCTTGCCACGCTGGGCGAGGGCGGCATCACCGTGGTCTCGCCAGCCGGGCAGGTGCTGCACCGGGTCGAGCTGCCCGACCCCATGACGACCAACATCTGCTTTGGCGGCAAGGACCTGAAGACGGCTTTTGTCACCCTGTCTTCCACGGGGCGGCTGGTGGCGCTGGACTGGCCGTGTCCTGGATTGCCTTTGAATTTCCTGAATAGATAAGTTCCCCCTGGCTTCCCTTTCCATATCGCTGGCGATTGCCATGGCGAGGGAGCCGCTACGCCTTTTTTTGTTGAACGGAAACCGCAACCCATGTCGAAACCCCTGAGCAACCCTGGATTGAACAAGCAGGACACCGTAGGCCACCTGGTGGCCCGGGTCCTGAAGCGGCACGGCATCACGCGGTTCTTCGGGCAGAGCCTGCCCAGCATGTTCGTGCTGGCTGCCGAGGAACTGGGCCTGCGCCAGATCGCCTACCGCACCGAGAACGCGGGCGGCTACATGGCCGATGCCCATGCCCGCATGAGCGGCAGGCCGGCCGTGATCACCGCGCAGAACGGGCCGGCCGCAGCGTTGCTGGTGGCGCCGCTGGCCGAGGCGCTGAAGGTCTCCATCCCCATCATCGCGCTGGTGCAGGACGTGGCGCGCGACCAGACCGACAGGAACGCCTTCCAGGACCTGGACCACATGGGCCTGTTCAAGCCCGTGACCAAGTGGGTGCGGCGCGTGGACCAGGCATCGCGCGTGGAGGACTATGTGGAGCAGGCCATCATCGCCGCCTGCAGCGGCCGGCCTGGCCCCGTGGCGCTGATGCTGCCGGCCGACCTGCTCACCGAGCCTGCCCAGCCCTCCAGCGTGCCCCGGCCCGCTGCACTGGCCCGCTTTCCGCTGGACCGCGCCGTGCCCGAGCGGCAATTGCTGGAACAGGCAGTAGGCGCGCTGCTCCAGGCCCGTGCGCCGGTCATCGTTGCCGGTGGCGGCGTGCACATCTCGGGTGCCAGCGAGGCACTGAGCGCCTTTGCCGATGCGCTGAGCCTGCCCGTGGCCACCACCAACATGGGCAAGGGTGCCGTGGCCGAAACGCATGAGCTGTCGCTGGGCGTGGTCGCCAACTGCCTGGGCCCCAATGGCTCGGGCCGCTACCTGAAGGATTTCGTGTCCGGGGCCGACGTGGTGTTCCTGATCGGCAACCGCACCAACCAGAACGGCACGGACAGCTGGACGCTGTACCCGCGCGATGCGCAATTCATCCATCTCGATATCGACGGCCAGGAGATAGGGCGCAACTACGACGCCATGCGCCTGGTGGGCGATGCGCGGCTGGCGCTGCAGGCCATGCTGGACATCGCCGGGCCGCTGGATCTGTCGGCCCGTACCGGCCAGCGCGCTGCACTGGCCGCACGCATTGCCAAGGGCAGGGAAAGGCACCGACAGGAATCAGCCGAAGTGCGCCTGTCCAGCGCCGCACCCATCCGGCCCGAACGCATCATGCATGAGCTCGACGCCCTGCTGACCGCCGAGGACACCGTGGTGGCCGATGCCAGCTACTCCACGCTGTGGGTCACCAACTACCTGACCGCGCGCCGGGCCGGCCAGCGCTTCATCACGCCGCGCGGCCTGGCGGGCCTGGGCTGGGGCATGCCCATGGCCATGGGTGCGCGCCTGGCGCAGGACGGCGGCCAGGTGTTCTGCCTGGTGGGCGACGGCGGCTTCGGCCATGTGTGGTCGGAGATGGAGACCTGCAGGCGCATGGGCATCAAGGTGATCACCCTGCTCATCAACAACGGCATCCTGGGCTACCAGAAGCATGCCGAGCATGTGAAGTTCGGCGAGCACACCTCGGCCGTGAACTTCAGCGGCGTGGACCATGCGGCCATCGCACGGGCCTGCGGCATCCACGGCGTGCGCGTGGAATCGGCCGATGCCATTGCCCCCGCGCTGCGCGCCGCCATGGCCGCCGAAGAGGCCACGCTGATCGAGGTCATGTGCACCGAAGACGCCTTTCCCCCCATCACCTTCTACACGCCGGAGAGCCACTGATGAGCGCGCCTGAGAACTTCCCCCTCCGCACGGCCCTGGTGACCGGCGCCGCACGCGGCATCGGCCTGGCCACCGCCATCGAACTGCTGCGCGACGGCCGCCGCGTGGTGCTGGCCGACCTGGCCGCGCCCGACCTGGATCTGGTTCCGCAGGAACTGCGTGCCCGGGCCAGCGCCGTGGTGCTCGATGTCTGCGACGAGGCAGCCCGCCAGCGCGTGGTCGCGGACATGGTGCAGCGCCATGGCGGCGTGGACATCCTGGTCAACAACGCCGGCATCAGCCTCAAGAACGCCAGCGGACAGTCCAACGGCATCCTCGAAGTGGGGCTGGGCGAGGTGCAGCAGATCCTGGACGTCAACCTGCTGTCCATGCTGCGCCTGTGCCAGCTGGCGCTGCCGGGCATGAAGCAGCGGGGCTGGGGGCGCATCGTCAACGTGTCCTCGCTGGCCGGGCGCGGCAAGTCCATCGTGGCCGGCCCTGCCTACATGCTGAGCAAGTCCGCCGTGCTGGGCCTGAGCCGCTCCATCGCCTCGGAGATGGGCCAGTACGGCATCACCACCAACTGCGTGGCGCCGGGCCGCATCCTGACGCCGATGGCGCAGCAGGCCGGCGATGAAGTCAACCGCCGCTATGCCGAGCAGATCCCGGTGCGGCGCCTGGGCGAGGCGGCCGAGGTCGGTGCCGCCATCCGCTACCTGTGCAGCGAGTCCGCAGGCTTCACCAATGGCGCCGTGATCGACGTCAACGGCGGCTTCTTCATGAATTGAAGATGGACGGCACCCCCTGAGCGGCTGCGCCGCTTCCCCCTCTTGCTTCGCGGGGGGGCGGCACCCTCGGTGCGGGGCTGCCCTTCCTCGGTGCCCCCACTTCCAGGGCGTGCCTGTTTCCCGGTCAGTGGGTAGTGCGCAGCACCGTGAAAGCCCGACTTCCAAAGACGACAGAACCCAAGATCGCAACGAGAGACAACCATGCATGCATATCCATCACCCGCATCTCGCAGATGCCTGCTTTCGGCCTTCTGCGCGGCAGCGCTGGCGGCCGCAGCCGGCGCCCCGGCGCTGGCCCAGGGCACGGACGCGTTTCCCGAGCGGGAACTGACCCTGATCATCAACTACGGCGCAGGCGGCAATACCGACGTGGCCTCGCGCGCCATCGGCAATGCCATGGAGGGCCTGCTCAAGAAGCCCGTGGTGCCCAACAACCGCGCGGGAGCGCAGGGCACGCTGGGTGTCTCGTCGCTGGCCCGGCAAAAGCCCGACGGCTATACGCTGGGCGTGGTGACGTTTTCGACCATCGCCATCACGCCCCACCTCATGAAGGTGGACTACAAGGTCGATGACTTCGACTTCATCGCAGGCGTGGCCCGCTACCGCTATGGCGTGGCCGTGCGCGCGGACTCGCCCTACAAGACCATGGCCGACCTGGTGGCCGCGTCCCGCCAGGGCAAGGGCATCTTCTTTGGCGCGCCGTCCGCGCCCAACAACCTGGCCATGTACGAGCTGGGGCGCAAGACCGGCGGCAAGTTCGAGGAGATCAACTACAAGTCCGGCGCGGAGACCGTGGCCGGCCTGATCGGCGGGCAGGTCGATGTCATCGTGCAGAACCCCTCGGACATCGTCCAGCACGTCAAGGCCGGAAAAATGCGCCTGCTGGCCAGCGCCAGCCCCATGCGCTGGAAGGAGTTGCCCGAGGTGCCCACGCTCAGGGAGCAGGGCTACGACGTGGAGATCGACTCCTGGATCGGCCTGGCCTATCCCAAGGGCGTGCCCCCGGCCCTGCGCGACAGGCTGGAGCGCGTCGCCATGGCCGCAGCCGAAGGTCCCCAGGTCGCGCGTGTCTTCGAGTCGGCGGGCGTGGACCCGGCAGCTCTCACCGGAGCCGAATACCGCAGGAAGCTGGTCCAGGGCCATGAGTCCATGGGCGCGGCCATCAAGGCAGCGAATCTGCCGCGCATGAACTGAGGGCGGTCCGGCGGCCTGCCGGCCTTGATGCACGGGTGCTGCTGCAGCATGTGCCGAAAGACCATGAAAGGCCGCTCGTCGGCGGGGGAGCGCTCGCGCCCGCTCCCTGCATTCGCTGCACCGGTCCGCCAGGTAGCCTGTGCGGTCCAGCCGGTGCAGTCCAGCCGGTGCGTTCGCGCGTCAACTGGGTGAACTTGACCAGTTCCCCCAATCACGTCCACCGCACGCAGGGGGGCGATTGCCTGCGCATCAGCGCGGCGCGAGGAACTGCTCCATGCGCTGCAGCTCCTCATCCAGCGCGCTGCGAAAGGCGGCATCGCCGGGCGCCGCGCCGGCCACATAGCCGAATGACGGCTCCAGCCGGCCGTCGCGCGCCTGCAGGTTGGCCCAGCCGATCACATGGCCCTGCCAGAGCATGGGCAGGGCGTAGTAGCCGAGCTGACGCTGAGCTGGTGGCGTGTAGGCCTCGAACTTGTAGGTCCAGCCCCAGAGCAGCGTGAAGCGGCGCCGGTCCCAGACCACGGGATCGAAGGGCGCGAGCAGGCGCAGCCGCTCGTCGAAGGCATGGCGGCGCGAGCGCGGGTTCTCGTCGGCGGGCCAGTACCAGGTGGTTCCGTCGATGCGGCAGCTGGCCAGTTGCTCGCGCGCCAGCCGCAGCGCCGCCTGGGTCTGTTGCGCCAGGTGGGGCGCGCCATAGCCCAGCAGGCGCACCAGGTAGGTCAGGCTGGGAGCCGGCAGCGGTGCGTACTTGCGCACCACCAGGTCGATCAGCGCGGCGGCGCGCCGGGCGCAGGCGTCGGGGCTGTCGTCGGCCGGCGGATGGGCGACTGCCTCGTAGACGCGCGTGCCGCTGTCACGGCGCTTGACGCGCAGCAGGCCGCGGTAGTGCATGCCGTCGAGCAACTGCGTGCTGGCGCTGCCCGAGCCGCCCCAGTAGTTCTTCACGCTTCCGTGCGAGAAATGCTGCTCCACCTCGCGCGGATGCGCGGCGCCGCGCTCGCGCACAAACGCCAGCACCTCGGCGGCCTTGCGCTGTGTCTCGGCATCCCAGGCCTTGCGGGCCTGGCGCGGGTGCATCAGCGCCAGGTGCTCACTGGGCAGAAAGCCGTAGTTGACCAGGCAGTCCTCGTCGATCGGCAGGCGCGCGTAGCGGCGTTCCAGGTCGCCGGCGCGGTAGTCCTTGACGCGGTGGCGCAGTGTCAGGTCCTGTGCCCGGGCCGGCGCGCGGATCGGGTCTGCCTGCACAAAACCCAGGCGCTGTATGGCCGCAGGCAGGGTGGTCGGTGTGAACAGGGTGCGCGCCACGGCATGGCGGCGCAGGTCGTCAAGGCTCGGTTCGGTGGGCATGGCTTGATTGGAGCACGGCAGGGCTGCCGTACTTCCTGATCCTGCCGTGCCGATCAGCCCTTCCTGGCACGCCTGCGCCGCCACAGCGCGCGCAGCACCCAGCCCAGCGGCAGCACCACCAGCACCAGCCAGGGCAGCACGGCCGCCACGAAAGTGATCAGCGCGGCCATGCTCTCGCCCAGCACATGGCCGGCATCGCGCAGCGCGCGGCCTATGGGGCTGTAGCTGGTGCCGCCCTGCACCAGGGCGCGGGTGGGCGTGAACTGGATCTGTATGTGCTGCTTGCTGGTCTGCTGCTCCAGCACCTTGCGCTGGGCGGCCATGGCGTCCAGCTCGGCCTGCGTGTCCGACAGCGTGCGCTGTATCTCCAGCAGGTCGGACATGGTGCGCTTGGTCGTGGTGTCGCGCAGCATCAGGCGCAGGCTGTCGCGGAACTCGGTGCGGTTCCTGATGCGCGCCTCCACGTCGATCACCTCGGCCGTCTTGTCCTCGCTGATGGTGTTCTGCGACACGATGGTGGCCACGCCGGCCAGCGTGCCCAGCAGCCGCTGCACATCGGCCGGCGCCACGCGCATCTCCAGCATGGCGTTGCCGGGCTGCTGGGGCGTCTCGCGCAGAAGGGATGCCGACAGCAGCTCGCAGCGCAGCGTGGCACACAGGTCGCGCACCTGGCCCCAGGCATCGGCCAGCTGCGCCTGCGGCACTTCCACGTTCAACTCCTGGCGCACGGCCAGGAAGCGCTGGGCCATTTCGTCCTGCACCGACGTCTCTGGTGCGGCTGATGCCGCATCCTCGGCCTGCACGGTGGCGGCGCGGCCTTGCTTCATGCCGGCGCCGCCCGCCATGGGCGCGGGGGCGGGCGCAGATTCCATGGCTGCTGTGTCATGCCGCTGGTTGCAGCCCGCAAGGGCCAGCGTGGCAGCCAGTGCCAGCACGGCCGGCAAGGCCATGCGGGAGGGCAGAGTGGAAGGCCGGGGATGCGTCATGAATTTCCTCTTGAAAACAGGCAAGAACAGGCCGCTGTCAGGGCTCAGGGCTCAAGGCTCAGGGCTTGCCGCCGGGGCCGAACATGGAGTCCACCTCGGACTGCAGCTCGAAGATGTCGGACACCGTGTAGAGCCAGTCGCCCTTTTGCAGATGGCCGGGGTCCGGCGGCGTCTCCACGCAGGCCTTGACCAGGGTGAACTGGCCGGCCGGGTCGGGCAGGAACTTCAGGCCCGATATGGAAAACCGCGCCACCCGTCCCACGCCATCGTTGTAGCGCCGGCCCCGGGCGCGCACGTCGGCCAGCTCCGCCATCTGCGGCACATGGTCGAACACCGCGTCGTAGAACTCGACGATGGGGCTCTGGTTGGTCCTGGCGCAGCCGTGCACGTACAGGGCGTAGAAGCGCCCGTCCAGCTCCATGGCCACCACGTCGGCCGCGCGGTAGAAAGTCAGGCTGTCGGGCAGGCCCGGCGAGCGCTTGGGCGGCGCGGGCGGCGTGTCCAGGAAGTCCTGGCGGATCTGCGCCGACTTGCGAAAGAAGTCATCGCTGAGCGCCACCTCGGCATTGAGCACATCGATGGCCGTGCGCGCGGCCGCGTTCAGGCCCGCGTCGGCCAGGCCGTTCCTGTGCAGCACGATGGCCAGGGCCAGCGCCGTCTTGTGCCGGTACAGCGCCGTTGCCTTGGCGTCACCGGCCTGCAGCACGCAGCTCCAGCGCCGCAGCAGGGGCGGCAGGGCATGGCCGCCGTAGTTGGCCGCGATAGCGGCATCGTGCCGGCCCAGCGCAAACGTGCGCGCCATCACGCGCGCCACGTCTTCCTCCAGGGTCTGCACCAGGGTGTCGGCTGCCAGCTTGGACAGCGCCTGGGTATGGGTCATGGCCATGGCGTCACTGGCTCCAGTTCGATGGCAGGTTCCTGAAATCCGGCAGGCCATAGCCGCCGGTGCTGCGTTGTTCGTTGCGGTGCTCGATGCAGTGTTCGATGCTCAGGTCATGGGCTTGCATGGGTCTGTCGCAGGCGCTTTCGCGCCGGGGCAGTTGGAACGCCGGCCAGTGTGCCCCAAGCCGGGCCGCTGGCGGGGTGTGGGCGCCATCGGGTCTGTATCGATCCGCTACCGGCGCGGGCTGTCGCCCTGACGTCTTGCCGTCACATGAACCGGCAAGACTCGTCATTTGCTTTGCATGCGGTTCATGCGGGTCATGTCAAAAGGGGGGCGCAGGCAGCCCCGGGGAGATGCACGATGTTCTGGGACAAGAAGCTCAGGCGCTGGGCCGAGGCCGTGCGTGCGCGGGCCGATCTGCCGGCGCGGCTGGTGCTGTGGAATGGCGAGCAGTTCGACTTCGGCCGCTTCGAGCAGCCGCGCGTCACGCTCACCGTGCGCAGCGCCTCGGCCCTGCCGCTGCTGCTGGACCCCAGCCTGGACCACCTGGGCCAGGCCTATGTGAAGGGCCAGATCGACATCGACGGGCGCCTGCCCGACATCATCGACTTCGGCTATGCGCTGGCGCGCCGCATGTCCAAGACTCAGGGCGCGGGCAAGGGGCCGGGGCGGCTGGCGCTTGCGGCGCGCGCGGCAAGGCGCTTTCGGCACAGCCGCAGCACGGACCGCGAATCCATCCAGTACCACTACGACGTGTCCGACGACTTCTACCGCCTCTGGCTGGACGAGGGCATGGTCTACTCCTGCGCCTACTTCGAGAACGGCGACGAGGACCTGGCCACCGCCCAGCGCAAGAAGCTGGACCACATCCTCACCAAGATCCGCCTGCAGCCCGGCCAGCGCCTGCTGGACATCGGCTGCGGCTGGGGCGCCCTGGTGCTGCGCGCGGCCCAGCACTTTGGCGCGCACTGCGTGGGCGTGACGCTGTCACGCAACCAGTTCGAAGCGGCCACCGAGCGCGTGCGCGCCGCAGGCCTGGCCGACCGCATCGAGATCCGCCTGCAGGACTACCGCGACGTGCAGGGGCGCTTCGACCGCATCACCAGCGTCGGCATGTTCGAGCATGTGGGCCGCCGCAACCTGCCCATGTACTTCGCGCACATGCGCGAGCTGCTGGCCGACGACGGCCTGGCGCTGAACCACGGCATCACCTCCACCGATGCGGACGTGGGCGCCACGGCCCTGGGCGGCGGTGCGTTCATCGACCGGTATGTGTTTCCTGATGGCGAGCTGCCCCACCTGAGCCTGGCGCTGGAGGCCATGCAGCGTGGGGGGCTGGAGGTGCTGGATGTGGAGGGGTTGCGGCGGCATTACGTGCGCACGTTGCAGTTGTGGCTGGAGCGGTTTGAGGCTTGTGTGCCGGAGATTCGGGCGTTGGTGGAGGAGGAGAGGTTTCGGATTTGGAGGGTGTATCTGGCGGGGTGTGCTTATGCGTTTGAACACGATGACGTGTCTATCTTTCAGGTTGTTTGTCGGAGGGCGGGGCAGGGGGCTGCTTCGTTGCCTTGGTCGCGGCGTTATATGTACGAGCGCGAGCTGTCCTGATGTCTTGGGGCGCGGGCGGTGTGTAGCTTGTTCTTGACCCTGCCGGGGGGTGTTTTTTCGAGGCCGGGTCTCGGCCCGGCGGCCGACCCGCTTTCTTGTCTCGCCAAGAAACCGGGCCAAAGAAGGCGACCCGGATGCCCGCGACCCTCCGCTGCGCTGCGGGCAACCTGCGTCGTGGCGCTTGCGGGGTTTGCCGCAGAACTCTCTGCGCGCTTCGCGCTCCGCTCAGACAACTGCGGCAAGTCAGATCACGAAGCAAGCCTGTCCTTCGGCAGGCTTGCAACCCCGCAAGCGCCACGACGCAGGCGCGGGCATACGGGAGGGGGCGGGGGAGCGGGGGCGGGGAGAGAGCTATCGGCGCGATTGTTCTGGTTTTCTGGATGATCCATCCCGGCTGCGCGGGTTTATCGCGGGGGGCTGGCTGCCTAAGCTGGGTGCTTCATACAAGCACAAGGAGCGTTTCCATGGCAGACCATTCCATTCGCGGCAAGGTGGCGCTGATTGCAGGCGGCGGCAAGAATCTGGGCGGGCTGATTGCCCGTGATCTGGCGGGGCACGGCGCGCGGGCCGTGGTGGTGCACTACAACAGCGAGTCTTCACGGGCCGAGGCGGAGACCACGGTGGCCGCAGTGCGTGCGCTGGGGGCAGAGGCCGTGGCGCTGCAGGGCGACCTGACGCGCGCTGGCGCTGTGGAGCAGTTGTTTGCCGATGCCGTAGCCGCCGTGGGCCGGCCGGACATTGCCATCAACACCGTGGGCAAGGTGCTCAAGAAGCCGCTGATGGAGATCAGCGAGGCGGAGTACGACGAGATGGCTGCCGTCAACGGCAAGTCGGCGTTTTTCTTCCTCAAGGAGGCGGGTCGCCATGTCAACGACCACGGCAAGATCGTGACCCTGGTGACTTCGCTGCTGGGCGCGTTCACGCCGTTCTATTCCTCCTACGCGGGCACCAAGGCGCCGGTGGAGCATTTCACGCGGGCGGCGGCCAAGGAGTTCGGGGCGCGGGGCATTTCGGTCACGGCCGTTGGGCCGGGGCCCATGGACACGCCGTTCTTCTACGGCCAGGAAGGCGCGGACGCCGTGGCCTATCACAAGAGCGCGGCGGCGCTGTCGCCGTTCTCACCCTCGGGGCTGACGCACATCGAAGACGTGGTGCCCTTCATCCGCCACCTGGTCAGCGATGGCTGGTGGATCACCGGGCAGACCATCCTGATCAACGGCGGCTACACCACCAAGTAGGCCAAGTAGAAGGACCGCTGCACGGACTATGCTGCGTCCCATGGACCGACTCGACCGATACCGGATCTTCATGCAGGTGGCCGAGATGGGCAGCTTCATCAAGGCCGCCCATGCGCTGGACCTGCCGCGCGCAACGGTCTCCGCCGCCGTGCAGCAGCTGGAAGAGCAGGTGGGCGCAAGGCTCCTGCACCGCACCACGCGCCAGGTGAGCCTGACGGCCGATGGTGCCCAGTTGCTGGAGCGTGTGCGCCCGCTGCTGTCAGAGGCCGAGGATGTGGAGCAGATGTTCCAGGCCCGCACGCGCCAGGCCACGGGCCGGCTGCATGTGGACGTGCCCAGCCGCATCGCGCGCCGCCTGCTGGCGCCTGCGCTGCCGGGGCTCATGCGCCGCCACCCGGGCCTGCAACTGGTGCTTGGTTCGTCAGACCGCGCCATCGACCTGGTGCAGGAAGGCGTGGACTGCGCCGTGCGCGTGGGCACCTTGCATGACAGCAGCCTGGTCGTGCGCCCGCTGGGCTGCATTGCCCTCATCAACTGCGCCAGCCCCGCCTACCTGCGCGAGCACGGCCTGCCCGAGCAGCCCCAGGACCTGCTGCACGGCCACTGGAGCGTGGGCTATGCCTCGCCGCGCACGGGGCGGGAACTGCCCTGGGAATGGAGTGGGGCGAGCGATGTGGATGGGGTGGGGGAGGTGTACGGGCCGCAGACCCTGGCCGTGCCCAGCCGCGTGGTGACCAACAATGCAGAAAGCTACATCGCCTGCTGCCGCGCAGGCCTGGGGCTGATTCAGATCCCGCGCTATGACGTGCAGCACCTGTTGGACACGGGCGAGCTGGTGGAGGTGCTGCCCGCCCACCGCGCAGCGCCCATGCCCGTGGCGCTGCTGTATCCGCACCGCCGCCAGCGCTCGCGCCGGCTGGCGGTTTTCATCGACTGGTTCGAGGCGCTGATGCGGCCGAACCTGGAGCCGTAGACGCAGCCCCTGTCGTCCCAGTCGTCCCAGTCACACCGGCCGCAGGGTGGGCCTGGGCCCCATCGTCGTCATGAATGGGCCGGTAGCCGGGCCCGAAGGACACATCCCCCAGCCGCCAGCCCTCGCGCCGGCGAAACGCTCCCCAGAACCGCTTGAGCGTATGCCACTGCATGGCCACCAGCCCGCGCTCGTTGTCGGCATCCACCTCGGGGTCGCTCACGCCCGTGGGGCGCACGGGCTCGTCGGTGTAGAGCGCCGTGCCAAACAGCATGTCCCACCAGGGCAGCACCTGCCCAAAATTGCAGTTGTGGCGCGTGGGCCGCTCGGGGTCGCGCAGCATGTGGTGGTGGCGGTGGAACAGCGGGCCCACCAGCACGCGCTCACCCACGCGGCCCAGCCAGCCCAGGCGCAGCCGCACATTGGCGTGCGAGAAGTTCTGCACCAGCTCGCTCAGCAGCCCCAGCAGCGCGAATTCCGAAGGCTCCACCCCCATCGCCAGCCCCACCGTGGCCAGGATGAAGGACTGCAGCATGCCGTCCAGATAGTGGCTGCGGTCATTGCTCCAGCAGCTCATTTGCCGCTGGCTGTGGTGCATGCTGTGCATGGCCCACCACCAGGGAATCACATGCTGGGCGCGGTGCATCCAGTAATACACCAGGTCGTAGACCACGTAGTACACCAGGAACAGCGCCACCGGATGGTCCGCAAACCACGGCACCCAGTGCTTGAGCCCCGTGGCCTCCTCGGCCGCCGGCCCGCCGCCCAGCATGCTGGCAAACGGCATCAGCACCAGAAAACTGAACAGCGGAAACAGCCCCAGCAGCATCAGCAGCGTGTAGTTGCGGTCCACCGTGGTCAGCCGCCGGTCGCTCCAGCGCTCGGCCGGAAACAGGCTCTCCAGCGGCCGCATCACCCCCGCGATCAGGAACAGCTGCAGCCCGGCAATCAGCACCGCCTCGGCAATCTCACGCGGATCACCGGCCGCCTGGGCGATGTCCAGCCAGTGAACGGTGGGTGTTACGGCGTGGGTGGCGAGCCAGGTGATGGCTGCCTGCCACAGCTCGGTCAGTGAAGTCATGTCTTGTGCCTGCAAGAAGGGCCGGGGGAGGGCTGGGGGTTGCGGGCGGGATTATGGGGTGGGGGTGTGGAGGGAGTGTGTGGGGGCGGGAGCAGAGGGGGGCAGTGGTTGACCCGCAGCAGCGGGTGGAGCGAGAAACTGCAATGCCTGCCCTCAAGCTGGAGCTGATGTGCAGGAGTTATGTCCCTCAAGACAAGGAGGCTGTAATTAACCTTCGCATCAAAAAAATTGTCGCAATCCCTCGCGCTGTAATGCCGGTAGTCTTCGGTGTATCTATTCGTATCGGACATCTATACTGACTCAATGGACAAAAGGTCACTCTCCGAAAGCGATATCTGCGACAAATTCATCCGCCCGGCCATGGTGAAGGCTGGATGGAACGGAATGGATCAGATCTACCGTGAATACCCCTTGCGCGCAGGCCGTGTAGTGGTGCGGGGAAAGCAGTCCTTCCGTGACCAGGGTTCAGTGCTCAAGGCCGACTTCGCCCTGTTCTACAAAACCAATATTCCTTTGGCGGTGGTCGAGGCCAAAGACAACAAGCATGCTGTGGGCGCAGGCATGGCGCAGGCGCTGAATTACGCCGATCTGTTGAACGTGCCGTTCAGCTTCACCAGCAACGGCGATGGCTTCGTCTTCCGGGACGCCACGCTGTCCGCAGGCGTGCTGGAACAGAACCTCTCCCTCGACGAGTTTCCGTCGCCGCAGGAACTGTGGAGCCGCTACTGTGCCTGGAAGGGCTGGTCTACCGAGGAAAGCCGCGTGGCTGGCTTTGACTATGCACCTCACAAGAGCCCGCGCTACTACCAGCTCAACGCAGTGAACCGCGCGGTCGAGGCCATCGCAGCCGGCCGGGACCGCGTTCTGCTCGTCATGGCGACGGGTACCGGAAAGACCTACACAGCGTTCCAGATCATCTGGCGCTTGTGGAAGAGCGGCGCCAAGAAGCGAATCCTCTTTCTGGCCGACCGCAACATCCTCATCGACCAGACCATGGTCAATGACTTCCGACCTTTCAAGGGTGCGATGGCCAAACTGAGTCCAAATGCCAAGGGCGTCGAGCGTGTCGATGCACAGGGCCAGGTGTCGATCGAGGATGTGGACCTAGCGGTGAACAAGACGACCAAGCTGGTGGACAAGAGCTACGAGATCTACCTCTCGCTGTATCAAGCCGTCACGGGAGCTGAAGAGCAGAGCAACATCTACAAGCAGTTCAGCCCCGACTTTTTTGACCTTATCGTGGTGGACGAGTGCCACCGCGGCAGCGCATCCGAGGACTCCGCTTGGCGTGACATCCTGACCTATTTCAAGGGTGCCACGCAGATTGGCCTGACTGCGACGCCAAAGGAAACCAAGAATGTTTCCAACATCGACTACTTTGGCGAGGCTGTCTACACCTACACCCTGAAGCAAGGCATCGAAGACGGCTACCTGGCTCCGTACAAGGTGATCCGGGTAGATCTGGACAAAGACACCTTCGGTTGGCGCCCCACTGCGGGCATGACTGACAAGCACGGTCACATCATCGAAGACCGTATCTACACCGGCGCCGATATGAACCGTAAGCTCGTGCTGGAGCAGCGCGATGTGACGGTGGCTGCCAAGATCACGGAATACCTTAAGGCCACTGACCGTTACGCCAAGACCATCGTCTTTTGCGAAGACATTGACCACGCCGCGCGCATGCGTCAGGCGCTGGCCAATGCCAACGCCGATATTTGCGCCTCTCAGTCCAAGTACGTGGTTCAGATCACGGGTGACAACCAAGAAGGCAAATTGGAGCTGGACAACTTCATCGACCCAGAGAAGCCGTATCCGGTGATCGCGACCACATCCAAACTCATGAGCACGGGCGTGGATGCACAGACCTGCAAGCTCATCGTGCTCGACCAGGGCATCAAATCGATGACCTTGTTCAAACAGATCATTGGCCGCGGCACGCGGCTGCGCGAAGACCTGGGCAAGACCTGGTTCACCATCCTTGATTTCAAGCGCGCCACCGAACTGTTTGCCGACAAAGATTTCGATGGTGAGCCCGTGCAGGTGTATGAGCCGGTTGCCGATGCACCTGTGGCCCCGCCTGAGCCTTCCCCTTGCGATGTCCCCGCCAGTGCGGGCGTCTCGCTCGCGGGTATAGATGCTCTCAAGCCTTTGGGCCCCTTTGCCGGCGCGCCATCAGATGGCCCGAAGAAGTACGTACTTGGCAGCAATGTCACCGTGGTCGTGGCGCGTGAGCGGGTGCAGTATCTCGACTCCAACGGTAAGCTGATCACTGAGAGCCTACGCGACTACACCCGTATCAATCTTCGCAAGCGATACGACTCGTTGGACCAATTTCTCCAAGCCTGGGACCAGGCCGACCGGAAGGCGGCTCTGTTGAAGGAACTGGAGGGGCAGGGTGTGTTGCTGGAAGCACTGGCTGACGAAGTTGGCAAGGAGCTAGACCCCTTCGATTTGCTTCTGCACGTCGCTTACGATCAACCCAGGCTCACCCGCAGCGAGCGCGCCCGGCGTGTGCACAAGCGCAACGTGTTCACACAGTACGGCCCCATGGCGCGCAAGGTCATGGACGCCCTGCTCGACAAGTATGCGGACGAAGGCATCACTACCATCGAGAGCAACGACATCTTCAAGCTTCAGCCTTTTACTGATCTGGGCAGCCCGGTGGAGTTGGTGCGCAGCTTTGGCGGTCGCACCCAATACCTGAGCGCCTTGCAGACCCTGGCGCGTGAGCTGTACGCTATGCCCCCCGCCACCTGACCGTGGCCCTCTGATCACCCGCATTTCTGAGCTCCGTGGGCGCGCGCATTGCCGCGCTATGCCCCGTTTCCCGTCAAGCCTGCATTCCATGTCCAACCTCACCCCAGTCATCAAATCCATCCAGGACATCATGCGCCAGGACAGCGGCGTCGACGGCGACGCCCAGCGCATCAGCCAGCTCACCTGGCTACTGTTTCTCAAG
>NZ_JBICKS010000017.1:0-118581 GCF_043104415.1 Delftia sp. WSY_16 | reverse complement strand
CCGGGCATTCCGCCACAGGAGCTGGACAAGATCTTCCAGCCCTTCGTGCAGTCCAGCAAGACCCGCAACGGCTCGGGCGGCACGGGCCTGGGGCTGGCCATCTGCCGCAAGATCATCGACGCCATGGACGGCACCATCGTGGCCAGCAACCGGCCCGAGGGCGGCTCGCTGTTTCGCATCACCCTTCCCTGCCGCAGCGCATCGGAGACGCGCCCGGCGGAGCTGCTGTAGCGGCACCGCCGGCCGGCGCGCCTGCGGCCGGCAAACGGGTGGTGAACAAGTGGCAAACGGGCGGCAACAAATGAGAAAAAGTCTCATTTAGAATGCCAGCACTTCGTCCCGCCCTGCCCGCCTGCCTTCCCTCCCCGCTTGCTTGTATGACACGCCATCCGACTCCTGCCGCCTGGCTGGGCCTGGACCTGCACTGGGCCTATGGCAGCCTGCTGCCCGCCATCTGGCGCAGCACGCGCTGCATCCACCGCGCGCAGGATGTGCTGCATGACGCCTTCGTGCGCTACGCCCTCAGCGGCCGGCACGAAGGCATCGCCCAGCCGCATGCCTACCTGCGCGTGGTGGCGCGCACCGTGCTGGCCGACCAGATGGCGCATGAGCGCCGCTTCGTGCCCCTGCCCGAGCTGGCAGGCGAGGCCGGCGCCGCGCAGCACCCGGTGGCACGCGCGGACGAAATCGCCTTGCAGGAAGCCTTCACGGCGCCTTCGGCCGAGATGCTGGCCGACCTGCAGCAGCGCCTGGGCGCCGTGCAGCGTGTCATCCAGGGATTGCCTGCGCGCTGCCGCGAGGTGTTCTGGCTGTGCAAGGTGGAAGGCCACTCCCAGCCCCAGATTGCCGCCATGCTGGGCATCAGCCTGAACATGGTGGAGCGCCACCTGATGCGCGCCCTGCTGGACCTGCGCGCCGCACGCGAGCTGCTCGCGCCATGAGCACGCCGCGCGATGAGGCCGCGCGCTGGTTCATACGCATGCACCGGGATGCGGGAGCGCGGCCGGGCGCCGCCGATGCCGCTGCCTGGCGCCGCTGGATGGACGCCGACCCGCGCCACGCCGCCGAATACGCCGCCTTCGAGGCGCTGTGGCAGGACTTCGACTCCACGCCCCGCACCGAGGCCCTGGCCACGGCGGTGGACACCGCCGCACGCCAGCGCCGCGACACACGCAGCAACGCGCGCCGCGCGATCATCACCCGCGGCGTGCTGGGCGTTGCCGGCCTGGGCACGGCGGGCCTGCTGGCATGGCGCGGCTGGCTTGAATGGCAGGACACCACCGTGTTCGCCCTGGCCCGCGACAGTGCGATTGGCGAACGCATCGTGCTGAACCTGCCCGACGCCAGCGTGCTGACCCTGGGACCGGCCAGCCGCATCGCCACGCGCTACACGCGCCGCCAGCGCGCCGTGGTGCTGGAGCAGGGAGAGGCCCTGTTCGACGTGGCCAGGGATGCAGGCCGCCCCTTCACCATCGCCGCCGGCCAGGCCCGCATCACCGTGCTGGGCACGCGCTTCACCGTCAACCGCCTGCCGGGCCTGGTGCGGGTGAGCGTGGAGCATGGAACGGTGCGTTTGGCGGTGAAAGGTGGTGACGGAGAACCGTCCTTGCTGCTGCAGGCGGGCGAAGTGGGGGAACTGCCGGACGAAAGCGCCGGTGCCGCCCCCGGTGCCGCACCCGGAGCCGATGGCGCCCACGCCAGCCCCCTCCCCCGCCGCGTGCAACGCGATGCGCGCGACAGTTTCTCGTCCATCGAACGCGGCCTCATCGTCTTCGACAGCGCCGGGCTGGGCGAGATCGCGGCCACGCTGTCGCGCTGGCGCCGCCAGCCCGTGCGTGCGGCCGTCGCCGACGGCACGGGCGGTCCGCGCATCACGGCCGCCGTGCAGCGCGCCGATGTGGAGAGCTTCCTGGACGCGCTGCCGCGCATCGCCGCCGTGCGCGTGCAGGAGCGCGACGGCGCCACCTGGCTGGCCCCGCGCAGCACGGCGCCGGAAAAAATCCGGAAAAACTGAAAAAAAGCGGCCAACGCACATCAGGGATCCGGCGGGCTGCCCCGTCATACAGGCGAGCACAACCGATACCCAGGAGAACGTTCCCGCCATGCCCGCCCGCCCTCTTTCCTCCCGCCCGGCACGCGCCTGCCTGTCCCTGCTCGCCTGCGCGGCGGCACTGGCCTGCACGCCGGCCCTGGCCGCGCCTGCCGACATCGACCTGCCGGCCCAGCCGCTGTCCGACGCCATCAAGGCCCTGGCGCGCGCCACCGGCACCAGCATCGCGGCCGACAGCTCCCTGCTGGCAGGCAAGACCGCGCCCGCCGTCCAGGGCCGCCTGGAGCCGGCCGAGGCACTGCAGCGCCTGCTGGCCGGCAGCGGCCTGCAAGCCTCTGCCCAGCCCCGGGGCGGCTGGCTGCTGCGCCCCGCCCCGGCGCGCCCGCAGACCGCGCTGGACGAAGTGCAGGTGACAGCCACGGCCCTGCGCGACGGCCGCACGGAAGGCACGGGCAGCTACCGGGCGCCCTATGCCAGCGCGGCCACCAAGATCGAGCTGACGGCCCGGGAGACGCCGCAGTCCGTGTCCGTGATCTCGCGCGCACGGCTCGATGACCAGAACTTCGTGGAGCTCACCGAAGCCGCCAAGGTGGTGCCCGGCATCGTCGTGCGCCGGCAAAGCAGCACGGGCGGGCGCAGCGACATCCTCTCGCGCGGCTACCAGTCCTCCACCTACCAGCTGGACGGTCTCACCGTCAGCGGCAACCCGGCCACCCAGGAAACGCTGGACCTGGCCCTGTTCGACCGGGTCGAGGCCCTGCGCGGGCCGGCCGGGCTGTTCTCGGGCGCGGGCGAGCCCAGCGTCATGCTCAACCTGGTGCGCAAGCGCGCCCTGCCGGACTACCAGGGCCAGGGCGCCATCGGCCTGGGCTCGCGGGGCCGCAAGCGGGCAGAGGTGGATGTCACCGGAGCGCTGTCCGAAGGTGGCCGCCTGCGTGGCCGGGTGGTGGCGCTGCACGAGAACTTCGGCAGCCCCGTGATGGCCATGGACGGCCACAAGCAGGCCCTGTACGGCACGGTGGAGCTGGACGTCACTTCCCAGAGCACGGTCTCGGTGGGCGCCACCTGGCAGCGCGGCCGGGGCAACTACGACACCGGCCTGCCCGCCCACGCCGACGGCAGGCTGGCCCCCATTCCGCGCGACGTGGCCATTGCCGCCGACTGGGGCCGCGCCGCGCCCGAATCGCTGGCCGGCTTCATCGAGTCGGAGACGCGGCTCGACGGCGGCGGCCTGTTCAAGCTGGCCGCCCGCCGTGTGCTGCGCCAGCAGCGCGACAAGTACATCAACGGCTACTCGGCCGTATCGGACACCGGCATCAGCCGCTTCACCCAGGCCCAGACCGTGGACCGCGACTACGCCGACACCACGGCCGACATCTACTACAGCACGCCCTGGCAATGGGCCGGGCAGACGCACCATTTCATCGCGGGCGCGGACTACCGCAGCTCCAACATGCACCTGCGCATGCTGCGCGGCGCCATGAACACGCCGGCCGACCTGTTCCACTACGACCCCTCCTCCATCCCCGAGCCCAGCTTCAAGCCCTTTGCCGACGACATCACGCGCACCAGCCTGCGCGGCGTCTACGGCCAGTTGCGCATCAAGCCCACGCAGGCCCTCACCCTGGTGGCGGGCGCGCGCAAGAGCTGGTGGAAGACAGAAACCTCGGACCGGCTGCAGAACACGCGCTCGGGCTACGAGGTCGATGGCCAGTTCACGCCCTTCGCCGCCGTGCTCTTCGATCTGAACGACAGCTGGACGCTCTACGCCAGCCAGTCGCGCATCTTCCAGCCGCAAAGCGGGCGCCTGGCCGGCGGCGGCCAGATCGCCCCGCGCGAGGGCCGGCAGGTGGAAGCCGGCATCAAGGGCAGCCTGCTGGACGGACGCCTGAATGCCACCGCCGCCGTCTACCGCATGCAGGACACCAACCGCGCGCTGGCCGATCCCGCCGATGCCGCCTTCGTCATCCCCGCAGGCAAGGTGCGCTCCGAAGGCTTCGAGGCCGAGGTGGTCGGCTCGCTGTCGCCGCGCTGGGACGTGGCGGCCAGCTACGCCTACATGCGCTCCAAATACCTGCAGGGCACCGTCACGCAGACGGGCACCGATTTCAGCACCATGTCGCCGCGCCACAGCGTGAACCTGTGGGCGCGCTACCGCGTGGCCGGCCCCGTGGCCCAGGGGCTGGAGCTGGGCGCGGGCGTGCGCGCCGTCAGCGAGTTCTACGACACCCTGGGCACCGTGCGCTGGCGCGCGGGCGGCTACGGCGTCTGGTCCGTCTATGCCGCCTACCCGCTCACCCCCCAGGTCAAGCTGGCCGTGAACATCGACAACCTGTTCGACCGCGTCTACTGGGAGCGCGTGGGCACGGCCACGCGCAGCAACTACTACGGCCTGCCGCGCAGCATCATGGTCACGCTGCGCAGCAGTTTCTGATCCCGTCGCCACAGGGCGTGCGCAGCACAAGGCTGCCGCGCCCCCTGCCTGCCGCGCAGGCATTCAACACATCGACACCATCGAATGATTTCTCACAAATAATTCAATAGATCCACACAATGCATGGATTTACGCTTGTGTCCATTGCTGGCAGCCGCCGCCAGCCAGGACACCAGCCATTGCCATGCAAGACCGTTTTCTGATCGAGCGCATCGAGGCGCGGATCCTCGACATTCCCACCATCCGCCCGCACAAGCTGTCGTTCGGCTCCATCAGCCGGCAAAGCCCGGTGATCGTGCAGCTGTGGCTGCGCAACGGGGCCACGGGCTTTGGCGAGGCCGCCACCATTGGCGGCCCGTCGTGGAACGAGGAATCGCCCGAGAGCATCCACCATGCCATCGCCAACCACCTGGCGCCCAGCCTGATCGGCCAGGACGGCGCGCGCTTCGAGGCCTGCCTCTCGCGCATGGACCTGGCCTGCAAGGGCAATGCCTTTGCCAAGAGCGCCGTGGAAATCGCGCTGCTGGACGCCGTGGCGCGCAGCCTGCAGTTGCCCGTTTGGCAGTTGCTGGGCGGCAAGCAGCGCGACAGCCTGCCCCTGGCCTGGACGCTGGCCAGCGGCGACATCGAGCGCGACCTGGCCGAGGCCCAGCTGCGCCTGGAGCAAAAGCGCCACCGCATCTTCAAGATGAAGATCGGCGCGCGCACGCCCGAGGCCGATGTGGCCCATGTGAGCGAGATCGCACGCGGCCTGCAGGGACGCGCCACGCTGACCGTGGACGTCAACCAGGCCTGGGACGGCGCCACGGCGCGGCGCTTTCTGCCGCAATTGATCGATGCCGGCGTGACCCTGATCGAGCAGCCCGTGGCCGGCTGGAACGTGCCCGCGCTGCGCGAGCTGACCGCTACGCTGCAGGGCGCCCTGGTCATGGCCGACGAGAGCGTGTGCACGCCCTACGACGCCATGCGCCTGGCGCGCGAGCAGGCCAGCCATGTGTTCTCGCTCAAGGTGGCCAAGCACGGCGGCCTGCTGCGCACGCGCAAGGTGGCGGCCATTGCCCAGGCGGCCGATATCGGCTGGTACGGCGGCACCATGCTGGAGACCTCGATCGGCTCGGCCGCCTCGGCCCATGTCTTTGCCACGCTGGGCGGGCAGCACTACAACTGCGAGCTGTTCGGCCCCCAGCTGCTGGTGGACGACATCGTCACCGAGCGCATGGCCATCCGCGACTTCGAGCTGCAACTGCCCGACGGGCCCGGCCTGGGCGTGGAGGTCGACCTGCAGCAACTCGCGCGTTTCGACCGCGCGCTGGCCGGCAGCCAGCCGCAGCACTTCGACATGGGGCAGGCCCGGACCGGGGCTGCGACCTGAATTCCTTTCATTCCTCCTGGAGACAAACATGCTTTACCTGGTCCGCATGGACGTGAAGATCCCCCACGACCTGCCCGCCGACGTGGCAGCCGAGATCAAGGCCCGCGAGAAGGCCTACTCGCAGCAGCTGCAGCACGACGGACGCTGGCCCCACATCTGGCGCGTGGTGGGCGAGTACGCCAACTACAGCGTGTTCGACGTGGCCTCCAACGACGAGCTGCACGAGCTGCTGCAGGGCCTGCCGCTGTTCCCCTACATGGACATCCAGGTCACGCCGCTGGCCCGCCATCCCTCGGCCATCGCCTGAGCACAGCCCAAACCAAGACCAAATTGTTCGGAGACAACTGAAGTGAATGTGAAACGCCGTTTTCTGACCGCCGCAGCCGCAGGCCTGTGCCTGTCCGCCGTGATGCCCGCCGCCCATGCGCAGGCTCCCGAGGCCAACTGGCCCAGCAAGCCCATCCGCTGGATCGTGCCCTTCCCGCCGGGCGGCGCCATGGACGCCATCGCGCGCACCCTGGGCGAGAAGGCCGGCCGCACGCTGGGCCAGCCCTTCGTGATCGAGAACCGTCCCGGCGCCGGCGGCAACATCGGCGCCGACTTCGTGGCCAAGCAGCCCGGCGACGGCTACACGCTGATGATCACCTCCATCGGCATGGCCACCAACAAGCCGCTGTACCGCAAGCTCAGCTACGACCCGATCAAGGACTTCGCCCCCGTGGGCGTGCTGGCCGTGGTGCCCAACATCCTGGTCACCAACTCCACCCAGCCCAACGTCAAGAGCGTGGCCGACGTGGTGGCCGCCGCCAAGGCCTCGCCCGGCAAGCTGACCTATGCCTCGGCCGGCAACGGCACCTCCATCCACCTGGCAGGCGAAGTGTTCAACTCGCTGGCCGGCGTGGACATCCTGCACATCCCCTACAAGGGATCGGGCCCGGCCGTCTCCGACCTGCTGGGCGGACAGGTCAACTACATGTTCGACTCCATCACATCGGCGCGCCCGCACATCCAGTCGGGCAAGCTGCGCGCCCTGGCCGTGACCACGGCCAAGCGCTCGTCCAGCATGCCCGACGTGCCCACCATGGAAGAGGCCGGCATCAAGGGCTACGAAGTCTCGCCCTGGTTCGCCGTCTTCATGCCCGCCAGCACGCCGCCAGCCATCGTCAAGAAGCTCAACCAGGTCTTCGTGGCAGAGATGAAGCAGCCCGACGTGCTCGAACGCTTCAAGGCCATCGGCGCCGAAGTCGTGGGCTCCACGCCCGAGGAAGCGGCCAGGCACCTGCAGGCCGAGTCCGTGCGCTGGACCAAGGTGATCACGGAGCGCAACATCAGCATGGACTGAGCGCTTCTCTTTTCCAGGACATCCCATAAAACCACGAGGAGACAAACATGTCCGAACTGTCCCAGGACCAGCTGCTGAATCTGGTCAACAGCAAGCAGATCGCCCCTGGCAGCGACCGCGTGCGGGCGCTGACCCAGCGCATCGTCAGCGACCTGTTCCACACCATCGACGAGATGGATGTCACGCCCGACGAGTTCTGGGCCGCCGTGGACTGGCTGGGCCGCCTGGGGAGCAGCGGCCAGCTGGGCCTGATCACGGCAGGCCTGGGCTTCGACCGGCTGCTGGACATCCGCAGCGACGAGGCCGATGCGCGTGCCGGCCGTGCGGGCGGCACGCCGCGCGCCATCGAAGGCCCGCTGTTCGTGGCCGGTGCACCGCTGTCGCAAGCGGAGGCGCGCCTGGACGAGGGCGAACCCCAGGGCGAGGTCTTCGTGATGGAAGGACGGGTGCTGGATCTTGACGGCCGGCCTCTGCCGCATGCGCTCATCGATGTCTGGCATGCCAATGTACAGGGCGGCTACTCGCACTTCTTCCCGGGCATGAAGCCCTACGAGCTGCGCCGCCGCATAGAAGCCGACGACCAGGGCCGCTACCGCTTTCGCAGCTATGTGCCGCCCGGCTACTCCATACCGCCGGACAGCCCCACCTCGGAACTGTTCGACGCGCTGGGACGCCACGGCCATCGACCCGCCCACATCCACTTCCTCGTGGTTGCACCCGGCATGCGCACGCTGACCACCCAGGTCAACCTGCCCGGCGATACCTACCTGGACGACGACTTCGCCTTCGCCACGCGTGACGGCCTGATCGTCGAGCTGGAGCGCGGCGTGGCGCCGGCCGGCTATGAGTCGCTGGGCGTGAACGCGCCTTTCGTCCGCACGCGCTTCGACTTCGTGCTGCAGCCCGCAGTCAGCGAAGGCGAGTCCTTGCCGCTGACACGCATGGAGCGTGTGCGCGCCTGAGGCTCCGCCACCTTCCGGGGCCTTCCGGCCTGCCATTTTTTTCGCTTCGTCCGTTCCACAGCAGGCCGCCCCTTGGAGTGCGGCCTGCTTCACCGTATCCGCTTCCCACACCATGTCCAGCCTGCATCGCATCGCCGCAACCCTGCTGACCGCCACCGTGGCCCTCGTGCCCGCCCTGGGACACGCCCAGGCTCCGGCAGCCTTTCCTTCCAAGCCGGTGAACATCGTCGTGCCCTACGCGGCCGGCGGCCCCGTGGACAACCTGGCACGCGCGCTGGCCACGCGCCTGAACAAGGTCTGGTCGCAACCCGTGGTCATCCTCAACCGCACAGGCGCCAACGAGATCATCGGGGCCGAGTACGTGGCCAAGAGCGCACCCGACGGCTACACGCTGTTCGCCGCGACCGAAGCGTCGCTGACCATGAACCCGCACCTGTACCGGAAGCTGCCCTACAACCCGCAAAAGGACTTCGCCCCCATCTCCCGCCTGATCAGCGTGCCCATGGTCTTCTTCGTGCCCCAGAGCTCCAAGGCCGGCACGCTGCAGGAGTTCATCGCTCAGGCACGCCAGGCAGGCAAGACCAAACCGCTGACCTATGGCTCATCGGGCGCGGGCGGCATCGTGCACCTGCCGCTGGCCATGTTCGCCAAGCAGGAAGGGCTGGAGATGGTGCACGTGCCCTACAAGGGCGCCGCACCGCTGATCCCCGAAGTCATCGCCGGCCAGATCGACGCAGCGGTGCTGGGCGTGTCGGTGATCGAGCAGCACATCAAGTCCGGCAAGCTCAAGGCCCTGGCCGTGTCCTCGGAGACACGCAGCATCGCCCTGCCGGATGTGCCCACCTTCAAGGAAGCCGGCGTGCGCGACATCCAGGCTGTCTTCAACATCGGCCTGCTGGCACCGGCTGGAACGCCGGCGCCCCTGGTGGAGAAGATCGCCGCCGATGTGCGCCGCGTGCTGCTGGAGCCCGAATTCCGCAAGACCCAGGTGGACGCGTTCTCCTACGTGGCCGTGGCCTCCAGCCCCGCCGAATACCGCGACTTCCTGGCGCGCGACTACCAGGTGCAGGGCGAGCGCGTGCGCACCTCGGGCGCCTCGCTGGATTGATCCGGACGGAGTCCGTTCAGCTCTGGACTGCGGTGCGCTTGGCAACCACGTGCACCGCAGCCGCAGGCCTGCGCCCCCAGTTCATCAGCGCCGTGCCGGCCACGGCCATGCCGCCGCCCAGCACGATGCTGGCATCGATGCTCTCGCCCAGCCACAGCGCCGACAGCGCCACGCCGATCACGGGCACCAGGGTGATGTAGCCCGAGGCCGCGCCCGCGCCCAGCGCCTTGACGCCGTCGAAGTACCAGGCATAGGCAAGCGCCGTGGCGCCGAAGGCCAGGAAGGCCAGCGCGCCCCAGGCAGTGCCGTTGCCAAGCACGGCAGCCTGCAGGCCGGCCGGCCCCTCGACCACCAGGCTGGCCACCAGCAGCATGGCCGCGCCCATGGTCGAGGTCACGGCCGTGGCCGACAGCGCATCCACGCCCGTGAGCAGCCAGCGGCCGATCAGGGTGTAGGTCACCCAGCACACCACGCAGCCCAGGATCAGCAGCTCTCCGGCGCCCACCGATCCCTGCAGCAGCGCCAGCGGCTGGCCATGCGAGATCACCACCACGGCGCCGCAGGCCGCCAGGGCCATGCCCAGGGCAATGGTGCGGTTGAGCCGCTCGCCGAACAGCCAGACCGCCAGCGCCAGCGTGAGCACGGGGTTGAGCGTGATCACCAGGGCCGCCTTGCCGGCCGGCACATGCTGCAGCCCCATGAGGAAGAAGGCCGCATAGCCGAACACGCCCGTGGCGCCGGCGGCCGCCATGCCCAGCCAGCGTTTGGCACTCCATTGCCGCAGGCCCGCCATGCCACCGGCCCAGTACAGCCACGGCAGCAGCACGGCTGCGGCCAGCAGGAAGCGCAGGCTGGCGGCTGCCAGCGGCGGCATGTTCTGTGCCACCACGCGGCCCGCAGGCCAGGAAGCGCCCCACAGCAGGGCCATGCCGACAAGCCGCAGGTGGGGACCGAAGAAGCGTTGAAAATTCATGGCGCGTACTATGTGCTCATATCGATTCATAGACAAATGAGCGAATGCTCATGACCTGGACAACGTGATCCCATGACCTTCACCCAGCTCGAAGTGTTCGCGGCGCTGGCCCGCGCCGGCAGTTTCTCGCGCGCGGCCGCGCTGCTGGGCATTACCCAGAGCGCCGTCAGCCATGCCCTGCGCGCGCTGGAAGGCGAGCTGCAGGTTCAGCTGGTGCGGCGCGAAGGCCCCCACTCCCCGCTGACCGACGCAGGCACGCGGCTGCTGCAGCGCGCCAACGACATCCTCCAGCAAAAGGAGGCCTTGCGGCAGGAGGCCGATGCCGAGCGCGGCATGGCGCGCGGCACGCTGCGCGTGGCCTCGTTCGGCGCCACCTCTTCGCTGCGGCTGCTGCCCCCGCTGATCACCGAGTACCGGCGCCGCCAGCCCGCCGTGCTGGTGCAGATCGACGAGCAAAACGACGACACCGTGGTCAAGTGGCTGCTGGAGCGGCGCGTGGAGATCGGCTTCGTCGTGCTGCCCGACGAGCGCTTCGAGACCGTGCCCCTGGTGGAAGACGAACTGGTGGCGCTGCTGCCCGCCGCGCACCGGCTGGCGGCCCAGCGCAGCATCCGCGCCGCCGACCTGCAGGGCGAGGCCTTTGTGCGCACCTCGGCCGGGTCGGGCGCGCACATCGACCGCTTCCTGGCCGAGGCCGGCGCCCAGCCTGCGGCCATCTACCACTTCGAGCAGATGTCCTCCATGCAGGGCTTCGTGGCCCAGGGCCACGCCATCGCCATTGCCGCACGCCTGGCCGTGCCCGAGCAGGCGCCCGAAGGCATGGTCTACCGCAGCCTCTCGCCCCGCCAGCGCCGCGTCACCGGGCTGGCCGTGCGCAGCATGGAACGCCTGTCGCCGGCCGCTGCCGGCTTTGTGGAGCTGGCGCGGGAGATGGCGAAGAAGAAGCAGTTTGGCTAAGCCTGCGCCGCCGACGGCAAGGTCAGCGGATGCAGCACCAGCGCCTCACGCACGATGGGCTTGAGCGCCTGGGCCTCGTCGGGACTGGCCAGCACGCGGGCCAGTTCGGCGCGCATGCGGGGCTCCCAGAATTTGCGGATGTGTTCGGCGATGCCCTGCAGGGCATCGTCACGCTCGGGCATGGCCTCGAAGAACTCGCCGATGCGGTTGGCCATGCGGACCAGGTTGGCGCTGTCCATCACTTGCCTCCCGCCACGGCCATGCTGCCTGCCTGCGCGGCCTGCGCGGCTTGCAACAGGCCGATCTGCTCTTCATGCATGCGCGCAAAGCCGCGCTGCCAGTCGGACGGCTGGGCGTGCTGGGGGACGGGCAGCACCTGCACGGCCGTGACCTTGTATTCGGGGCAGTTGGTGGCCCAGTCCGAGCTGTCGGTGGTGATGACGTTGGCGCCCGATTCGGGAAAGTGGAAGGTGGTGTAGACCACGCCGGGCTGTATGCGCTCGGTGACGGTGGCGCGCAGCACGGTCTCGCCCGCGCGGCTGGCGATGCCGACCCAGTCTCCGTCGCGTATGCCGCGGTCCTCGGCGTCATGCGGATGGATTTCCAGCCGATCCTCGCTGTGCCAGTGACTGTTGTGCGTGCGCCGGGTCTGGGCGCCCACGTTGTACTGCGACAGGATGCGGCCCGTGGTCAGCAGCAGCGGAAAGCGCTGGGTGACCTTCTCTTCGGTGGCCACGTACTGGGTGATGATGAAGCGGCCCTTGCCGCGCACGAAGCGGTCCCTGTGCATGATGGAAGTGCCGGCCTCTTCGGTGCTGTCATTGCAGGGCCATTGCACGCTGCCCAGCCGGTCGATCTTGTCGTAGTTCACGCCCGCGAAGCTGGGCGTGAGCGCGGCGATCTCGGCCATGATTTCGCTCGGGTGCGTGTAGTGCATGGCGTAGCCCAGCGCATTGGCCAGCAGCTGGGTGACCTCCCAATCGGCATAGCCGGCCAGCGGCGCCATGACCTTGCGCACGCGCGAGATGCGGCGCTCGGCATTGGTGAAGGTGCCGTCCTTCTCGAGGAAGGAGGCGCCCGGCAGGAAGACATGGGCGTACTTGGCGGTTTCGTTGAGGAAGATGTCCTGCACCACCACGCATTCCATGGCCGAGAGCGCGGCCGTCACATGCTGGGTGTTGGGGTCGGACTGCACGATGTCCTCGCCCTCGCAGTACAGGCCCATGAAGCTGCCGGCCAGGGCCGCCTCGAACATGTTGGGAATGCGCAGCCCGGGCTCGGGGCTGAGCGCCACGCCCCAGGCCCCCTCGAACTCGGCGCGCACCGTGCTGTCCGAGATGTGGCGGTAGCCGGGCAGCTCATGCGGGAAGGAGCCCATGTCGCAGGAGCCCTGCACGTTGTTCTGGCCGCGCAGCGGGTTCACGCCCACGCCCTCGCGGCCCACGTTGCCCGTGGCCATGGCCAGGTTGGCAATGCCCATGACCATGGTCGAGCCCTGCGCATGCTCGGTCACGCCCAGGCCGTAGTAGATGGCCGCGTTGACGGGGCGGCCCGCTGGGTGGTCCTCGGCGCCCAGCGCATACAGGCGCGCGGCGCCGCGCACGAGTTCGGGAGCGACCCCGGTGACCTCGGCCATGGCCTCGGGCGAGTTCTCGGGCCGGGCCACGAATTCCTTCCACTGCGCGAAGGACTTGGCATCGCAGCGCTCGGCGATGTAGTCCTCGGCCAGCCAGCCTTCGGTGACGATGACATGGGCCAGCGAGGTGATCATGGCCACGTTGGTGCCGGGCCGCAGTTGCAGGTGGTAGTCGGCGCGGATGTGGGGCGACTTGACGAGCTCGATCTCGCGCGGGTCGATGACGATGAGCTTGGCGCCCACACGCCGGCCGTCGCCGCGCAGGCGCTTTTTCATGCGCGAGCCGAACACCGGGTGCGCGGCCGTGGGATTGGCGCCGATGACCATGACCACGTCCGTGTGCTCGATGGACTTGAAGGTCTGCGTGCCGGCCGAGGTGCCATAGGTCTGGCCCAGGCCATAGCCCGTGGGCGAGTGGCACACGCGCGCGCAGGTATCGACGTTGTTGTTGCCGAAGGCCGTGCGCACCAGCTTTTGCACCAGGTAGGCCTCTTCGTTGGTGCAGCGCGAGGAGGTGATGCCGCCAATGGAATCCTTGCCGTGCTTGGCCTGGATGCGGCGGAACTCGCGGGCCGTGTGGGCAATGGCCTCTTCCCAGCTCACTTCGCGCCAGGGGTCGGTGATCTTCGCGCGGACCATGGGCCGGGTGATGCGGTCCTTGTGCGTGGCATAGCCCCAGGCAAAGCGGCCCTTGACGCAGGCATGGCCCTCGTTGGCCTGGCCGTCCTTCCAGGGCACCATGCGCACGACCTGCTCGCCCTTCATCTCGGCCTTGAAGCCGCAGCCCACGCCGCAGTAGGCGCAGGTGGTGATGGCGCTGTGCCCGGCCTGGCCCAGCTCGGTCACGGTCTTTTCCTGCAGCGTGGCCGTGGGGCAGGCCTGCACGCAGGCGCCGCAGCTGACGCAGTCGCTGTCCATGAAGCTGCCGCCCTGCCCCGCCGTGACGCGCGAGTCGAACCCCCGGCCCGAGATGGTCAGTGCAAAGGTGCCCTGCGTCTCCTCGCAGGCGCGCACGCAGCGGTTGCAGACGATGCACTTGCTGGGGTCGTAGCTGAAGTACGGGTTGGAGTCATCGACCTCGGCGCGCGCCTGGCCCTTGAAATGGTTGGCGCCGTCGAAGCCGTAGCGCACCTCGCGCAGGCCCACGGTGCCGGCCATGTCCTGCAGTTCGCAGTCGCCGTTGGCGCTGCAGGTCAGGCAGTCCAGCGGATGGTCGGAGATGTACAGCTCCATCACGCCGCGGCGCAGCTCCTGCAGCTGCGGGCTTTGCGTGCGCACCTTCATGCCCGGCTCGGCCGGCGTGGTGCACGAGGCCGGAAAGCCCTTGCGGCCTTCGATCTGCACCAGGCACAGGCGGCAGGAGCCGAAGGGCTCCAGGCTGTCGGTGGCGCACAGCTTGGGCACGCTGACGCCGCCTTCCATGGCAGCGCGCATCAGCGAGGTGCCCTCGGGAACGCAGACCTCGCGTCCGTCGATCTCCAGGGTGATCAGGCGTTCGGACGGGCTGGCGGGTGTGCCCCAGTCGGCTTGCTTCAAATGGTCGAGCATGGTGTTCTCCGTTCAGGCAGCCGCTGCGGCCGTGGTGGACTCGATGCCGAAGTCCTGGGGGTAGTGGGTCAGAGCCGAGCGCACGGGATACGGCGTCATCCCGCCCATGGCGCACATGGAGCCGTGCTGCATGGTGTCGCACAGGTTCTCCAGCAGGGCCACCTGGCTGGCGTGGGCGGCAGGGTCGCCGCCGGCACGCACGATGCGGTCGATGACCTCCACGCCGCGCGTGGAGCCGATGCGGCAGGGCGTGCACTTGCCGCAGGACTCGATGGCGCAGAACTCCATGGCGTAGCGCGCCAGCTGCGCCATGTCGGCCGTGTCGTCATGCACGACGATGCCGCCGTGCCCCACCACGTTGCCCTTGGCGGCATAGGCCTCGTAGTCCAGCGGCGCATCCCAGTCGGCCGGCGCCACATAGCTGCCCAGCGGGCCGCCCACCTGCACGGCCTTGACGGTGCGGCCGGTGGCCGTGCCGCCGCCGAAGTCTTCCACCAGCTCGCGCAGGCTCAGGCCGAAGGCCTTTTCCACCAGGCCGCCGCGCGCGATGTTGCCGGCCAGCTGGAACGGCAGCGTGCCGCGCGAGCGGCCCATGCCGAAGCCCTGGTAGAAGGCCGCGCCGCGCGCCAGGATCAGCGGCACCGTGGCCAGCGTGATCACGTTGTTGATCACCGTGGGCCGGCCCCACAGCCCCGCTATGGCCGGCAGCGGCGGCTTGGCGCGCACAATGCCGCGCCGCCCCTCGATGCTCTCCAGCATGGCCGTTTCCTCGCCGCAGACATAGCTGCCCGCGCCCTTGCGCACCTCCATGTGGAAGGCCCGCCCGCTGCCGGCCACGTTGCGGCCCAGCCAGCCTGCGGCCTCGGCACGCGCAATGGCTTCGCGCAGGGTGGCGATGGCATGCGGATACTCGCTGCGCACATAGACCAGGCCCTGCGTGGCGCCCACGGCCAGGCCAGCGATGGCCATGCCTTCGATCAGCGTGTAGGGATCGCCCTCCATCAGCAGCCGGTCGGCGAAGGTGCCCGAGTCGCCCTCGTCGGCGTTGCAGGCAATGTACTTTTGCGGCCCCGCTGCGGCGGCCACGGTCTTCCACTTGATGCCGGCCGGAAACGCCGCACCGCCACGGCCGCGCAGGCCCGAATCCAGCACCTCCTGCACGATGGCCGCGGGCTCCATGCGCGCCGCGCGCTCCAGCCCCTGCCAGCCGCCATGGGCTGCGTAGTCGGACAGGTCCAGCGGGTCGATGACGCCCACGCGCGCAAAGGTCAGGCGCTCCTGGCGCGCCAGGTAGGCAATGGCCTCGGTCAGTCCATGGCACAGCGCATGGCTGCCGCCCTGCAGCATTCCGGCATCGATCAGGCCCGGCACCGCATCGGCCGTGACCGGGCCGTAGGCCACGCGGCCTTCGGGCGTCTCGACCTCCACCAGGGTTTCCAGCCACAGCAGGCCGCGCGAGCCGTTGCGCACGATCTGCACCTGAAGGCCGCGCGCCGCGCACTCGCGCTGCAGGGCACCGGCCACGGCGTCAGCGCCCACGGCCAGCGCGGCGGCATCGCGGGGCACATAGACGCGCACGCCGGGGCCTGCCCCTGCTCCTGCCTCTGCCCCTGCCCCTGCATGCGCAGGCTGGGCCACCGGCTCGCCGGCCTGCTCCGGCTGGCGGCATTGCGCGATGAGTGCATCCAGGCCGTTGGCCGTGACATGCGCATGGGGCTGACCATCGAGCATCACGGCAGGCGATGACGCGCACAGGCCCAGGCAGTAGACCGGCTCCAGCGTGACGGCGCCATCGGCACTGGTTCCATGCCCATGCCCGTGCCCACTCGATCCGCAGCCCAGCGCCTGGCCTGCGTGGGCCAGCAGCGCGTCCGCACCGCGCGACTGGCAGGCCTCGGCGCGGCAGACCTGCAGCACATGGCGGCCCGCTGGCGTGCTGCGGAAATGGGGGTAGTAGGAGATGACGCCATGCACCTCGGCACGCGAGAGGTTCAGCGCATCGGCGATGCGCGGCACGGCGGCTTCGGGGATATGGCCCAGCATGTCCTGCACGGCGTGCAGCAACTCGATCAGGGGGCCGGGGCGCAGGGCGTGGACGGCAATGGCGTGCTCGACGGCCTCGCGCTCATGGGCGCCGAGTGCGCTGCCGGCAACAGCGGCATTGAGGACGGCAATGGGAATGATCTTCCCTTGTGTGGCTGGCATGGGTGTCCCTGCTGGCTTTCGTTGTGGGGAGCGGCGCGGTCCGGTCCGCTGGCGCTTTGTCTCTGATGCCCATTTCAAGCCTTGCCGGGCAAGCCGTCAAATTCAAACGGATGATTGCGCCATTCAATCGGCAAATGAGCCGCCGGGCAGTGCTGCGCCTGCTGCCCGGGCCTTGCGGATGCCGCAGCCAGCGCGGGTTTGCGCCACTTGGCAAATGCGCCCGGCTTGTCGCAAATCACACGGTATTTGGTGTGAATTTTGATAAGCTCACGCGCACCATGAACCACCCGCCATCAGCCATGACGCCACAGGATGGCTATCATTTTTCAGACCAGATCGGCCACCTGCTGCGGCGTGTCTATCAGCGCCACACTGCACTCTTCCAGCAATACATTCCCGACTCGCAGCTCACCGCTGCGCAATTCGTGGTGCTGTGCTCCGTGCGCGACAACAGCGGCAGCTCGCTGGCCGACATCGTCAAGGCCACCGTGATCGACCAGGCCACCATCCGCGGCGTGGTGGACCGGCTCAAGCAGCGCGAACTGGTGCAGGTGGACCATGACCGCATCGACCGCCGCAAGGTCGTCATCAACCTCACCGAGGCCGGCCAGGACCTGGTGCGCGACATGGAGCCCTTCGCCAAGCAGATCACCGAAAGCACCTACGGCAAGCTCAATCCGGCCGAGCGCCTGGCGCTGGATTTTTTGCTCAAGAAGATGCTGGAAGGTGGCGAGGCGGATTGAAGAGCCCCTGTTTTCATGAGGATGGCTGCCAGGCGATCTCAAAGGGCTTGGGCCCTCGCCGTCAAAGCCCCATCAACCCAGGCAGTGCCTTTGCGCACGACCTGTAGCAAAGAAAAAACAGATTCTCACGCCCATCTTCCGGATAGAGATACCCGGCGCCTGCTGCATTGATGCTCCACCCATAGACCACGCCATTGCGCCGCAGCTTCCCACTGAAGGCGCAAGGCAGAATGATCGATTCATAGTGGAAGGTGGAGAAGGAAACCTCGGTTGCCGTGGAGAAATAACGGATGACATCCTTGGGCCGCAGCGTAATTTTCTCGCAGCCCATTGTTTGCCCTTCTCCAATGGATCGCTGAATTCCACCGATCAGCGTCACAGAATTCTTCTGCCTTGATGCAGCACCGAAAGAGACGATCAACATGAGAAGCCCCAGAGCAACAATGAGCACTCTGATTGATTTCATTTTCATCCGTCGGCTATTTTTCAAGAACATATGAATCAGGCTCCACTGAATATATAGCGCAGCAACTGGCTTCCTTCTGCGGGCTGCTTTCTTGCAATGGCTCCGTGGGCGTAGACATCGCTCAGAATCCTCAACCCATAGATACCCACCAGCAGGCGTACCAGCCATTGCGTCTGGTACAACTGCGCCTGTGTCGGCACTTCGTAGTCCTGGGTATGGCGCTGAAACATGCCTACCACCTCAATCCCAAGCGACTCTGCATTGACAGGATACCTCAAAGGGTAGGGCTTTTGCTTTTCATGCTCCGAGACCTTCCTCACTCTTTGCCCGAATCCCATCCCCTTTTGATGCAGCAGGGCATTGATATTCTCAAAATCGGCAGTTTCGCAATTGCTTTCGTTGAGGCAGCGAACCTGCAATATTCCCACATGCCAGCAAACTCTCTTCAGATTGGCTGTCTGATGGATTTTTCCATCTTTCCCCACCAGAAAATGGGCTCCCGTCTTCTGGCCGGCCTTGTAGCTGTTCAACACACTGGCTGCCGTTGGTGAATTCGTCCTGTGAAGCACAATGGAATTCACCTTCAGCAAATCGCCATGCTGTATGGAAGGAAATATTTTCACCTCGACATTTCTATCGACAAGAAGTCCGTTCTCAATAACTTTCATGCATCCCTCCGAGTTTTCTGGCCCATGGCAAGGTCTCCAGCAATTCAAGCCGAATGACAGACAAGCATGGGATTTACAGAGCGGGCTTGGCGATTTTGACGTGATTGCCGGCCTCGATCCGGCTCATACCATAGAGGATAGAAACAGCCGCGTCTCTAGGAATGATCTGAATCTGGATTGGAATATTTGCCATGAAAAAAGGCCTGCTTGCGCAGGCCTTTTCCATTCGAAGTTCTTTCTCGGCGTCAATCCAGCGCCCGGTTGCGCGATTCCACATCCACGGCCCAGATCGACAGGGCGCCGCCCACCAGCATGGCGGACAGCACGGCCAGCGCCAGGGTGAAGTGGGTGGCCATGATGGGCGCAATGATGGCCGGGGCGAACAGGCCGCCGAAGCGCGCCACGGCGCCGGCCATGCCCATGCCGCTGGCACGCAGGTCGGTGGGGTAGACCTCGGGGGTGAAGGCATACAGCGCGCCCCAGGTGCCCAGCAGCGAGAAGCTCATCAGCAGGGTGGAGCCGATGACCACGAAGGGCGACGAGCCCAGGCTGTAGAACATGCAGCCGACGGCGCTGAGCAGCAAAAAGCCGATCAGCGTGGGCTTGCGGCCCCAGCGTTCCACGCCATAGGCCGACAGCGCAAAGCCGGGCAGTTGCACCAGGGCCAGCACCACCAGGAAGACCTGGCCGCGCATGAAGGCGAAGCCCTCGCTGCTGAGCTTGACGGGCAGGTAGACGAAGACACCGTAGTAGGCGATGGAGATCAGCGCCCAGGCCAGGAACAGCGAGAGGCTGCGGCGGCGCAGGCCGCCGTTGAACAGCGCGAGGATGGACTTGCGCTCCTGCTTTTCAGGCTGCAGCGCGGGGATGTCCGCCGTGGTGCCGTTGACCTTGGCCACCCGCTGCAGCACCTTGCGCGCCTCTTCGGACTTGCCGTTGCGGTTGAGGAACATGGGCGACTCGGGGATGTAGAAGCGCAGCACCACGCCGATCAGCGCCGGCAGTCCGGTCACGAAGAAGATCACGCGCCAGGCATCGTCACCCCAGGACACGGCCACCAGCGCCAGGATGGCCAGGAAGATGGTGCCCACGGCCCAGAACGATTCCAGCAGCACCAGCCAGCGGCCGCGGCGGTCGCTGGGCAGGAACTCGGCCATCATGGTGTAGTCCACGGGCAGCGTGCCGCCCACGCCGATGCCGGTGATGAAGCGCAGCACCAGCAGCCAGGCGAACTCGGGCGCAAAGGCCGAGGCCACGCCCGCGAAGGCGTCGATCACCACGGCCATCATCAGCACCGGGCGGCGCCCGATGCGGTCGGCCAGGCGGCCGAAGACGAAGGCACCGATCAGCATGCCGATGAAGAAGAAGGTGCCGGTCTGCAGCGCCTCGGGCACGGTCTTGCCGAAGGTCTTGGCAATGGACGGCGCGCTGAAGCCGATGGACAGCACCTGCATGGCGTCGGCCAGCCAGACCAGCCCGAAGATGACGAACAGCCGATATTGGAACTTGCCGACACCCGCTGTCTGGATGCCTTTTTCCACCGAAATGTATGTAGATGACATGCAGGGACTCCTTTTCTAGCCATCGCAATTGTTGAATCTGTCTTTTCCCAGGCAAGGCCGTTCAGCTTGTGTTGCCGTCTCCTGCCGTGCCTTCCACCCTTCACACATCCGGAGCGAACCGCTCCCTCGGCGCCATCTCCATGGCCCGATGAAAAAATTCAGGATGTCGGTCTCTGCATCCGGGCGATGGGCGCATTGCGGACAGGCTGCACATCGACAGCGCCGTCCGTTGTTGCCCATCACCCGTCCCCAGCATCAGATGTCAGGACCCAGGCCCTGGAGAGATTCCAGGGCAAGGTGTCCATATCCGCGGCATCGCCCATGCCGCCGCCCATTGCTGCCCATTGCCGCCCTCAGTGCGCATGCGCCTGTGCCTGCATGCGCAGCCGGTTAATCGTCTTCGTGTCGTCTGGCCAAGCTTTTTCCTCCGGTGCAAATCGTTCGCGCAAATATCCGAGCAGGTCCGCGATCTGCCTGTCGTCCAGGCTGTCCCCGAAGCCGGGCATGTAGCCCAGCGCATCGTCGGCCGGCGCCTGTATGCCGTTCAGGATCACCTGGACCAGGTTGTCGGGGCTGGCCGCATGCAGGTTGGTGTTCAGGGCCAGCTGCGGCTTGACGCCGAACAATGTGGGACCGCTGCCCGCCTCATGGCAGACGGCGCAGGCGTTCTGGTAGATGCGCTCGCCATTGGCGTGGCGGTCCAGGGCCATGGCAGGTGGCGCCGCAGGCGCCGCCGCCTGCACGGCGGCCGGCGCCGGTGCCGGCATGGCCGGGGCGGCCTGGGCGGCCTGTGGTGCCTGTGGGGCCTGGCCCGGCAACTCCATCAGATAGGTGGCCATGGCGCGCACATCGGCTTCGGGCAACTGGGCCAGGCCGTGGATGACGGGCGCCATGGGGCCGGCCGCCACGCCGTGGCGGGCCGAGAAGCCGGTGCGCAGGTACTGGTATAGCTCTTCGCGGCTCCAGGGCAGCTTGCCGCCGGCCAGTTGATTGAGCGCGGGCGCCGTCCAGCCTTCGGCCTCGCCGCCGCCCAGGTAGTGGATGCCGGTCTTTTCGGCACCCAGCGCATTGCGCGGCGAGTGGCAGGCCGCGCAGTGGCCCGCGCCTTCGACCAGGTAGGCGCCCCGGTTCCATTCGGCGCTGCGCGCGGGGTCGGCCTTGAAGGGCGTGGCGTCGTGGAACAGCAGGTTCCAGCCCGCCATGGCCGGGCGCAGGTTGTAGGGGAAGGCCAGCTGCGTCTCGGGCGCCTTGGCCTTCACGGCAGGCTGGGACATCAGGTAGCCGTAGAGGGCCTGCAGGTCGCCATCGCTGAGCTTGGCGAAGGCCGTGTACGGGAAGGCCGGGTACAGCTGCCTGCCATCCTGGTGGATGCCGTGGCGCATGGCGCGCTCGAAGGCCGCGTAGGACCAGCGGCCGATGCCGGTTTCGTTGTCGGGTGTGATGTTGGTGGAGTAGATGGTGCCGAACGGCGTCTCCAGCCCGAAGCCGCCGGCATTGGCCGCGCCGCCCGGGGCCGTGTGGCAGACCACGCAGTCGCCCGCAGCCGCCACCAGGCGGCCGCGCTCCAGGGCCTGCGGCGAGTACAGGGAAACGTCGGGCCCGTCGGTCAGCGGCAGGGCCGGCTTCAGCGGCCAGGCCATGGCGGCCATGCCGGCAAGGCCTGCGGCGCCTGCGGCCAGCCAGCCCCAGCCACGGCCGGGCCGCGCCGCACCGGGCTTGCCGGCACCCTCGCCCGCCAGGGCCAGGCGCAGCTGCTCGGGCTGGAAGGGCACTTCGCGCAGGCGCACGCCTGTCGCATGGTGAATGGCGTTGGCAATGGCGGCGGCGGCGGGCAGCGTGGCCACGCCATCCAGCGCCAGATTGCCCTGGCGGATGACCGCGACATCGCCGGGCACATGTTGCGCCAGGTCGGAGCCGGGCTTGGCGATCACATCGAAAGAAGCAGCGGAGGCTGTGGCCCCTGCCCAGTCGTCAAAAGCGGGCGCCGTGCCCAGCAGCCGGCGCGCATCGGCCAGCAGTTGCGGGTCCTGCTGGACGATCTCGGGCCGCGTGCTGGCGGCCTGCGCCGCTTGCATGCTGCGGCTGTCATGGCCGGCCACGACGCGGGTCACTTCGATCTCGCCCGTTTGCGGGTGCACGGCCACCTCGGCCACCCAGGCGCTCCAGGCATGGAGGTCGGCGCCCTGCGCATCCAGGGTCTGCAGCTGGGCGGTGGCAAAGCCCCGGCCCAGCAGGCGGCCATCGGCACCCTGGTGGGACGGTGCCTGCTGCGATGCCTGCGCACGCTCGGCCACCTGCCGGGCCAGATCGCGCACCGGGCCTTCGGGCAGGTGCTGCAGCCGCCATTGCAGCGGGTCACGGCCCTGGTCCAGCGCCTGCTCATGCCAGTGGCTTTCGCGGGCAAAGACCTGGGCGGCATTCAGATCATCGACGCCGGCATGCCGCAGGCTGGCGGCCAGCCTGCGCTCTTGCACTTCGCCGGCATCGAGCACGGTGGCCAGGGCCGCGGCGCGCGCCAGCTCGGGCTGGCTCAACAGGCGCGCCATGCTGGGGCGCACGGCCCAGGGCGTGTCGGACAGCAGCAGGTCTGGCTGCGGCGATGCATTGCCCGGCTGAGGCTGCACCACCGTGTCGGCATCAAGCCCTTGCGAAGGCCGCGCATCCACGCGCAGCACCAGCTCCCGGCTGTCTGCGCTGCCCGCAGCAGTCCAGGCCTCGCAGGCCACGCTGACAGGCCGGCCCACGGCCTGGGACAGCAGGGCCGCATCGGCCGCTGCGTCCATGAGATCCAGCACATGCGGGGTGCCGGCCGCCGTGGCCGGCAGGCTGAACAGCCGCAGCGCGGACTCGGGGCATTGCAGCAATGCGGCCAGTTCGCGGCCGATCATCTGCCGCGCATCCGCGTCACAGGGCGGCAGCCAGACGCTGGCATGGCCGTCCAGGCACCACACGGCTGCGCGTGCGGCACCCTCGCAAGACACGGGCGCCGCCATGCGCCAGACATAGCGGCCGGCATCGGGCAGGTCGGCCTTGCCAGCCTTGTCGGCTCTGTCGGCTCTGTCGGCTCTGTCGGCAGCACGGGGCGCGCTGGCGGCCCTGGCTTCCTGCCGGTCATCCCAGGCAGGGGCCAGGCCGGCAGCGGCCTGCCGGGCATGGACAGGCGCCACGGCCACCACACCCAGAAAATGCCCGCGCTGCACCGCGGCCACCACGCCAGCCATGGCCTGGGCGTCCTGCAGCCGTGCATGCAGGGGCACGCTGCCCCGGTAGCGCAGACCGTCCCAGGCCGCGACGGGCGGGCGCAGCGCCAGGCCGTGCAGCAGGTCGGAAGGCAGGGCGGGTGTGTTGCCGGCCGGGCTCATGGCTGGACCTCGCCCGCGCTGGAAGATGGAAAACCGGGGGGCGCCTGCAGCGCGGCGCGTTGCGCACGCAGCTGCACGGCGCGCAGGGCGGCCTGCATGATTTCCACATGCGTGCCGCAGCGGCACAGGTTGTGGTGCAGCTCGTTGCGCAGCTCCTGCTCGGTGGGATTGGGGTTGCGGCGCAGCAGGGCCTCCACGGTCATGATCATGCCGTTGAGGCAGTAGCCGCACTGGGCCGCCTGGCAGTCGATGAAGGCCTGCTGCGTGGGGCCGGGGCACTGGCGCGAGCCCAGGCCTTCCAGCGTGGTGACCTCGCGGCCCACGGCCGCCCGCACGGGGATCACGCAGGAACGCGCGGCCACGCCATCGATCAGCACCGTGCAGGCGCCGCATTCGCCCAGGCCGCAGCCGTACTTGGGCCCGTTCAGCTCCAGGTCATTGCGCAGCACATGCAGCAGCGCCGTCCCGGGCGCTGCCGGCACCTCGCATGCGCGTGCATTGACCTGCAGGCGGATGGGGCTGGGTGTACTGCTTGGATGGACTGGGGTTCCCATGGGACGAGGCTCTTGCAACTTGGCTGCGGTTCAGGATGTCGGCGTTCTGCGGCCGGACAAGAGGGGGGGGATTCCCTCCCCTCCCCTCGTCCGGCAAGGCAGCGAGTATCAGGCCGCTGCCTTGACCTTGGGCTCGACCAGGGGCACGTTGAACACGTCGTAGCCGAAGCACCAGGACGGATCTTCGTTGGTGCGCAGCCAGGTGTTGTCGTGCGAGATGCGCTGCACCTTGCTGGCGCGCTCGGCACGGTTGGCTTCGTACAGGGCGAAGGCCAGCTCATGGTTGTGCGCGCCGACTTCCTTGAGGCAGCGCGCCAGCATGGCGCCGTCCTCGATGGCCATGGCGGCGCCCTGGGCCATGTGGGGCTTCATGGGGTGGCAGGCATCGCCCAGCAGCACCAGGCGGCCACGGCTCCACAGCGGCAGCGGATCGCGCTCGAGCAGCGACCACTTGGTCACTTCCACGGTGGCGTCGATCAGTGCCTGCACGGTGGGATGCCAGCCCGAGAAGGCCTCGCGCATCTCTTCCTTGCTGCTGGGCAGCCAGCGGTCGTTGAGGTCCCACTTCTCGACGGGCACGCCGGTCACGTAGTACAGCTCGTCGGCCTTGCCGGTGACGAAGTAGGTCATCATGTGGCGGTCATCGCTCCACCACTTCACGCAGGCGTCGAAGGGCAGCATGCCGGCCTTGACCTCGGGCGTGGGGAACACGGCGCGGTGGGCCAGGTAGCCCGCGTACTTGGGCAGCTCCGGGCCCAGCAGTTCCTCGCGGATGCGGGAGTTCACGCCATCGGCGCCGATGACGATGTCGGCCTCCTCGGTCGTGCCGTCGGCAAAGTGCATGACGACCACATTGCCGCGGTCCTCCACCTTGGTCAGGAACTTGCCGTAGGCCATCACGCTGTCGGGCAGGGCCTCGACCAGCAGCGCATGGAAGTCGCCACGGTGCACGGTCAGGTAGCTGGCGCCGTATTCCTTGACGGCGTAGTCGCCCAGCGGAATCTGGGCCAGCACGTCGCCCGTCTGCCAGTGGCGGCTGTACCAGTAGTCGGGATGCGAGCCCTGCTCGTTGAGCGCGTCCTCGATGCCGATGCGGCGCAGGATCTTCATCACATTGGGCCCGACGTGGATGCCGGCTCCCAGGCGCGAGAAGCTGGGCGCCTGCTCATAGACGCGGACATTGAAGCCTTCCTGGAGCAGCAGCTTGGCAGCTGCAGCCCCGCCGAGACCGGCGCCGACAACGGCGATTCGAGGGGATTGAGACACAGTTTTCTCCTTGCAGGAATGTTGAAAGCCAGACGGGGCAACCGTTGCTTCGGCGCGTCCTTGCAGGGTGTAGAGCAGGAAGCGTGCCAGGCAACAAAACACTTAATTCAGGTGTATGCGCTTGAATTTTTCAAATCGACGCATGCACCATAGGGCGGCAGAATAAATTGAAGTTCGCCATTTTTGGTGCAATTTCTGCACCAAATAAGTACAAACCCCGAGAAAATTCTCATTTGCAAGGCGGCACGTCTTTTGCAAGAATAAAGCGTACACACTCAGTTGATTCTGATCAGAAACCCTCGAAACTTCGCAAAGGCAAGTCCATGACCAAAACGTTCCGCATCGGCCAGATCGTCCCCAGCTCCAACACCACCATGGAGACCGAGGTGCCGGCCATGCTGCAGGCCCACTCCACGCTGCGCCCGCAGGACCGCTTCACCTTCCACTCCAGCCGCATGCGCATGAAGAAGGTCCAGAAGGAGGAACTGGCCGCCATGGACGCCGAAAGCGACCGCTGCGCGCTGGAGCTGAGCGACGCGCGCGTGGACGTGCTGGGCTATGCCTGCCTGGTGGCCATCATGGCCATGGGCAAGGGCTACCACCGCGTCTCGCAGCAGCGCCTGACCGAGCGCACGGCCAGCAATGGCGCCACCGCCCCGGTGATCACCAGCGCCGGCGCGCTGGTGGAAGCGCTCAAGGTCATGGGCGCCAAGAAGATCGCCCTGGTGGCGCCCTACATGATTCCGCTGACCCAGCTGGTCATGGACTACGTGGCCGCCGAAGGCTTCGAGATCGTGGACTGGCGCGCGCTGGAGATCCCCGACAACCTGGACGTGGGCCGCCACGACCCCGCCAAGCTGCCCGGCATCGTGGCCGGCATGAACTACGCCGACGCCGACGTGATCGTGCTGTCGGCCTGCGTGCAGATGCCCTCGCTGCCGGCCGTGGCCCAGGTCGAGGCCCAGACCGGCAAGCCCGTGCTGACCGCCTCCATCGCCACCACCTATGCCATCCTCAAGGAACTGGGGCTGGACCCCGTGGTGCCGGGCGCGGGTGCGCTGCTGTCGGGCGCCTACCCCTACGACACCGGCAACAGCGCAGCCAAGGCCTGAGGAACACACGCATGACCAGCACCTCCAGCACCCCCAGCACATTCCGCTACGGCGGCAACGTCCATGCCAACGGCATCCGCCAGCACTACCTGCGCTACGGCGGCGCCGAGGGCGAACGCGCGCAGCGCGACGCCGTCATCCTGATCCCCGGCATCACCAGCCCGGCCGTGACCTGGGGCTTCGTGGCCGAGCACCTGGGCCGCCAGTTCGACACCTATGTGCTGGACGTGCGCGGGCGCGGCCTGTCGTCCTCCGGCCCGGGCCTGGACTACAGCCTCGATGCCCAGGCCGCCGACGTGGCCGCCTTCGCCCAGGCCCTGGGCCTGCAGCGCTGGGCGCTGGTCGGCCACTCCATGGGCGGGCGCATCGCCGTGCGCGCCGCGCGCAGCCAGCCGGTGGGGCTCACGCGCCTGGTCATCGTCGATCCGCCGGTCTCCGGCCCCGGCCGCCGCGCCTACCCGGCCGCCCTGCCCTGGTATGTGGACTCCATCCGCCAGGCCACGCTGGGCATGGATGCCGAGGCCATGCGCGCCTTCTGCCCCACCTGGACCGAAGAGCAGCGCCAGCTGCGCGCCCAGTGGCTGCACACCTGCCACGAGCCGGCCATCGTGCAGAGCTTCGAGGACTTCGGCCGTGACGACATCCATGCCGACCTGCCCCGCATCCAGCACCCGCTGCTGCTGGTCACGGCCGAGCGCGGCGACGTGGTGCGCAGCGAGGACGTGGCCGAGTGGCAAGGCCTGGCACCCCAGACCGAGCATGTGCGCGTGCCCAACGCCGGCCACATGATCCCCTGGGACAACGAGGCCGGGTTCTACGTGGCCTTGGGCGATTTCCTCGGCGCGCGGGTGGACTGAATGTCCAACCGCAGCCCACTCCCATCCATCGCGACACCAAGGAGCCGACCATGTCCGTCAGCGATATCGATCTGATCCACGCCTGGAAGCAGGTGCTCACGCTGTCCCGGCTCGAAGCCGGCCAGACCGTCACCGTGCTCACGGGCGCCGACACGCACCCGCAGACGCTGCGCTGCGCCATTGCCGCTTCCAGCGAAATGGGGGCGCGCGTCAACCGCCTGGACCTGCCGCCCGTCAATGCCGAAAAATCACTGAGCCGCGACTCGCTGGCCTACCTGGGAACCACGCCACTGACCGGCAACCCCGCCGCCATCGCCGCGCTCAAGGCCAGCGACCTGGTGCTGGACCTGATGACGCTGCTGTTCTCGCCCGAGCAGCACGAGATCCTGCAGACCGGCACCAAGATCCTGCTGGCCGTGGAGCCGCCCGAGGTGCTGTGCCGCCTGGTGCCCACCGAGGGCGACCGCGCGCGCGTGCAGGCCGCATCCAAGCTGATCGAGGCGGCCGGGCAGATGCACATCACCTCGGCCGCGGGCACCGACCTGCGCTGCCGCCTGGGCAGCTTCCCGGCCATCTGCGAATACGGCTTCGTGGACCAGCCCGGCCGCTGGGACCACTGGCCCAGCGGCTTCGTGCTGACCTGGCCCGACGAGGGCGAGAGCAACGGCCGCGTGGTGCTGGACCGGGGCGACATCCTGCTGCCCATGAAGGACTACGTGACCGAGCCCATCGAACTCGTCATCGAAAAGGGCTACGTCACGCGCATCAGCGGCGGCCTGCAGGCCGACATCCTCAAGGAGTACATGGCCTCCTACGAGGACCCCGAGGCCTATGCCGTCTCCCACATCGGCTGGGGGCTGCAGCCGCGCGCCCACTGGTCCATGCTGGCCCACTACAACAAGGAAACCCACATCGGCATGGACGCCCGTGCCTTCGAGGGCAACTTCCTGTGGTCCATGGGCCCCAACAACGAGGCCGGGGGCAGCCGCACCACGGCCTGCCACATCGACATCCCCATGCGCCACTGCTCGGTGGCGCTGGACGGCAAGCCCACGGTCATCAACGGCGTGGTGCAGGACGAGGAAGGACTGGCGCGCGCCGCCAAAAGGTCCAAGCAAGGAAAGGACATCGCATGACAACCGCCACCACCAGCACGCAGAGCGTTCCCACCGAGGGCGTGCAGGGCGACATCTCTGCCTACGCACGCCAGGGCTTCGGCACACCGCTGCCGCTCAAGGCCCCGTTCGGCCTGCTCATCATCGACTTCGTCAACGGCTTTGCCGACCCGGCCGTCTTCGGCGGCGGCAACATCCCCGAAGCCATCGCGCAGACGCAGCACCTGCTGGCCCATGCGCGCGAGCGCGGCTGGCCCGTGGCGCACAGCCGCATCGTGTTCTCGGACGACGATGCCGACCACAACATCTTCTGCCTGAAGGTGCCCGGCATGCTGACCCTGAAGGAAGACAGCCCCAACAGCGCCATCGTGCCCCAGCTGGCCCCGGCCGCTGGCGAATACGTGGTGCGCAAGAGCACGCCCTCGGCCTTCTTCGGCACCATGCTCGCACCCTGGCTGGCCCAGCGCGGCGTGCAGACCCTGCTGGTGGCCGGCTGCGTGACCAGCGGCTGCGTGCGCGCCAGCGTGGTCGATGCCATGCAGTCGGGCTTTCGCCCGCTGGTGGTGGCCGACTGCTGCGGCGACCGCGCCCTGGGCCCGCACGAGGCCAACCTGTTCGACATGGCCCAGAAGTACGCGGCCGTGATGCCGCTGGGCCAGGCCATCGCCGACACCGACGCCCTCGCCGCAGGTTGATCCCACCGCGCCAACGCGCCTATGGGGCCGGCCCTGCGCAGCCGGCCCCGGAGTGCATAACATGCACAGGGCACGCCTGAAGGCGTGCCCGCGAAGAACACCGCCCCATGAACCTGCCCCAGCCCCAAGCCCTGCACGCACAGCTGCTCACGCGCGCCGACACCCTGCTCGTGGTGCGCCAGCCCGTGGCGCCGCCGCGCCCTGCGCCCGGCCAGCCCGGCACGGCCTCCGACTATGTGCAATCCACGCCCGAGGTCTTCGTGGCCGTGCTGGCCGACGAAGCCGCGCCCCAGGGTTGGCGCGCCCTGGCCTTCAACGGCCATGTGGACCTGGGCACGGGCATACGCACGGCCCTGGCGCAGATCGTGGCGGAAGAACTCGAAGTGCCTCTGGAGCGCCTGGACATGGTGCTGGGCCACACGGCCGCCGCACCCAACCAGGGCCCGACCATTGCCAGCGCCAGCATCCAGATCTCGGCCGTGCCGCTGCGCCGCGCCGCCGCCCAGGCGCGCGAGCAGTTGCTGGCGCTGGCCGCGCAGCAATGGAGCGTGGCGGCGGACCGGCTCCAGGCGCGCGAAGGTGCGGTGCGCTTTGCCGATGGCAGTGATGCCCGCGAACTCGGCTATGGCGATCTGCTGCGCGGCCAGCAACTGCAGCTGACGCTGGCCCCGCCCGATCAGGAGGTGAAGCTCAAGCCCGCCAGCGAATACCGGCTCGTCGGCCGTGGCGCGGCGCGCGTGGACATCCCCGCCAAGGCCACGGGCGAGCTGAGCTTTGTCCATGATGTGCGCGTGCCCGGCATGCGCCATGGCCGCGTCATCCGCCCTCCGCACCCGGGCCGCGACGGCGGCAGCTTCATCGGCCGCTGCCTGGTGGCCGTGGAGCGCGACTCCGTGGCCCACCTGCCCGGCAACGTGCAGGTGGTCACCGAGGGCGACTTCGTCGGCGTGGTCGCCGACCGCGAGGAACAGGCCATTGCCGCCATGCGCGCGCTGCGCGTGCAATGGCAGGCCGTGCCGCCAGCGCCTGACTTATCCGATCTGGCTGCGGCGATACGCGCCAATCCCGCCCAGCACCGCTCGCTGGTGGACCAGGGCACTGTGGACGATGCCTTCGCGGGCGTCGGCACGGGTGCGGCCACCGAACTGCGCCGCAGCTACGTCTGGCCCTACCAGATGCATGCCTCCATCGGCCCGTCCTGCGCCGTGGCCGATTTCAGCGGGGGCCGTCTCAAGCTCTGGGCCGGCACGCAGAACCCCCACATGCTGCGCACCGACCTGGACCGCCTGCTGCAACTGGGCGAGGACCGCATCGAGATCGTGCGCCTGGAGGCGGCCGGCTGCTACGGCCGCAACTGCGCCGACGATGTCTGCGCCGACGCCGCCCTGCTGTCCATGGCCGTGGGTGCGCCCGTGCGCGTACAGCTCACGCGCGAGCAGGAACACCAGTGGGAGCCCAAGGGCACGGCCCAGCTCATGGACGTGAGCGCGGCCATCGATGCCCGGGGCGAACTGCTGGCCTATGACTTTGCCGTGCGCTACCCCTCCAACGACGCGCCGCTGCTGGCCCTGCTGCTCACGGGCCGCATCCCGGGCGAGCCGCGCACGCTGGAGATGGGCGACCGCACCGCCGTGCCGCCCTACCGCTATGCCAGCCAGCGCATCACCTGCCATGACATGGCGCCCATCGTGCGCTCGTCCTGGCTGCGCGGCGTCTCGGCCCTGCCCAATTCCTTTGCCCACGATTGCATGATCGACGAGCTGGCCCATGCGGCCGGTGCCGACCCCGTGGACTACCGTGTTCGCCACCTCGATGACCCGCGCGCCGTCGAGCTGATCGAGGCCACGGCCCGCCACGCAGGCTGGCAGCAAAACCAGCCGGGAAGCCGGGGCCGCCCCGGCGCCGACGGCCTGCTGCACGGGCGCGGCGTGGCCTATGCGCGCTATATCCACAGCCGCTTTCCCGGCTTCGGTGCGGCGTGGGCCGCCTGGGTCATCGACATCGACGTGGACCCCGCCAGCGGCCGCATCGCCGTGCGGCGACTGGTCGTGGGCCAGGACACGGGAATGATGGTCAACCCCGACGGCGTGCGCCACCAGATCCACGGCAATGTCATCCAGACCCTGAGCCGCAGCCTGATGGAGAAGGTCGCCTTCAACGAGCAAGGCGTGGCCAGCCGCGAATGGGGCAGCTACCCCATCATCGGCTTCCGCGACCTGCCACCCATCGAAGTGGTGCTGATGCCGCGCCAGGACGAGCCCCCCATGGGCGCTGGCGAATCGGCCTCGGTCCCCGGCCCGGCCGCGCTGGCCAATGCGCTGTTCGACGCCACCGGCCGTCGTTTCTATGCCGCGCCGTTCACGCCCGACGTGGTGCGCGCCGCACTGAATGCCGCGCCGAACGCCACGCCAGAGACTGCACAACCCGCCTAGTCTTTCAGCGCCCCCGCATGCCGCAGGCACTGCGCACGCCAACCGGCGTCGTCCTGCAGTTGCAGCGCCGCCTGCAGCGCGCGCGTGGGCGCCACGCCCTGCTGGGCCATGAAGCCTATGGGCGTGACCAGCTCGGGCGAGCGCAGCGGCCGCGCCACCAGGCCCGGCATGTGGCGCACCGTGGCCACCATGGCGCCGGGCAGCACGGTGGTCATGCCATCCGTTCCTTGCGCCACGGCCATCACCAGGGTCAGCACGGAGTTGGTTTCCATGGCGGGCTGCACGGTCATGTCCACGGCGGCGAAGGCCTCGTCGATCACCGTGCGGTTGTGCATGTCGGGGGTGAGCAGGCACAGCGGCATGCCGGCCACTTCGCGCCAGGCGATGTCGGCGCCAAAGGCAAAGGGCCGGCCCTCGCCCTGCCCATCGCGACACTCGCAGCACTCGCGGCACAGCAGGTAGTAGTGCTCCTCGTACTGGGGCCAGGACTGCAGGCGCGGGCCGCGCGGCGGCATGCGCGCGCTGTAGCCCAGGGCCAGGTCCAGGGACAGGTCTTCGAGCCCGCTCTCGATCTCGGCCGAGCTCATGGACAGCACCACGGGCGTGATGCCCGGATGGTTCTCTCGCAGCAGGGCCGCAAAGCGCGTGAGCATGGGCATGGCCGTGGGCACGGCCGCCATGCGCAGCTGCCCCCGCAGCGCGCCGGCGGCGGCGCTCAGTTCCTGGCGCAGGCCTTCCTCGGCCCGCAGCATGGCCAGGGCCGTGGCCAGCACCTGATCGCCCTCGGGCGTGAAGCCCGCGAACGAGCGGCCCCGGCGCACGATGACCGTGCCGAACTCCTCCTCCAGCGCGCGCAGCGCATTGGACAGCGCCGGCTGGGTGATGTGGCATGCCAGCGCCGCGCGGCCGAAATGGCGGTGCTCGTTGAGCGCCGCCAGATACCGCATCGAGGTCAGCAGGTTCATGCGCAATAACCTGAGTCGATTACCATGCCACCGATTTCGGCACAAATCAGATCGACATGGACAGTGCGAGAAAAACTGGCGTAATCCAACCCAGGGACGCCGAGGAAGGGCCGCCCCGCCCCGAGGGCGTCGTCCCCCTCCCGCGCAGCGAGAGAGGGGGAAGCGGCGCAGCCGCTCAGGGGGCGCAGCATTTCAGGTTCCCTGGCTCACCGTGATGGTGGGGAACTTGCTCGTGAAATCGCGCGCCTTGAGCGCCACCTTCACGGCCAGGTCGCGCGCCACCTTCTTATAGATCTGCGCGGCCTCGCTGTCGGGCTCGGCCACCACGGTGGGCTTGCCGCTGTCGGCCTGCAGGCGGATCTGCAGCGACAGGGGCAGGGCGCCCAGGTAGTCGATGCCGTACTCGGCCGCCATCTGCTTGCCGCCCTCGGCGCCGAAGATGTGCTCCACATGGCCGCAGTTGGTGCAGACGTGGGCTGCCATGTTCTCGACCAGGCCCAGGATGGGCACGCCCACCTTCTCGAACATCTTCACGCCCTTCTTGGCGTCGATCAGGGCGATGTCCTGGGGCGTGGTGACGACCACGGCGCCCGTCATGGGCACGCGCTGGGCCAGCGTCAGCTGGATGTCGCCGGTGCCGGGCGGCATGTCCACCAGCAGGTAGTCCAGATCCTTCCAGTTGGTCTGGCGCAGCATCTGCTCCAGCGCCTGCGTGGCCATGGGGCCGCGCCAGATCATGGCCTGGTCGTTGTTGACCAGGAAGCCGATGGACATGACCTGCACGCCATGGCTTTCCATGGGCTCCATGGTCTTGCCGTCGGGGCTTTCGGGGCGGCCGGAGATGCCCATCATCATGGGCTGGCTGGGGCCGTAGATGTCGGCGTCCAGGATGCCCACGCGCGCGCCCTCGGCGGCCAGCGCCAGCGCCAGGTTGGCCGTGGTCGTGCTCTTGCCCACGCCGCCCTTGCCGGACGAGATGGCGATGATGTTCTTGACGCCCGGCAGCAACTGCACGCCGCGCTGCACCGCATGCGCGGCGACCTTGGACGTGATGTTGACCGAGACATTGCCCACGCCCTCGACGGTCTTGGCCGCCGCGACGAACTGGCCGCGCAGCGCCGGCACCAGGCTTTGCGCCGGATAGCCCATCTCCACGTCGAAGGCCACGTCGGCCCCCGTGACCTGCAGGTTGCGCAGGGCGCGGGTGCTCACATAGTCCTTGCCGGTGTGGGGGTCGAGCACGCTGGAGAGCGCGGCCAAGAGCGCTTGTTCTGTGACTGCCATTGCTTTGATTACTCCTAGAGCCGGATAGTCTATCCAAGGCCCCAAGCCCTCGCCCGCGCGAGACAATGCAGGCCCCGCTGGCTTTGTTCCCATTTCTCCCGCCTTTTTCCGCGAAAGATCCGCCCCGTGAAATTCAAGATGGCCCACAACTCCCTGTTCGCGATCCTGCTGCGCTCGCGCTGGTGGATCAGCATCGCGCTGGCCGCGCTGGTGACCCTGGTGTCCACGGCGCTGCTGCCCAAGGACATCGCGCCGTTCGCCGCCATCACCGCCCTGCCCTTCTTCGGCATAGGCTGCGTTGCCGCCTGGCGCCAGCTGCGCGCGCCCAGCCCCGCCAAGGTGGAGCAGGCCCTGGAGATCGCCGCCCAGCAAAGCTGGCGCGAGTTCGCCGATCGGCTCGATCGCGCCTGGCAGGCCGAGGGCTACACCGTCACCCGCCTGTCCGACAAGGACGGCGCCGACTTCGTGCTGGAACGCGAAGGCCGCACCACCGTGGCCAGCGCCAGGCGCTGGAAGGCCGGCGTGCACGGCATGGAGCCGCTGCGCGCTCTGCTGGCCGCAGGCCAGGCGCGCGATGCGGCCACGGTCTGCTACCTGTCGCTGCAGCCGCCGGCCGAGAATGCAGCCGCCTGGGCCAAGCAGCAGGGCATCGCCCTGATCTCCGGCAAGGACCTGGGCTCCCTGCTGGCCAAGGCCTGATTCCTTCGGGGTCATCCCCTGATCTGATGACGGCCGGCGCGCGGCACACTCCAGGCATGCCCGATGCCGCGCCCTCACCCGACTCCAGCCTCCCTCCCCCCAGCACCGGACTGCTGCTCAGCGGCGGCGGCGCCCGCGCCGCCTACCAGGCCGGCGTGCTGGAGGCCATTGCCGAGATACGCCGCGCCTGCGGCCAGCAGCATGGCCCCAATCCCTTCCCCATCCTGGTCGGCACTTCTGCCGGCGCCATCAACGCGGCCGCCCTGGCCTGCGGCAGCGACCATTTCGACCGGGCCGTGCGCCGCATGTCGCGCATCTGGCGCAACCTGCGGCCCGAGGACATCTACCTGTCCGACTCGCTGAGCGTGCTGCGCAGCGGCGCGCGCTGGCTGACCCTGCTGTCCCTGGGCTGGGCCCTGGCGCGCTGGGGCCGCATGCGCCCGCGCTCGCTGCTGGACAACCAGCCGCTGGGCCGCCTGCTGTCGTGTGGCCTGGTTCCGCTGGAACGCCTGCCGCAATTGATCGCGGACGGCCACCTGCGTGCGCTGGCGGTCTCGGCCTCCAGCTACACCACCAGCGAGCATGTGACCTTCTGCCAGGCGCAGGACCAGCTCCAGCCCTGGGTGCGCAACCAGCGCAAGGCCGCCGCCGCCCAGATCACGCATGCGCACCTGCTGGCCTCCTCGGCCATCCCCTTCATCTTTCCGGCCACGCCGCTGCCGCTGGACGGCGCCACCGAATACTTCGGCGACGGCTCCATGCGCCAGACCGCGCCGCTGGCGCCCGCCATCCACCTGGGCGCAGAGCGCATCCTCGTCGTGGGCGCGGGCCGGCGCACCGAGCCGCCGGCCAGGCCGCCGCCAGAAGGCGCAAGCTACCCGTCGCTGGCCCACATCGCGGGCCACACGCTGTCGAGCATCTTCCTGGACGCCCTGTCCCTGGACGTGGAGCGCGCCGAGCGCATCAACCAGACCCTGGCCCTGATCCCGCCCGCCGACCGCGAACGCAGCCGGCTGCGCCCGCTGCAGCTGCTGGTCATCTCGCCCTCCGAGCGCATAGACGCCATCGCCGCGCGCCATGTGGGCCAGCTGCCGCTGCCCATGCGCACCCTGCTGGGTGCCCTGGGCGTGCGCCAGGACGCCAGCGACCCGCGCGGCGCCGCCCTGGCCAGCTACCTGCTGTTCGAGCGCAGCTTCACCCGCGAACTCATGGCCCTGGGCCGGCGCGACGCGCTGGCGCGGCGCAGCGATATCGAGCAGTTCATGGGCTGGCAGCGCCCGCTGGTCGCCAGCTGACGCCTGCAGCCAACAGGCCTGGCGCAGCGAAGGCCCGCAACAACTCCCCCGTATGTCGGCCTGCACGGAAAAGCCATCGCCGCCCCACAACCGCCCAGCCCTTCTAGAATGTCAGGTTCCCCCGAGAAAGCCGCCATCCATGACCGCACGCAAACTCTTCGTCACCACCGCCCTGCCGTACGCCAACGGCAACTTCCACATCGGCCACATCATGGAATACATCCAGGCCGACACCTGGGTGCGTGCGCAGCGAATGCAGGGCAACGCGGTCAACTTCGTGGGCGCCGATGACGCCCACGGCGCGCCCATCATGATTGCGGCCGAGAAGGCCGGCAAGACGCCCCAGCAGTTCGTGGCCGACATCGCCGCAGGCCGCAAGCAGTACCTGGACGGCTTCCACATCGCCTTCGACAACTGGCACAACACCGATGCGCCCGAGAACCACGCGCTGGCCCAGCAGATCTACAGGGACCTGAAGGCTGCCGGCTTCATCGAGACGCGCACCATCGAGCAGTTCTTCGACCCCGAGAAGAACATGTTCCTGCCCGACCGCTTCATCAAGGGCGAATGCCCGCGCTGCCACGCCAAGGACCAGTACGGCGACAACTGCGAGGTCTGCAGCGCCGTCTACGCGCCCACCGACCTGATCAACCCCTACTCGGCGCTGTCCGGCGCCAAGCCCGTGCTCAAGAGCTCGGAGCATTTCTTCTTCAAGCTGTCGGACCCGCGCTGCGTGGAATTCCTGACCGAATGGACCCAGGACGGCCAGCACGTGCAGCCCGAGGTGGCCAACAAGATCAAGGAATGGTTCAGCGTGCGCACCAACCCGGACGGCACGACCAGCGAGGGCCTGGGCGACTGGGACATCTCGCGCGACGCGCCCTACTTCGGCATCGAGATCCCCGATGCGCCGGGCAAGTACTTCTACGTCTGGCTGGACGCGCCCGTGGGCTACCTGGCCTCGCTCAAGAACCTGCTGGACCGCCGTGGCGAGGACTACGAGGCCTACATGGCCGACCCCGCGCTGGAGCAGTACCACTTCATCGGCAAGGACATCATCACCTTCCACACGCTGTTCTGGCCCGCCATGCTCAAGTTCAGCGGCCGCAAGACGCCCACCAAGATCTGCGTGCACGGCTTCATGACCGTGAACAACGGCGAGAAGATGAGCAAGAGCCGCGGCACCGGCCTGGACCCGCTCAAGTACCTGGGCCTGCAGATGAACCCCGAGTGGCTGCGCTACTACCTGGGCGCCAAGCTCAACGGCAAGAATGAAGACATCGACTTCAACCCCGATGACTTCATGGCCCGCGTCAACTCCGACCTGATCGGCAAGTACGTGAACATCGCCTCGCGCGCGGCCGGCTTCATCGCCAAGCGCTTCGACGGCAAGCTGGGCACGGTCAGCGAAGACGGCCAGGCCCTGCTGGCCCAGCTGCGCGGCCAGAGCGAGGCCGTTGTCCAGGCCTTCGAGAACCGCGACACGGCCCGCGCCGTGCGCGAGATCATGCAGCTGTGCGACCGCGTCAACGAATACGTGGACGCCAACAAGCCCTGGGAGCTGGCCAAGCAGGAAGGCATGGACGCCCGCCTGCAGGACGTGTGCACCACCTGCATCGAGGCCTTCCGCCTGCTGACCATCTACCTGAAGCCCATCCTGCCGGCCGTGGCCGAACAGGTGGAAGGCTTCCTGAACGTGGCGCCGCTGCAGTTCGCCGACGCACAGAACCTGCTGGGCGCCGGCCATGCCATCGGCCTGTACAAGCACCTGATGCAGCGCGTGGACGTCAAGCAGCTGGAGGCCCTGTTCGAGGCCCCCGAGCCCGTGGTCGAGAAGGTCCTGCCCGGCGGCGAGGAAATTGCCGAAACCATCAGCATCGACGACTTCGCCAAGGTGGACCTGCGCATCGCCAAGATCGTGGAATGCAAGCCCGTGGAAGGCTCGACCAAGCTGCTGCAGCTCACGCTGGACGTGGGCGAAGGCAAGACACGCAACGTGTTCTCCGGCATCTCCAGCATGTACCAGCCCGAGCAGCTGCAGGGCAAGCTCACCGTGATGGTGGCCAACCTGGCGCCGCGCAAGATGAAGTTCGGCATCTCCGAAGGCATGGTGCTGGCCGCCAGCCACGCCGATGAGAAAAGCAATCCCGGCATCTATGTGCTGGAGCCTTTCCCAGGCGCCACCCCCGGCATGCGTATCCACTGAAGCAAGCCATCCATGTCCCGCAAGCCCTCACGGTCCCCGGCCCTGGGGGCTTTTCTTTGCCTGTGCGCCGCGGCCCTGCTGTCCGGCTGCACCGTGGTGGCCGTGACGGCCACGGCGGTCAGCGTCACGGCCTCGGCCGTGGGGCTGGCCGCGGATGCGGCTGTGGGCACGGCAAAAATCGTCGGCAAGGGAGTGGGCAAGGCCGTCGATGCGATGAGCGATGACGGGACAACCGCAGACAACAGCGGCATCACGGTCCGCTACCGCACGCCCGATGGGCAGCCCCTGACGCCCTGAGGCTACTGCCCGGCGTAGCGCCCGGGCCGGTGGCTCACGGCCAGGAACACGCCCATGATCACGGCCGCCAGCACCGACCAGGCCACGCGCTCGAAGGGCACCACCCACAGCGCCAGCAGCACCACGCAGCAGTCGATGGCCATCTGCACCTTGCCGGCGCGGATGCCGTAGCGGTCCTGCAGGTAGAGCGAGGCGATGGTGGCGCCGCCCAGGCTGGAGCGGTGGCGCGCCAGGAACAGCAGGCCCGAGCCCATGAGCAGGCCGCCCGCAATGGCGGCAAAGGCCGGGTGCAGGTAGTCGATGTGGATGAGGCGCGGCCCCATTTCTGTGATCAGCGACAGCGCGCCCACGCAGATGAAGGTCTTGACCGTGAAGGTGCGGCCCACGCGCGTCCAGGCAAACCAGTAGAACGGGATATTGATCGCGAAGAAGATGAGGCCGAACGGCCAGCCCGTGGCGTAGTGCAGCACGAAGGCCAGGCCCGCCGTGCTGCCCGTCAAAAGCCCCGCCTGGGCGAACATCATCATGGCGATGCCCACGAACAGGGTTCCGGTGAAGAGGGCCTGGACATCCTCGAAGAGGCCATGGCGCAGCGAAGCGGTGGCCGAAACAGGCGCAGCGGGCGCGGCAGCGGGTAGGGAGGGCGTGGACATTGTCGGGGTGATGACAGATCTATCGTCGCAAAGGCCCCGGTTCGGGGCCTTCACCGTACCCATGGGGTGTCATAGGTACAAACCCGGATTCTAGAGACTGTTGCCCCGGCGCGCTGTGGCGTGCAGGGTACAGCGCGCCGCAGGGGCTTGCAGGAGCTTGCAAGGGCCTGTTGTCAGGCTCCGCCGTGCAGTTTCTCGCGGCCGGCGCTGCGCAGCACGCGGCCGTCGGGGCCGAAGGTCACGGTGAACTCCATGTCGCGCGTGGGGGGATCGATGTAGTTCCAGTCCCAGTCGGTTTCCTGCTTGAGCTGGTAGGTGGTGACCTTGGCAGGCTTGCCCAGCATGCGGCGCACCTGCTCCTCGCCCATGCCGGGGCGGATTTTCTCGAAGTTGTGCGGCGCCAGCACCTGGCGCAGCGCGCTCATGCGGCCATCGGTGCCGATGGTGATCATGTAGTTGCGGCTGCCGGCGGGCTGGCGGTTGTACTCGAAGGTGCGCGAGCCGTCGGGCTCGGTCCAGATGCGTTCGGGCTCGCCAAAGCGGGCGCGGACGTCGGCCTCGGTGGACAGGCCTTCTTCGAGTTCCTTGATGTTTTGGGGATCGCAGCCGGGCAGCCCAAGCATGCCCATCACGGCCACGGCAACGCCCAGAAGACGGGAGACTAGGTTCATCGGCGGTGTCCCGGTAAAATCACGCGATTCAAGAGGTTATCAGACTATGTCATTCTTTCGCCGCCCCGATTACCGTTCCGACGCCACGAACTTCATCAACGAGCTGAAGAAGCAAAAGCCCGAGCTGCCCAGCCAGCAGCTGGCCGGCCGCTCGCTGCTGTGGGACAAGGACGTGAACCACGAAGTCTGGGAAGACCTGCGCGCCGGCCGCGTGGACCAGAAGCCCTACGTCTACCAGACGAACTCCTGATTTCGGCTGCAATGACACATCAGCCTGTTTCGCTGTGGCACCGTGCGCATGCAGCTGATGCCTGCGCAGCAAGGCATGGCCGAGGCTGAGTCCGCACTGGCGCCTGCGGGCGCCGGCGCCGCATCCCCCGCTCCTGGCGACGATTCACCGGTCGTGATCGACCAGGTGGCTTTGGCGCGCCTGTACGGCGAGCCGCTGTTCGCCCTGCCGCAGGACCTGTACATCCCGCCCGATGCGCTGGAGGTCTTCCTCGAAGCCTTCGAAGGGCCGCTGGACCTGTTGCTGTACCTGATCCGCAAGCAGAACTTCAACATCCTCGACATTCCCATGCTGGACGTGACGCGCCAGTACATGCGCTATGTCGACGAAATCCGCAGCCGCAACCTCGAGCTGGCGGCCGAGTACCTGCTGATGGCGGCCATGCTCATCGAGATCAAGTCGCGCATGCTGCTGCCGCCCAAGAAGCAGGACGATGGCGAGGAAGCCGAGGACCCGCGCGCCGAACTGGTGCGCCGCCTGCTGGAGTACGAGCAGATCAAGCTGGCCGCCCAACAGCTGGGCCAGGTGCCGCACTACGGGCGCGACTTCCTCCGGGCCCAGGTCCATATCGAGCAGAACCTGCAGCCGCGTTTCCCCGATGTGGACGTGGCCGAGCTGCAATCGGCCTGGCGCGACATTCTCAAGCGTGCCAAGCTTGTGCAAAGCCACAAGATCACGCGCGAGGAACTCTCGGTGCGCGAGTACATGAGCCAGGTGCTCAAGGCCCTGCAGGGCCGGCGCTTTGTCGAGTTCGAGACCCTGTTCCAGCCAGAGAAGGGATCGACCGTGCTGGTCGTGACCTTCATCGCCCTGCTGGAGCTGGCCAAGGAAACGCTGATCGAGATCACCCAGGCCGAAGCCTTTGCGCCCATCTACGTGCGCCTGGCCTATACGCCCGTCTAGCGGGCACGGACACAGGCACGCGCACACCGACAGGCCGGCACCACCGGCCTCCATGCACCATGACTTACAGCGTCAAAGAAATCTTCTACACCCTGCAGGGCGAGGGCGGCCAGGCCGGCACGCCGGCCGTGTTCTGCCGCTTTGCAGGCTGCAACCTCTGGACCGGCCGCGAGCAGGACCGCGCCAGCGCCATCTGCCAGTTCTGCGACACCGACTTCGTGGGCACCGACGGCACGCTGGGCGGCAAGTTCGCCACGGCCGACGCCCTGGCAGAACGCATCCTGTCCCAGTGGCCGGCCGGCGACAGCCGGCACCGCATGGTGGTGCTGACCGGGGGGGAGCCCCTGCTGCAGGTGGACGAGCCCCTGATCGCGGCCCTGCATGCGCGCGGCTTTCGCATTTCCGTGGAAAGCAATGGCACCGTGGCCGCGCCCGAGGGCATCGACTGGCTGTGCATCAGCCCCAAGGCGGGCGCCGACTGGGTGCAGCGCAGCGGCCAGGAGCTCAAGCTGGTCTGGCCGCAGCCCGGCTTCGATCTGCAGGCCATCGAGGCCGGCACCCGTTTCGACCACTATTTCCTGCAGCCCATGGACAACGTCCTGCAGGCCGACAACACGGCCGCCTGCATAGCGCAATGCCTGCAGCACCCGGCCTGGCGCCTGAGCCTGCAGACCCACAAGCTCACCGGCATCCGCTGATTTTTGCCATGCAGTTCACCGTTCACCAGCGCTTTTTCTTCGACGCCGCCCACACGCTGGAGCGCGCCATCGAGACCGAGAGCAGCCGCCGCATCCACGGCCACACCTACTACGCCGAAGTCAGCGTCACCGGCCCGCGCAACCCGGACAACGGCATGGTGATCGACCTGGGCTACCTGCGCTCGCGCCTGAAGACCCTGGGCGACGCGCTGGACCACCGCTTTCTCGACGAAATCCCCGGCCTGGGCAAGCCCACGCTGGAAAACCTGTGCCTGTTCATTGCCGATTCCCTGGCCGACCTGCAGCCCGCTCCCAGCCGCATCCGCGTATGGCGCGACAGCATCGGCGATGGCTGCGTGCTGGATCTGGGCTGACCTCAAGCCAGGCCTGCCAGAGAGCCGCCCCCGAAGAGCAACTCCACGGCCATCATGGGTTTGGCGGTTCGCAGATAGACTTGGTGGCTTTTTTTTGCCAGTCCCCGCCACCGTCAAGATCGCGCCCAAGCGCCCCCTCGAGAGACAAAACATGTTCCGCACCCTGCTCAAATCCAAGATCCACCGCGTCAAGACCACGCAATGCGAGCTGCACTATGAAGGCTCCTGCGCGATCGACGAGGACCTGCTGGACGCCGCCAACATCGTCGAGAACGAGCAGGTGCACATCTGGAACATCGACAACGGCGAGCGCTTCGTCACCTATGCCATCAAGGGCCAGCGCGGCAGCGGCATGATCTCGGTCAACGGCTCGGCCGCGCGCCGTGCTGCCGTGGGTGATCTGCTGATCATTGCGTCCTTTGCCCAGGTGCATGAGACCGACGTGGCCGAGCACCGGCCCCAGCTGGTCTTCGTGGACGATGCCAACCGCCAGGTCGAGCTGCGCCACCACGTGCCCACGCAGCAGCTGTGAGCTGCGCTGCGGTGTGACAATCGCGCGATGACTCAATCGCTTGCCGCCCGCAGCCTTGCGGCTGTGTGGCACCCCTGCACCCAGATGAAGCGGCACGAGGCCGCGCCCCCCATCGCCATCGCGCGCGCCCAGGGGCCCTGGCTCCACGACACCGAAGGACGCCGCTACCTGGATGGCGTCAGTTCCTGGTGGGTCAACCTCTTCGGCCACAGCCATCCGCACATCCAGGCCGCGCTCACCGACCAGCTCGCCCGGCTGGACCATGTGATGCTGGCCGGCTTCACGCACGCGCCCGTGGTGGAGCTGTCCGAACGACTGGCCACGCTCACCGGCCTGGGCCATGCCTTCTACGGCAGCGACGGCGCATCGGCCACCGAGATCGCCCTCAAGATGAGCGCGCACTACTGGCGCAACCTGGGCCGCCCCGCCAAGAGCCGTTTTGCCGGCCTGGCCGGCGGCTACCACGGCGAAACCGTGGGCGCGCTGGCCGTGACCGATATTCCCATCTTCCGCGAAGCCTATGCCCCCCTGGTGCGCCTGGCCGACACCGTGCCCAGCCCCGATGCACGCGGCGCGCAAGGCGGCGAAAGCCCGGTCGATGTGGCACGGCGCGCCGCCGAAGGCCTGCGCCAGTGGCTGGAGCAGCACCACGAGACCACGGCCGCACTCATCGTCGAGCCGCTGGTGCAGTGCGCGGCCGGCATGGCCATGCACGACCCCGAATATCTGCGCCTGGCGCGCGCCCTGTGCGACCGCTACGAGGTGCACCTGGTGGTGGACGAGATCGCCGTGGGCTTCGGCCGCACGGGCAGCATGTTCGCCCACCAGCAGGCCGGCATACGGCCGGATTTCATCTGCCTGTCCAAGGGCCTGACGGGCGGCACGCTGGCCCTGTCGGCCGTGCTGACCACCGAGGCCGTCTACGCCGCCTTCTACGACGATTCCGTGGCGCGCGGCTTCCTGCACTCGCATTCGTACACCGGCAACCCGCTGGCCTGCCGTGCGGCCCTGGCCACGCTGGAGCTGTTCGAGCAGACCGATGCCATCAACGCCAACCTCGCGCTGGCGCAAACGCTGGACGGCGCCTTCGCCCCTTTGAACCAGCACGCCCGCGTGCGCCACGCACGGCGCCAGGGAATGATCTGGGCCTGGGATGTGCAGACCTCGCTGCCCGACTTCTCCCGTCGCTACAGCGCAGCCGCGCTGGAGCGCGGGCTGCTGCTGCGCCCTATCAGCAACACCCTCTACGCCATGCCTCCCTATTTGCTGGACGAAGAAGCCGTGCAGCACCTGGCGGCCAGCGCGCTGGCGGCCCTTGAAGACACCCTGGCCCAGGAGAACCATTCGTGAACGCCCACCGCACCATTGGCTGCTTTGTCACCGGCACCGACACGGGCGTGGGCAAGACCCTGGCCTCCTGCGGGCTGCTGCATGCGCTGGCCCGCCACCATGCCCGCGTGGTGGGCATGAAGGCCGTGGCCGCAGGCGCCGAGCCCGACGGCCAGGGCGGCTGGGCCAACGAGGACACGCTGGCGCTGCGCGCCGCCTCCACCCTGGCCGTGCCGCCCGAACTCGACAACCCCGTGCTGCTGCCCGATCCCATGTCGCCGCACATCGCCGCGCAGCGCGCGGGCCGCTCCATAGAGATCGCACACATCGTGGACAGCTACCGGCGCCTGGCCGAACAGGCCGACGCCGTGGTGGTGGAAGGCGCGGGCGGCTTTCTCGTGCCGCTGTCCGACCAGCTCTCGGGCGCCGACCTGGCCTGCGCGCTGGACCTGCCCGTGGTCATGGTCGTGGGCCTGCGGCTGGGCTGCCTGAACCACGCTGCCCTCACGGCCGAGGCCATCCGCGCACGCGGCCTGCGCCTGGCCGGCTGGATTGCCAGCCGCGTGGACCCCGCCATGCTGGTGCCCGAGGAAAACATGGCCTGGCTGCGCCAGCACCTGGACCGGCAACTGCAGGCGCCGCTGCTGGCCGACATCCCCTTCCAGCAGCACCCCGACCCGCGCGCCACCACCTACACCCTGCCGGAGCAATGGCAATGAGCGGCTCCTGGCTGGACGACATCCCCGCGCGCATCGCCGAGCTCGACGCGGCCCACCTGCGCCGCCGCCGCCGCGCCACGGCGCCGCTGCAGGGCGCTGCCAGCGGCGCCCACATGGAGGTGGACGGCCACCCCATGCTGGCCTTTTGCAGCAACGACTACCTGGGCCTGGCCGGCCACCCCACCCTGGTGCGCGCCGCCTGCGCGGGCGCCCAGGCCTTTGGCGTGGGCTCGGGCGGCTCGCCCCTGGTCAGCGGCCACAGCACGGCCAACGCCGCGCTGGAGGAACAGCTGGCGCACTTCGTGCAGCTGCCGCGCGCGCTCTACTTCTATGCGGGCTACGCCACCAATGCCGGCATCGTGCCGGCCCTGGTAGGTGCTGGCGATGCCCTGTTCTCCGATGCGCTCAACCACGCCTGCCTGATCGACGGCGCACGCCTGTCGCGCGCCCAGGTCCACCGCTATGCCCATGCCGACCTGGGCGACCTGGCCGCGCAACTGGCCGCCAGCACGGCCCGGCGCAAGCTGGTCATCAGCGATGCCGTGTTCAGCATGGATGGCAACGTGGCCGACATCCGCGGCCTGCTGGCGCTGTGCGAGCAGTACGACGCGCTGCTGCTGCTCGACGACGCGCATGGCTTCGGCGTGCTCGGCCCACAAGGCCGGGGCAGCCTGGCCGAGGCGGGACTGACGGGCGCAAATGCCTCGCCGCGCGTGCTCTACATGGCCACGCTGGGCAAGGCCGCTGGCGTGGCCGGCGCCTTTGTCGCGGGCAGCGACATGCTGGTCGAGTGGCTGCTGCAAAAGACGCGCAGCTACATCTTCGCCACGGCCGCGCCGCCCATGCTGGCCAGCGCTCTGCAGGCCAGCGTGGCCCTGATCGAGGCCGAGGACGAGCGCCGCGAGGCCCTGGCCGAACGCATTGCCGAGCTGCGCGCCGGCCTCACGCCGCTGCTGGCGCGCACGGGCTGGCAGTTGCTGCCTTCGCGCACCGCCGTGCAGGCCCTGGTCATAGGCTCCAACGCCACGGCCCTGGCCGTGATGGAAGGCCTGCGCGAGCGCGGCCTGTGGGTGCCCGCCATCCGCCCGCCCACCGTGCCCGAAGGCACGGCGCGGCTGCGCATCGCGCTGTCGGCCTCCCACACGCGCATCGACGTGCAGCTGCTGCTGACGGCGCTGGACGAGGTCTCGCGCCTGGCCCCACCCCTGCCCTGAATCCCTCTTCACCACCGGAACGGAGACATCCATGCCCCATCTCTACGTCGAATACACCGACAACCTCGCCGGCCTGCCCGGCCAGCAACTGCTGACCGAACTCAACGCCTTCGTCTGCGGCCACCCCAGCATCCTGGACGAGGCCGACGTCAAGGCCCGCCTGCTGCCGGTCAGCCAGTTCGAGATCGGCTCGGCACCGGCCAACCGCGGCTTCGTCCACGTGCAGCTGCGCCTGCTGGCGGGCCGTACCGACACGGCCAAGAAGGAACTGTCCGAAGGCATTGCCGCGGTGCTGCGCCGCCTCACGCCCCAGCCGGCCGGCATGATGGTCCAGCTCAGCGTGGAAATCGCCGACATGGACAAGCCCAGCTACTACAAGGGTCGCCTGTAAGGCAGGCGCCGGGCCTTGTCCGCCGTGAGCACCCGCGCACGCTGCGCGCAATGCCTGCGCCCTGAGCGCACCTGCCTGTGCCCCCTGGTGCAGCCGGTGCCGCATGCGGTGCAGCTGCTGGTGCTCCAGCATCCCGAGGAAGAACTGCAGGCCAAGGGCACGGGCCGGCTGCTGCACCTGTGCCTGCCCGCCAGCCGCCTGGCGGTGGGCGAGGCCTTCGAGCCAGCGCAGTTGCAGGCACTGCTGCACGCGCCCTGGCAGTCGGGCGACGCCCCGCGACAGGCCGTACTGCTCTATCCGGAAACACCGCACGGCGACCAGCTGGGCCTGGCCAGGCAAGCGCCCTGGCCGCAGCCCGCGCCATGCCCCGAGGACCTGCGCCTGGTGGTGCTGGACGCCACCTGGCGCAAGAGCCGCAAGATGCTCTACCTCAACCCCGGCCTGCAGGCCCTGCCCCGCCTGGCACTGCAGGGCGACCTGCCCGCCTCGCGCTACGGCGCCCTGCGCAAGGCCCATGCGCCGGGCCAGCTGTCCACGCTGGAGGCAGCGGCCTGCGCGCTGCAACGGCTGGCGCCTGCCGGCCCGTCTCTGCAGCCGCTGCGCGATGCGCTCGAGGGGCTGCTGGCCCTGCATGCCCGGCACAGGCCCGAATGAAAAAACGCCTCGGGGAACGAGGCGTTTTTCATGGCAGCCGGCCGTGCTTCAGTTTTCCGGCGTGATCCTGGCGAACTTGACCAGTTCGGCGTACTTGCCCATGTCGGTACGGATGATCTGGGCCAGGTTTTCGTCGCCCGTGGGGGCAATGATGCCCGCCCCTTCCAGGCGCGCGCGCATCGCCGGATCGGCCAGGCCCGCCTTCAAGGCCTTCTGCAGACTGGCCACCACATCGGCAGGCAGGTCCTTGGGACCCGCCAGCCCGAACCAGCCGCTCAGCGCGTAGCCCTTGAGCGCTGCGTTCTCGCCCAGTGCGGGCACGTCCTTCATCATGGCGATGCGGTGGGCCGTGGTCACGCCCAGGGCCTTGATCTTGCCGCTCTGGATGAACGGAGCCGCCACCGAGGGAGAGACGATGGCGAAATCCAGGTTGCCGCCCGCCAGGTCGCTGGTCATCGCGGCCGAGCCCTTGTAGGGCACATGGACGATGTCCACCCCGGCCATCTTCTTGATCAGCTCGCCCGAGAAATGCGGCGTGGACCCGATGCCCGGGCTGCCGTAGCTGTACTTGCCGGGATGGGCCTTGGCCAGGGCGATGAACTCGTCAAGGGTCCTGGCCGGCATCTTGGTGCCGGCCACCCACAGGTTGGGCAGCACGCCGGTCAGCGCGATGCCGGTCAGGTCCGTGGCCGGGTCGTACTTCTGCGCGGCGTTGACGAACTTCGTGCCCGCCAATTCGTTGCTGGAGCCTGCGAGCAGGGTATAGCCGTCGGCCTTGGCACCGACCACGCGCTGCGCGGCCACCACGCCGGCGGCACCGGGCACGTTGTCGACCACGACGGTCGCATTGAGGTGCTTGGCCAGGATGTCACCCACCACGCGCCCCACCAGGTCGACCGAGCCGCCTGCCGCGTAGCCGACGACGACGCGAATGGGCTTGTTGGGATAGGTGGTCTGGGCGCACAGCGGGCCCGCCGCCAGGACAGCCGCGGCGCTGATCAGCGCGCGGCGGGAAATATGGAATTCATGCATGGATCGATCTCAGGGGAGGCAGGCATCAGCCAACAATCAAAATGATATTGCTCAACAATATTCACCGATTGTCTGACATTGCCTTGTGGAATCCATCCCTGAAAACCATGAGTTCCGCCCGTGGCCCTGGCCTGCAATTCAGCGCAGGACCGCCGGCAGCCAGCCGCGCAGGCTGTTGACGAAGGCCCAGCCCTGCACGCGTGGCAGGTCGTCCAGCCGCACCGGGTGCTCCACCACGCGGCCCTCGTCCAGCGCCACCGCGCGGCCCACGCCGGGCAGCAGGCCGCTGGACAGCGGCGGGGTCACCCAGCGGCCCGCCAGCAGCACGGCGATGTTGCCGCGCGTGCCCTCGGTGATCTCGCCGTCCTCGTTGTGGAGCACGGTGTCGAACACCGAGGCATCGGTGGGCTGCAGGCTGTCGTAGTGCGCGCGGCGCGAGGTCTTGAAACGCACCCAGTCGCCACGCGCCACCGCATTGGCGATGGGCCGGTCGGCCAGCGCCAGCCGAACAGGCGTGGCCGAAGGCGGCAGCGGCGCCGCCTGGGTCTGTATCCGCCCCGTGGCATCCAGCGCCAGGCGCACGCGCCAGTGGCCGCTGGCGTGCGCCTGGCGCAGTTGCTGCAATGCCTGCTCCAGCACGGCATCCGTGCAGGGCCGGCCGAAATGCCGCGCCGCGTCCTGCATGCGCGTCACATGGCGCTGCAGGTGGATGAAACCGCCATCCCGCAGGGCCAGGGTTTCCAGAATGTCGAAATCGAAGTCCGTATCCGCCATGGCTGCACGCCCTTTCACACCTTGTCCAGAAAAGCCCTCTTGTGGCGCCATTCCTGCCATTCGGCAGGCGCCTCGGCGCCCGAGGTGATGCCGCTGCCGATGCCGCAGCGCAGTTCCGTGCCACGCGCCACCACCGTGCGTATGGGCACATTGAAGGTGGCGTGCACGCGCCCCGCGGTGGTGCCGGGCCGCACCACGCCCACGGCCCCGCAGTAGACGCCGCGCGGACCCGATTCCAGCTCGTGGATGAGCCGCATGGCCTGGCGCTTGGGCGCGCCCGTGATGGAGCCGCAGGGAAACAGCGCCGCAAACACGTCCGCCAGGCCGGTGCCGGGCCGCGTGCGCGCCTGCACGTCGGACGTCATCTGCCACACGGTGGGCAGGGGTTCGGCATGGAACAGGCGCGGCACCTGGACGCTGAAAGGCTCGGCAATGCGCGAGACATCGTTGCGCAGCAGGTCCACGATCATCACGTTCTCGGCCCGCTCCTTGGGCGAGGAACGCATGGCCTGGACATTCGCCTCGTCCTGTGCAGGCGTGGCGCCACGGGGCGCCGTGCCCTTCATGGGGCGCGTGAGGATGCGCTCGCCATCCCAGTCGAAGAACAGCTCGGGCGAGACGGACAGCACCTGCTCGTCGCCGCTGTCCATGCAGGCCACGTAGCCGCCGGGCTGGGCACGTCGCAGCGCGGCGAACAGCGATGGGATGTCGCCCAGCAGCCGGCCCATGAACTGGGCCGTGTAATTGATCTGATAGCAGTCACCGGCAGCAATCGCCTCGTGGATGCGCGCAATGGCGGCATCGAAATCGGCGCGCTCCAGGCCGGGCTGCCATTGCACCTGAGATTGCACCTGAGGGCCGGTCTCGACCGCGTCCGCGTCTTCAGGCCAGGGCCGGGGGCCGTCGAAGACGGCAAACCAGGCCAGCGGCTCGCCTGGCGGCGTGGCATGCAGGGCGCCGGCGTAGGCCGCGTCAAACGCCGCCGCCGCCTCGTAGCGCACCCAGCCCAGGCACCACAGACCGGCCTGGGCGGCCTGCTGCACGGCGTCAAGCACACCGCGCACCTGCTCGGGCGCATGGGCTGCCAGGCTGCGCAGCGGCGGCCCGAAGCCATGGCGCAGCCGGGCGGCCGAGCCGTCATGGGGGTTGGGAAAATCGATCAGAAACTTCACAAAACGGCCGTCAACGCATGCTGTACTTGCATCAGCAGCTTCGCTATCGATAGCAGCCACTGACACGGGGCCGCCCAGTGTAGAGCGAGGGAAACAAAAAAGCGCCCCGAAGGGCGCCAAACCAAGCGTCCCGAAAGGACGCTTTCCACCAACAGGCCCGGCACCATGCCGGACCCATATCCATTCACATCACTTCTGGGTGACGGTGTGCTGGCCTTCCAGGCGGGCCACGGCCTCGCGGTAGGCAGGGCCGCTGCGCAGTTGCTGGTAGCGGGCCAGGCCGCGCTGGTATTCGGCCGAGTTGTAGCCGATTTCGCGGTCAGCCGAGGGCGAGGGCAGGTAGGTCATGCCTGCCTGGTGCCACATCTCGAGGTCGGCCAGCACTTCGGCGCGGCTCAGGCCTGCGGTGGCGGAGGACGAGGGGGAAACGGCTTCTTGGGCCATTGCAGTGCCGGCGAGGCCCAGGGTCAGGGCGGCCAGTGCAGCGGAGAGGGTACGCATGTCAGATCCTTTCAAAAGGCCGCTCGGCATTCATTTCCTCACGGCATGGACGTACTATGCGGCGCTGCAGCATTCTTCGTCTGTGCGTTTTCTCACGTGTTTTCGCATCCGGGCTGGCCAACGTGCCGCCTTTTCCCCCGTGTTCCCCTCGACAGAAGGCGAATTCACGCGTTCCTGAAACAGTGTTTTTCGCGGCTTGAAACAGCCGCGGCAGACAAGGCTCAGCGCGCTTCCTCGAGCAGCACGCGCAGGCCTTCGACATGGCAGATGCGCAGGTTGCGGCCTTCGCGCCGCAGCAGGCCCAGGCGCACCAGGCGCGACATCTCGCGCGCCACTTCCTCGCGGCTGGAGCCCAGCATCAGGGCCAGATCGGTCTGCCGGGGCGCGGGGGCGAGCAGGGCCTGCCCCTGCTCCTCCCCGGCCAGTTCGGCGCGCTCCAGCAGCAGGGCATGCAGTCGGCTGCGCACGCTGAGGGTTCCCAGATTGACCATGCGCCGCGCCAGCGTCACGGCCAGGCTGCTGAGCCGCACGATGAAGGCGCGCAGCACCAGGGGCTCGCTCATCAGCAGTGCTTCCACATCCTCGGGCGCGAGCGAGGCCACCAGGCTGGGTTCTCCCGCCTCGACGACCAGTGGTATGCCCCCGCATTCGTTTTGCTGCTGCTGCATCTGGCCGCCGACGAACATGCCTGTGGCAATTTCACCGAGCGTCAGCCCGCGTCCGTTCGCGGCATAGCTGCTGACGCGCAGGCTGCCGTGGACGAGCATGTACATGCGCTGGTCGGCATAGGCGCCCTCCAGCCTCTGGTGCGTGGCCAGTTGCTGCCAGCGGCATTGCGCCGCCAGTTCGGCCAGGCGCTCGTCGGACAGGCTTTGCAGCACATGGACCTGGCGCAGGCCCTGCCAGGCCACGGCGGGAAGAAGCGGAGATGTCTGTAAGGAACCGGACATGGTGCAACACCGTTGAAGCGCATCCGCAGGGCCTGTACGGTCCCTGTCGTCCGTCGCGGGAAGTACAGCATAGCGGGATCGCATAGACTCGTTGCGCGCCGGGAATCGCACTGTCCGGCTCCCCGGATGGCCGCACCGCGCAGCACAGAAAAAAGGGAGGGCTTCATGGAAGCGAGCATCGAATCGGCACGACCACCCGCGCGCCCGCAGGCCACCGTGGCGGCCTGGGCGCAATCCGTGGAACAGGCGATCGCCAGCCAGCAATGGCATGGCGCGTGGCGTGCACTCATAGACGCCGCCCTGCCGGCCGAAACCGCCGTGCAGCAGAGCCTGCTGACTGCGCTGGACGCCTGGGATGGCCTCGCTGCCGATTCCGGCGCAGAGCCCCGCCGCGCGCTGGTGCAGCAGGCCTTCGACGCCCTGCATGCCGCCCATGCCCCGGGCCAGGCGCTGCAGGCCGATTCCGCACCTTCCCGTGCGCACCGTGCATACCGTGCGCACTGCATACTGGGACGGCAACTGGTCAAGCGCTACCGGCGCGGCGGCTTTGCGCTGGGGCCGGTGGATGTGGCCGTGGAGCCCGGCACCATCCTCGGACTGGTGGGCGAGAACGGCAACGGCAAGACCACCTTGCTGCGCCTGCTGGCCGCCGATCTGGCGCCCGACGCGGGGCAGCTGGACTGGGGCGTTCCCGCCGCCGATGCCTACCTGCTGCGCACCCAGCTCGCCTATATCCCCCAGCGCCCGGCCGTCTGGAGCGGGCGCCTGATGGACCATCTGCAATTCGCCGCGCGCAGCCATGGCGCCGTGGGCCCACGCAACATCTGCCTGGTACAGCTGGTCATCGCGCAGCTGGGGCTGCGCGCCTTCCGGGGCCACCAGTGGAAACAGCTGTCCTCGGGCTACAAGATGCGCTTCGAGCTGGCGCGCGCCCTGCTCTGCCGGCCGCGCGTGCTGCTGCTGGACGAGCCGCTGGCCAACCTGGACATCAACGCCCAGCAGACCCTGCTGACCGATCTGCAGTCGCTGGCGCGCTCGCCCTGGCAACCCATGGCCCTGGTGCTGAGTTCACAGCAGCTGTACGAGGTGGAAAAGGTAGCCGACCAGGTGCTGTTCCTGGAGCAAGGCCAGCCGCGCAGCGTCCAGCAGAGCTTTGCCGCCATGCAAGGCTGCGCCATCGAGTTCGAGACCGGCTGGGCCATGGCGCAACTGAAACCCTGGCTGGACCGGCTGCCATCCCATACGCACCAGCTCAGCGGCCAGACCCACATCGTGAGCTTTCACGTGCCCTTCACGGCAGCGCAGTTCCTGGCGCAGGCCGTGCAGGCACAGATGCCCGTGCGCTATTTCCGCGACATCACCGCATCCACCCGCCGCCTGTTCGTGAGGGACTGAGCCATGCCACGTTTTTCCGATATGACGAACCGCTGGGACCAATGGGTGCTGATGCGCTGCCCCCTGCTGTGGCAGTTGCGGCTGCACTGGTATCTGCCGCTGGCGCTGCTGTGGTGCGTGCTGGTGCTGGGCATCTGGATGCAATGGATGGCCGAACCCGCGCGCTGGATGGGCTCCCTGCCCGGCGTTGCGTCCACGGCACAGCAAACGCCCGAGCAATTGGCGCTGGACATCGGCTCCGTCGTGGCCTGCATCGTGGCGATCGGCCTGGCGCTGTGGTGGTTGCTGCGCGTGCGCATCCACAACCGCTGGCGCGAACACGCCCCCGTGGGCCGCTGGGGCCTGTGGTGGGAGTACCTGTGGGGAGCCTTGTTCCTATCGCTATTGTTCGCGCCTGCGATCGCCTTTTCGCCCATCTATGAAATGCGGATGCAGCGCCAATGGTCGGACACGGATGTCAGTGCACAGATCCAGACTGTCGAGCAAGTCGCAGCCCTGGAGGCGCTTGTCGCGCCACGCCAGGCGGCCATGCTCGTGGAATGGATACGTGTGCTGCGCGAGGAAGAGGTCGATCCGGCGAAGTACCCGGGCATCCAGGCCCTGGTCTGGTTGATGCGCGGAGACCAGGGCGCGATTGCCGCGACGCTGGAGCGCTACGGCCAGCCATTGCAGGCCAGAGGCTATGTGCGCCAGTCTGCCAGCTCCGCGCAGGACCAGGCGGAGCACCTGCTGGCCAGCTACCGCAGCGCGCTGCAATCCCCCCTGGCCCAGGAATGGCGCGCCTACCTGGCAGCGAACCCGCAACCAGAGACTGGCGAGAAGGTATCCAGAGCGCAGAACTCCAACTGCAAACCACCCCTGGGTCGCAGCAGGCCTTTGGATCTGGAGCCGGATCCGCGCAAATGCTTCGGTACCTATCTGGCCCAGAGCAACCGTGAGTGGCTCATGCTGCTGGAGAGGTTCGACAGCCGGTGGAGCCCGCTGCAGCATGTGCAATGGCAGCACCCGCGCTACGGCCTGGCCCTGCCGGCCTACCAGGAAAGCCATCTGCGGCGCGCTGACAGGTCCCGCGACGACGAATGGCCAAGGATGTCCCAGTTGCTTGCGGCCGCCAGCGTTGGCTTCTTCCTCGCCTTGGCCCTGGTGCTGGTGCGCCTGATGCCCGCCATGCAGCTGGTGGCCTGGGGCGCATGCCTGGTCCTGACCTTGCTTGGCAGCGTGCTGGCCGGGATGCTGGGAATCACCAACCTCTATGTGCTGGGGCTGTTTCCCGCCGCGCTGATATCGGTCGCCTGGCTGCGCATCCGTGTGCTCAAGCGCCCCTGGGCCGGCGCGGTGCTGCTGGCCCTGGGCATGTCGCTGGCCCTGATATGGCTCGCCGCCGCCTGGTCCAAGTGGTCCGCACTGCTGTTGCCCCAACCCGCCGGCAGCGCAGACCCTTGGACGGATACCCAGCACTGGCTGGACCTGCTGATGGGCGCGCCTGCCGTGGCAGCCAGCACGGCCACGCTCGTGGCCCTGCTGTCTCCGCTGTGGCGCCGATGGCGTGGCCTGCCCGAAAGGTGACGGAACAGCAAAGGACAGCTCAGGGACAGGTGCCCCCGGCGCGCATCGCATAGACTCGCGGCAATTCCATCCCCCTCCGAGCGCCCCATGACCCAAGCCCCCGTCACCGCCGGCACGCCCTACGGCACCATCCCTCCCGCCTCGCCGCTGCCCCAGCGCCGCCCCGTGAGCCTTCCGCGCCTGGCGCAGATGCGCGAGGCCGGCGAGAAGATCACCATGGTCACCGCCTACGACGCCACCTTCGCGGCCGTGGCCGATGCGGCCGGCGTGGAGTGCATTTTGGTGGGCGATTCGCTGGGCATGGTCTGCCAGGGCCTGCACAGCACCGTGGGCGTGTCGCTGCAGGACATGTGCTACCACACGGCCAGCGTGGCGCGCGGCCTGCACCGCGTGCAGGGCACGGCCTGGCTGATCGCCGACATGCCCTATGGCAGCTATGCAGAAAGCCGCGAGCAGGCCATGCGCAGCGCCTGCGAGCTGATGCAGGCCGGCGCCCATATGGTCAAGCTCGAAGGCGGCGGCTGGACCGCGCCCACCGTGCAGTTCCTGGTCGAGCGCGGCGTGCCCGTCTGCGCCCACCTGGGCCTGACGCCGCAGACCGTGCATGCGCTGGGCGGCTACCGCGTCCAGGGCAAGAGCGACGAGGGCGCGGCCACGCTGCGCCGCCATGCGCTGGAACTGCAGGATGCAGGCGCCTCCATGCTGGTGCTGGAGATGGTGCCGGCACAGCTGTCGCGCGAACTCACGGCCGAGCTGCCGCACTGCCACACCATCGGCATCGGCGCGGGCAGCGGCACGGCCGGCCAGGTCCTGGTGCTGCACGACATGCTGGGCGTGAACCTGGGCAAGATGGCCCGCTTCGTGCACAACTTCATGGCCGATGCGGGCAGCGTCAAGGGCGCCTTCGAGGCCTATGTACATGCCGTGAAGAACGGCAGCTTCCCCGACGACAGCAAGCACGCCTGGTAGTCCGGCAGGCTGCACGGTCCGTTTTTCCGCTTCCCGCTTCCCGTTCCCCCGTTTTCCCGCTTCCCCGCTTCCCCATGCAAATCGTCCACTCCATCGCCGACCTGCGCGCCATCCTGGCCAGCAAGGGCCGCCCTGCCTTCGTGCCCACCATGGGCAACCTGCACGATGGCCACCTGTCCCTGGTGCGCGCCGCGCGCCAGCACGGCGACATCGTCGTGGCCAGCATCTTCGTGAACCGCCTGCAGTTCCTGCCGCACGAGGATTTCGACAGCTATCCGCGCACCTGGGCGCAGGACTGCGCCAAGCTGGAGAGCGAAGGCTGCGACCTGCTGTTCGCCCCGCGCGAAGCCGATCTCTACCCCGAGCCGCAGACCTTCAAGATCCAGCCCGACGCGCAGCTGGCCGACATCCTCGAAGGCCATTTCCGCCCCGGCTTCTTCACGGGCGTGTGCACCGTGGTGATGAAGCTGTTCTCGGCCGTGTTCTTCGCCAGCGGCGGCGGCACGGCCGTGTTCGGCAAGAAGGACTACCAGCAGCTGCTGGTGATCCGCCGCATGGTCGAGCAGTTCGCCCTGCCCGTGAACATCGTGGCCGGCGACACGGCGCGCGCCGACGACGGCCTGGCGCTGAGTTCGCGCAACGGCTACCTGAGCCCCGATGAACGCCAGCAGGCCATGGCGCTGTCGCAGGCACTCAAGCAACTGGCCGACGCCACGCGCGCAGGCCAGGCGCCGCTGGCCGAACTGGAGGCATGGGCCATGCAGTCCCTGGCCGCACAGGGCTGGGAGCCCGATTACCTGACCGTGCGCCTGCGCCGTGACCTGCAGCCGCCGGCCGAGGGCGCGCAACTGGCCGGTGCACCCCTGGTGGCCCTGGGCGCCGCGCGCCTGGGCAAGACGCGCCTGATCGACAACCTGGAGTTCTGATCCAGCGCAAAACCCTGGCGGCCATGGCGGTCCAAGCTGGATGCCATGGCCAGGAAATTCCCCATCCACCCCGCCCATCCCGAGCGCACCTGCTGGGGTTGCGACCGCTACTGCGCCCGCGACGAGCTGGCCTGCGGCAACGGATCGGACCGCACACAGCACCCGGTGGAGATCTTTGGCGACGACTGGATGGAGTGGGGCCTGCCGCCCGAGCCGGCGGCAGACAACGCAGCCAGCCTGAAGGACGCGGCGCGCTGAAGTCGCCCACCCCACTTCAAGCGACCGCGGCCACCTCGGCGGCGAGCGCGTCCACCAGCCACTGCGCCTCGGCCACGGCCGGCCGGTGAAGCGGCAGCAGCGCATGGACCTGGAAGGGAATGGAAAACGCCAGCGGCCGCACCACCAGCTGCGGCCCGGCGCAGACTCGCGCCGTCAGCGGATTGACGATGGCCACGCCCAGGCCATGCTGGACCATGGCGCAGACCGCCACGGCGCTGTGGGTCTCCAGGTGCAGCTGGCGCTGCACGCCGGCCTGCTCGAACACGGCATCGATCTGCTGGCGATAGGGGTCGTCTCGCGCCAGGCTGATGAAGCCCTCCCCCGCAAAGTCGCCCGCCTCCAGCACCGGGCGGGCCGCCAGCGCATGCCCTGCGGGCAACACGGCCACCTCGTCCATGGCGGGCAGCGCAAGGGCACGCGTGCCCGGAGGCGCCTCGGCCAGCTCGGCCAGACCCAGGTCGTAGCGCTGGGCGGCCATCCACTCCTGCAGCAGCGGCGCCTCCTGCGTGGCCACGCTGACGGCCACTGGGCCGTGCTCCGCATGCAGCCGCGCCAGCGCTGCGGGCAGCAGCGCATGGCTGAGCGCGGGCAGGCACAGCACGTTGATGCGCGCCTGGTGCGGACGCCCCAGGGCCAGCGCATGCTCCACCACCCGGTCCAGCCCCTGCCAGCTGCGCTGCACTTCGGCCCACAGCGAGAGGGCGCGTGCCGTGGGCCGCAGCCGGCCCTGGGCACGCTCGAACAGCGCATAGCCCAGCAGGCTTTCCAGGCGCGCCAGTTCGCGGCTGACGGTGGGCTGGGAGCTGAACAGCATCTGCGCCGCCGCCGTGGCGCTGCCACTGAGCATGAGCGCGCGAAACACCTCCAGGTGGCGGTGGGAGATGCGGGGTTCGGGGGACGTGTGCGGCAGCTCGGGGTCTTGCATGGCCAAAGCATATCCAAATCAAATAGACACCATAAGAACAAGCATTGGACTGAATGACCGACATCCACCATCATGCGCAGCAGTTCCCCTGAAAGAGACACCATGTCCAATCCCTTCTCGCCCGCCCAGCTCTGGGCCCTCGCCGACCAGCACGGCACGCCGCTGTGGGTCTATGACGCCGCCACCATCCGCGCACGCATCGCCCAGCTCAAGGCCTTCGACACCATCCGCTTTGCGCAGAAGGCCTGCTCCAACATCCACATCCTGCGGCTGATGCGCGAGCAGGGCGTGAAGGTGGATGCGGTATCGCGCGGCGAAATCCTGCGCGCGCTGGCCGCCGGCTACGCGGCCGGCCATGGCGACGACCTGCACAGCGACATCGTGTTCACCGCCGACGTGATGGACGAGGCCACGCTGGCCTGCGTGGCCGAGCACAAGGTGCCCGTGAACGCCGGCTCCATCGACATGCTGCACCAGCTGGCCCAGGCCTCGCCCAGCCATCCCGTGTGGCTGCGCATCAACCCCGGCTTCGGCCACGGCCACAGCAACAAGACCAACACGGGCGGCGAGCACAGCAAGCACGGCATCTGGCACAGCGACCTGCTGGCGGCGCTGCAGGCCGTCCGCGACGGCGGCCTGCAGCTGGCCGGCCTGCACATGCACATCGGCTCGGGCGTGGACTACGGCCACCTGCAGCAGGTCTGCGGCGCCATGGTCGAGCTGGTGCGCGCCACCCGCCAGGCAGGCCATGACCTGCAGGCCATTTCGGCCGGCGGCGGCCTGTCCATTCCCTACCGCGATGGCGACGCCACCATCGACACCGCCCACTACCACGGCCTGTGGGATGCGGCACGCAAGGACGCCGAGGCCATCGTGGGCCACGCGCTGGGCCTGGAGATCGAGCCGGGCCGCTTCCTGGTGGCCGAGTCGGGCGTGCTGCTGGGCCAGGTGCGCGCCACCAAGAACGCGGGCAGCAACCATTTCGTGCTGGTCGATACGGGCTTCAACGAGCTGATGCGCCCCTCCATGTACGGCAGCTGGCACGGCATGGAAGTGCTGCGCCGCGACGGCCAGGCCATGCCCCTGCGCGATGCCGTGGTCGCCGGCCCGCTGTGCGAATCGGGCGACGTTTTCACCCAGGGCGACGGCGGCGTGGTGCTGCCGCGCGCGCTGGCAGGCGCAGCGGTCGGCGACCTGCTGGTCATCCATGACACGGGCGCCTATGGCAGCTCCATGTCCAGCAACTACAACACGCGCCCGCTGGCCGCCGAGGTGCTGGTCGACGGCGACAGCGCGCGCCTCATCCGCCGCCGCCAGACGGTGGAGGAACTGCTGGGCCTGGAGCTGGGCCTGTAACTGGGCCTGTAACTGGGCATGTAGCGCGCCAGGCGCCAGGATTTCTGACGCAAAAAAGCCCCGGGGCCTTCCAGCTCCGGGGCTTTTTCATCGCCGGGCCGCCCCAAGATGAAAAGCGGCCCCCTCGGGGGGCAGTGGACCTTGCGCAGCAAGGGGAGCGTGTGGGCCATTTTTCATGGACACCGAAGAATCACTCGCCGCGCGGATCGCGCGCCATCAAGTGCTGCACGGCCTCGGCCGCCTGCAGCCGGCCGTCCAGCAGCTCGACCACGGTTTCGGTGATCGGCATCTCCACGTTCAGCAGCCGCGCGCGCGCCAGCACGGTGCGCGCGCTGTACACGCCCTCGGCCACATGGCCCAGCGAGGCCACGGCCTGCTCCAGCGTGCGGCCCTGGGCCAGCAGCAGGCCCACCTTGCGATTGCGCGACAGATCGCCCGTGGCCGTCAGCACCAGATCGCCCAGGCCGGACAGGCCCATGAAGGTCTCCACCCGCGCGCCCAGGGCCAGGCCCAATCGCGTCATCTCGGCCAGGCCGCGCGTGATCAGCGCGGCGCGGGCGTTCAGGCCCAGCTGCAGGCCGTCGCACAGGCCGGTGGCAATGGCCAGCACGTTCTTCACGGCGCCGCCCACTTCCACGCCCACGATGTCGGCGTTGGCGTAGACGCGCATGGCATCGCCATGGAAGGCCGCGACCAGGGCGTCATTGACCTCGGCATGCCGGCTGGCCGCCACCAGGGCCGTGGGCTGGTGGCGCGCCACCTCGGCCGCAAAGCTGGGGCCGCTGAGCACACCGCACAGCAGATCGGGCGCCACCTCGGCGCAGACCTCGTGCGCCATCAGTCCATGGGCGGCGGCCGACGCGCCTGCGGGCACGGCCTCGAAGCCCTTGCACAGCCACACCACGGGCGCCCGCACATTGCGCAGGCGGCCCAGCCATTCGCGCAAGGCCGCCATGGGCGTGCCGATCACGATCAGGTCTGCCGCAGCCAGATGGCCGTCGATCTCGCCATGCACCACCTGCAGCGCGGCAGGCAGCGCCACGCCCGGCAGGTAGCGCGCGTTCTCGCCGCTGTCCCGCATGGCCTGCGCCTGGGCAGCGTCGCGCGCCCACAGCGTCACGACACGTCCGTCATCGCGCGAGGCCGCGCTCATTGCCAGCGCCGTGCCCCAGGCGCCTGCACCAATCACCACAATGTTCATATCTGCCCGACGTTGAAGAAGCGACGTTGATGAAAAAAAGAGGCCCTCGGGCCTCTTTTCTTGTACCACAGCGATGCGACGCGCCTGGGCGCAAGTCTCATCGGCCGGGATGGGACCGGCTTACTGCGGCAGCGAGTTGCCGTCCGCCTGGGCGGCTGCCTGCTGCTGCTCGTACATGGCCTGGAAGTTGATCTCGGCCAGGTGCACGGGCGGGAAGCCGGCGCGTGTGACCACGTCGGCCACGTTGCCGCGCAGGTAGGGATAGATGATCTGGGGGCAGGCAATGCCGATCACGCCACCCATCTGGTCTTCGGGCACGTTGCGGATCTCGAAGATGCCGGCCTGCTTGGCCTCGACCAGGAACACGGTCTTGTCCTGGATCTTGGTCTGCACGGTGGCCGTCACGGCCACTTCGTAGATGCCTTCGGCCACGGGAGTCGCCTCGACGCCGAGCTGGATGTCCACGCTGGGCTGCTCCTGCTCCAGCAGGATGGCGGGCGAATTGGGCTGCTCCAGCGACAGGTCCTTGAGGTAGACGCGCTGGATCTGGAAGACGGGAGTGTCCTGTTCGGCCATGGAATCAGTCTTTCTGGGCAAAAAACCCTGGCACGGCGGCCAGGGCATCAAAAAAATCACCAACAAAATGCCCGCTGCCAATAGGTTGCGCAGCGGGCACCTGGGCCTGCATTATGCAGTGCCCGTGTTTCAGCTTTGCAGCATGGGCACCAGGCCACCGTCGGCGTCCAGCGCCATCAGGTCGTCGCAGCCGCCCACATGGTGGTCGCCGATGAAGATCTGGGGCACCGTACGGCGGCCCGTGCTCTGCATCATCACGTCACGCGCGGCAGGGTCGGTATCGATGCGGATCTCTTCGATCTGCTCCACGCCCTTGGACTTGAGGATCTGCTTGGCCCGGATGCAATAGGGGCAGACAGCGGTGGTGTACATCTTCACGGCTTGCATATGCGACTTTCTTCGAGTGGGCGGCTTGCCGGCTGCAGGCGCCGGGGACGCGGCGCAGCGGCTTCCATCGTGATCAACTGGAGGCGCTTCAGGCCTTTTCAACCGGCATGCCGGCATCACGCCAGGCCTTCAGGCCACCGGCCAGGGCCTGGGCCTTTTCGTAGCCCAGCTTCTTCGCAATGCCTTCGGCACGCGAGGCGCGGTTGCCCTTGGTGCAGATCAGCACCAGCGGCAGGGCCTTGTTCTTCACGGTGGCAGGCAGCTTTTCCTCGAACTGGCCCAGCGGCACATTCTTGGCGCCATTGGCATGGGCGGCCGCGTACTCCTCGGGCTCGGAGACATCGATGACCACGGCCTTTTGGCGGTTGATCAGTTGCACGGCCTGCGCCGCCGTCAGCGAGCCGCCGCCTGCGCCGCGCACCAGGGGCAGCAGCAGCATCACGCCGGAAGCCAGCGCGATCAGGATCAAATACCAGTTATCGATGATGAATTTCACGTCATTCCTTGGGTTGGCAAACCTGTCAATTCTAGAATGCTGGCTTTTGCCCCCGCGACAGCCCAGCTTTGTCGCATCGAGAGACTTAGAAAGCCGCCATGTACAAGCTCGTGCTGATCCGCCACGGTGAATCCACCTGGAACCTCGAAAACCGCTTCACCGGCTGGACCGATGTGGACCTGACCGCCACCGGCGTCGAACAGGCCAAGAACGCCGGCCGCCTGCTCAAGGCCGAAGGCTACGACTTCGACCTGGCCTTCACCAGCGTGCTCAAGCGCGCCACGCGCACGCTGTGGCACACGCTGGACGAAATGGACCGCACCTGGCTGCCCGTGCAGCACAGCTGGCGCCTGAACGAGCGCCACTACGGCGGCCTGCAGGGACTGAACAAGGCCGACATGGCCAAGCAATACGGCGACGCCCAGGTGCTGGTCTGGCGCCGCAGCTACGACACGCCCCCGCCGGCCCTGGAGCCCCAGGACCCGCGCAGCGAGCGCAGCGACGTACGCTACGCCCAGCTGGACCCCAGCCAGGTGCCGCTGACCGAATGCCTGAAGGACACGGTCGCGCGCGTGCTGCCGTTCTGGAACGAGTCCATCGCGCCCGCCATCCTGTCCGGCAAGCGCGTCGTGGTTGCCGCGCATGGCAACTCCATCCGCGCGCTGATCAAGTACCTGGACGGCATCTCGGATGACGCCATCGTCGGCGTCAACGTGCCCAACGGCATTCCGCTGGTCTACGAGCTGGATGCCAATCTCAAGCCCATTCGCCACTACTACCTGGGCGATGCCGAGGCTGCCGCCAAGGCGGCTGCCGCCGTGGCCGCACAGGGCAAGGCTTGAGCCTGACCCGCCTGAGGTGAGCGCCTGCTACGGAAATTGCGCTTGCTGCGCCGTTTTTAGGGAACCACGCGGGCGCTTGCCTTTCCAAGCGGGTGTATATTGACGCGGTTAAAGGGGTGATATGGGCCAGAAAATCAAAATTGCCGGCTGGGTTTCCGTAGGCGTAATCGCCGGAGCACTGACCACGGTTTCCTTGCAGACCGTGGCCCGCGGTGCCATGACCCCGCTGCCGCTGGAGGAAATCCAGCAGCTGTCCGCCGTCTTCGGCCTGATCAAGACCGACTATGTCGAGTCGGTCGACGACAAGAAGCTGATCACCGATGCCATCTCCGGCATGGTGTCCAGCCTCGATCCGCATTCGCAGTACTTCGACAAGAAGTCCTACAAGGAATTCCGCGAAGGCACCTCGGGCCGTTTCGTCGGCGTAGGCATCGAGATCACGCAGGAAGACGGCCTGATCAAGGTCGTCTCGCCCATCGAAGGCTCCCCCGCCTTCCGCGCCGGCCTCAAGACCGGCGACCTGATCACCAAGATCGACGACACGGCCGTCAAGGGCCTGTCGCTCAACGACGCCGTCAAGCGCATGCGCGGCGAGCCCAACACCAAGGTGCAGCTGACCATCCTGCGCAAGGATGAAAGCCGCAGCTTCCCCGTGACCATCACGCGCGAGGAAATCAAGACGCAATCCGTCAAGGGCAAGGTCATCGAGCCCGGCTACGGCTGGATCCGTCTGAGCCAGTTCCAGGAACGCACGGTGGACGACTTCGTGCGCAAGGTCGAAGAGCTGTACAAGCAGGAACCCAACATGAAGGGCCTGGTGCTGGACCTGCGCAACGACCCGGGCGGCCTGCTGGACGCGGCCGTCGCCATCTCGGCAGCCTTCCTGCCGCCCGATGTGACCGTGGTGTCCACCAACGGCCAGCTGGCCGAGAGCAAGGAAACCTACAAGGCCTCGCCCAGCTTCTATGCCCGCCGCGGCATGGGAGACCCGCTGCAGCGCCTGCCCGCCTCGCTCAAGAAGCTGCCGCTGGTGGTTCTGGTCAACGAAGGCTCGGCCTCGGCCAGCGAAATCGTGGCCGGCGCCCTGCAGGACCACAAGCGTGCGGTCATCATGGGCAGCCAGACCTTCGGCAAGGGCTCGGTGCAGACCGTTCGCCCGCTGGGTCCCGACACGGGGCTGAAGCTGACCACGGCCCGCTACTACACGCCCAGCGGCAAATCCATCCAGGCCAAGGGCATCGTTCCTGACGTGATGGTGGACGAGACCCCTGAAGGCGATCTGTTCGCTGCCCTGCGCATGCGCGAGGCCGACCTGGAAAAGCACCTGTCCAGCGGACAGGGCGCCGAAGTCAAGGACGAAGTGCGCGAGAAGGCCCGCGAGGAAGCCCGCAAGCGCCTGGAGGAAGAGGCCAAGAAACCCCTGGCCGAGCGCCGCCTGCCCGAGTTCGGCACCGAAAAGGACTTCCAGCTGCAGCAGGCGCTCAACCGCCTCAAGGGCCAGCCCGTCATGGTCAGCAAGACCCTGACCGAGCGCGAGCCCGAAAAGAAGGAAAACTGAAGAGCGCGGACCGGGTCCGCGCTCCCACCAAGCCGGGCCCGCGCCCGGCTTTTTCACGTCTGGAGACGCGAATGAACGACGATCAACTGCTGCGCTACTCGCGCCACATCCTGCTGGACGAGATCGGCATCGAAGGCCAGGAGCGCATCCTGGCAGCGCATGTGCTCATCATCGGCGCAGGCGGCCTGGGCGCGCCTGCCTCGCTGTACCTGGGCTCGGCCGGCATCGGCCGCATCACCCTGGTGGACGACGATGCCGTGGACATGACCAACCTGCAGCGCCAGATCGCCCACACCACGGACCGCGTGGGCCAGCCCAAGGTGCACTCCATACGCACGGCCGTGCATGCCATCAACCCCGGCATCCGCATCGATTGCCGCCAGCAGCGCGCAGACGATGCCCTGCTCGACGAGCTCGTGCCCCAAGCCACGGTGGTGCTGGACTGCACGGACAACTACCGCACGCGCCACATGATCAACGCGGCCTGCGTGCGGCACAAGGTGCCCCTGGTGGCGGGGGCGGCCATCCGCCTGGACGGCCAGCTCATGGTGATGGACCCACGCGACGAGAACTGCGCCTGCTATGCCTGCGTATTCCCGCCGGAGGCGCAGTTCGAGGAAGTGCAGTGCTCGACCATGGGCGTCTTCGCCCCCGTGGTCGGCGTCATGGGCACGCTGCAGGCGGCCGAAGCCCTCAAGCTGATCGCGGGTTTTGGCACGCCTGCAACAAACCGCCTGACCATGTTCGACAGCCGCAGCCTCGATTGGAGTAGCATGCAAACCACCCGTGTGCCGGACTGTCCCGTTTGCGGCAACAAGGCGTAGGAATCGGCTGACTTCCAGGCCGATCCCCCACTGGCACAATCGCCCGCTGTCGCGCAGGACAATGAAGGCCGGGTTCCGCCGGACTCCGATTGCCATCCGCGTCCCTATTGGATACAGCCGTGAAATTGCGCACCTATCTTGTTGAAGACAACCCTACGATCCGCGAGAACCTGATCGCCACGCTCGAGGAACTCGCCGATGTCGAGGCCGTGGGCATCGCCGAGACGGAAAGCGCGGGGACGGACTGGCTTCAGCAGAACCCCGACGCATGGGATCTGGCCATCGTCGATCTGTTCCTGCGCCAGGGCAGCGGCCTGGGTGTGCTCACCGCCTGCCGCGAGCGCCAGCCGCACCAGAAGATCGTGGTGCTCAGCAACTACGCCACCCCTGACATCCGCAGCCGCTGCGCCCAGCTCGGCGTGGATGCGGTCTTCGACAAGTCCAATGAGATCGATGCACTCATGGACTATTGCATGAATATCGACGCCGCATCGCTCAATCAACTCAAAACAGCCTGAACCCAAAACACGGCATTTTTACTCTCCATCAAAGAAAAAGGCTGCACGACTTGATAATCGTGCAGCCCGTATTTTCTATTGACTGGGAATCAGTCGATCAGCCGGTTTTTCAGCGCGTAATACGTGAGATCGCTGTTGGATGACAATCCCATTTTCTCCATAAGCCGCGTGCGATAGGTACTGACCGTCTTCACGCTCAGCGAGAGCGATTTCGCAATATCACCTGCCGTTTCGCCGCGCGCGAGTTTGAGGAAGACCTGGAACTCACGCTCGGACAGCTGTTCATGCGCTGGCGCGTCATCCTTGCGGTTGAGCTGCTGGGCCAGCAGGTCGGCCACGGCCGGCGTCAGGTAGCGGCGGCCCAGGGCCACGGTGCGGATCGCTTCGGCAATCTCCTGGGGATCGCATTCCTTGTTCAGGTAGCCGCTGGCGCCCTGGCGGATCAGGTTGATCGCGTAGTGCTCCTCGGGATATCCGCTCAGGATCAGGATGCCCATGTCAGGGGCCTTGGCCCGCAGCATGGCCAGCGCATCGATGCCGCTTTGCCCGGGCATGGACAGGTCCATCAGCAGCACGTCGATCTCGTGGGCTCGGACCAGGTCGATGGCCTCACGGCCATTGGCGGCCTCACCGACTACACGCAGGTCCACATGTTCCGAGAGAAACTGACGCAGACCCGAGCGCACAATTGCATGGTCGTCCACAATGCCGATTCTGATCATGAATACCTCTTTTTCGGGGGACCAGCAGGAACGCCGGTCGTGCAAACAATATATGGTAACGGCCGGGGCAGGAACTGCTCCGGCTGCCGATAACACGAATTATGCAGAATATCGGCGAAGATCTTGTAGGTGAGAGGATGCTTATGCGTTGGATAAATTTCCGAAGAATTGCGATCAGCCTGGCATTTGCCATCGTTGCGGCCGTGCTGCTTGTCAGCATTAACGAGGCCAGCTACAAGCGCTCGACCAAGGCGCTGGAGGCCATGACCCAGACCCAGGCGACCCGCTCGGAAATCAGCCAACTGCTGCGGTTGATGCTCGATGCAGAGACCGGCCTGCGCGGCTACCTGCTCACGGGGGAGGAGCGCTACCTGGAGCCCTACAGCAAGGCGATCACGGCCATCAACTACAACATGGACGAGTTGCGCCAGATCTTCATCTACGACCCCCAGGAACTGGCCATCTTCACGCCGCTGGCCCGCCAGGTCGAGCGCAAGATGAGCGAGATGGAGTTGAGCCTGCGCCTGTACCGCCAGGGCAACGAGGAAGCCTGGCGCTTCGTCATGTTCACGGACGTGGGCATGGAGAACATGGATGCCATCCGGGACTACACAGGCAAGCTGCTGTCAGGCATAGACGAGCGCTCGGCCAAGAACCTGCAGGATATCGAGCACACGCTGTCGCTGTCGCGCATAGGCATTGCCACGGTGACCGCGCTGGGCGTGCTGGGCTTTTTCATGTACCTGCGCCAGGCCCACGCGCTGCAGCAGGCCCATCAGCGCGAGCAGGAAATCCAGCGTGACGAGCGCAACCGCCTTGAAGCCCTGGTGCGCGAACGCACGGCCACGCTGACGGAGCTGGCCAACCACTTGCAGCAGGTGCGCGAGGATGAGCGCGGCCACCTGGCGCGCGAGCTGCACGATGAACTGGGCTCGCTGCTGACGGCGGCCAAGCTCGATGTGGCCCGGCTCAAATCCAAGATCGACCTCAGCGCCCCCGACGTGGGAGAGCGCGTCAGCCATCTGGTGGAGACGCTCAACAGCGGCATTGCCCTCAAGCGCCGCATCATCGAGGACCTGCGTCCTTCGTCCCTGTCCAACCTGGGCCTGACCACGGCGCTGGAAATCCTGGCACGCGAATTCGGCGAACGCAGCGGCATCGAGGTCACAGCGAACCTGGAGCAGGTGGAGCTGCCGGAGTCGACCCAGCTCACGGTCTACCGCATCGTGCAGGAGTCGCTGACCAATATCGGCAAATACGCCAAGGCCAGCCACGTACTGGTCTCCGTGCACAACTACCCGACCTATGTGACAGTGCAGATCCAGGACGATGGCGAGGGCTTCGAGACCTCGGCCATGCGCCCCAACTCCCACGGGCTGGCCGGCATGCGCCATCGCGTGGAGGCGGCAGGCGGGCGGCTGACCGTCTCCTCCGAACTGGGCAAGGGCACGGCCATCTCCGCCGTCATTCCGCTGAGCCCGGCATCCGCCTGACCACGACGCATCGCCTGCACGCACAACCCCTGCCCGGCACCGCCCTGGCAGGGGTTTTTCTTGATGGGCACTGCGGGCCGGCGCTTTTCCTACACCCACCCCCTGCCTAACCCTGACGCCATGCCACGCCGGGCACCGTCAATCCGGCCTCGGGCGGCTCGGTACAGTCAATCGCATGGGAACAGCACTCGGCTCCTGACAGCCAGATGCCGTTTCTTGGCAACGAACAACCAAGGAGTTCTACATGCTGCACTACGCCATCGTGTTTTTCGTGATCGCTCTCGTCGCCGCCATCTTCGGCTTTGGCGGAATTGCGGCAGGTGCTGTAGGCATCGCCAAGATCCTGTTCTATATTTTCGTGATCATGGCTGTAGTCACCTTTGTGATGAGCCTGATCAAGAAGTAGCGGCGGCGCCGCCTTCAGCCACCTGCCAGCCCAAGCCCGCCTCCGGCGGGCAGCCAGCCCGGCAGCCCGACCGCCTTTCCCATTCATGCAAGTTTTGAGGAGATAGAACCAATGAGCCAAGCCGAGAAAGCCGTGAACAAAGCCGCCGATACCGCCAAGGACGTTGCCCAGGACGTAGCAGACACTGCCAAGGAAGCCGTCAACACCACGCGCCGCACTGCAGCAAATGCTCTGGACAAGGCCGAGGAAGGCGTGAAGTCCATCGAGCGTGAACTGAATCCCGTCATCGACGACCTCGCGGCACGTGCCCAGGAACTGGCCACGCGCGGAATCAACTTCTGCGCCGACAGCTCCGACCGCGCCCGCCGCCAGCTGCAATCTGCCACGGAAGCCACCACGCGCTACGTCATCGAGCAGCCTGGCCGCTCCATGCTGCTGGCAGCAGCCACGGGCGCAGCCCTGGCCACCGCGTTCTTCATGAGTTCCCGCTCGCGCAAGTGAGCTGCAGCCCAGCCCCCGAGTTCCCTCGACTACCGTTTCCCTCCATTTCTTGTCCAAGAAAGAACTGACCATGCAAAAGTACACCCGTGCCATCGCTTTCGCTCTCGTCGCCGGCGCCACCGTGCTCGGCACCACCGCCTGCTCCGTGGCCCGCGACCAGCAGACCGTGGGTTCGTATGTGGATGACGCCGGCATCACCACTGCCGTGAAGGCCAAGATGGCAGAGGACAAGAGCGTCTCGGCCACCTCCATCAGCGTCGAGACCCTGAACGGCACGGTGCAACTGTCGGGCTTTGCCAAGTCGGAGTCGGAAAAGGCCCGCGCTGCCGAGATCGCACGCACCACCAAGAACGTGCGCGAAGTGCGCAACAGCATCGTGGTTCGCCCCTGATGCAGGCCCCCATGGGGCCATCGAAAGGCCGGTGTCATCCGGCCTTTTTTCATTGCAGGGCCACCCCGGTGAAAACCACCATTGGGGGAATCTGACCTTGCAGCGCCAGGGCGACATGGGAATCATTTTTCATGGCGCCAGGGCATACGGCGTAAAGTGACCGACATGCGAGTTTTCAACTGCGATGCCTGCGGCCACCCGGTTTTCTTCGACAGCGTTCAATGCGTGCACTGCGGCGCCACCCTGGCCTTCCTGCCAGAGCGACTGCATGTGGCTTGCCTGCGACCGGTTTCCGGCGCGCGGGACAGCGCGCTGTGGGAGAGCCTGTCCTCCCTGGGCGCAGGCAAGCCGCCAGGCCGCCTCTACAAGATGTGCAGCCACCGGGGACCTGTGGGCCAGTGCAACTTCGCCCTGCCCGCCGACGACCCCCACGCGCTGTGCGAATCCTGCCGCCAGACACGCTGGCTGCCCGATCTGTCAGACCCGGCCAATGCCTTGCGCTGGACCAAGATCGAGGCGGCCAAGCGCCAGCTGTTCTATACGCTGGCCCGCCTGGGCCTGGGCCCCAGGCCTGGAGAGGACGGGCCGCGCTTCGAACTGCTGGCCGACCTGCCCGGGCAGGCGCCGGTGATGACCGGCCATGCCAACGGCACCATCACGCTGAACGTGGTGGAGGCCGACGATGCCGAGCGTGCCCGGCGCCGCCAGGCGCTGCACGAGCCCTACCGGACGCTGGTGGGCCATCTGCGCCATGAGTCCGGCCACTTCTTCTGGGACAGGCTGGTGGTGGGCGCGGGCCGTATCGAGGAATTCCGCCGCCTGTTCGGCGACGAGCGCCAGGACTATGCCCAGGCCCTGCAGAACTACTACGCACGCAGCCCGCTGGATGGGCAGTGGCGCGACAACTTCGTCAGCGCCTATGCCACCTCCCACCCGTGGGAAGACTGGGCCGAAAGCTGGGCCCACTACCTGCACATGGTGGATCTGCTGGAGACTGCGGCCAGCTATGGCACCTGCATCACCTTGCCAGGAGGCGCAGGCACGGCGGCGGGCATGGGAACGCCGGCCGCGCTGTGCGTGCAGGACCCGTTCGCGGTCCCTGCCCGGCCGGACTTCGGCACCATGCTGGACCAGTGGGTGCCGCTGACGCTGCTGACCAACAGCCTCAACCGCAGCCTGGGCCACGGGGATGCCTATCCGTTCGCTCTTTCAATGGGCGCGCGGCGCAAGCTGGAATTCGTGCATGCGGCCGTGAATGCAAGTGCCGCCACGCAGAGCGCCTGATATCGTGAACTCGTCATGGGGGCGGGCCAAGGCGCCTGGCCAGCCTCCCTCTCTCAAGGAGCGCGATTGGCCTGCACCTTCTCAAGCAGTCGCGTGCGCACGTTGGGCGAGACGAACTTGTCGATCTCGCCATCCAGCGTGGCGATCTCGCGCACGAAGGTGCTGCTAATGAACTGGTAGCGGTCGCTGGGCGTGAGGAAGACGGTCTCCACCTCGGGCATCAGCGTGCGGTTCATGCCGGCAAGCTGAAACTCGTAGTCGAAGTCGGTGACCGCGCGCAGGCCGCGCACCATGGCCTTGCCGCCGCGCTCGACCACGAAGTCGCGCAGCAGGCCATGAAAGCTCTCGACCTGGACATGGGGATAGATGGACACGGCCTCGCGCACCATCTCCATGCGTTCCTCGAGATTGAACATGGTCTTCTTGTGGTGGCCGGCCGCCACGGCCACGATGACGTGGCTGAACAGCTGGGTCGCACGGCGCACCACGTCTTCGTGGCCCAGCGTGATCGGATCGAAGGTTCCGGGGTAGACGGCAATCACGTCGTGGCTCATGGCGTTCACTTTCCTTGGCTGCGCGTGCCCTGGTCCGGCACGGATGGCGCATTATGCATTGCACTGCAGCATGGCCCGTCGGCTGCGCGACAGCCGCATTCCTGCGCTGGAACACGGCTGCGGCGCCAGACTACTCGTCCTGCGCGGCCTTGCGCAGCAGATGGGCGTGGACGGCACCCGCCTTGAGATGGCGGAACAGCTGCAGGCCGCCAGCCTCGGCCAGTTGCTCCTCGGTCCAGGCCTGGGGCGCCTCCAGATAGACATAGCCCTGGGCGGAGACGGCCAGCGCAGCGGCCTTCAGCGCAGGCTCGAACAGCTCGGCATGGTCGAACGGCGGATCGATCAGCACCAGGTCCAGCGTGCCCGGCGCCACCTGGCGCAGGCAGCCGATGCCATCGCCGCGCAGCACGCGCACGGACTGGGCGTCCAGGCGCTCGCGCAGGCGCTGCAGCTGCAGCACCAGGGCGGCGTCCTGCTCGTTCATCAGCACGCTGGTCGCGCCGCGCGATGCGGCCTCGAAGCCCAGCGCACCCGTGCCCGCGAAGGCGTCCAGGCAGTGCCAGCCCGTCAGGTCCTGGCCCAGCCAGTTGAACAGGGTCTCGCGCACGCGGTCCGGCGTGGGGCGCAGGCCCGGGCGCTGCGCCACGGGCAGACGCGTGCGGCGCCACTGGCCGCCGATGATGCGGACCTCGCCCGCACCCGAGGGTGCCGGCTTGCCCGCCTTTGCCTTTGCGGCCGGCGCTGCGGCAGGCGCCTTGGGCGCCGCGGCCTCGGCCGTGGCCTTTTCCAGCCAGCGCTTGCCGGCAGGGGTATGCAGTTTGATGCTGTTGCGGCTCATTGCTTGCCTCCCACGACGACGGTCACCATGCGATCGGGCTGCAGCATGCGCTGCATGGCCTCGCGCACATCACGCACGGTCAGCGCCTGCACGCGCTCGGTCCAGTGCTCCAGATAGTCCAGCGGCAGGCCGTTCCAGGCGATGTTGGCCACATTGCCCAGCAGCTTGCGGTTGCTGTCTATGCGCAGCGCAAAGCCGCCGATCAGATTGTCCTTGGCGGCCTTGAGCTCCTTCTCGGTCGGGCCGTCGGCGACAAAGCGGCGCAGCGTGTCCTGCGACACCTTCAAGGCCTCGGCCGCCTGGTCGGGGCGTGTCTGCAGGGCGATCGTGAAGGCACCCGCGTCCAGGCCCGGCGAGAAGTCGCTGTAGACGCTGTAGCTCAGGCCGCGCTTTTCGCGCACTTCCTCGGTCAGCCGCGAGGTGAAGCCTCCGCCGCCGAGGATGTGGTTGCCCACGAGCACGGCCATGAAGTCCGGGCTGTTGCGTGCAATGCCGGGCTGGGCGATCAGCACCTGCGCCTGGGCCGAGGCGAAGGGGATGTTCTCGTTGACCGGCGCCTTGAGCGCCTGCACCTTGGGCACGTCGGGCAGCGGAGCGCAGGCGCCCGCATCCTGGCCCTGCGCCGCCTGCAGCGGAGCCAGCAGTTGCTGCACCAGCTGGTCGGCCTGCTCGCGGCTGACGGCGCCGACGATGCTGACCTTGGCACGGCAGGCGGCGATCAGCCGGCGGTGGAAGGACTGCATGTCCGACAGGTCGATGCGCGACAGGCTCTCGGCCGTGGCACGCGCACCGTAGGGGTGGGTGCCGAACACGCCCTGGCTCAGGGCCTTGCCGGCCACCGTGCCGGGGCGCGTGTCCGATTCCTTGATGGCCGCGGTCCAGCGCTCGCGCTCGCGCAGCCACACGTCCTGCGGCCAGCTGGGGTTGGCGATCTGGCGCGCCGCCAGCGCCACGGCGCGCTGCAGCAGCGCAGGCTCGGTCAGGGAGCGCAGCCCGTAGCTGAAGCTGTCGCGGCCCGCCTGCGCGCCAAAGCTGGCACCCAGATCGGCCCAGGCCTGGCCCAGGCCGTTCTCGTCCAGCGCAGGCGCATCGCCCTGGGCGGTCACGCCCTTGGAGGCCATCAGCGCCACGGCGCTGGCCAGGCCGACCTGGCTGGCGGGATCGCGCCGGCTGCCGGCGTCGAAATCCATCTGCACATCGACCATGGGAATGCCCGGGCTGTCCACCAGCCAGACCTGCGCCCCGCTGGGCTGGGTCCAGTGCTGGATGGGCAGCAAGGCCCATGCGGACGTGGCGCCAAAGCCCAGGCCCACGCTTGCCAGCACGGAGCTGGCCACCATCTTTTTCATGTTCTTCATCTTCACTCCAGCGTGCTTCGGGGGCATCAATGCAGGGGTCCGCCAATGCCGGCACCCGCGTCGGTGCGGCGGGGCTTGCCGCCTTCAGGCAGGGGCTGCGGCACCAGGGTGCCCACCGTGAGCTGGTCATCGCCAAAGTACTTGGCCGCTACGCGCTTGACGTCATCGGGCGTGATGGTGCGAAGCTGGGTCAGCAACTGGTCTTCCGCATCCAGCGGCATGCCCTGTATCCAGTAATTGCCCAGGCTCTGGGCCTGGCCCATGACCGAGTCGCGCTCATAGACATTGGAGGCCATCCATTGCGTCTTCACGCGCTCCAGTTCGGCAGGCTCGACGCCGTCCCTGGCGACCTTGGCCACTTCGGCGCGCAGCGCGGCCTCGACCTCGGCCGCAGTCTTGCCGGTGGCGGGCACGCCCGTCAGCATGAACAGGCCGGGGCCGCGGCTCATGAGCGACATGGAGCTGCCCGCGCCGTCGGCCACGCGGCCTTCGCCCTGGACCAGGGCCCGCTCCAGGCGGGCGCCGTCATAGCCGTCGAGCACGGCCGAGAGCACCAGCAGCGCCAGCGCATCGCGGTCATCGGCCTGCAGATCGCTGACGCGCGTCAGCGAGGGCGCACGGAAGGCCAGGGCCACCAGGGCCTGCTCGGCCGGCTGCTTGACCTCGATGCGGCGGATGCCGATCTGCGCAGGCTCGGTGCGCGGCTTGCGCACCGGCACGGCGCGTGCGGGAATGCTGCCGTAGTACTTCTCGGCCCAGGCGCGGACCTTGGCAACGTCCACATCACCGGCAATGACGACGGTGGCATTGCCGGGCACATACCAGCGGCTGTGGAAATCGCGCACGTCGCCGGGCGTCAGGGCGTCCAGATCGCTCATCCAGCCGATCACGGGCCGGTGGTAGGGCGAGGCCATGAAGGTCGCCGCCATCAGTTGCTCCATGAGCACGGCGCGCGGCTGGTCCTCGGTGCGCATGCGGCGCTCTTCCTTGATGACCTCGATCTCCTTCTTGAACTCGCTGTCGGGCCAGTGGTTGTTGGCGAAGCGGTCGGATTCGAGCTTCATCACTTCCTCCAGCCGGCTGGACGGGATCTGCTGGTAGTAGCCCGTGTAGTCGCGGCTGGTGAAGGCGTTCTCCTGCCCGCCCAGGGCCGCCACCCGGCGCGAGAACTCGCCGGGCGCCACCTTGCGCGAACCCTTGAACATCATGTGCTCGAGCGCGTGGGCCACGCCCGAGGTGCCGTCGACCTCATCGATGGCGCCCACGCGCACCCAGACCATGTGCACGGCCGTGGGCGCGCGCCGGTCGGGCTGCACGATGAGCTGCATGCCGTTCTTCAGGGTGAATTGCTGCGCTGCTGTGGCGGACCGCTGGCCGCCTGCGGCCTGGCTGGCCACCGTCTGCAGCAGTGACGAAGGGGAGGAAGAGGATGCATCCGGGGCTGCCAAAGCAGCCCCGGTGCCCATGCAGGCCATTAAGCCCAGGAGGGTGAGTGCATGTTTCATAGAATGCTGTGATTCTAAGAACCTGCCGATGTTCAGTTTTTTCAAGAAAAAGCCCACCCCCTCCGCCGCCGAGATTTCCCCGACGGACAGCAGCGCCGCGCCTGAAAAGGCCGGCATTCCCGCAACCCCACCGAAGGACAGCCCCCCCGCCCTGCCACCGGCCGCGCCAGCAGCGCCGGCCGCCGACACCGGCAGTGCCTGGTGGCGCAAGCCCTTTGGCGGCGGCAAGGGCGATGCCGCGCCCCCCGAGACCCCGCCTGCCCCAGCTGCTGCACCCGCGTCCACCATCGCGCCTGCGGACTTCATTGCCGCGCCCGAGCCCACGGCCAAGCCCGAGGCCGAAGGTGCCAGCCGCCAGAACTGGATGCAGCGCCTCAAGACCGGCCTGCGCAAGACCGGCAGCAGCATTGCCACGGTCTTCACGGGCACGCAGATCAACGATGCGCTGTACGAGGAACTGGAAGACGCCCTGCTGATGGCCGACACCGGCGTCAAGGCCACCGAGCACCTGCTCGCCGACCTGCGCCGCCGCGTCAAGGAGGCCAAGGCCACCGACCCCGCCGCCGTCAAGGCGCTGCTGGCCGATGCCCTGGCCGACCTGCTGCGCCCGCTGGAAAAGCCGCTGATCATCGGCGAGCACCAGCCCACCGTGATCATGGTGGCTGGCGTCAACGGCGCGGGCAAGACCACCTCCATCGGCAAGCTGACCCGCCACCTGGCCGACGAAGGCCAGAGCGTGCTGCTGGCCGCCGCCGACACCTTCCGCGCCGCCGCGCGCGAGCAGCTTGGCGTCTGGGCCAACCGCAACACGGTGGAGATCGTCAGCCAGGAAGGGGGCGATCCTGCGGCCGTGAGCTTTGACGCCGTCACCGCCGGCCGCGCGCGCAAGAAGGATGTGGTGCTGGTGGACACGGCAGGCCGCCTGCCCACCCAGCTGCACCTGATGGAAGAGCTGCGCAAGATCCGCCGCGTGGTCAGCAAGGCCGACGCCACGGCGCCGCACGAGGTGCTGCTGGTCATCGACGGCAACACCGGCCAGAACGCGCTGGCCCAGGTGCGCGCCTTTGACGATGCACTGCAGCTCACGGGCCTGATCGTCACCAAGCTCGACGGCACGGCCAAGGGCGGCGTGCTGGCCGCCATTGCCCAGGAACGGCCGATCCCCGTGTACTTCATCGGCGTGGGCGAAAAGGTCGAAGACCTGGAGACCTTCAACGCCAGGGAATTCGCGCAGGCGCTGCTGTCCTGACAATCTGTTCAGAGTTTTCTCGACAGGCGCCACAGGAAGGCGGAATGGATGAATTGCGGGCTGGCGCTCAAGCCGCTCTCCGCTCATCCATTGGGGAGTGACCGCTCAACGAAGAGCTCTCCAGCCTCAACCTCTGACGCACTCAACCGCTTCGGGACTGATCAGGCCAGGCCCTACCGGGTTAGCTCATGTGACTTGCCGCAAAAGCCCAGTAACTTCGCCACAGGCGACAGCGTGGGCGCGGCAAAGACCAGAAAGGGCATGCCCTTCAATCACCGAAGCAGCCACTCATCGTCACGTGGCAATTGACGAATCTCTTCGGCCAGTCAAAGCAGCACTTCCGCCAGTGCTCGGTAGCACCGACAAGCCCGTCCTTGCTTCGGACGGTCAGAAATCCTAGCTCTTCCTCACTGACGCCGGCTGGCAGGCCTTGCGGTGCACCACCGCACTCATCTCTGGCCTCCGATGTGGAGAACGCATTTTTTCCCGTCGCTCCACCTTTGCGTGCGGGTGAGCGTACGGCCCATGCCTCGGCAAGCGCACCAACTCTGTTGAGTGCCTGTGCGAAAACTCGGCAACAGACTCTTCAGTGCGACCTGCCTTCGATATGCCAACTACGGCGTGTGCCGCGCATCATTTCAAGCATATTCTCCCGCTCTGCCACCCCCCACTTTTCGGGGCTCGTAAAAGCACATAAGTGTTTTAAACCAGCCGATTAGGCTACTTGCTGGCTGCAGATGGCAAGTTCAGGCCAATTTATGTGGCTTGCAAACCAATCAGAAACAAACCATCGATGGCGGAGATGGCTTGGTCACTGTCTTCCTGCTGCCTTCCCAACCAGATGCCTCTCAATTTTTCGCACCCTTCCATATCTTGACCCAAGATTGTATGTTGGTATACCATCACTCAATTCGCAAGAAAGTCCAACAGACATGAAACGGCAAGCCTCTAAAGCAGGTACAGACACAGACAGACCTGCATTGACAGACATGGGAATTCCGCGAGGCAGTATGGCCGTAGAGCGTGTGAATCCAACGCTCCGACAGCTGGCACTTGAGCAATTGAAGCGCGCCATTGTGGAAGGCCAACTTCCACCTGGATCACGCTTGGTAGAACGCAAGCTGTGCGATCTCCTTGATGTGAGCAGAACGATAGTTCGTGAAACCCTGGGGCAATTGGAGGCAGAAGGGTGGATCACAAAGGAGCCCTATAAAGGCCCGATAGTCGCCGTTATCGATGAAGACGGCATTCGCCAGATCTTTGAAATGCGTGCAGCCGTTGAAGGCTATGTGGCGGCACTGTGCGCAGAGCGAGCCACCATAGAGCAAATCGAGCGCCTGGATGTCACAGTGAAAGCGATGAGTGAAGCGCAGATTTCGGGCGATGTCGGGGCTCAGATCGAGACCATCGAGGAGTTCTACGAAGTTCTCCTGGATGCAGCCCAAAATTCGCTGATGGCAAGCTATCTTTCTTCACAAAGGAGCCGCCTCGCACGCCTGCGGAGACTCTCACTTTCTCACAGCTCACGGGCCTCAGAAAGCACAGAAGAAAAACGCGGCATCCTCGCCGCCATCCGCAATCGCGACCCAAAGAAGGCCCAGGCCCTTGCCGAGCAGCATATCTGGAATTCTTCGAAAAGCCTGCTGGCGGCTATACGCAGGGACCTATGAAATCTCTCTTTCAAAATTGGTACGCAAGATAAGCCACCATCTATAGTCATGCTATTTTTAGATAGCATCAGAGAATAAAGACCCCGCATCATCTTTTTATAGCAAGCACACTCATGCTTGCTTTTGAGAAAAAGCAATTCTTTCCCCGAATTGCTTGCTAGAAGTGCGCACTCTGCAAATCGACTTCAATATCTCCACATTTAAGAAAAATCATCTTAAGCGTATTTTCGAGTCAATCTACAGCCAAAAAATCTATCGCGACTGAGACACAGCCCGCAATCACCCAGTCAAAATAAACGATTTCCAAAGAAATATCGCCAAATCACAACGTGGAGGATAATGACATGAAAACGGCAATGCTTGTTGGAGCAGGCGCAGAAATTGGTTCAAATTTACTGCTCTTGAACAATCCGGAAAAAGACGGATTTGCAATTACAACAGTACTAACAAACACACCACCTGTTCACAAAAACTATCCCCACCTCCGGCCAATTGATGGAATTATTGCGCGCCTCGCCCTCGCTCAACCTGGAGCACATGCGCTTGTACAGGCAATCGATGAAAAAACACTGAAAATTGGATCCAGGGAAGTCAAATTCGAGTTCTGTGATCTGCGCAAAGAGTTTCCAACAATATCAACCTCCTTTGATATAGCTTTTCTCGCGACGAGCAAAGCAGACATTTCTGCAGAAAGCGCTGTAGTCTCGTGGCTTAAAAGAAAATGTCACACGATTCTAGGAGTTGCGGAAGCAAATGATCTCCCAAGTATATATAGCTGTCTTGCAGATCTTTCATCCTCAGATCTGCCAACCGCAAAAACCAGAGTAATTACTAATGGTGTTTATTGTCTTGGTTCATGCCAAACCAATGGCATGCATGCGTCTCTTCGTATAGTTATAGATACGCTGCGAACACTTGGCCTTACAGCCCAGAGCATCCTCGCAGTGGAGACGGACATCATCCACCCGGATACTCCCAACGGAGTTCTAGGCACCCGTTCCTTCGAAGGCAGGGATCAAGATGCACGGAACAATTTACGCCCTAGCTTCTCTCAAATCACCCAAAGCCAAACCAAGGTTATGCCTTGGGCACCTCTCGTAAATACCATCTCCCTGCGAGCGCCGGTCCATGCGCCAGGTTTTCAGATAAACCGATTCATCGTTCAGGATCGAGGCTTGATGACCCGCGAGGCTGTTGAAGCATCAATCGATAATTTATTTGATAGATATAGATACATCGCGCAAGGAACCACGATGCCACTCGGAAGCAGAGCCTATGCACACGACCATCGATGCGCCACTATTCTTACTGACTCTCACCATTTACTGCTATCTCGACCCAGCTATTTGGAGCCACAAGGACTTTCTCAACTAACAATTCAATCCTTTGTCAACAATACCGTAGGCTACTCCAGCCTCGCTATTTCAGCTGCACGCAACATCGCATTAGGTCTTTCCAGCACCATTTTCTAAGGAATGTGAAATGACAAGCTCGCACAGCGTCGATATTCTTGATTCGGGATTCGTTTTTAAAACAGCTAATACAGCCGAGTTCAATGAGAAGCTCAAAACAGAAGTCCAACAGATTCAAGCTCTTCACGGAATTTATCCCAAACTGATGGTGCCAGTTCTTCACACAGGATTGGTTGGAGGTCGTCATTTTTATATTCTTGAAAAGAAGTCTGGTGCATCTCTGGCAAGCCTTGTGTTCGATGCAACAAAATCCATAGAATATAGAAACCAAATCATAAAACATGCCCTGGACAGCATAAAGACAGCAGTGAAAATTGAATGCAATCAACCAATAGATTCAACGTATCAACTACACCAAAAGATTCGCTACGAATGGGATTCCTTAAAACAATTGCACAGCCTGTTTGACAAACCTGCAATTATTGAGGGAAAGATTATTATCCCAAGTGGTCGTGCCGTGGTAGAAAGGGCTCTTGCTTATGCCGAGGAAGAAATTTTCCTGGCTAGCAGCACAAGTGCACACTGCAATTTTCACTTTGGCAATGTTCTCTACGACGAGACTTTGAATGAAATCAGCTTCATCGATCCGGATGGTTCTGTTCAAGGCATCGACCCTTACTTTGGATTTTCGCGTTTCGCATTTTCCTTCTGGCATGAGCTGGCGGCCGAGATTCGCGATAGCATCAACATCGTTCCACTTGAGAAAAGCATACTATTTCTCATGAAGCATGATCAGCATCGGCAGATGCTGGATCAAATACCGGTAATTCGTAGCATTCATGAAATATCCAATTGGATTGGCGAAGAAAATTACCGTAAATTCTACGCATTGACCACATACTGCTTTCTCCGCAGCATGCGGATAAACGGCAGCAAGGATACCTGGATGATGCCGAGCTCTCCTCGCGCGGGCACCCCAGAAGAAACGCTCTACGCAGGCATCATGTTCTATCTCGAGTCTCTGTCTTCAACCGTTCAATAAATCTTCAAGAGAGCAAAATTTCTCTAATCAGCAAATGAGCATTGCTGTGCATTACCAAATAATCCACAACAATGTAAGAATTTACTCTACGCCCCATTTACCCATCCCTCCTCCATATTCATGCTTGAATCCATTCAAGGTTTTTCTTGGTTATGGGTTCCCATAACCCTGTTCGCCGCTCTCGCTCAAACGGTACGAAACACAGCGCAGCGCAGCCTGACACAGGAGCTGGGCGCGCTATCGGCCACGCTGGTGCGTTTTCTGTATGGCCTACCTTTTGCCATGTTGTGGCTGGCACTGCTGTATCTGGTACCAGCAAAGCCATACGCTGTACCTTCGATCACGCCGATTTACCTTGGCTGGATTGCATTGGGCGCTTTTTTCCAATTGGCTGGAACGGTCGCTTTGCTGCTGGCGATGAAGGAGCGCAACTTTGCCGTGGCTGTCACTCTGACAAAGACAGAGGTGCTGCAGCTAGCTCTGTTCGCATCGGTTTTTCTCCATGAACTTCCAACACCGCTGGCGTTGGCCGCAATGATCGTAGCCACAATCGGTATGCTGCTGCTGTCCCTGCCGCCACGCGAACAGTTGCTCTCACCGTCCGCGTGGCTCAACCGATCTGCACTTTATGGCCTGGCTTGCGGCTCCTGCTTTGCAGTTGCAACAGTAGGATTTCGAGGAGGGTCGCTGGCACTTGGCGCCGAAACGGCATGGTTATCTGGCGCCTGGGGCGTGCTGATCGCACAGTCGATGCAAACCGTCGGCATGGGACTTTGGATCCAGTTGCGCACAGCTCAAGGTCTGGCACCTATTTTTCGAGCTTGGCGCATCTCGCTGCTTGCCGGTTGCATGGGGGCAGCCGCTTCAATTGCTTGGTTCACGGCCTACGCCATGCAAGGAGCATCACCTGTGCGCACTTTGGGAATGATCGAGGTCGTTTTCAGCTACCTGGTTTCGCGCCGCGTGTTCAGCGAAAGCTTCAGTCGAACAGAGAAGATAGGCATGGGCCTGATGCTGTTGGGCTTAGTGGTGACTTGCCTACAGGCCTGACATGCGATGGCAGCAAGACCTGCTCGTGGAGCTGTCGTCCTGCGGCTTGGCATCGACTGCATCAGCTCCCCTGTTGATGCGCTTTGACCCATTCTCTGGAGTGGACTTACGGGAGCGCGCTGCGCTCCTTTTTTCATGGGTATGCGAGCGCAGCGAAGGCCCAGGCATGCAGGCAAGGGTTTTCCCTTGATTCGAATCAAACCGCAGGTTTTATGCTTTGCATTGATTTATAAGAAGAACGTTGTTTTATACAAGAAACAATCGATAGCCCTCAGGCATTTCTTTTGCTTGTACCTGCCTTGCCTTGTTTCCCGGAGTTCCCCATGAAAGCCCCCACCTTGCTCGGCACTGCCGCCCTGCTGGCCGCAGCCGCATGCCAGAGCGCCCTGGCCCAGGATGCCGCTGCGCAGCAGCAACTGGCCGCCAAGCCTTTCACCATCGTCGCGCCCTTCCCGCCCGGTGGCCCGGTCGATGCGCTGGCCCGCCTGCTGTCCACGGGATTGGCCGAGCGCTACAAGCAGACTTCGGTGGTGGAGAACAAGCCCGGGGCCAACGGCAATATCGGCATCGACATGGTCAAGCGTGCCGCGCCGGACGGCCATACGCTGCTGGTCGTGCCCCAGGGCAACCTGACCATCAATCCCACGCTGCTGGCCAGGCCCGGCTATAGCGTGGAGGCGGACTTCGCGCCCGTGGCTTCGCTGGCCAAGGCGGCCAATGTGATCGCCGTGCACCCTGGCGTGCCGGCCAAAACGGTGCAGGAGCTGGTGGCCCTGTCCAAGGCCAGGCCGGCCACCATCAGCTATGCCTCGCCCGGCGTGGGCTCCAGCCTGCATCTGGCCGGTGAGCTGTTCAAGCAGCAGACCGGCGCCGACATCCTGCACGTGGCCTACAAGGGCACGGCGCCCGGCCTCAACGATGTGCTGGGCGGCACGGTGCCGATGATCGTGGGCAATGTGCCCGCGCTGCTGCCGCATGTGCAGTCGGGCAAGCTGCGCGCGCTGGCCGTGACCGACCCGGCCCGCAGCAAGTACCTGCCTGATGTGCCCACGCTGGCCCAGGCGGGCGTGCCGGGCATTGCCATCTCGTCCTGGTACGGCGTGATGGCGCCAAAGAAGACGCCGCCGGCCGTGCTCAGGCAGCTGGAGAAGGATATTCAGGAGATCTTCAGCACGCCGGCCGTGGTCAGGCAGCTGGACCTGCAGGGGATCGAGCCCTGGGTGGTCACGGGCAGCGCCTTCGGCGAGCTGATCCGCAAGGAGACAGCGACCTGGGTGCCCGTGATCAAGGCCGCCAACGTCACGCCGCAGTGATGCGGGGCGCGGCGGCCCTTTCTGCAGCGTCCGCCACGTCCCGGGTCGAGACCTGGGAGCGCAGCCACTGCGCATAGTCGGCCATGCAGCGCTCGGTGCGCATGGTGATCTGCGGCACGCTGTAGCTGTGCCCGGCGCGCAGCAGCCGGGCCAGGCGCTCCAGCACGTCGGGCAGGGTCTTGCAGACCAGCCGCCACTCGGGCGTGGCGTGCATCTCGCCGTCCCACACATAGTGCGAGGTGATGGCCTCCACCTGCACGCAGGCCGCGGCCTGCTGCTGCACCAGGCTGCGCGCCAGATGGGCGGCCTCCTCGGCACTGGGGACGGTGGTGGCCACCACGCACAGCGTGGACCAGGGCGAGGCGGGGTTCTTGGCGGAAGTCATGGAGGCGTAGTCTACGGTTGCGTGCTGCAGGCCGGTACTGGCCCTTGCGGCGTCAGGCCATCAGCCCCTTTTGCCGCGCCTGCAGCCGCGCCAGGCCCAGCAGCGCATCGGTGAACGGGGTGTCCACGCCGCACAGCTGGCCCATTTCGCGCACCGCGCCCACCAGGGCGTCGAGCTCCACGGGCTTGCCGGCTTCCACGTCCTGCAGCATGGAGGTCTTGAAGGCGCCCAGCTTGAGCGTGACCGCATGGCGGTCTTCGGGCGATTCGTTGATGGGCAGGCCGATGCGCGCGCCGATCTCCTTGGCCTCCAGCATCACGCGCGTGATCAGGCCGCGCACCAGGTCGTCGCCCAGGATGCGGTCCGAGGTGGCACCCGTCAGCGCGCTGACGGGGTTGACGGTCATGTTGCCCCAGAGCTTGTACCAGGCGTCGCGCTGGATGTTGTCGGAGACCTTGGCCTCGATGCCGCCACGCTGCAGCAGTTGGGCCAGTGCCGCCAGGCGCGGCGTGGGCGGCTGGCCGGGCCCTGTGGCCAGAGGCTCGCCCAGGATCAGGCTGTTGCCGAAGTGCCGGCGCACCACGCCGGGCGCATCGTTGGAGCAGCTGGCATGGACCACGGAGCCCAGCACCTGGCCCAGCGGGATGGCTTGCGCAATGCGGCCTTCAGGGTCCACGGCTTTCAGCTGCTTGCCGCGCACGCTGGCATCGACACCGCCGTGCAGGAACCACCAGGGCACGCCGTTCATGGCCGTGAGCACCACGGTCTGCGGGCCGATCAGCGGGGCGATGCGCTCGGCCACATCGGGCATGCCCGGCGCCTTGACGGAGATGATGACCAGGTCCTGCACGCCCAGGGCGGCCGGGTCCTGTTCGGCACGCAGCGCGAAGTGCTCGCGCTGCTCGCCGTGCACCAGGGTCAGGCCCTGGGTGCGCAGGGCCTGCAGTGCAGCGCCGCGCGCCACGGCGCTGAGCTGGCAGCCGGCGCGGGCCAGGGCCGCGCCCATCCAGCCGCCGATGGCACCGGCGCCGAAGATGCAGGCCTTGTCGAATGAAATGCTTGTCTGTTCCATGGTCATGCGCGGGAAGCTCCGGGTTCAAAGATCGAGATAGCTGCTGTCGCGCCGGTTCACGCGGCGCACCAGGTGGTCGAACACATCGCGGGCACCGCCGTGGCTGTCGTTGAAGGTCAGCGAGTCCTCGTTGCAGCGCTGGGCCATGGCGTCGGAGACCATGCGCGGCGCGCCCATGGACAGGGTGGCCATCTGCACGTCGCAGGCGCGCTGCAGCGTCCACAGCACCACGAAGGCCTGGGGCAGGTCGCTGCCCCAGCTGAGCAGGCCATGGTTGCGCAGGATCACGGCCTTGCGGTGGCCGATGCTGGCCAGCAGGCGCGGCCCTTCGTCGGCATGGATGGTGATGCCCTCGAAGTCATGGTAGGCCACCATGCCGTGCAATTGGGCGCTGTAGAAGTTGCTTTGCGACAGGCCCTGCTCCAGGCAGGCCACGCCCATGCCCGAGGTGGTGTGCGTGTGCATCACGCAGTGCGCGCCCGGCAGTCCGTCGTGGATGGCCGCATGCACCACGAAGCCGGCCGGATTCACCGGATGCCGCGAGCCGTCCAGCACCTCGCCGCGCACGTTGATGCGCACCAGGTTGCTGGCCGTGACCTCTTCGTAGTGCAGGCCGAAGGGGTTGATCAGGAACTGCTTTTCCCCGCCCGTCACGCTGTCGGGCAGGCGCACCGTGATGTGGTTGTAGATCAGCTCGTCCCAGCCCAGCATGGCAAAGACGCGGTAGCAGGCGGCCAGTTCGATGCGGGCGGCCCGCTCATCAGGGTGCATGGAGCAATTCATGGTGTGGCTCGTGGGGTGGGTTCTGAGGTGGGTCTTGAGGTGGGTTGTGCAGTGGCTTGTGGGGAAATCAGGCATCCAGCCCCTGGTCCAGCCCTTGGTCCAGCCCTTGGTCCAGCGCTTGGGAGGCACGGCCCAGCTTGTCCAGGATGCGGTCCAGCATGGCGCGCTCATCGGCCGTCAGGGCATTGAGCAGGGCCGCCTGGTAGGGGCGTGCGCGGGACAGCACCTCGTCGAAGAGCGCCTGCCCTGTTTCGCTCAGCTGCAACAGGTGGCGCCGCGCGTGCTGCGGATCGGCGCGGCGCAGCACCCAGCCCCGGTCGATCAGCGGCTGCAGCGCGCGGCTGATCTGGGCCTTGTCCATCAGGCTCAGGCGCGACAGCGCGCTGGCATGCAGCTCGCCGTGGCGCTGGATCTGGCCCATGAGCCGCCACTCGGTCAGCCCCACGGGCGATGCCGGCGCGATGTAGTGGCGCGTCACCTGGGTCTGCAGCGCATTGGACAGCGCGCCCAGGCGGAAGGTGATGAAGTCCTCCAGCGCCAGCGTCTGGCTGCAGACCTGCGTGTCCGGTGCAGGGCCGGTGGCGGCATCGGCGGCAGGGATCGTGGATGTGCGTGGGCGGGGCATTGGGCGGAGGGAACCGGGCGGCGATTGCGATTGCGATTGCGATTGCGATTGCGATTGCGATTGCGATGGCCGCATGATCCACCAATGTTGACATATCAACATTGGTGGCAACCCTGAGGGCCCTGGTGGCCTGCAGGCCGCCAGCGGGCGCAGGGTGAAACCCGTGCGCCCGCGCCGCGCTCAACGCTTGAGCAGTTCGTTGGATGGCAGGGTCTCGTCCAGCAGCTTGCGGGCCGTCTCCACGCCCGCCACGGGCAGCAGCGCCGGGTCCAGCAGGCCCACCTGCACCAGCACGCTGGCCTGGTCCCAGTAGATGTGCTCGTGGTAGAGCTTGTCGCCCCGGAACTTGACCACGGCCAGCAGCGGGATCTCCACGCGCCGCCCCGTGGGCCGCACGCCGGGCAGCATCCACGGGATCTCGGTGGTGTGCGTGAAGCAGAACAGCATCTCGTCCACCACCTGCGAAGCCCCCACCGTGCGTGAAATCGGGGTCAGCGACGTGTCGGGCGGATTGCTGTTGACGAAGTGGTTCGTATAGAAGGCGTGCAGGTTGCTGAAGCCCACGCCGCCGGTCATGGTGGGGATGTGGTTCACATAGGGCTCGGCCACCATGGTGGCCATGGTGTCGTCCACGTTGCGCGTGGCGAATTCGTACTCGCAGTGCTTGTCCCACAGCGCGGCCAGGTCGAAGTGCGGGCCGATGGCGGACTTGAGCGTGGCAATGCTGCGCTCGTGCGCCATCAGGGCCGAGGCGCGGTGGAAATGGTCGCCGCCCTTGCGCGCAAAGGCATGGTCCACGCCCGGATAGACATGCACGGCCACGCCGGGACGCCCGCCCAGCGCCTGGACGATGCGCTGGCGCGCCTCGGGCGGGCAGAAGGCGTCGAGCTCGGCCACATGCAGGGTGAGCGGGCAGCGGATGCGCTCGGCCTCGTCCAGCGCCGCCTCGATGCCCACGCCGTAGTAGCCGACCACCGCATCGGCATCGGTGCGGCAGGCGGCCAGGTAGGCCAGCTTGCCGCCCAGGCAAAAGCCCAGCACGCCGGCCTTGCCGTCCGTGACCTCGGGGCGCTGGCGCAAGGCGTTCAGGCAGGCCTGGATGTCCTGCACGCCCAGGGCCTCGTCGAATCCCTTGTAGAAGCCGAAGGCGCGCTCCCAGTCCGCCGGCGTGTAGCCCAGCTCCACATCGGGCTGCTGGCGCCAGAACAGGTCGGGCACCAGCACCACGTAGCCTTCTTCGGCGTAGTAGTCGGCCACCTCGCGCATGGTGGCGTTGACGCCGAAGATCTCCTGCGCCAGCACCAGGCCGGGGCCGCTGCCCGAGGCCGGCACGGCCAGGTAGGCGTTGAAGCTGCCGCTGCCGTCCAGCGCGTTGATGCGCACATGGCGGCTTGCCGGGGGTTCTTTCTGCTGCATGGGGTTGTCTCCGTTTCAAAGGGTGGGGAAAGCTGCGGTGCCGCTTTTTTCATGGCCCGTCATACGCATTCGGGGTGCCGCACCGTCACCTGATAGTAGCCCGCGTGAAAGGCCAGGGGCTCGCCGTCGAAGCGTTCGCAGCGCTCGACCTGACCGATGAAGATGAGGTGGTCGCCGCCATCGTATTGCCGGACGTTGCGGCAGACGAAGCGGGCCAGCACGCCATCGATCAGGGGCACGCCGGCCGGGCCTTCCGCGCAGTCCAGGCCGACGAACTTGTCTTGCTGCGGCGTGGAAAAGCGCCGCGACAGAAGGTGCTGGCCCGCAGCCAGCACGTGGATGGCGAAGTGGCTGGCACCCTGGAAATCGCAGACGCTGGGCGCCTGGCGCGCCAGGCTCCACAGCACCAGCGGCGGGTCCAGCGACACAGAGGAGAACGAGTTGGCCGTCATGCCCACGCGCCGCCCGTCCGGCGCGCGCGTGGTGATGACGGTCACGCCCGTGGTGAACTGGCCGAAGGCCTTGCGCAGCTCGCGCGGATCGAAGGAGCAGGCCGTGGCGGGGGCCGGGGTTTCGCATGTGCTCATGGCGGCCTCTGCGGCTAGGCCGGGACGGCTGCCATGGCGGCGATGGCCGCGCAGCTGTCGATGTAGTGGTCTGCCTCGCCCGCGTCCGCGAACCAGGGGAAGAAGGTGCGCGGGTCATCGAAGCCGTTGGCAAGGGCGCTGGCCAGCGGTGCCAGCGTGCCCGCGCTGGCCAGCAGCTTGAGCACATGGGGTGGCGGTGGCGCCAGCAGCATGTTGGTCCACTGCGTGACCCATTGCGCATAGCCGAACCAGTAGCGGTCGAAGGTCTGCTGCATCCAGGCGGCGTCGAATGCGCCATTGCCGTCACGATTTCCGTCGCCATTGCCGCCGCCATTGCCGCGCGCCAGGATGCTGCGCAGATAGGTGCCGGCGCACTTGGCCGCGTTGTTGGAGCCCTGGCCCGTGATGGGGTCGTTGAGCACCACCACGTCGCCCATGCCCAGCACCTTGCGCCCCGACGGCAGCGTGGCCACGGGCTTGCGCACCGTGGGGGCGAAGCGGCCCGCGAGGATGCCGTTGTCATCGGTCAGCGCAATGTCGCGGCAGCGCTCGGCCTCCCAGGGCACGAAGGTGTCGAGGATCCAGCGGCTGCGCTCCAGGTGCTGCTCCGGTGTCTTCACATCGCCCCAGCAGTCCATGGGGCCGCCGGGCACGCCCTCGAACACCATGATCTCGCAGGGGCCCGTGGTCGTCAGCGCCGGGAACACGAAATACTCGCCCACGCCCGGCAGCAGGTTGAAGGAGACGGCGGAGAACGGCTCGCGCGGCTTCATGCCCGTCACATAGGTCAGCGCCAGCGCGCGCTGGGGCTGGTCGAAGCGCGAGCGATGGGCATCGCGCTCGAACAGCCTCGATATCTCGCCCTTGCCGCTGGCGACCAGGGTCAGGTCATGGCTGCGCGTGCATTCCTCCAGTTCGGCGATGCCCGCGTCCTTGAGTACCAGCTCGCCGCCCTGGCGGCGGAAATCGTCCATCCATGCGGGGATCTTCAGGCGCTGGTCCACGGACTGCGCGCCCGCGTTCAGCCGCGCCGCCCAGTCGATGGCCTTGTCGGCCGCCTTCTCGCCGTGTTGCCCAGGGTGCGGCACGCACAGGCCGATGCCCTCGACCACCGGGCATTCGCGCGACCAGTGGTCCAGGCCCAGGCCGCGCTCTATCTGCAGCGCGCTGTCGAACATGCACTGGCTGGACATGACCCGGCCCTGGGCGATGTCCTGCGCCGTGCGGTTGCTCAGTATCGTGACCTGATGGCCCGCGGCCAGCAGGCCCAGGCCCAGTTGCAGGCCCGACTGGCCGGCTCCGACGATGGCGATTTTCTTCATGGCTGTCTCCTTGCGGCTCCGTGTCCGTACTGCGTACTAGTCCATCAATTGGGGAATGGCGGCCACGGCGCGCTCGGGCCCCATGGCGCCGTAGCCGCCGTCCACCGCATAGTCGGCCCCCGTCACGAAGCTGGCATGGTCCGAGCACAGGAACAGCACCACCTGGGCCACCTCATGCGGATCGCCCACGCGGCCCAGCAGGTGAAAGGGCGCGGCCACGCGGTCAGTCTTGGCGCGGTCGCCGCCACTGAGCCGGTCCATCACCGCCGACCAGGTCCAGCCCGGGCAGACGCTGTTGACGCGGATGCCATCGGCCGCCAGATCCATGGCCATGCTGCGCGTGAGCTGCTTCATGGCCGCCTTGCTGGCCGGGTAGAGCCAGCGCCCGGTCTGCGCGGCCTCGGACGAGATGCTGGTGAAATTCACCACGGCCCCGCCACCGGCGGCCACCATGTGCGGGTGCACGGCCTGCAGCATGGCCACGGCGCTGGCCACGTTCACGTTGAACGAGGCCAGCCAGTCGGCACGCGGCGACTGCAGGCCCTCATCCACATAGGAGCAGGCCAGGTTGACCAGGATGTGCACGCCGCCGTGCCGGCTGCATGCCTGCTGAACGCAGGCGGCGACCTGCGCGTCGTCGGTGATGTCGGTGCGCACGAAAAGCGCGCCCTCGCCCAGCGCATCGGCCAGCACCTGGCCGTTGTCGGCATCGATGTCGGCAATGACCACCTTCACGCCGGCCGCGTGCAGCGCACGCACCACGCCGGCGCCTATCAGGGTGGAGCCGCCGGTGACGATGGCGCTTTTGCCTTCGAGTCCCTTGAACATGACGCTTGTTCTCCCGTGTGGATGCCAGGCCGGGCTGGCCTGTGCAGCACACGTTACGGGGGGCCGGGCCGCGCAGGCATCCGGCAAGCGCAGGCACTGTCCCTGGCGCGCAGAAATCGGCTCCCGGGGAATGGTCCGAATTGTGGGAGCGGGTGGTTTTTGCTACGTTCTGCCCAGCCTATGGAACACGCCATGCACACACCGCTGCCGCTGCAGCGCTACCGGCTTTTCGAGAGCCACGACATGGACGAGGCCCGCGAAAGCGTGGCGCGCGTCTTCTGTCCGCATGGCCTGGGCATGCTGCGCCCGCGCGCCGAGCTGGATGCCTGCCACCACAGCGCGCCGCTTTCCCGCAACGTCAGCCTGAACTATGTGCAGTACGGTCCCGGCGTACACATCGAGCCCGGCTACCTGCGGGACTTCTTCCTGTTGCAGATTCCCCTGCGCGGCAGTGCCGAGATCCGCTGCGGCGCGCAGCAGGTGGATGCCACGCCGCGCCTGGCCTCCCTGCCCTCGCCGACCGAGCCGCTGTCCATGCGCTGGGCCGACGACAGCCCGCACCTGATCGTGCGCATGGCCCGCCCGGCCCTGGTGGCGCGGCTGGAGGCGCTGCTGCAGGCGCCCGCAGGCCGGCCGCTGGTGTTCGATCTGGGCGTGCCGCTGGACCAGCCGGCACTGGCACCGCTGGTGCATTTCATCGACTGCCTGCGGCACACGCTGGATGCGGGCAACGCCCTGCAGGCCACGCAGGCACTGGCCCAGCATGCGGAGGAATACCTGCTGACCAGCCTGCTGATGTCGGCCACGCACAGCCACAGCCGCGCACTGGCCGGAGACAGCCGGCGCAGCCTGCTGCCGCGCGGCGTGCGCAAGGCCCAGGAGTACATGCAGGCCCATGCCGACCAGCCCCTGTCGCTGGCCGATGTCTGCCGCGAGGCCGGCTGCAGCGCGCGCACGCTGCAGGCCGCCTTCCGCCAGCACGCGGGCATGGGGCCCATGGATTTCCTGCGCCAGCTGCGGCTGGACCGCGTGCGCGCCGAACTCCAGGCAGCCAAGGGCTCGGGCGCCGCAGCCGGCTCAGGCGTGCGCGATGTGGCGCAGAAATACGGCTTCCAGCACCTGGGCCACTTCGCGGCCCAGTACCGCAGCCGCTTCGGCGAGCTCCCGTCCGAGACGGCGAGCCGCCGCGTGCAGGCCTGAGGGCCTGCCTTTGCCGTTTCAGCCCCGGCCCACGAAGGGCATCTTGGTGGCCATCACCGTGTGGAACAGCACATTGGCCTCCAGCGGCAGGCTGGCCATGTAGAGCACGGACTGGCCCACCACATCCGCGTCGATCAGCGGCTCCACCGCGATCTCGCCATTGGCCTGGGGCACGCCCTTGGCCATGCGCGATGCCAGCTCGGTCATGGCATTGCCGATATCGATCTGGCCCACGGCGATGTCGTAGGCACGGCCGTCCAGCGCAGCCGTCTTGGTCAGGCCCATGACGGCATGCTTGGTGGCCGTGTAGGCGCTGGAATTGGGGCGCGGCGCATGCGCGGAGATGGAGCCGTTGTTGATGATGCGGCCGCCGCGCGGCGACTGGTCGCGCATGGTGCGAAACGCCTGCTGCAGGCAATAGAACATGCCGTTGAGGTTGACATCGACCACCTCGCGCCACTGCTCGGGCGTCCAGTCCAGGAAGGAGCCGGGCGGATTGCCCCGGCCCGCGTTGTTGAACAGCAGGTCCACGCGACCGAAGCGCTGCACCGTGCGCGCGAACAGCTGCTCCACGGCAGCCGGGTCGCTGACATCGGTGGCAATGCCCAGCATGCGCTCGCCCGCGCCGTACTTTGCCTGGGCCTCGGCGCAGGTCTCATCCAGCGGCGCCTGGCGGCGGCCCGCCACCACCACCTGGTAGCCCGCGCCCGCCAGGGCCAGCGCCACGGCCTTGCCCACGCCGGTTCCTCCGCCCGTGACCACGGCCGTCTTTGCGTTCTTCATCTCCATTGCTTGTCCATCCTGTAGTGCATGTATTGCAGGCGCCGCCCGCGCACCGGTGGCGGGCGGCGCCGCTGCATTGTCGGCGACGCGCCGGGCCTGCGGACTGTGCCGCAGGCGACACCATCGCCGCACTGCGGACGAAGCTCAGGCAAAGCGCCAGGCAATGGAGCCCAGCGGCCCGTAGTCCACATGGAAGCTGTCGCCGGCCTGGGCCGTGACGGGCCGCGTGAACGAGCCTGCCAGCACCACCTGGCCTGCGTCCAGCTGCTCATCCCATTGCGCGAGCCGGTTGGCCAGCCAGGCCACGCCCGTGGCCGGATGGTTGAGCACGGCGGCCGCCACGCCGGACTCCTCGATCACGCCGTTGCGCTGCAGCAGCGCCGACACCCAGCGCAGGTCCACCGCGTCGGGGCGCACGGGCCGCCCGCCCATGACGATGCCGGCATTGGCCGCGTTGTCGGCGATGGTGTCGCGCACCGTGCGCATGGCCTGGGTATCGCGGTCCTTTTGCTCGATGCGGGCGTCGATGATTTCCACGGCGGGCACCACCCAGTCGGTGGCGGCCAGCACATCGCACAGGGTGACGCCCGGCCCCTTGAGCGTGCGGCCCAGCACGAAGGCCAGCTCCACCTCCACGCGCGGAGCGATGAAGCGCGCAAAGGGAATGTCGCCGCCGGGCTCGAAGAACATGTCGTCCAGCAGGGTGCCGTAGTCGGGCTCGGTGATCTGCACGGCCTGCTGCATGGCACGCGAGGTCAGGCCGATCTTGTGGCCCCTGACCGTGCGGCCCTCGGCGCGCTTGAGCCGCATCCAGGCGCGCGAGATGGCGTAGCCGTCCTGCACCGTCATGTCCGGATGGCGGCGGGAAAAGTGCCGGACCTGCACGCGGCTTTTTTCGCTGGCGTGCAGCTCGGCCGCCAGGCTGTCTATGGTGTGTTGCGCAAGCATGGGCGGCCCTTCAGCGCGCGGCGGCGCCATCGTCGGCCCAGGCCAGGTAGCCGTCGGACACGCCCTGGCGCTGCATGGCATCCCAATGCGCCACCGAAGGCGTGGGCATCTGGAAGGCATCGCCCACGCGGCCATACCAGCCGGGGTTCTGCAGCCGCGCGATCAGCTCCATGGGCGCGGGGTCGAAGTACATGAGCTCGCCATCGACCACGGCCGCGTCCATGACATGGGCGGCCAGCACGTCGGCCAGCACCAGGCTGCGCACGCCGTCGATATCGATGATCTGGCGCACGCGGCACTCGAAGGACGCAGGGCTGTCCACGATGCGCGGCGCCTTGACGCGCCGGGCATCGCCCAGGACCAGGCCGGCCTGGGCCGACTCGTCCACCTGCGCGCCGAACTCTATGGCCGTCACCGCCATGCGGCGCGCCAGCGGCTCGGACACCAGGTTCACCACGAACTCGCCCGTGGCCGCGATGTTGCGCGCCGTGTCCTTGAGCACCCCCTGGCGCGAGCCGATGCACACGCACAGCAGCGGCGGATCGCCCGACATGGCGTTGAAGAAGGAAAACGGCGCGACGTTGACCGTGCCGTCCCCGTCCACCGAGCTGATCCAGGCGATGGGACGGGGCAGAACCAGGGAGTGCAGGATGTTGCTGCGCTGCTCGCTGTTGAGCGATTGCATTTCAAAGTACATGGGATTCCGGAGGGGAAGGGAAAAAGGGAGGGCGTCGCGTCACTCGTTGCCGGCGCGCGCCGCGTCCTGCTCGGCCTGGGCGATGCCGGGGGCGCGCGCATTGGACTGGTGCAGTTCCACCAGGTTGCCGGCCGGGTCGCGCAGGAACAGCTGCTTGAGGCTGGGCGATGCCACGTTGTCCAGCGTGAAGTAATCGACGCCGCGCGCCTGCAGCTCCTGCTCGGCGCCGAGGATGTCGTCCACGGCCAGCGCGATGTGGTTGGACACGGGGTCCCTGCCCGGGCCCTGCGCATAGCGCGACGGCCCCTCGCTGCCGAGGATGTGCAACTGGCTGCCGTTGGGCAGGTTGATCCAGGAGCCGTAGATGCCGGGGATCTTCCAGCGCGCGGCGTCCTGGGGCAGGTTCAGCACTTCGCGGTAGAAGTCGAGCATGGCGTCGGCCTGGGCGTGGTTGACGCCGAATCCGACATGGTGGAGTTCCAGAACTTTGATGGGCATGGGATGTCCTTGCATATTTGTGTGCTGCCAAATAATATGCTTAACGTACTATACATAAAGCGTAATATATGAAAGCCGTAAAATCAACCGCCCTTTCTTCTCCCGGCTTCAACCCGGTTTCACCCGCTTCCATCCACTCCCATGAGTCCGCGCAAGACCGCTGCCGCACCGGCCCCCGATTCCACCCCCCTCGCCAACGCCCCCGAAGCGCTGCGCCCGCACCTGGCCCTGATGGCCCAGACCGCGCAGCCCGGCACCGACACGCCGGCCGCCGGCCTGGGCCTGCTGCTGCTGTGGCTGGCCGACGATGTGGAGCAGCGCGCCAACGCATCGCTGCAGGCGTTCGGCCTGTCCGAGAGCAAGCTCGACGTGCTCATGATCTTCGGCCTGGCCGAGCGCGGGCTGCTGGGCGACACGGTGGTCACGCCGTCCTATATCGCCAGCTACGTCGGCGTGACGCGCTCGTCGGTGACGGGCCTGCTGGACTGGCTGGAAAAGCGCTCGCTGCTGGCGCGCAGCCTCAGCCAGGAAGACCGCCGCAGCTTCGACCTGGCGCTCACCGACCAGGGCCGCGAGGTGCTGGCCCGCGCGCTGCCGGCCTTCTGGCGCATGTGCGAGTCCCTGGTCGACTACCTGGACGAGGACGAGCGTGCCAGCCTGCAGTCCATCCTCTTCAAGGCCTGGACGAGGATGAAGGCGCAACAGGGCGCTTGATCCTGGGAGCGCGGCAGGCCGCCCTGGCTGCCGCAAGCCTGCGCAGCCGGCACGGTGCCATATTTCGCGCGGGCATAAGCTCAATCTTGCCTGTGCAAAATTTCCTTTGCGATCAATGCCTTGCGCCACGCATGGCTCGCTATAAGGAAATGTGAATTCCGTCGTGGTGCGCGCCGGGGCCGGGTGTTGCAATGCCTTCAGAGGCCATGCCGGCAGGCGCCATGTGGGCGCCGGCGCCGGGCCTGGCCGAGCTGGAGGAACCACGCCTTGCCCACGCGCAGAAACACATTGCTCTGGTCGCTCGCCGCCACGCTGGCGCTGCCCGGCCTTGCGGCGGCCGCCGCGCTGAAGATAGGCGTCACGCCCGGCTCGCTGGCCGACTCCGTGGAGGTCGCCGCCAAGGAGGCGCGCGCCCAGGGGCTGGACGTGCAGGTCATCGAGTTCACCGACTGGACCACGCCCAACACGGCGCTGGCGGCCGGCGACATCGACCTCAACTACTTCCAGCACCAGGCCTTCCTGGACAACGCCATCCGCGAGCGCGGCTATGCCTTCACCAGCGTGGCCACGGGCCTGCTGCCCAACATCGGCCTGTACTCGCTCAAGACCCAGCGCTTTGCCGACCTGAAGGAGGGAGCGCGCGTCGGCGTGGCCAACGACCCCGTCAACCAGGGGCGCGGCCTGCTGCTGCTGGAGAAGGCCGGCCTGATCCAGCTGCGCGAAGGCAAGGGCCCGCGCGCGGGGCTGGACGACATCGTGTCCAACCCGCGCAGGCTGCGCTTTGTCGAGATCGAGGGGCCGCAGCTGGTGCGCGCGCTGGACGATGTGGACCTGGCCCAGGGCTACCCGGCCCACTTCGTCAACGCCGGGCGGCCGCAGGTGGCCGGCAATGCGCTGCTGTATTCGGGCATTGACGACCTGTACTACGCCATCCGCTTCGTCTCGCGCCAGGACAACGCCCGGGACCCGCGCATTGCGCAGTTCGTGCGCATCTACCAGACCTCGGGCGCCGTGCAGGCGCAGATCCACAAGTCATTCGCCGCCAACGACAGGCTGTACAGCCTGCCGTGGCGCAAGCCGTGACGCGGCCCCTTCCTGCCTTTTTCGAACCTTTTTTTCCGGAGATCCCGATGAAGCTTTCCCGTGCCCTGATCGCCCCGCTGGCCGCCCTGGCCCTGTTCTCCGCCCACGCTGCCGACAAGCTGCGCATCGGCGTGGTGCCCGGCGCCTACGCCGACTCGGTGGCCGTGGCCGCCAGGGAGGCCAAGGCCCAGGGCATCGATGTGCAGGTGGTGGAGTTCACCGACTGGACCACGCCCAACGTGGCCGTGGACTCGGGCGACCTGGACATCAACTACTTCCAGCACCAGCCCTTCCTGGACAACGCCATCCAGAAGAACGGCTACAAGCTGGCCAGCGCGGGCACGGGCATCCTGGCCAACGTGGGCCTGTACTCGCTCAAGCACAAGGCCATCGCCCAGGTGCCGCAGGGCGGCAAGGTGGGCATTGCCAACGACCCCGTGAACCAGGGGCGCGGCCTGCTCTTGCTGCAGAAGGTGGGGCTGGTCAAGCTCAAGCCCGGCGTGGGCTACCTGGGCAGCCTGAATGACATCGTCGAGAACCCCAAGAAGCTCAGCTTCGTCGAGGTCGAGGGGCCGCAGCTGGTGCGCATCACGGGCGATGTGGACATCGCCCAGGGCTACCCGCACTTCATCGTGGCGGCCAAGGCCTTCGATCCGTCCAGCGGGCTTGCGTATTCGGGCATCGAGGATGCGCGCTTTTCCATCCAGTTCGTGGTCAAGGCCAACCGCACGCAGGACCCCGTGGTGCAGAAGTTCATCCGCATCTACCAGAACTCCGATGCGGTGAAGGCCGAGGCCCAGCGCGCCTTCTCCAACGACAAGCGCCTGTACAACCTGGCCTGGGTCAAGCCCTGAGCGGCACGGGGAGGACTTCAGCCATGTCAACCAGCATTGCAGCCAGGCAGCCCCTGGCGGACAGGCCGGCCCACGAGGCGGACAGGCCGGCCCATGAGGCGGGCAGGCGCTCATCGGCAGCGGCCGGCAGCACGCGGGAATTCATCCGCGGACCCGGCGCCGTGGCCTTCAGCGGCGTGGGCAAGACCTACCAGTCTTCGGCAGGACCCGTACAGGCGCTGGACGCGATCAGCCTGGAGATCGCGCCGGGCAGCATCTTCGGCATCATCGGGCGCAGCGGCGCGGGCAAGTCCAGCCTGCTGCGCACCATCAACCGGCTGGAGCAGCCCAGCAGCGGCCAGGTGCGGGTCGACGGCGTGGACATCGGCACGCTGGACGAATCGCAGCTGGTGCAGCTGCGCCGGCGCATCGGCATGATCTTCCAGCACTTCAACCTGCTGTCGGCCAAGACGGTGCATGACAACGTGGCCCTGCCCCTGCAGGTGGCGGGCCTTCCGCGCGCACGCATCAATGCGCGGGTCAATGAGCTGCTGGCCCTGGTGGGCCTGCAGGAGAAGGCAGACACCTATCCGAGCCGGCTGTCGGGCGGGCAAAAGCAGCGCGTGGGTATTGCCCGCGCCCTGGCCACCGACCCCGAGATCCTGCTGTGCGACGAGGCCACCTCGGCCCTGGACCCCGAGACCACGCAGTCCATCCTGGAGCTGCTGCGCACCATCAACCGCAAGCTGGGCATCACCATCGTCCTGATCACGCATGAGATGAGCGTGATCCGCGAGATCGCCGACCGCGTGCTGGTGCTGGAGCAGGGCCGCATCGCCGAGCTGGGCGAAGTCTGGAAGGTCTTCGGCAACCCGCAGCACCCGGCCACGCGCGCCCTGCTGGCACCGCTGCAGCATGGCCTGCCCGACGACCTGCGCCAGCGCCTGCTGCCCGACGCGCCCGCAGGCCGCCACGAACGCATCCTGCAGCTGACCTACCGCGGCGAGGACGGGCTGGAGCCCGACTTCCCGCGCATCGCCCAGGCCCTGGGCGGCCGGGTGCGCCTGCTGCATGGCGGCGTGGACCGCATCCAGGGCCATGCTCAGGGGCAGCTGCTGATCGCGCTGGGCGGCGGCACGGCCGCGCATGACTGGCACACATTGACGCAGGGCCCGGCGGCCATTGCGCATGACATCAAGGATCTCGGATATGTCGCTGAATCTGTCCATTCCCATTGAGCGCTACGGCAACGCGCTGGCCGACACGCTGATGATGGTCGGCGTCTCGGGCGGCATCGCGCTGGCGGCCGGCATTCCGCTGGCGGTGCTGCTCATCGTCACCGCGCCCGGCGGCTTCCTGGCCTCGCCGCGCACGCACCGCGCGCTGGGCAGCGTGATCAACGGCTTCCGTGCCACGCCCTTCATCGTGCTGCTGGTGGCGCTGATCCCGTTCACGCGGCTGGTGACGGGCACCACCATCGGCGTGTGGGCGGCCATCGTGCCGCTGGCCATCAGCGCCACGCCGTTCTTCGCGCGCATCGTCGAGGTCAGCCTGCGCGAGGTCGATCCCGGCCTCATCGAAGCCGCCCAGGCCATGGGCTGCCGCAAGTGGGACATCGTGCGCCACGTCTACCTGCCCGAGGCCCTGCCCGGCATCGTGGGCGGCTTCACCATCACCCTGGTGGCGCTGATCAGCTCCTCGGCCATGGCCGGCGCCGTGGGCGCGGGCGGCCTGGGCGACCTGGCCATCCGCTACGGCTACCAGCGCTTCGACACCCAGGTGATGCTGCTGGTGATTGCCGTGCTGATCGCGCTGGTCACCGTGGTCCAGGTGCTGGGCGACCGCTACGTGCGCCGGCTGCGCAGCCGCTGACGCTGAAAACAGGCACCACGCCTTTCCCTCCGGGGCCGCCGCCTGGCGGCCCTCTCCCCACCGACTCAGCAACGAGGCACGGAATGACCACACCGGATGCCCTGGGCGCAGCCTTGCCCGGCAACACACACCACACCCCGGGCGGGGCGCTGCGGCGCCTGCCCCTGCCGCCCTCCACTCCGCACCGCATCGCCAGCGAGGCCGAGGCCCTGCAGGCCGCCCAGGCCCTGGCCGATGAATGGCGCGTGGACGCAGCCGCCCGCGACCATGAGCGGCGCCTGCCCTGGCAGGAAATCGAGCGCTACACGGCCAGCGGGCTGGGCGCCATCACCGTGCCCCGCGCCTACGGCGGCCTGGGCGCTTCCTACGAGACGCTGGCCCAGGTCTTCGTCACGCTGTGCGCGGCCGACCCTTCGCTGGGCCAGATTCCGCAGAACCATTTCGCCGTGCTGCAGAACCTGCGGGACATGGGCAGCGAGCCCCAGAAGCGCCGCTGGTTCGCCGACGTGCTGGCCGGCCACCGCCTGGGCAATGCCGGGCCGGAGCGCAAGGGGCGCGCCGCGCATGTGCTGGAGGCCACGGCGCGCCTGTCGCGCGATGCGGCAGGCGGCCTGCGCGTCAGCGGCACGCGCTTTTACTCCACGGGCTCGGCCTTCGCGCACTGGGTGCCCTTCCGTGCCCAGGACGAGGAGGGCCGCATCGTGCAGGTCTGGGTGCGGCGCGATGCGCCGGGCGTGACCGTGTTCGACGACTGGGATTCCTTCGGCCAGCGCACCACGGCCAGCGGCAGCGTGCAGCTGGACCAGGTGCAGGTACAGCCCGAGGACGTGGTGCCTGCCTGGCAGTTCGAGGCCACGCCCTCGCTGTCCGGCCCGGTGTCGCAGCTGATCCAGGCCTCCATCGACGCGGGCATTGCCCAGGGCGCGCTGCGCGACGCGGTGGACTTCGTGCGCGACAAGAGCCGGCCCTGGATGGACTCCGGCGTGGCGCGTGCCAGCGACGATCCCCACCTCATCCACGAGGTCGGCCAGCTGCAGATCGAGGTGGACGCGGCCCATGCCGTGCTGCTGGAGGCCGCGCGCACGCTGGATACGCTTGCTGCAGCGGCGGGTGGCGCGGTGGACGAGCAGGCCAGCGCCCAGGCCTCGGTGGCCGTGGCCGAGGCCAAGATCCTCACCACCGAGGCCGCGCTGCAGGCCGGCGAGCACCTGTTCGCGCTGGCCGGCTCCTCGGCCAGCCGCGCCGCCCACCACCTGGACCGCCACTGGCGCAACGCCCGCGTGCACACGCTGCACGACCCCGTGCGCTGGAAATACCACCTGCTGGGCAACTACCTGCTCAACGGCGCCCTGCCGCGCCGCCACCAGTGGAACTGACCGCCATGACACAGACATCGACCCAAGAGCTGCAGGCCCTGGCCTCCACGCCGGGCAGCCAGCCCGCTCCCGCAGCGCCTCCGGCCCGGCCCGCCCACATCATCGGCAGCGAGGCCGAGGCGCTGGAAGCGGCCCGCAGTTTTGCCGCCCTCATCTCCCCCGGAGCGCTGGCGCGCGACCGCGACCGCCTGCTGCCCTGGCAGGAGGTGGAGCAGTTCAGCCAGAGCGGCCTGTGGGGCATCACCATTCCCCGGGAGTACGGCGGCGCGGGCGTGTCCACGGCCACGCTGACGCGGGCCATTGCCCTGATTGCGGCGGCCGATGGCAACTTCGGCCACATTCCGCAGAACCACTACTACTCGCTGGAAGTGCTGCGCGTGGGCGGATCACCCGCGCAAAAGGCCTTCTTCTATGACCGTGTGCTGCGCGGCGAGCGCCTGGGCAATGCGCTGGCCGAGATCGGCCACCGCGACTTCCAGCGCCGCACCCGGCTGCTGCGCGACAGCGGCGGCTGGTTCGTGCAGGGGCGCAAGTTCTATTGCACGGGCGCCCTGTTCGCGCACTGGATTCCCACCCTGGTCAGCGCGCAGGAAGAGGCGCCGGGGCAAGGCGAGCGCATGTATCTGGTCTTCATCCCGCGCGATGCGGCCGGCGTCACCGTCACCGACGACTGGGACGGCTTCGGCCAGCGCGTGACGGGCAGCGGCTCCGTGCAGTTCGACCGCGTGCGCGTGGAGCCCGAATGGGTGGTGCCCTTCACCAGCTCCTTCGAGCGGCCCACCACCATCGGCCCCTTTGCCCAGATCATCCATGCCGCCCTGGACGCGGGCATTGGCCACGGCGCGCTGCAGGCCGCCCTGCCCTTCATCCGCGAGCATGCGCGGCCCTGGGTGGACGCGGGCGTGGCCAGCGCCACGCAGGACCCGCTGCTGCTGCAGCAACTGGGCAATGTCCACGTGCGCCTGCGCGCAGCCGATGCCCTGGTGGCCCGCGCGGCCCTGGCCGTGGACGCCGCCCAGCGCGCGCCCACGGACGACAGCGTGGCCGCTGCCTCGGTGGCCGTGGCCCAGGCCAAGGCGCTGAGCACCAGCGCCAGCCTGCTGGCGGGCAGCAAGCTGTTCGAGCTGGCGGGCACGGCCTCCACCCTGGCGGGACAGGGCCTGGACCGCTTCTGGCGCAACGCGCGCACCCACACCCTGCACGACCCCGTGCGCTGGAAATACCACGCCGTGGGCAACTACGTGCTCAACGGCATACGCCCGCCGCGCCATGGCGCGCTCTGACCTTTATCAACGACACAGGAATGCAATGATGACAACGACCTCCCCCACCCTCTGGCCCCGGCTGGCCGCCTTCCTGGGCGCTGCCCTGCTCGCGGGCAGCGCCCTGGCCGCGCCCCTGAAGATCGGCGTGGTGCCGGGCATCTTCGCGGACTCGGTGGAAGCCGCCGCCAAGGAGGCCAAGAAGCAGGGCCTGGACGTGCAGGTGGTGGAATTCACCGACTGGGCCACGCCCAACGTGGCGCTGGACGCGGGCGACATCGACCTCAACTACTACCAGAACAGCAACTACCTGGCCAATGCAGCGCGCAGCAAGGGCTTCAAGTTCACCAGCGTGCAGGGGGGCATCCTGTCCTATCTGGGCCTGTACTCCACGCGCCACAAATCCCTGGCCGACCTGCCCACGGGCGCCAAGGTGGCCATTGCCAGCGACCCCGTCAACGTGGGCCGCGGCCTGCGCCTGCTGCAGCACGCGGGCCTGATCACGCTGCGCCCCGACACCGGGCTGCTGGGCACCCAGGCGGACATCGTCTCCAACCCCAGGAAGCTGCAGTTCGTGGAGATCGAGGGCCCGCAGCTGGCGCGCACCACGCCCGACGTGGACCTGGCCCAGGGCTTTCCGTATTTCATCATCGCCTCCAAGGCCTTCGATGCCAGCAAGGGCCTGGCCTACACCAGCTACGAGGACGACTCCTGGGCCATCCAGTTCGTGGCCCGCAGCGACCGCGCGGCCGACCCGCGCATCGCCCGCTTCCTGGACATCTACAAAAACTCCGACGTGGTGCGCAAGACCATCCACGCCTTCTACCTGAACGACCAGAAGCTCTACCGCCTGGCCTGGTTGAAGAACTGACGCAACGGACTGCAGGATCCGCCCCATGACGCAAGCCAAGCGCCACATCCACGTCAACGCCTTCAACATGAACTGCGTGGGCCACATACACCACGGCCTGTGGACCCATCCGCGCGACCGCTCCACCGAGTACGGCACGCTGGCCTACTGGACCCACATCGCCAGGGTGCTGGAGGAAGGCCTGTTCGACGGCATCTTCATCGCCGACGTGGTCGGCTACTACGACGTCTACCAGGGCGGCGTGGACCTGACCCTGCGCGAAGGCATACAGTTGCCCGTCAACAACCCCTGGCTGCTGGTCTCGGCCATGGCGGCGGTGACGCGGCACATCGGCTTCGGCCTCACGGCCACCGTGGGCGCGCACCAGCCCTATACCTTCGCGCGCGACGTGACCACGCTGGACCAGCTGACCAATGGCCGCATCGGCTGGAACATCGTCACCGGCTATGTGGACAGCGGCGCGCGCGGCCTGGGCCAGAACGGCCTGGCCGAGCACGACAGCCGCTACGACCGCGCCGACGACTTCCTGGAGCTTTCCTACAAGCTCTGGGAAGGCAGCTGGGAAGAGGGTGCCGTGATCGCCGACAAGGCGCGGCGCATCCACGCCCTGCCCGGCAAGGTGCACCCGGTGGTGCACGAGGGGCCGTTCTACCGCGCCAACGCCATCCACATGAGCGCGCCTTCGCCCCAGCGCACGCCCGTGCTGTTCCAGGCCGGCACCTCGCCGCGCGGGCTGCGCTTTGCGGGCCGGCACGCCGAGGGCATCTTCATCGGCGCACGCACGCCCGAGGCCGCGCGCGAGGCCTCGCGCCAGCTGCGCCAGGCCGCCGTGGACGCGGGCCGGCGCCCCGAGGACATCAAGATCTACGCCGGCGTGGCCGTGGTGCCCGGCCGCACCGAGGCCGAGGCCCGCGAGAAATACGCCGACTACCTGTCCCACGCCAGCGCGGAAAGCGGGCTGGCCCACTTTGCCGCCAGCACCGGCGTGGACTTTGCGCAGTACGGGCTGGACGACCCCATCTCCTTCGGCAACACCAACGCCATCCAGTCGGCGGCCCAGGCCGCGCAGAAGCAGGGCTGGACCACGCGGCGCAAGCTGCTGGAGCAGTTCACGCTGGGCAGCCGCTACGCCACCATCGTGGGTGACCCGTCCCAGGTGGCCGACGAGCTGGAGCGCTGGATCGACGTGGGCGAGATCGACGGCTTCAACCTGACGCGCATCGTCGCGCCCGAGACCTGGGAAGACTTCGCCCGTCTGGTCGTGCCCGAGCTGCAGAACCGGGGCCGCTACCGCACCAGCTACGGCGACGACGCCACGCTGCGCCAGCGCCTGTTCGGCCAGGGCGACCGCCTGCCCGCCAGCCACGCCGCCGCGCGCTGGCGGCGTTGAAGGCGTTGAAGGCGTTGAAGGCGCTGGCAGCGTTGCAGGCCTTCGCCCCCCTCTCCCCACCGGCCCGTGGCCCGGCTCTGCCTTGCAGGCAGGCCGGGTTGGCGGGCCTTTGAATTTGCAAAGCCATGACCACCACCCTCCCCTGCGCCACCGAGCCTGCGGCCTACGCGGCGCCCGGCCCAATAACAGACGGCCCGGCCGATCCAGACGCGCCCTCGCTGCCATCCCTGCAGGCGCGCTTTCGCCCCGTGTTCGACCGCATCGCCCAGGGTGCGGCCGAGCGCGAACGCACGCGCAGCCTGGCCCATGAACCCATCGCCTGGCTGCGTGACAGCGGCTTCACCGCGCTGCGCGTGCCGCGCCGCCTTGGCGGAGCCGGCGCCAGCGTGGAGCAGCTGTTCGCGCTGTGGACCGAGCTGGCCGAGGCCGACTCCAACGTCGCCCAGATCCTGCGCCCGCACTTCGGCTTTCTGGACCGCGTGCTCATCGACCGCGATGCCGCCACCCAGGCCCGCTGGCTGCCGCTGGCCGCGCGCGGCGCCGTGTTCGGCAATGCCACCACCGAGGTGGGCGCAGGCACCCTGGGCACGCTGCAGACCACCCTGGTGCCCGATGCCCAACCCGGCTGGTGGCGGCTGGACGGGCGCAAGTTCTACAGCACGGGCACGCTGTATGCCGACTGGGTGACCGTGGTGGCGCGCGCGGTGGAGCCGGGCAAGGAAGACCAGACCGTGCACGCCGTCGTGCCCACCTCGGAGGCCGGCGTGCAGCGCTTCGATGACTGGCGCGGCTTTGGCCAGCGCCTGACCGGCTCGGGCACCACCGTGCTCAGCCAGGTGCGCGTGCCCGACGACGCCGTGATCCGCTTCCCGTGCGCCCAGCCCACGCCCCTGGTGGCCTATTTCCAGCAGGCCCACCTGGCCACCCTGGCCGGCATTGCCCGGGCCTTGCAGCGCGATGCCATCGCCTATGTGCAGGCGCGCCGCCGCGTGTTCAGCCACGGCAGCGCCACCCTGCCCAAGGACGATCCGCTGGTGCAGCACATCGTCGGCCAGCTGGCCGGCACGGCCTACATCGCGGGCCTGGCCGTGGCCGACGTGGCCGCCGAACTGGGCCGCATCGCGCGCGAGCGCGAGGCCGGGCGCGAGGTGCCGCTGCAGCAGCTGCATGCCCTGGAGCTGCGCACGGCCCAGGCCCAGGTGGCCGTGGTCGATCCCGTGCTGCAGGCGGCCGCGCGGCTGTTCGAGGTGGGCGGCTCCAGCGCCCTGTCCGAAGACCTGGCACTGGACCGCCACTGGCGCAATGCGCGCACCCTGGCCTCGCACAACCCCGTGCTGTACAAGGCCCGCTCGGCGGGCGACATCCTGCTCAACGGCGCCGACCCCATCTATTACTGGCACGTGGGCGTGGCGGGAGTGGCGGGCTGAAATCCCTTGCGCGGCCGCGCTGCGCAGGGACGGGCGCAGCGGCCGTGCGCATATCGCCAGAACGCATTAGCACATGCCATGCGCCACAAAATCCCTTTCAGAAACAAGCACTTGCCAAGGCACCCAAACCGATAAGCAAATGCGTTAAGTTTCTTTCGCCATACCGGCGTTCGGCCCTGTAATGAAGGCATCCATCCCACCTCATCCGGGCTGGCAGTCTTCGCAAACCGCATGCCGCGCTGCCTCCTGGAACCCACGCCAAGGAGTTTCCATGAGCCGATCGCTGAAGACTGTCATCGTCAATGGCAGCCTGAGCCGCCCCTCCCGCACCCGTGTCCTGCTGGACGCCCTGCATGCCCGCCTGGGCCAGGAGCTGCCGCTGCAGGCACAGGTCATCGACCTGCTGGACCTGCAGCCCCACCTGGGCGCGGCCCTGTCCAAGAACGACCTGCCGCCGGCCACACTGCAGGCCATCGAAGCCATCGAGCAGGCCGACTTCCTCATCGTCGGCGCCCCGGTCTTCCGCGCCAGCCTGCCGGGCCTGCTCAAGCACCTGTTCGACCTCATCGACCTGGACGCGCTGCAGGGCACGCCCGTGCTGCTGGCCGCCACCGGCGGCAGCCCGCGCCACGCCCTCATCCTGGACCACCAGCTGCGCCCGCTGTTCGGCTTTTTCTCGGCCCTCACCCTGCCCATTGGCGTGTACTCGACGCCCGAGGACATCCAGGACGGCCAGGTCCACAGCGAATCGCTGCGCCAGCGCATCGAGCTGACCGTGCAGCTGTCGGCCCCGGTGCTGCGCGGTGCGCTGCAGCAGCTGGTGCAGGCCCAGGCCCAGGCCGAGGTACAGCAGCCCGTTCCCGAAGCCGCCGACCTGGCCCTGGCCGGGCAGCCCGCGTGAGCCAGTCAGAGGCCGTCCCTGCGGACCCGATAGCCACTGCGCAGGATCTGGCGCAGCGCCTTGCCGCCACGGCGGCCCTGCGCGATGCCGCAGGCGGCACGCCCAAGGCCGAGCGCGATGCGCTGCGCGCCAGCGGCCTGCTGGCACTGAGCATTCCGCGCGCGCTGGGCGGCCTGGGCGCGGACTGGGTGCAGACGCTGGAGACGGTGCGCATCCTGGCCACGGCAGACGGCTCGCTGGCCCATGTCTACGGCTTCCAGCACCTGCACCTGGCCACCGTGCAGTTGTTCGGCCAGCCCGCCCAGTGGCGGCCCTGGCTGCTGCAGACGGCGCGCCACCGCTGGTTCTGGGGCAATACGCTGAACCCTCTGGACCGCCGCACCACGGCCACGCGCCAGCCCGGCCACTGGGAGTTTTCGGGCAAGAAAAGCTTCACCTCGGGCGCGCTGGACTCGCAGATGCTGGTGGCCTCGGCCATCGATGCCGACAGCGGCCAGCTGCTGATCGGCGTGGTGCCCACGGAGCGCACGGGCATCACCTTGCTGCGCGACTGGGACAACATGGGCCAGCGCCAGACCGACAGCGGCTCGGCCCTGTTCGAGCGCGTGCGCGTGGAGGCGGCCGAGCTGCTGCTCGACCCCGGCCCCCTGTCCACGCCCCATGCCGCGCTGCGCCCGCTGCTGGCCCAGCTCATCCTGGCCCATCTGTTCCTGGGCATTGCCCAGGGCGCGCTGGAGCAGGCGCGCGGCTACACGCTGAACGAGGCGCGGCCCTGGTTCAAGTCCCCTGCCGATGCGGCCGGCGCAGACCCCCACATCCAGGCGCTGTATGGCGAGCTGTGGGCCGCGCTGGAAGGCGCGCGCCTGCTGACCCTGCAGGCCGCGCAGCGCTTTGACGCCGCCTGGCGCCGTGGCCCGGCGCTGACCGCCCACGAGCGCGGCGAAGTCGCCGTGGCCGTGACGGCCGCCAAGATTGCCACCACGCGCTCGGGGCTGGACCTGTCCAGCCGCATCTTCGAGGCCACGGGCGCGCGCGCCACGCACGCGGCGCTGCGCTTTGACCGCTTCTGGCGCAACCTGCGCACGCAGACGCTGCACGACCCGCTGCACTACAAGCTGCAGGAGCTGGGCGACTGGGTGCTCAACGGAACCCATCCGCAGCCCAGCTTCTATTCGTGACGCCGCGCCATGAACACCCGTCTGCCCACCTGGCCGCCCGGCAAGTCCTCGGCAACACCTGCGCCCGTACCTGCGCCCGCGCCCGCAGCCTCTGCCGCGCACGATGACGGCGCCGCGCCCGCGCCGTGGATACTGCAAGACCCGGCCTCGCAGGCCCTGCTCAAGACCATGGGACAGGTGGCCGCCAGCGAGGCCGGAGTCCTCATCCTGGGCGACAGCGGCGCCGACAAGGAAATGGTGGCCCGCCACATCCACCGCCTGAGCCCGCGCCGCCACGGCCCCTTTGTCGCCGTCAACTGCGGCGCGCTGTCCGAGGCCCTGATCAACGCCGAGCTCTTCGGCCACGAAAGCGGTGCGCTGACGGGTGCCTTCGGCAACCTGCCCGGCCGCTTCGAGGACGCCCACGGCGGCACCCTGCTGCTGGACGAGATCGACGACCTGCCCCTGCACATCCAGAGCAAGCTGGTGCGCGTGCTGCAGGACAAGGCGGTCACCCGCATCGGCGCCAGCCAGCGCACGCCAGCCGATGTGCGCGTGCTCGCGGCCAGCAGCGTGCCGCTGCATACCAAGGTGGCAGCGCGGCGCTTTCGCGAAGACCTGTACTACCTGCTCGATGTCGTCACCCTCACCGTGCTGCCGCTGCGCCAGCGCCCGGCCGACATCCTGCCGCTGGCGCGCCACTTCATCGCGAGCTACTGCCAGCGCATGCGCTACGCGCCCATGGCACTGAGCCAGGACGCGCAGCGCAAGCTGCTGGAGCACGACTGGCCCGGCAACAGCCGCGAGCTGGAGAACGTCATCCACCGCAGCCTGCTGCTGACCCAGGGCATGCACATCGGCGCGGGCGACCTGCACATCGCCAGCAGCCAGGGCGAGCCCGATCCCGTCCCCACACGCGAGGCCGAACACGGCGCCCAGGCCGCCGCCGCCGAACTGGCCCTGGGCGAAGCGCTGGACAGCCTGTGCGACGTGCATGCCGAAGGCCTGGAGCAGCACGTGCTGGGCGCTCTGCTGCTCAAGGCCTGGCAGCGCAACCGCGGCAACCAGGTGCAGACCGCGCGCCAGCTGGGCATCAGCCGCAGCGTGGTGCGCGCGCGGCTGCAGCGCCTGGGCCAGGTGCCGGGCGAGGCCGCGCCACCGTCTTTTCCATCGTCCCCGGAGATCCCATGAGCCAAGACCCCCACGCATCGCCAGACATCTTCTGGTTCCTGCCCACCTCGGGCGACACGCGCTACCTCGGCACCTCCGACTTCGGCCGCGCCCCCACCAACGCCTACATGCGCCAGATCGCCGTCACGGCCGAGGAGCTGGGCTACGACGGCCTGCTGATCCCCACCGGCAGCTCCTGCCTGGACCCCTGGGTGGTCGCCTCCAGCCTGGTGCCCGTCACGCAGCGCATCAAGCTGCTGGTGGCCCTGCGCACCTCGCTGGGCGCGCCCGTCTCCAGCGCGCGCCAGGCCGCCACGCTGGACCAGGCCCTGGGCGGGCGCCTGCTGCTCAACGTGGTGCCCGGGGGCGATGCCACCGAGCTGGAGGCCGACGGCATCTTCCTGGCCCACGACGAACGCTATGCCTACGCCGATGAATTCCTGACCATCTGGCGCCGCCTGCTCGCCGGCGAGGCTGTGGACTTCGACGGCAAATACTTCAAGGTCAAGCAGGGCCGCAACTTCTTTCCCCCGGTGCAAAAGCCGCATCCGCCGCTGTACTTCGGCGGCTCCTCGGACGCCGCCCACGACCTGGCCTCGCGCCAGGTGGACGCCTACCTCACCTGGGGCGAGCCCCCCGCCGCCGTGGCCGAAAAGTTCGCCGACATCCGCCGCCGCGCCGCGCAGCAGGGCCGCCAGGTCCGCCTGGGCGTGCGGCTGCACGTCATCGTGCGCGAGACCAACGAGGAGGCCTGGGCCGATGCCGAGCGCCTGATCAGCAAGCTCACCGACGAGGACATCGCCCGCGCCCAGGCCGGCTATGCGCGCATGGACTCCGTGGGCCAGTCGCGCATGGCCGCGCTGCACGGCGGGCGGCGCGACCGGCTGGAGGTGGCGCCCAACCTCTGGGCCGGCGTGGGCCTGGTGCGCGGCGGCGCGGGCACGGCCCTGGTCGGCGACGCGGCCACCGTGGCCGAGCGCCTGCGCGAGTACGCCGCGCTGGGTGCGGACAGCTTCGTGCTCTCGGGCTACCCGCACCTGGAGGAGTCCATCCGCTTTGCCGAGCTGGTCTTCCCCCTGCTCGGCAAGCGGGCCGTCACCACCAGCGACCAGGCCCAGACCGGCGGCGCCTTCGACATCCGCAGCATCCAGCGCCGGCAGTCTGCATCGTGAGCCGCCCCCGGGCTTGCGCCTTGTCAGACCGCAAGACCCCGCAGGCAGCTCGCCCGCTCAAGCCCCCAGATGTTTGACAGCAGCTGCCGGGCACGTCCCGCGCCGGCGACGGGAGCGGCAAGCTCCATGAACTTGTCCTCCAGCTCCCCATCCGACAACGGCAGTTCGGGATCGCCCTTGCGATCGGGCTGCAACCAGACATGGCGGCGTCCATCCCTGGCAACGATTTCCAGGCGCGCCGATCTCTTTCCCGGGAAGGCCCTATCGATTTGCGGGTCCACCGAGACCTGGACGCGCTCGAGCATCGCGCGCACGGCGGGATCGGCCAGGCGCTCGGGGGTGTAAGCGGACATTCGCACGCTGCCATGGACCAAGGCCGTCGCCACCACGAACCGGAGACTGAAGCGCGCTTCGTTTTCGGTCACGGGATCGGTGTAGCAGGCGATATCCAGGGCCGGGCCATAGGTGGCCACGGCCACGCTGCAGATGTCGTCCGCCCGCAGGGCATGCTGGCTGCGCAGAGCCAGCGCGGCGTCGATGGCCGCAAAGGTATGGCCGCAGCCGACATGGTTCTTGAAGGTGAGCCGGGTGATGTGGAAGTCCCTGCCCAGCGTGTCCCCGATGCCTGACCAGTCCGGTCCGTCGCTGACAGCGCGGCCCAGGCCCGACTCCCCCTCCAGCACATCCAGCGATCCCGTCACCCCCCTGTGCGCGAGTTGCGCAGCCAGCAGGCCGGCCTCCGCTGCGCGCCCGGCATGCAGGGGCTTGGACATCGAATCCATGCGGAATGCCTGCTGCAGACCCGCAGAGAAGGTGGCCGCCGTGGCCAGTGCATGGGCGAATGGCCCTGCATCCAGCCGCAGCGCATACCCTGCGGCCGCCGCTGCCCCGAAGACGCCCACGGTGCCGGTGTTGTGCCAGAAGCGGTAGTGGGCCCGGCCCAGGGTCACGCCGATGCGGGTGGAGACCTCATAGCCCAGCACCACGGCACGCAGGAATTCCAGGCCACTGGCCCCTGCCTGCTGGCTTGCCGCCAGCGCCGCCGCAATGGTTGCGGCCCCGGGGTGGTACATGGCATCGCGGAAGCTGTCGTCCACCTCGGCGGCATGGGCCGCCGAACCGTTGAACAGTGCCGCCGCCCGCGCCGTGGCCATGCGGCCGTTTCCAAGCCGGCAGGACCCGCGGTCCAGGTCCTCGGCAAGCACCTGCTCCAACTGTGCAAGAGGGGCCGCGCCAAGCCCCGGGAACAAAGCGGCATACCAGTCGATCACGGCACGCTTGGCATGGTGGATGACGGTTTCGGGAAGCTCGGTACGGTGGTATTGAGCGGCAAACTGCCCGAACACTTCGGTCGCATGCATGCGTGGTCTCCTTGGATTGGCCCTCAATGAGGCCGTCTTTTTTTGGAAGAAATGTGCAGTACCTGGCGCTCTCAGGCCAGAACCAGCACACCATCGGCAGCGCACACGCCCTGGCCCTGCGGCAGCACGAACACCGGGTTGATCTCCGCTTCGATCAGGCGGTCGCCCAGCCGGGCGGCCATCGCAGAGAACGCGACGATGGCATGGGCCAGCGCATCGGCATCGGCCCTGGGCCGGCCGCGAAAGCCGTCCAGCAGCGGCCAGGTCTTGAGCTCCCTGGCCATCTCCAGGGCGTCAGACAGGCTCAGCACCCCCAGCTGAGAGCCGTCGTCCGGCAGCAACCGCAGCGTGGTGTCCTGGAACAGCTCGGCCGTCACGCCTCCCATGCCCAGCATCACGGCGGTACCCAGCGCATCCTTGTGCAGGCCCAGGATCAGCTCGGTGCCACCGGCCACCATCTGCTGCACCAGGAACCGGTCCGGGCGCACGCCCGCCCTGGCCTGCACGTCGGCCACCATCGCACCCAACCGGGCACCTATGGTTTGCGCAGTCAGGCCGACGGCGACACCGCCGACATCGCTCTTGTGCGTGATCCGGGACGAAAGGATCTTGAGCACCACCCGGCCGCCCAGTTCGCGCGCGGCGGCTTCGGCCTCTTCGGCGGTGCGCACCACACGCTCGGCCGCGCACGGCACGCCGAAACGGCGGAAAACGGCCTTGGCCTGCGCTTCATCGAGGCAGCCGACGGGCAGGTCCAGTTCCTGCTGGGTGTCCTTGCCGACGACCAGCTCGGAAGGCGCACCCTGGAAGCCGTTGACTCGCAGCATGCCCGCCAGCGCGGCCGTGCAGCTTTCCGCCGCAGCGAAGGCCGGCACGCCGCGTTGCGTGAGCAGCGCGCCGATTTCCGGCGCATGCGGGCTGACGTAGGCCAGCACCGGCTTGTCGGAGTGGGGCAGGCAGTCCTGGATGGCGCCGGCCAGCAGCTCGGGCATGGCCAGGCTGGAGGAGCCGACGATGATCACCAGCGCGTCGTAGCTGGGGCTTGCCAGCAAGGCATTGATGGCGCCGCGCAGCAGGTCGGGACGCAGGCCCGCCAGGGTCACGTCGATGGGGTTGCGGTCCAGCACGGCCTCGCTGCCGGTCTGCAGCGCGCGCAGCGCATCGGCCGTCGCCTCGTCCGGCGCAGGCGTGTCGAAGCCGGCCACGCCCAGATCGTCCGACACCAGGGTGCCCGCACCGCCGGTGGAAGTCAGGATGGCGATGCGCCTGCCGCGCAGCCTGCGGCCCGTGGCCAGCGCAGCGGGCACGTCCAGCAGGTCGGCAAAGCTGTGCGCACGGATCACGCCGACCTGGCGGAACAGCGCGTCGTACATGCGATCGGCTCCGGCCATGGCGCCCGTGTGCGATACGGCGGCCTTGGCGCCGGCCTCGGAGCGGCCGATCTTGAAGGCCACCACGGGCTTGCCGGCACGCGCGGCCTTCAGGCAGGCGGCACGGAACCTGGCGGGATGGCGCACCGTCTCCACATACAGCGCGATCACCTTGGTGGCCGGGTCATCGGCCAGGTGATCGATGAAGTCGGCCAGTTCCAGATCCACTTCATTGCTGGTGGAAATGAGCTTGGACAGCCCGATGCCACGCGCGGCCGCGCGCGACAGCAGCGAGCCCAGGATGCCGCCGCTTTGCGAGACGACGCCGATGCCTCCGACGGGGAACTCGTCCATCTCCAGCGCGCCCGAGGGCGACAGCACGATCCGGTCGGTCAGGTTGACCAGGCCGATGGTGTTGGGCCCCAGCAGGCGCATGCTGCCGGCCGCCTCGATCAGCTGCCGCTGGCGGTGCGCCCCGTCCTCGCCCGTTTCCGTATAGCCGCTGGCCAGCACGATGGCTGCCGCGCAGCCCAGCGCCGACAGTTCCCTGACGGCCTGGTGCGCACGCTCGGCGCCCAGCAGCACCACGGCCACATCGGGCACTTCAGGCAACGAGGCCACATCGGGATAGCAAGGCAAATCGCCGATGCGCTCCACGCGCGGATTGACGGGAAGAATGCGGCCGGCAAACCCGTGCTTTTGCAGGTAGGCCACCGGGCGGCCCGTGGTCTTTTTCAGGTCGGCAGAGGCGCCTATGACGGCGACGCTGCGCGGCGACAGCAGCTTGGCAATGGCTTGGCTCATGGCATCACTCCTTGCCGGCCGTCTTGGCCAGGAAGGCCTCCACCGATGCGCGGTGTTCACTGCTGGTGTAGCAGATGCCCTGGGCCTGGCTTCCCTGTGCGAAGACATCGTGCGAAGACAGCTCGAAGCTCTGGTTCAGGATGGTCTTGGTCAATGCCAGCGCGGTGGAAGAAGCCGAGGACAGCTCGCGCGCCCAGGCCTGGGCGTCTGCCACCAAGGTCTCGGCGCTGGCCTGGCGGTCCACGATGCCCAGGGCCAGGGCTTCCGGCAGCTTGACCTGGCGGCCGGTGAAGATCAGCTCCTTGGCCTTGGCCAGGCCCACGCGGCGCGGCAGGAAGTACATGCCGCCGCCGTCGGGGATGATGCCGCGCAGCACATAGCTCCAGGCGAAGCTGGCCCACTCGCTGGCAATGACGAAATCACAGGCCAGCGCCGTGTCCGCGCCCAGGCCCGACGCTGCGCCGTTGACGGCGGCGATCACGGGCTTGGGCATGGTGTGCAACAGGGCCTGGACGTGGTGCACGCGCTGCTGGCGCTGCCAGCCGTTGAAGCCCACCTCGCCCGCAGGCGCGTTCATGCGCCTTTGCATTCCGGCAATGTCCCCGCCGGCGCAAAAGCCCTTGCCCACGCCTGTCAGCACCAGGGCCTTGATGGCCTTGTCTGCCGCCACGCGCTCCAGGGCATCGATGAACTCGGTGCGCATGTCATCGCTCATGGCGTTGCGCTTGTCAGGGCGGTTCAGGGTCACGGTCGCCACCGCATCGGCGACATTCAGTTGGATCAGTTCGTAGTTCATGGCGTGCTCTCAAGGTGATCGCGGGCAATGCGATCAATCGGGATGGATGTTGTTTTGCCTGACGATCTGGGCCCAGCGCTTTTCCTCGGCCTGCACATAGGTGTCCAGTTCCGCCGCCGGCCCGGCATTGACCACCAGGCCTTCGTGTTCCAGCTTGCGAACAAAGTCCGGCGAACGGGCCGCCTTGCGGGCCGCAGTGTTCAGGCGCTCGATCACGGCAGCGGGCGTGGCGGCCGGCACGTACAGGCCGTACCAGCTCTCGACGCGGTAGCCCGGGACGGTGACGGCGATGGGCGGCGCATCCTTGAAGGCCGCAGACGGCTCGGCCGTGGTCACACCCAGCACGCGCAGCTTGCCGTTGTCGATGAAGGTGGATACCGCCGCCGCGGTGGCAAACATCATGTCCACCTGGCCACCCATCAGATCGGTGAGTGCCGGGCCTGCGCCACGGTAGGGCACATGGGTGATCCTGACCTTGGCCAGGTTGGCAAACAGCTCACCCGCCAGATGCGCCGACGTTCCTGCGCCCTGCGAGGCATAGGTCAGCTTGTCGGGACTGGCCTTGGCGGCGGCCATCACGTCCGCCACCGTCTTGTACGGGCTGGCGGCGGGCACCACCAGCACGTTGGGGCCGCGGCCGATCAGGATCACCGGCGCGAAGGCCTTGTTGCTCCCGTACGGCAGCTTGGCCTGCAGCGCCGGATTGACGGCGTGCGCGAAGGAAGCCACGACCACGGAGTAGCCGTCCGGCGCGCTCTTGGCAACGTTGTCGGTGCCGATGATCGTGCCGGCACCGGGCTTGTTGTCCACGATGACGGGCTGGCCCAGGTCCTTGGCCATCTCGGCCCCCAGCGTGCGTGCGATCAGGTCGGTTCCGCCACCGGGCGCGAAGGGCACGACGAGGCGCACGGGCTTTTCCGGGAAGGCTGCAAAGACTGCGTTGCAGGCAGTCGCGAGCACGGCAATGAGCGCAATGGCCCTGGCGCAACGGCGGGCGGCGAAACGAAGCATGGTGTGTCTCCTGGTTCTATGGGCAGAGGTCCGTTCCATGCGCAAGCGTTGCGATGACGCTGGCGACGGATTGGTGAAAGCTTAGGGAAACGCACCGCAGTTGTGATCCCCCATGTTCCAACCAGTGAAACCGCACAGCGAGCGCGCCAGGACTTGCGTTTTCATCTGCCATCCTTTCGGTGGAATACTCCACGCCATCAGGCGCCCGCGCCTGTGCAGCAAGAACCAGGCTTTCAACCGAGGATGAACCGGTCCTCCCGCAGGCGGCAGCAACATGACCCACAGGCGATCCCCCATACTCCATGACAAGCCCGGTCAGTCCCCGAGCAACCGCTCCCTGGAAAGAGGCATCGAAATACTCCGTGCGTTCAGGCCCGGGTCGGAACTGCTGGGCAACGGCGACCTGGTGGAACGCACCGGACTGTCCAAGGCCACCGTGAGCCGGCTGACGCAGACCCTGGTGGGCTGCGGCATACTGCAGGCCGATCACCAAAGCCGCGCCTTTCGCCTGGCTCCCGCTGTCCTGAGCCTGGCGCACGCCATGCGTACCGGATCGACAGTGCTGTCGATGGCGGCCCCCCTGATGCGCACCCTCGCCGAGACACGCAGGATCAACGTGGGCCTGGCCTGTCCCGACAGGGACGAGATGGTCTATCTGGAATCGATCCGCTACAACCGCCGGATTGTGCTCAGGCATGTGGTGTCGGGTCAGCGCGTGCCCATGGAGCTGACGTCGCTGGGCCGTGCCTACCTTGCCGTGGCGCCGCCTGCCAGGCGCAAGGCACTGTTCGACAGCTTCAGGCTCAAGAGAGGCGCCCAATGGCGCGACCTGGAAAAACAGATCCAGGCGGCCATCAGGTCCGTGAAAAGCCAAGGCTTCTGCGCTGCATCGTGGCAGCCGGAAGTGGTTGCACTGGCCACGCCGCTGGTGACACCCGATGCCATCTATGTCCTGAACTGCAGCGTGTCCACGACGGAGCCTGTGCCAGCCATCGTGCAGGAGCTGCACCCGGCGTTGCTGCAGCTGGGCCGCCAGATTCAGAGCCTGCTGGAGAAACGGTGAGGTTTGCCCGCCGTTCCGCGCACCTGCGGGCGGCCCGCTTTGCATAGGGAAAAAACATAGCTGATATAGGCTGCATTGCCTTATCGCAATGGCGCCCGAAACCCAGACTGGCGGCATGACAAACACCCATCTGGAGACAACCGGCGTCACTCGCCGGCTCGTGCGCTACCGCCCGCAGGCTGCGAAGGACGAGATTCAAATCGAGTATGCGGACCAGGGCGCAGGGCCGGTCGTCTGCATGCTGCCATCGCTGGCCCGTTCCGGCCGGGACTACGACGTCGTTGCCCGCCATCTGCAGGCGCAAGGGCTGCGGGTACTGCGCCCCGAGCCTCGGGGCATAGGCCAAAGCCGTGGCCCCATGCAGGGGCTGACGCTGCATGACTTCGCAGCCGACGTCGCGGCCGTCATCGACCACGAAGCCACCGGCCCTGTCGTGGTCGTGGGTCATGCCTGGGGCAGCCAGCCGGCGCGCATGCTGGCGGCCGACAGGCCGGACCTGGTGCGCGGCGTCGTCATGGCCGCCGCCTCGGCAGGCAAGCTGCCGCCGGGATCGGACGAAATGCCGTATGGCCGCCTGCGGGACGCAATCGACGGCGCGGGCGATGCACGGCTGTCCAGGGAGCAGCGCCTGGACTGCCTGCGCCGCGCCTTCTTTGCCCCGGGACATGACCCCAGCGCCTGGCTGGACGGGTGGAACGCCCAGGCCCATGAAGCGCAAGGCCATGCACGGCGCGTCACGCCCGTCGATGACTACTTCAGCGCAGGAACGACCGTTCCCATACTGGACCTTCGGGCCGAACATGACGCGGTCGTGATCCCCCATGTGATGAAGTCCTGCCTGGGCGAGCGGGTGACGGAACAGGTGATTGCCGACGCGGGCCACGCCCTGGCGCCCGAGCAGCCCCTTGCCATGGCAGACGCCATTGCGGCATTCACGCGCCGCGTGTACGCCGCCTAGGCCAGCCCTTGCCCGCAAGACACCCGGCCCCTTCGGGGATGCGCCGGACAGAAACAGTGCTCAGGAGACAACGATGACCATCCACACGCCCGCAGCCGCCATCAGGAAAACCTGGAAGATCGCCATGACCTGTGCTGCCTGGGCCACCTGCACCCTGGTGTGCGCGCAAGACTATCCGGGCAAGCCGATCCGCATGGTGATTCCGTACACGCCGGGTGGCTCGATCGACACCGTGGGCCGCCTGGTGGCCGACCAACTGCAAAGGCAGCTGGGCCAGGCCATCGTGATCGAGAACGTTCCGGGGGCTTCCGGCCTGTTGGGAACCCTGCAGGTCAAGAAGGCCAAGCCTGACGGATACACGCTCATCTTCAATGCCTCCAGCCACGCCTACCTGCCGCTGGTCAGTTCCAAGAAAACCTATGACGCCGAGCGTGACTTCACGCCCGTGGGGCAAATCGGGTACGTGCCGCTGATCGTGGCGGTCACCAACGAGTTGCCCGTCAGGACCGTGGCAGAGTTCGTGCAACTGGCCAGGGCCCATCCAGGCAAGTACACCTGGGCGACTTCCGGCCTGGGTACCACCAGCCACCTGAGCGAAGAGATGCTGAACCGGGCCCTTGGCCTGCAGATGGACATCGTCGCCTACAAGGGTGCCGTTCCCCAATTGACGGACGTGATCGGCGGCCATGTCTCCGCGGCCATCTCGCCCATGCCGGGTGTCATGCCCTTCGTGCAGGCCGGCCGTCTGCGGCCCCTTGCTGTCACCAGCAAGACCCGCGTCCCGTCGCTGCCCGATGTGCCGACGCTGGCGGAGGGCACCATTGCCGGGTTCGAGCTCCTGTCCTGGTACGGAATCTGGGGCCCGGCCGGCCTGCCCGCAGACATCACCCACAGGTTGAACACCGAAATTTCAAAGGCCGTGGAGGCGCCGTCGCTGAAATCCAGGTTCGCCGAACTGTCCTTTGTCCCCGCGAAGTCCAGTCCTGCGCAGTTCCGGAAATTGATCGCTGACGACCTGAACAAGATCGGCAAGGCCGTCAGGGAAGCGGGCATCCGCATCGACTGACCTGCCGCTTCCGATCCGGGAGGCATGCCCTACACGGCGCGGGCGCCCTTGCGAAAGTCAAGCTCGCGCAGCAACTTGGCGGTTTCCGCGATCAGCCGGTTCGCGGGACGCGCCCTGGGCATGGCCAGCACGAGCTGGTTGCGTATGGCCGGCGGGCCGATGGGCGCAGACTGTATGCCAGTGCGGGCACCGGCCAGATTCAACGCACTGTCCGGAAGAATGGAGCAAGCCAGTCCCTCCTCCACCACGGACAGCGCCGTGTGCACGGCCCCCACCTCGGCCACCACGTTCAGCCGGATCTTGCGCGGCAGCAGGACGGCGTCCACGAGGCTGCGTATCGGGTTATGGGTGCCCGGCAGCACCAGCGGAAAGTCCGCCAGGGCCGAAAGGCCGATGCGCGACGGCAACCGGTAGCCCTTGGGAGCCACCAGCAGCATGGACTCGCGCATCAGGGGTTCGTAGGACAGCAGGGGCGTCGGAGCAGGGTCGAACATCAGACCCAGGTCGATGCGGCCCGCAATCATTCCCTCACGCAAGGACAGGCTCAGCCCCTCCACCACCGAAAGCAGTGCATGCGGCAGCCGGCGCCGGAACTCCCGTATCAGCGGCACGGCCAGGCTTGCCGCCACCCGGTGGGGCAGGCCCACGACCACGCTGCCGACGGGCTCGGCATGCATTTCCTTGAGATCGGACAGCGCCTGGCTGGCCGAGTTGAGCATCGTGCGTGCATGCGACAGCAGTGTCTCCCCGGCCGCGGTTGCTGCCACGCCGCGCCCTGTCCTGTCCAGCAGCCGCTGCCCCAGCTCCTCTTCCAGCAGTGCGATCTGGCGGCTCACGCTCGGCTGCGCCAAATTCAGCGCCACGGCCGCGCGGCTGATGCTGCCGTGCTCCACCACGGCGACGAAGTACTCCAGTTGGCGCAGATCCATAGGTATTCAACATAGCTGGTATAGGCGCCATCCAGTTTAACTTTGCCGGCATCGATCGCAAACTGGCCTGCATCGCCGCTTGCCACAGCGGCTCCACCGTGTCACATGAGGAAAGCCAATGAGCAGGTTCAAGTCCAAGATAGCCATCGTTACGGGGGCCGGATGCGTGGCAGCAGGCTGGGGCAACGGCAGGGCCATGGCCGTGCGCCTGGCGGAGGAAGGCGCGAAGGTGCTGGCGGTGGACCGTGACCAGGCGCGGCTTGACGAAACGCTGTCCCTGGCCGGCGAGGCGGCAGCGTCCATCACGACCTGCATCTGCGATGTCACCGACTCGTCCAGCGTCAAGGCCATGGTCCAGACCTGCCTGCAGGCCTGGGGCGTCCCGGACATCCTGATCAACAACGTGGGCGGCTCCGCAGCCGGCGGCCCCATTCAGCTGAGCGAGCAGGACTGGGACAGCCAGATCGACATCAACCTCAAGAGCGTCTTTCTGACCTGCAAGCATGTGCTCCCGCACATGGTCGAACGCGGCAGCGGCGCCATCGTCAACGTGGCGTCCACCTCGGGCCTGCGCTGGACCGGCAGCGCGCAGGTCGCCTATGCGGCCAGCAAGGCCGGCGTGATCCACCTGTCCCGCGTGGTGGCCGTGCAGCATGCGCCTGACGGCATTCGCGTGAACACGGTGGTGCCGGGCCAGCTGCACACCCCCATGGTGCAAGCGCGGCTGGCCAGGCAGCGCACAGGCGGCGATGTGGAGACGCTGCTGGCCTCGCGGGTCAGGCGCATCCCGCTGGGCTTCATGGGCGATGGCCGCGATACCGCCAGTGCCGCCCTGTACCTGGCCAGCGACGAGGCCCGCTTCGTGACGGGAACCGAGCTTGTCGTGGACGGCGGCATGACCGCCCGCTGCGACTGAAATTGCACTGCGACTGACATGGCGCTGCGACCGACGGGCCGATCGCCGCGGCCAGCCGCCATGGACATCGCATGGGCCCTGGGGCGAAGGCCGTGCTATGTCCCGCGCCAATGGGCATGCCGCACGCCCAGCTGCAGCTGCTGGATTCGCCGGTGGATGGTGGAGCGGCTGACGCCGAGCTGGCGCGCCGCCTCGGAGACATTGCCCTGGCATTGCGCAAGCAGCTGTTCCAGCGCCTGTGCGGCGGGCTCGCCGGCATTGCCAGCCAAGGCGGTGCGCGCTGGTGCGCGGTGCAGCACATCGTGCAG
>NZ_JBICKS010000016.1:0-254 GCF_043104415.1 Delftia sp. WSY_16 | reverse complement strand
TCGATGGTGCCGTCGCCATCGTGGCCGCACAGGGCTGCGGCGTAGCGCAGCGCGTTGTGCAGCTCGCGCAGGTTGCCGGGCCAGGCGTGCGCGGCCAGCACGGCGCGGGCTGCGTCGCCCAGGTGCAGGTGGCTGCCCAGGGTGGCCAGCATCTGGTCGGCAATGGTCTGCAGGTCGCTGCGCTGGCGCAGCGCAGGCAGGCGAAGCTCGGCCGCGTTGAGGCGGTACAGCAGGTCTTCCCGGAAGCTGCCACG
>NZ_JBICKS010000015.1:0-98676 GCF_043104415.1 Delftia sp. WSY_16 | reverse complement strand
TCTCCGGCCGGACCCACGACGACGGCAGTCTGCGGGCCCGTGGTGCGCGGCTTGGGCGTGGTGCGCGGCGGCGTGAAGGCCAGGCTGGTGGGCTGGGCCTGCAGTTCGTAGCGCTGGAAGGAGCCGTCTTCGGCGGCGCTGCCCTTGGCGCCCGGGGCGACGGCGCTGACGCGGGGGTTCTCCTTGAGGTGGTAGCTCAGGCCGGTGATCAGGTACTGCCGGTTCTGGTCCCCGCGCGGGTAGTTGTAGAGGCTGAAGGTGTAGCCCGTGGCCAGCGCCCGGTGGCAGGACTGGCCCCGCACCCGGCTGTGGCCCGTGAGGCCTTGCTTCAGGCGCACGCGGATGTAGGCATCTCCATCACCGTACTCCGTGTAGCCGCCCGGCCATTCGTAGGTTTCATGGCCGTCGTGCGCATGGCCCGGTGGATCGCGGCGCATGTGGGACAGTTCGGCCCGGGGCTTTTTGAAGTCGTAGTCGTCGATGTAATGGCGGCCCGGCTTGATTTCCTGCTCCAGCTGCCAGGTGTGGATGTTTTCCTGATCGCCTGCGGCGGCTTTTTCCGGGGGATAGAAGGGAATGGATTCGCCGCCGGGCAATGCGCCGTGCGAGGCAATGATGTCGTCGCACAGCACCAGGGTGTGCCGGCCCGATGCGTGCTCGAAGAAATAGTAGATGCCTTCGTGCTCCATCAATCGCGAGACGAAGTCGCAATCGCTTTCGTTGTATTGCACGCAGTAATCCCAACTGCGATAGGCGCGCGTGAGTTTCCTTTGCATTGGATGGCCATAGACGCCCAATACCTGCTCGATGATGTCGGGCACGGTCTGGTTCTGGAAGATGCGAAAGTCGCTCTTGCGCGTGGCCAGCCACAGCCAGGGGCTCAGGCGCGCCTTGTAGGCGTAGTGGCGGTGGTCCTGGCCCTGCATGCCAAAGCGGGTGACGATGCCGTCGATGAAGCGCCTGCCGCCGCCCTGGGTTTCTATTTCTATGGTGGCGTTTTTGCCCAATAGGGCCTTGGGATCGATGCTTTCGTTTTCGCTGAGCATTTCCACATCGAGGCTGAAAAGCTGGCTGATGTTTTCCTGGCCGCGCAATTCACGGAAATGCAGTTCATCGCCCAATGGCGTATGGATGGTGACTCGGCGTGTCATTGTATGAACCGCCCTGGGGGCGGCCTCCCGTCTCTTGGTGAGCGGGGATCATAGACAAGCCGATGGCTATAGGGCAATCAAATGCAGGGTCAGATACATCCTGTAAATGTAAGCAATTTCCCATCTTGGATACAGGCATGTATTTGAATGGCAGGCTATCCAATCAGGCATGTTCCAAAATCAGGTAATCCAGACTTGGCTGATCATGTGCTGTGGCAGGCGACCTGGGAATGTGCTGTACTGGGCATGAAAGCATTTGCACTTTTTTGGTGCATTTTTGGTGAGATACCATGTGAGCGACCGCTATCACCGTAACGGTGCAGAACTTCTGCACAAAGCCGGTGCATGGGAGGATGCTGCGGTGCTGCATTGGTGGGCCGGAAGGCGCCCCACCCGGCAGAAAAGACTGGCACGGTCCGTGCTTAACCCGGTTGTCACGAAATTTTTCAAACCGGAGGATCCCATGTCCCGTGCCAGCCTCAAGTCGCTCGCCATCGCCTGTGTCGCCATCGCTCCGCTCTGGGCCCACGCCCAGCTCACGGCCAATGTGTCCCTGACGACGAACTACAAGTTCCGCGGACAGGACCAGGACACGGGACGCAACAAGGCCGTCAAGCCTGCCCTGCAAGGCGGCTTCGACTACACCTTCGGCGACAGCGGCTGGTACATCGGCAACTGGAACTCCAGCGTGGACTGGCTGCCGGGCAACTCCCTGGAAACCGACTTCTACGGTGGCTACAAGTTCAAGGCCGGCGAGGTGGACCTGGACTTCGGGGCCCTGCAATACCTGTACTCGGGAAACTCCAGCGGCAACACCACCGAGCTGTATGGCGCGGCCACGTACGGCCCGTTCACGGCCAAGTATTCGCACACCGTATCCAAGGACTACTTCGGCTGGGCGGGCGAGAAAGCCGGCTCGGGCCTGTCGGGCCGCAACACCGGCTACCTGTGGCTGGGCTTCAGCAAGGAAGTCATGCCCAAGGTGACCGTGAAGGCCTCGCTGGGCTTTACGCGCTTTGCCAGCGACATCAAGGGCCTGGGCGTGCCCAACTATATGGACTACAGCGTGGGCGGTGCCTACGATTTCGGCGACGGCGTGTCGCTGGGCGCGGCCGTCACGGGTGCGAACAAGAAGTCTTACTTTGGTGACGTCAACAAGGCCCGCCTGATCGTGACGCTGACCAAGACCCTGTAACCGGACCTGAGGAGCTAAGCATCATGAAACTGGTGACCGCCATCATCAAGCCCTTCAAGCTGGACGAGGTGCGCGAGGCGCTCTCCGACATCGGCGTGCAGGGCATCACCGTGACCGAAGTCAAGGGCTTCGGCCGCCAAAAGGGCCATACCGAGCTGTACCGCGGCGCGGAATACGTGGTCGATTTCCTGCCCAAGCTGCGCCTGGAGGCCGCCGTGCCCGACGCGCTGGTGGACCAGGTGATCGATGCCATCGAGGCCGCTGCGCGCACCGGCAAGATCGGTGACGGCAAGATCTTCGTGCTGCCCATCGAGCAGGCCGTCCGCATCCGTACCGGCGAGACCGGCGACAGCGCACTGTGAGTTTCAACCCCACGTTTCCCGAAAGACTGCCATGACCAAACGACTTCTTTCCATGGGCCTGGGGCTGGGCCTGCTGGCCGCAGGCGCCGCTGCCCTGGCACAGGAGCCCGCCGCCGCTGCAGCCGTTGCCGATGCGGCCGCTGCGGCAGCCCCCGCCGCCGCGGCCGCAGCCGAGGCGCCGGCCCCCGCGCTCAGCGCCGGTGACACGGCCTGGATGCTGACCTCGACCATGCTGGTGATCCTGATGGTGATCCCGGGCCTGGCACTGTTCTACGGCGGCCTGGTGCGCACCAAGAACATGCTGTCCGTGCTGTGCCAGGTGTTCGTGATCTTCTCGCTGATCACGCTGCTGTGGGCCGTCTACGGCTACTCGCTGACCTTTGCGGGCGAAGGCAACTTCTTCGGCGGCTTCGGCAAGATCTTCCTCAAGGGCATTGCGCCCGACACGCTGGCCGGCGCACTGCCGACCATTCCCGAGTACGTGTTCGTGGCCTTCCAGTCCACGTTCGCCGCCATCACCGTGGCCCTGATCGTCGGCGCCTTCGCCGAGCGCATCAAGTTCTCTGCCGTGATCCTGTTCTCGGTGCTGTGGTTCACCTTCAGCTACATCCCCATGGCCCACATGGTCTGGGGCGGCGGCCTGCTGGGCAAGGACGGCGCGCTGGACTTCGCAGGCGGCACCGTGGTGCACATCAACGCCGGTATCGCTGGACTGGTGGGTTCCTACATGCTGGGCAAGCGCATCGGCTTCGGCCGTGAGGCCCTGCCTCCGCACAGCCTGACGCTGACCATGGTCGGTGCCTCGCTGCTGTGGGTGGGCTGGTTCGGCTTCAACGCCGGCTCGGCAGGTGCTGCCAACGGCATCGCCGGCCTGGCCTTCATCAACACCATCGTCGCCACGGGCGCCGCCACCATCTCCTGGCTGGCTGCCGAAGCCCTGCACAAGGGCAAGGCCTCGATGCTGGGTGCCGCCTCGGGCGCCGTGGGCGGCCTGGTGGTCATCACCCCGGCGGCCGGCCTCGTGGGCCCCATGGGCGCCATCGTCATGGGTCTGATTGCCGGTCCCGTCTGCCTGTGGGGTGTGTCCGGCCTCAAGAAGCTGCTCAAGGTCGATGACGTCTGCGACGTGTTCGGCGTGCACGGCGTGGGCGGCATCCTGGGCGCCATCCTGACCGGCGTGTTCTGCGCCTCCAGCCTGGGCGGCATCGAGCCGGCAAACTTCAACATGGGCCATCAAGTGTGGGTGCAAGTCAAGAGCGTGCTGCTGACCATCGTCTGGTCCGGCGTGGTGGCTGGCATCTCCTACAAGATCTGCGACCTGGTCGTCGGCCTGCGCGTCAGCGAAGAGTCCGAGCGCCAGGGCCTGGACATCACCACGCACGGCGAGGTGGCGTACTACCGCTGATCGGTTTCCAGGGAGTTCATTGCGGATTGGCCTCGGTGCTTGCACCGGGGCCTTTTTTGCTTTGGAGCCGCTGCAGAGATGGCGTCTTTGCCTTTTCGTCCCTGCTGTTTTGCGCCGCCCGCAGAACTTCAAGCGCGCCGTTCAAAAAATTCACGGGCCCGCACCGAGGCGCAAAAGGGCCCAGCCGCTACCATGCAGGCCATGGATTCAGCCCAAAGCCAACTCATCCAGATCGCCGAGCGCGTGCGCGCCGCGGCGGCCGACGCCACGCCGCTGCGCATACGCGGTGGCGGCACCAAGGATTTTCACGGCCTGGCCCTGCAGGGCGAACTGCTGGACACGCGGACGCTGGCCGGCGTGGTCAGCTACGAGCCCAGCGAGCTGGTCGTGACCGTACGCGCCGGCACGCCGCTGGCCGAGGTCGAGGCCCTGCTGGCCGCCCAGGGCCAGTGCCTGGCCTTCGAGCCTCCGCATTTCGAGGGAGCGGATGGCCGCGCCACCGTGGGCGGCATGGTGGCCTCCGGCCTGTCGGGCCCCTCGCGCGCCAGCGTGGGTGCCGTGCGCGACTTCATGCTGGGGCTGGAGATGATCAACGGCCAGGGCGAGCTGCTGCGCTATGGCGGCCAGGTCATGAAGAACGTGGCGGGCTACGACGTCTCGCGGCTGATGGCTGGCTCCTGGGGCACGCTGGGCCTGATCACCGAGGTCAGCCTCAAGGTGCTGCCCGTGGCGCCGGCCGAGGCCACGCTGCGCTTCGAATGCACGCAGCAGCAGGCGTTGGACTGGCTCAATGCCTGGGGCGGACAGCCGCTGCCGCTCAATGCCAGTTGCTGGCTGCAGGAAGACAGCGCGGCCCAGGGCGTGCTGTACCTGCGCCTGCGCGGTGCGCGTGCCGCCGTGCAGGCGGCCTGCGGGCGCCTGGGGGGCGAGCGCATGCACAGCGCTGCGGCCGACTGGCAGGCCTGCCGGGAGCACCAGCTGCCCTGGTTCACCGCACGCGCACCGGGCCATGCGCTGTGGCGCCTGTCCGTGCCGCAGACGGCGCCGGTGCTTGCGCTGCCTGACGGCTGCACGGGGCCCCTGATCGAATGGCACGGCGCACTGCGCTGGGTACAGGCGCCGCGTGCGCTGGGCCATGCGCTGTGCACGCTGGCAAAAGCAGCGGGCGGATCGGCCACCTTGTTCCGCGCCGAGGCCGCAGACCAGCCCGGCGCCGAACCCGATTTCGACGCCCAGGCGGCCGATGCCACGGCCGCGCTGCATGCACGGCTCAAGCAGGCCTTCGATCCTGCGGGCATCTTCAACCGCGGCCGGCTGGCCGCCGCCTGGTAGGCCGGGCCAACGCCTGGCTCCGCCCATGCGCATGCGCCACCACCTGCACCTGCTCACGGACCGGCACCGCACGGTGGCCAGCAACCGCACGCTGGGCCTGCTGCTGGCCTTCAATGCGGGTGCGGTGAATGCGGGCGGCTTTTTGCTGGTGCACTCCTATACCTCGCACATGACGGGCTTTGTCTCGCTGCTGGCCGACAACCTGGTGCTGGGCAATACGGCGCTGGTGCTCAGTGCCTGCGGCGCGCTGCTGGCCTTTCTGTGCGGCGCGGCCGCGACGTCGCTGCTGGTCAACTGGGCGCGCCACCACCGGCTGCGCAGCAGCTATGCGCTGCCGCTGCTGCTGGAAGCCGCGCTGATGCTGCTCTTCGGCGTGCTGGGCGCGGCCATGCTGGCCTGGCCCACGCCGTTCGCCGTGCCGCTGGCCGTGCTGCTGCTGTCCTTCATCATGGGATTGCAGAACGCCACGGTGACCAAGATGTCGTCCTCGCAGATCCGCACCACGCACATGACGGGCGTGATCACCGACCTGGGCATGGAGCTGGGCCGAGCCCTCTACTGGAACCGCCATGGCAGCCCGCCCGAGCACCGGGTCCACGCCAACCATGTGCGGCTGCGGCTGTTCGCAGGGCTGCTGTCCATGTTCCTGCTGGGCGGCATTGCGGGCGCGCTGGGTTTCAGGCACCTGGGCTTCGTCTTCGTCGTGCCGCTGGCCGTGGTGCTGTGCCTGCTGTCCCTGCCGCCGCTGTGGGCCGACCGTGCGCGGTTGCCCCTGCTGCTGGGCCGGCGGGCCGCGCCTCGCGCATGACCGCCGTGTCCGGCTGCCGTGCCTGACCGTTCCCGGATACCCATACAACAAGAGCCCCACCATGCAGACCCAACTCGCACCCCAGTACCGCGCCACGCCCGAGGGCCAGGAGGCCGAAGCCATTTTGCGCAAGTGCGTGCACTGCGGCTTTTGCACGGCCACCTGCCCGACCTACCAATTGCTGGGCGACGAGCTGGACGGGCCGCGTGGCCGCATCTACCTGATCAAGCAGGTGCTGGAGGGCGGGACGCCCACGCGCGCCACCCAGCAGCACCTGGACCGCTGCCTGACCTGCCGCAACTGCGAAAGCACCTGCCCCAGCGGCGTGCAGTACGGCCACCTGGTGGACATAGGCCGCAAGATCGTCGAGGAGCAGGTGCCGCGCCCCTTCGGCGAGCGCGCCAGGCGCTGGGCGCTCAAGGAGGGACTGAACTCGCCGCTGTTCGCCCCGGCCCTGAAGCTGGGACAGGCCGTGCGCGGCCTGCTGCCCGAAGTCCTGGCCGAGAAAGTGCCCCAGCCGCAGGACGCGGGCCGCTGGCCCGTGCGCGAGCATGCGCGCAAGGTGCTGCTGCTGGCCGGCTGCGTGCAGCCCGCGATGATGCCGCGCATCAACTACGCCACGGCGCGCGTGCTGGATGCGGCCGGCATACAGACCGTGATCGCTCCCAACGCCGGCTGCTGCGGTGCCGTGAAATTCCACCTCAACGACCAGGAAGGCGGCAAGGCGCAGATGCGCGCCAACATCGACGCCTGGTGGCCCCAGGTGGACAGCGGCGCGGTGGAGGCCATTGTCATGAATGCCTCGGGCTGCGGCGTCACCGTCAAGGAATACGGCCACCTGCTCAAGGACGATGCGCAGTACGCGGACAAGGCAGCCCGCATCAGCGCCCTCACGCGCGACCTGAGCGAGCTGCTGCCTGAGCTCCTGCCCGAGCTGGCCGAGCGCCTGCAGGGCAGGGTGCGCGCGCCGGCCGCGCCCATGGCCTACCACCCGCCCTGCACGCTGCAGCACGGGCAAAAGCTGCGCGGCGGCGTGGAAACCCATCTGGCCAGGCTGGGCTTCGAGCTGCGCGTGGCGCGCACCGAGTCGCACCTGTGCTGCGGCTCGGCGGGAACCTACTCGGTGCTGCAGCCCGAACTCTCGCACCAGTTGCGCGACCGCAAGATCGGCGCACTGACCGAAGGCTTCGATGCCCGGCGGCCTGCAGCCATCCTCTCGGCCAACATGGGCTGCATCGTCCATCTGCAAAACGGAACGGACGTGCCGGTGCGCCACTGGATCGAGGTGCTGGACGAGGCCCTGCCGGCCTGATGCCACCCGGGCAACACCCGCGCATCTGTGCCGCATGCGCGACGCCGTGGGGACTATGCCCGCGCAAGCCTTTGCAATGCTGGCATGATGCGGGGTTTCGTTTTCTCCAAGCCCACGTGCTCCGCCATGACTGAATCCGTGTCTGAACCGCAAGAACAGAGCGCCGCGCTGCCGGCGGACGCCGCTGCCGGCACCGAGCCGCAGGCTGCAGCCAGCGCCGATGGCCAGGGCCGCAAGCGCTCGCGCCGCGGCGGACGTGGCCGCAACAAGGGCAAGGCCACCGAGCCCGTCGCCGACGCCGCAACCGGCGCGGCCGGCAGTGCCGAGGCTCCCGCATCCAGGCCTGTGCGCACCCAGCACCCGCTGCTGGCGCAACTGGCTCAATGGCATCCGAACCTGTTCGGCGAGCAGCCCCTGCCGCTCAAGCGCGGCATCTTCGAGGACCTGCTGGCCGCCCATCCCGAAGCCATCGACCGCGACCAGCTCAAGCTGGCCCTGTCCCAGCACACACGCTCGAGCCGCTACCTCACCGTGGTGGCCAGCGGCCAGGCGCGCCATGACCTGCAGGGCCAATCGGTCGAGCCCATGGCGCCCGAGCATGTGCACCATGCGCTGATCGAAGTCTTTCGCCGCCGCCAGCACCGCTCGCCCGAGGACCTGGCGCCCAAGCTGCGCAACCGCATCATCGCCGCCTACGAGGCCTCGGGCCTGTCCCGCGACGACTATGCGGCGCGCGTGCAGGGCCGTGACGAGGCCACCAACGCCCTGGTGGCCGAGGCCTTGGCCGAAGCCGATGCGCGTTCTGCACGAGACGAAGCTCTGCTGCGCGCCTTCGAGGCCAGCGGCCAGACCACCGAAGCCGGCTTTGCCGACATGTACGGCATGAACCCGCGCCAGGTGGCGCAGCAGCTGGAACGCGCCCGCCGCCGCCTGCAGACGCAGGCGGCCTGAGGTACCAAGGACCGGCACCAAGGACCGGCGCCAAAGACCGGCGCCAAAGACCGGCAGCACCGCCTGCCGGCACACTCCACCGCCGCGTGCCCGGCAAGGGCCGCGCCGGTGCACCTGCCCTGGATCACAGGCGGCATCTCTGCAGCGGACCCTTCCGCCAGCACGCAGATGCCCACCAGGGGCGGGCCCGGGGATGAACTGTTTCACGGACGCCGCTGCACCCGGCCACGGGGCGGCGGCGCCTTGCCGTGCGCGCTCGTTCCCGTGGTCTGGCAAGGGCGCGCAAGGCACTTCAAAAGCAAAAAAGCAAAAGGAGACTTGCGATGTGGCTGGGTTTGTCGTTGTTCTACGTGGGCGCCGTGCTGTGCCTGAATGGCCTGTGGATGCTGGGGCGCATTGCCGACCGGGAGATCTGGGTCATCAACGTGTTCGCGGGCCTGGTCTCGCTGATCATCGGCCTGGCCTCGGCCTTCGGGCCCGAGCCTGATGCAGCCTCGGTCAAGACCGGCGCGCTCACCCTGTTGTTCGCCTTCACCTACCTGTGGGTGGCCATCAACCGCTTCACGGGGGCCGATGGCCGGGGCCTGGGCTGGTTCAGCCTCTTCGTGGCGATCACGGCCGTGCCGGTGGCCATCGATTCGCTGATCGGCGCCCGCACTGCCATCGACTGGTGGATGGCCGCCAACTGGGCGGCCTGGGCCGTGCTGTGGGCCATGTTCTTCATGCTGCTGGCCCTGGGCCGCAACATCGGCCGCATGACGGGCACGCTGTGCATTGCGCAGGGCGTGCTCACGGGCTGGCTGCCGGGCTACCTGCTGCTGGCCGGGCAGCTCACGGGCTGATTGCGCAGCGTTGGTGCGGGCAGGGCGTCAAGCCCCACGCCGTCGTGCATGCGCCAGCGCAGACAGCAGCGCGGCCGCGATGATGCAGGCACCGCCCAGCAGCGTGCGCGGCGTCAGCACCTCGCCTGCAATCAGCACCGAGGAGACGCTGGCGAACACCACTTCGGCCAGCATGACCACGGCCGTCACGCCGGCCGGCAGGCGCGCGGCGCCGAACTGCAGCGCCCAGTTGCCCAGCATCAGCAGCACGGCCAGGCCGGCGGCGATCAGCATCCAGCCGGCCTGCGGAGCCGGCAGCGGCGGCACCAGGCCCACGCTGCTGCCTGCAAAGGCGCTGAACAGGCCCATCGCCATGCAGCCGCTGAACATGGCCAGCATGCGCGCCTGCGCCGGCACGGCCTGCAGGCGGCGCAGCAGCACATTGGTCAGCGCGAAGGTGAAGCCGCCGAACAGTGCCAGGCCGTCGGCCAGCGACAGGCCGCGCAGCAGCCCGGGCGAGCCGCCGCTGAATGTGCCCTCGGGCACCAGCACCAGCGCCACCCCGCCAAAGGCCAGCAGCAGCCGCGTCAGCGCAGCAGGCGTGGGCCGCTCGCCCAGGAGCCTCCAGGCCAGCAGCACCGACCATGCGGGCATCAGATAGAACAGCAGCACCACGCGCACCACGTCGCCAATGGTCACGGCCCAGTTGAAGGCGATGTTGTTGCTGCCCGCGCATGCGCCCAGCAGGATCAGGGCCGGGTACTGCAGCGCCTGGCGCAGGCTGGCCGGGCGCAGCGCCACCAGCCCCGCCAGCACCAGGGCATACATCAGCGCCGTGGCCCACAGCGGATGCAGGCCAGCCTCGTGCATGGCGCGGAACGGCCACCAGGCCAGGCCCCAGACCAGGGTGTTGAACAGCAGGGCGAGAACGGGCAGCGGGCTATGCATGGGGCAATGAAAAACGCCCGGGCAGGCAAGGCCTGCTCCGGACGCCGTGGGGACAAGGGCAGGCTAGTGGCAATCCTTGCGGGCAATCGCCAGCAGGCGCTCGACTTCCTCGGGATGCTGGCGCAGGTTGTTCCTGTGCCAGCGTCCGATCAGCCACATGATGCCGGCCACCACCAGGCCGAACACCGTGATGGCACCAAAGGCCGACAGCCCGAACTTGGTGGACAGCGCATAGAAGGCGCCCAGCGCCAGGATGCAGGCCTGCTCGTTGAAGTTCTGCACGGCAATCGAGCGGCCCGCGCCCATGAGGTTGTGGCCGCGGTGCTGCAGCAGCGCATTCATGGGCACGACCAGGAAGCCGCCCAGGCCGCCCAGCAGGATCAGGAAGGGAATGGCCACCCACACGCTGTGGATGAAGATCATGGCGATCACCAGCAGGCCCATGGTGATGCCCAGCGGAATGACGCGCGTGGCGTTGTCCAGCCGCATGCGCATGGATGCGAGGATGGCGCCTGCCGCCGTGCCGATGGCCACCACGCCCACCAGGGCCGATGCCTGGGAGGTGCCGTAGCCCAGGGCCGCCGCGCCCCAGGCCAGCACGATGTAGCGCAGATTGCCCGACACGCCCCAGAACAGCGTGGTCGTGGACAGCGAGATCTGGCCCAACTTGTCCCCCCACAGCCGCTGGCTGCAGGTCCAGAAGTCGGGCAGCAGGGCCAGGGTGTTGGCCAGCAGGCTCTTGCTGGGGTCCTGGCGCAGCGGGCGCAGGATGGTGTCGGTCAGCGGAATGCGCAGGTTGAACCAGGCGGCCAGCGCATAGACGCCGACCAGCACGGCAATCGCCGCTTCGGCCGCAGTGTCCACGCCCGTGTCCAGCAGCGGCAGGTCGAAGTCCAGCAGATGGGTCGAGATGCCCGGGCTCAGCAACTGCCCGCCCACGAGCACGCCCAGGATGATGGAGGTGATGGTCAGCCCCTCGATCCAGCCATTGGCCTTGACCAGCTGGGAGGCGGGCAGCAGCTCGGTGAGGATGCCGTACTTGGCGGGCGAGTAGGCCGCTGCGCCCAGGCCGACCACGGCGTAGGCGATCAGCGGATGGTTGCCGAACAGCATCATCAGGCAGCCCACGATCTTGATCGCATTGCTGATGAACATCACCCGCCCCTTGGGCAGGGCGTCGGCAAAGGCGCCGACGAAGGGGGCCAGGATCACGTAGAACAGCGCGAACATGGGCACCAGGGCGGCGCGCTGCCACTCGGGGGCGCCATTGGTGCGCAGCAGTTCCACGGCGGTCACGAACAGGGCGTTGTCTGCCAGCGAGCTGAAGAACTGCGCTGACATGATGGTGTAGAAACCGCGCTTCATGGATAGGCAGATGGGGTCAGCCGCAGGGCTGCTGACCGGTTAAATAAGGGCCCCGTGGCAAGTGACTGGCGGTTATATCACGCGGCCTTTGGCCGGCAGTGCCAGAATCCCAAGCTTCTGACTGAGTGAAAACCATGCCGCGTCCCATTCTTGCCACCATCCATTCCGCCGCGCTTCGCCACAATCTGGAGCGGGTGCGGCAAGCGGTCCCCGATGCCAAATTGTGGGCCGTGGTCAAAGCCAACGCCTATGGCCACGGTATCGAAAACGTGTTCGAGGCCCTGCGCGGCGCCGACGGCTTCGCCATGCTGGACCTGGCCGAGGCCGAGCGCGTGCGCCAGCTGGGCTGGCGCGGCCCCATCCTGCTGCTGGAGGGCGTGTTCGAGCCGCGCGACCTGGAGCTTTGCTCGCGCCTGTCCATCTGGCATGCCGTGCATTGCGACGCCCAGATCGACTGGCTGGCCGCGCACAAGACGCAGAACGGCCACCGCGTCTTCCTCAAGATGAACTCCGGCATGAACCGCCTTGGCTTCACGCCCGAGCGCTTTCGCGCGGCCTGGGCCCGGCTCAATGCCTTGCCCCAGGTGGAGGAAATCTCGTTCATGACCCACTTCAGCGATGCCGACGCAGGCGCTGGCCAGTCGGGCATCTCCGCGCAGCTGCAGCGCTTTCACGACGCCACGTGCGACCTGCCCGGCGAGCGCAGCGTGGGCAACAGTGCCGCCACGCTGCGCCATGGCGACGATGCCCAGGTGCGCTGCGACTGGGTGCGGCCCGGCATCGTGCTGTACGGCAGCTCGCCCGACTATCCGCAGCACACGGCGGCCCATTGGGGCCTGCAGCCCACGCAGACCCTGAGCTCGCGCATCATCGGCGTGCAGCAGCTGGCTGCGGGGCAGAGCGTGGGCTATGGATCGCGCTTCACGGCCGAAGCTCCCGTGCGCCTGGGCACCGTGGCCTGCGGCTATGCCGACGGCTATCCGCGCCACTGCGGCACCGGCACGCCCGTGCTGGTCGACGGCGTGCGCACCCGCACCCTGGGCCGCGTGAGCATGGACATGCTGGCCGTGGACCTGACGCCCGTGCCCGATGCCGGCATGGGCAGCGAAGTCACGCTGTGGGGCCGCGCCGGCAACGGCGCCGTGCTGCCCATCGACGAGGTGGCCGAGGCGGCCGGCACGCTGGGCTATGAACTCATGTGCGCCGTCGCGCCGCGCGTGAACAAGGCCGTCGATTGATCAGGGCGCGGCCTGGACGCTGTCCCTGGCCCGCTCCAGCAGCGCCATCATCTGCTGTTGCGCGGCAGGCTCCCAATCCTTGAGCAGCCGCGCCGCCAGCGCCTGGCGCGACTGGCGCAGCCGGTCGAACAGGGCCTGGCCCTGGGGGCTGAGGCTCAGGCAGCGCACGCGGCGGTCGCGGGCGTCCGGTTCGCGGTCCAGCCATCCCTGCTCCTGCAGCTGCGCCAGCATGCGCGCGAGCTGGGCCTTGTCCATGTGGCTGTGGTCGACCAGATCCCTTTGCGTGCGGCCCGGGTGCCGGCCCACGTACATCAGCACGCGCACCTCGTTGGGCGTCAGCCCGGGCTCCATGGACTCCATGTCCTCGCGCATGCGCGAGCGGAACAGGTGCAGCAGCTCGTGCATGGCCTCGAAGATATCGGCGGGCAGGGAGGCATTCATGGCAGGGTCTTGTGGAAATATGTTGACAAAGTCAACGGATGACAGAGAATTGGTGGACTAAATCAACATTCTAGGCCGTCACAGGCCGTTTCGCCAATGAACTTGCCCAATCCAGCCAACTCTGCCGTGGCGCCTGCCCCCGTCGTCCACCGTGTCCGCCATCCGTTCCGCGCCCGCCATGTGCAATTGCTCTCGCGCGAGCAGCCCAGCCCCGGCTTTGTGCGCCTGACCCTGGGCGGACCCGAGCTGGAGGACTTCGTGAGCGCCGGTTTTGACGACCACGTCAAGCTCATCCTGCCGCAGGCCGGGCGCGAACTGCCCGCGCTTCCCGTGCTGCTCGATGGCCGCCCCACCTTCGTGGAGGACGAGCGCCCCACCTTGCGCGACTACACGCCGCTGCGCTACGACGCTGCGCGCCAGAACCTCATCATGGATTTCGCACTGCACGATGCAGGCCCCGCCACTGAATGGGCGCTGACCGCGCCCCTGGGCCAGTGGGTGGGCCTGGCCGGGCCGCGCGGCAGCCTGGTGATCTCGGCCAACCTGCCATGGCATTGGCTGTTCGGCGACGAGACCGCCATGCCCGCCATCGAGCGGCGCCTGGCCGAGCTGCCCGCCGGCAGCCGCGCCGTGGTGCGCGTGCAGCTGCGCAACCCTGCCGACCGCCGCCAGTGGAAGAGCACGGCCCAGCTGGACTGTGCCTGGGTCGAATCGCTGGCCGACGCCGTGCAGGCGCTGGAGCTTCCCCAGGACGACGACGGATATATCTGGGCGGCGGGCGAGCACAGCGCCATGGCCGAGCTGCGGCGCCTGCTGCTGGCCAAGGGCGCCGCGCCCAAGCGCATGCGCGTGGCCTCGTACTGGAAGCAGGGCCAGGCAGACCACCATGAAGACCTGAACGATCCCAGCTGACCTGCGTGGAGAAAAGCAAGAAAGGCACAGACGAAAAAAAGCCCACCGAAGTGGGCTTTTTTTCGTGGTGGTTGCGCGAGAAGGATTTGAACCTCCGACCTTTGGGTTATGAGCCCAACGAGCTACCAGACTGCTCCATCGCGCGGTAATTCCGCAGTAATTTCGTTTCACCGCATTTTGTGCAGCGAAGAAGGCAACTATAACCGATATCTCTTTGTCACGCAACTGCGTTAGACAACAGGCAGGCGGGCGGGGCGGCAGCCACCGCTCGGTATAGTGCCCAACCCATGGCCAAAGACAAAACCACGTTCATCTGCAATGCCTGCGGCGGCTCCAGCCCGCGCTGGCTGGGCAAGTGCCCGGCCTGCGGGGCCTGGAATTCGCTGATCGAGGCCGTTGCCGAGCCTGCGGGCGCGGGCAAGAACCGGCTCAGCCAGCCGCAGGGCTATGCGGGCCTGGCCAATGCCCAGGCCGTGATGCCGCTGTCGGCCATCGAGGCCCAGGACGTGGCGCGCACGCCCAGCGGCATCGAGGAGCTGGACCGCGTGCTGGGCGGCGGCATTGTCGAAGGCGGCGTGGTGCTGATTGGTGGCGACCCCGGCATCGGCAAGTCCACCCTGCTGCTGCAGGCCATGGATGCGCTGCACCGCGTGGGCTTGCCCACGCTGTATGTCACGGGCGAGGAAAGCGGTGCCCAGGTCGCGCTGCGCTCGCGCCGCCTGGGGCTGGAGGCCAGCCAGGTCAATGTGCTGGCCGAGATCCAGCTGGAGAAGATCCTCGCCACCATGGAGGCCACGCAGCCGGCCGTGGTCGTCATCGACTCCATTCAGACCGTGTACTCGGACCAGCTGTCCTCGGCGCCGGGCTCGGTGGCCCAGGTGCGCGAATGCGCGGCCCACCTCACGCGCGCGGCCAAGACCACGGGCATCACCGTGATCCTGGTCGGCCATGTGACCAAGGAAGGCGCCCTGGCCGGCCCGCGCGTGCTGGAGCACATGGTGGACACCGTGCTCTACTTCGAGGGCGACACGCACAGCAACTTCCGCCTGGTGCGCGCCATCAAGAACCGCTTTGGTGCCGTCAACGAGATCGGCGTCTTCGCCATGACGGAGAAGGGCCTCAAGGGCGTCACCAACCCCAGCGCCATCTTCCTGTCCCAGCACAGCGAGCCGGTGCCGGGCTCCTGCGTGCTGGTCACGCTGGAGGGCACGCGGCCCATGCTGGTGGAAATACAGGCCCTGGTCGACCAGGGCGGCCCCGCGCCCCGGCGCCTGTCCGTGGGCCTGGACCGGGACCGGCTGGCCATGCTGCTGGCCGTGCTCAGCCGCCATGCGGGCGTGGCCTGCGCGGACCAGGATGTCTTCGTCAACGCCGTGGGCGGCGTACGCATCAGCGAGCCTGCGGCCGACCTGGCCGTCATGCTGTCCATCACCTCCAGCCTGCGCGGCCGCGCCCTGCCCAAGGGATTCCTGGCCTTTGGCGAAGTGGGCCTGGCCGGCGAAGTGCGCCCCGCGCCGCGCGGCCAGGAGCGCCTGAAGGAAGCCGCCAAGCTCGGCTTCACCATGGCCGTGGTGCCCAAGGCCAATGCGCCCAAGAAGGCCATTCCCGGCCTGACCGTGCATGCCGTGGAGCGCGTGGACGAAGCCATGAACATCGTCCGAGGGATGGGCTGAGGCACTGCCTTGCCGAGCGCATTGCGGGGGCATACGCACTGTCCGCAGCGGTCCTGCGGCACCTCCATAAGACAATCGGCGCCATGAATTTGCGCAATATCCTGATTCCCCTGGGTCTGCTCGTACTGCTGGTGGCTGCGCACCAGTCCTATGGCTGGATGGGCGTGGTTGCCGTGGGCGGCGGCATCATGATGTGGCTGCTGCTGCATTTCACGCGGCTGATGTCCATCATGAAGAAGGCCTCGGACCGTCCCATGGGCTATGTGGGCAGCGCCGTGATGCTCAACGTCAAGCTCAAGCCCAAGGTCTCGCTGATGCACGTGGTGGCCATGACGCGCTCCCTGGGCGAGCGCCTGTCCGAAGACGGCCAGCATCCCGAGATCTACCGCTGGACCGACGGCACGCAATCCCATGTGACCTGCGAGTTCATGCATGGCCGGCTCGTGAAGTGGACCCTGGTGCGCCCCACGCCCGAACCCGAACCGCAACCCGAGACGACGGCGGCGGCCCCCGAGGCAGCCCCCGCGCCCTAAAATAGCGGGTTGGTGTTCTGTTCAATACCCCCAAGGATGTTTCTATGAGCCCCGTTGTTCCCTCGATGGCCGATCGTGACGGCAAGATCTGGATGGATGGACAGCTGGTGGACTGGCGCGATGCCAAGATCCACGTGCTGACCCACACGCTGCACTACGGCTGCGGCGCATTCGAGGGCGTTCGGGCCTACAAGACCGAACAGGGGCCGGCCATCTTCCGCCTGGAAGACCACACCAAGCGACTGTTCAACAGCGCCAAGATCCTGCGCATGCAGATCCCGTTCACCCAGGAAGCGGTGAACCAGGCCCAGGTGGAGGTCGTGCGTGCCAACAAGCTGGAATCGTGCTACCTGCGCCCGCTGACCTGGATCGGCGACCGCAAGCTGGGCGTCTCGCCCAAGGGCAACACCATCCACCTGATGGTGGCTGCCTGGGCCTGGGGCGCCTACCTGGGCGAGGAAGGCATGCAGCGCGGCATCCGCGTCAAGATCTCCAGCTTCACGCGCCACCACGTGAACATCACCATGAGCCAGGCCAAGGCGGTGAGCAACTACACCAACTCCATCCTGGCCAACACCGAGGCGCTGGACGACGGCTACGACGAGGCCATCCTGCTGGACGCCTCGGGCTTCGTCTCCGAAGGCTCGGGCGAGAACATCTTCGTCATCAAGGACGGCGTGGTCTACACGCCCGACCTGTCGGCCGGCGCGCTCAACGGCATCACGCGCAATACCGTGATGCACATCTGCAAGGACCTCGGCCTGGAGGTGGTGCAAAAGCGCATCACGCGCGACGAGCTGTACATCGCCGATGAAGTCTTCTTCACCGGCACGGCCGCCGAAGTCACGCCCATCCGCGAGGTGGACCGCATCGAGATCGGCGCGGGCAGCCGCGGCCCCCTGACCGAAAAGATCCAGCAGGCCTTCTTTGACATCGTCAACGGACGCAACCCCAAGTACGCCCATTGGCTGACTCGGGTCTGAGAAAAATGACCCCCACGCTACCCTTGCTTTGCAAGGTCCACTGCCCCCCGAGGGGGTGCTTTTCATCTTGGGGCGGCCCGGCGATGAAAATGACAGATACCCACGAAAGAGATAAGCAAGCATGACAACGAATGCCACCGTCGAACTGGCGGCCAAGGACCTCAACGCCCAGGGCGGCGTGTTCTGCCCCAGCCCCAAGGCCGACATGAAGCTGTGGAACAGCCATCCCAAGGTCTACCTGGACGTGGCCCACACCGGCGAAGCCAAGTGCCCCTACTGCGGCACGCTGTACCGCCTGAAGGCCGGCGAAGTCTTCGCAGGCGGGCATTGAGCAAAGCGGGCCTCGGCCCGCTTTGCGTGTCTCAGCGCGCCGAAAGCGCGCGGCTCCAGATGCTGTCTGGCGCAGCACCTCCGTGCAAAGCCAGCATGTCCGTGAAATGGCGCCGTTCCCCGCCGCGCAGCTTGACGATGGGCGCCGCCACCTGCGGCGCCTTCGCCAGGCACAGCTGGGGGTAGAGCAGGTACCACTTCCAGCGCAGGGCGCGGTGGTAGAAGAAGGCAGTGTCCTCGGCCTTGAACAGCGTGAGCCGGGCATCGGGCAGCCGGCGCATCACCTGCTGGGCCGTCACATGGATCAGAAGGTAATTTGGATCGGGGATGCCCTGCAGCACCTCGGCGGCGTCGGGCCGCGACTGCAGGCGCTGCAGGTAGGCCGCAGGGCCCTCCACGATCAGCGCCTGGTGAAACTCCTTTTGCCATTCCGATACAAAGCGCGAGCCGGCCGGAGCGCAGAATGACCAGCTTTCGATCACGGGGTAGCGCCTGTCCCTGGTGAAGCCCTCAAGGTAGAAGCCGGTCAGCTCGGCGGCGCCTGCGCCGGCGCCCATCCAGTCCAGCGGCGCGGTCAGCAGCGTGGTGGCATCGAACCAGTAGCCGCCGTGGTGCGCCACCAGATACAGGCGCAGCCAGTCCGATTGCTTGGTGGGGTGGAGTTCGGCAAACGCCGCGGGAAGGTCGCCGCAGGCCACGTACTGGCCCAGGCTCTCTGGTGTCACGACGATGACCTGGTGATCCGGGCATTGCCGCCGCCAGCTGTCCACGCACTGCTGGACGAAAGGGTCCAGGCCGGACTGGTTCCAGTACGTCCAGATCGTCTTCGGGATGTCCGCTGCAAGACCATCGGCTGCCGGGGGCGATGGGGGCAGCTGCAAGGGCGCGGGCATGGTGTAATCTGCGCCGATTTTGGAAGGGGCTGCCCAGCGATGGAGCAGCCTGAATAAGACCGCAGGAATTTTTTTCATAGCGGATGGAAAGCGGAATGCCCGCATTTTGGGGCAGAAAGTCGCGGTCTTGATGAGATTTGACAAGTCGAAGCTGCCAGGGCTCCTCACGACCCTGGCCGCTGTTCTGGTGCCCGGACTGGCCTTGTGGCTGCGTTCGGGCTATTCCTATGGCGCGGGCCTCATGGCCCTGGGCGCCCTGTGTTTTCTGCCCCGCTGGGTCCGGTACAGGCAGTCGCCTGGCACCTGGCTGCTGGTGGCACTGTTCATGGGCATGGCGGTGATGTGGTACCACCTGTCCGTGCTGGACGGGGGCACCGGTCAGTTCGACCGCCCCGTGAAATTCATCCTGGGCGCGGTCAGCCTGCTGTTCGCCATGTGCTACCCGCCCACGGCGCGGATCTTCCTGTGGGGCATACCGCTGGGCAGCGCAGGCGCGGGCTTCATGGCCCTGTGGCAGGTCTGCGTGCTGGGCATGGAGCGGGCCACGGGCTACACCAATGCCATCCAGTGGGGCAACATGGCCTTGCTGCTGGGCTGCTTCTCCTGCATCTATGCCATGTCCTTCTGGCACCAGCGCTCCCTGCTGTGGCGCCTGCTGGTGCTGGCGGCCGCTGCAATGGGTGCGCTGGCTTCGCTGCTGTCGGGCTCGCGGGGGGGCTGGCTGGCGCTGCTGCCGATGTTCCTCATGCTGATGGTGCTGGTGCGCATGTACCGCCCGCAGTACTTCGGGCGCCTGTTGCTGGGCTGCGCTGCAATCGTGGTGGCGCTGGCCACCGTGATGGCCTTCATACCCCGCGTCAGCGAGCGCGTCGACGAGGTCTACCTGGATGTGAGCAACTACCTTCATGCCGGCAACTCCGACACCTCGCTGGGCACCCGGCTGGAGCAGTACCGGCTGGCCGTGCAGATGATCGGCGAGAAGCCCCTGCTGGGCTGGGGCATGCAGGGCTATGTGGACGAGATGCACCGGCGCGTGGACGCGGGTGACTATGGACGCTCCATCCGCGAATACAACTTCATCCACAACGACTTCCTGGACATCTGGGTCAAGCTCGGCGTGCCGGGCGTGCTGCTGCAGGCGGCACTGTTCATCTCGCTGCTGTGGCTGTTCTGGCCCTCGCGGCGGCGCATGGCGCTGTGGCCTGCGGACAGCACCCCCTGGCGCGAGGCCCTGCTGCTGCGTATCCTGGGCAGTCTGATGCCAGCCATGTACCTGGCGTTCGGCATGTCACAGCAATTTTTCGTGCACAACAGCGGCATCGTCTTCTTCGTCTTCCTCGTGGTGGCCCTGTGGTCATCGCTGCATGGCCTGGAAAGGGCCAGCGGAGCCGTGCGGTGACGGACCGCGCCACCACGGCCCGGCCCCGGGTGCTGCACTTCGTGACGGGCGGCTTCTCGGGTGCCACCCAGGTGGCGGTGGACCTGGTGTCGGCGCACCGCGCGTCGGGCCGCTTCGACGCCCGGCTGGTGCTGCGGCGCAAGCGCAATACCTCCGATGAACGCGTGCAGAAGCTGCGCGACGGCGGCATCGATGTCGACGTGGTCGCCGGCTGGTCCCATGCCGCCACCGTCTGGCAGCTGCGCCGCATCTGCCTGGACTTCCGGCCGGACATCGTCGTCGCCCATGGGTTCAGCGACCACCTGTGGGGCCGATTTGCCGCGCTGTGGGCCGGCGTGCCCTGCCTGGTGCATGTGGAACACAACTCGCGCGAGCGCTACACGCGCTGGCGGCTGGCGCAGGCCCTGTGGCTGACCGAGCGCACGGCCGCCATCGTCGGCTGCTCCGAAGGCGTGCGCCAGAGCCTGCAGGACCGTGGATTTCCTGCGGCCAAGCTCATGGCCATCAGCAACGGCATCCGGCCCGAGCCCTATCTGCAGGAGCCGCCCCCCTTGCTGCAGCGCCGCCCGGACATCGTCATGGCCGCGCGCTTTGCGCGGCAAAAGGACCATGCCACCTTGCTGCGCGCGCTGGCCGTGCTGCGCCAGCGCGGCCTCAAGCCCACGCTGACCCTGGCCGGCGGCGGCAAGGCGCGCGCCCAGCAGGCGGCGCAGCGGCTCAGCGCCGAACTGGGCCTGCAGGACCAGGTGCAATTCATCGGCATGTGCAACGACGTGCCCGGCCTGCTGCGCGCGCACCGCGTCTGCGTGCTGTCCACGCACTACGAGGGCATGCCCCTGTCCCTGCTGGAGGGCATGGCGGCGGGCTGCGTGGTGGTGGGCAGCCGCGTGGTGGGCGTGCAGGAAGTGGTGCGGCCCGGCGACAACGGCCTGCTGGCCGCACACGCCGACCCTGAATCGCTGGCCGACGCCCTGCAGCAGGCGCTGCAGGATGACGAGGCCGCCGTGCGCATGGCCGCCACCGCGCGGCAGGAAGCCCTGTCGCACTACAGCCTGCAGCGCATGACCGGCCAGTACGAAGACCTGTTCGCCCGCCTGCTGCAGGGGGAGCGTCCGTGACCTGGCTCAGCATCCTGGTGCCCGTCTACAACGTGCTGCCCTACCTGGAGGAATGCCTGCAGTCCGTCATGGACCAGGCCGATGCCGGCGTGCAGGTGCTGGTGCTGGACGACTGCTCCACCGATGGCTCCTGGGCCCTGATGCAGCAGCTGGACCAGCGCTGGCCCGGCCGCCTGCAGCTCATGCAGCATGAGCGCAACGCCGGCCTGAGCGCGGCGCGCAACACCATGATCGATGCGGCCACGGGCGACTACCTGTGGTTTTTGGACTCCGACGACAAGCTGCTGCCCGGCGCGATTGCCGGGCTGTCGGCCATCGTGAAACAACATGCGCCCGATGCCGTGCTCTGCGACTTCTCCGTCTGGCGCGAGGCCCCGCGCCTCAAGCACCGCCTGCGCGGCGAGGCGCACCGGCACAGCTTCCAGGGCCCCACGCTGCAGCGCTCGCAGGACCGGGGCGCCCTGCTGGCCGGCCTGCTGCGCACGGGCCAGCTGCATGCCTGGTCCAAGATCTCGCGCCGCAGCCTGTGGGATGCCGGCCTGCGCTTTCCTGCAGGCCGCTATTTCGAAGACATGATGACCATGCCGCAGATGGCGCTGCGCTGCAGCAGCTTCTACTACCACCCCCAGCCCTGGGTGGCCTACCGGCAGCGTGCCAACTCCATCCTTGCCTCCATGACGCCTGCCAAGGCGGCAGACCAGTCCGCCGCCCTGTGGCCGCTGGCGCAGGCCGTGCAAGCCCTGCAAGATGATGCGCTGCGCAACGACGGGCGCCTGCAGTTCGCCTGGGCGCACCAGGCTGCGCGCAACCTCATCGGCGCCCTGCGCTTTCTCGACCGGCAGCGGGACATGCCGCCCGCGCAGCGGCAGGCGCTGGCGCAGCAGTTCCTGGCGGACTTCGGCCGCATCTCCCCGCTGTCCCTGCCGGCCCTGCGCCAGGCCTATCTGCGGCGCGGCTGGTGGCTGCGCGCATGGAAGCTGCGCAGCTGGGAGCGCCGCGCGCAGCAGCTGGGAACACCGGGAGCCCCTGCATGAGCGGCCTGAAACTGAAAACCCGGGGCGAGCTGTGGCTGGCGGCCGGCATGCGCCGCTTCTACGCCACCTTCGCACGCCGCCTGGAGAAGGGCCCCGCGCCCGACTTCCGCAGCCATGACATCGGGCCTGCGGCGCCCGTGCCGGTCTCCACGCCCATTCCCCGCATCATCTGGGCCTACTGGAATGGCGACTCGGTGCCGCTGCTCATACAGCGCTGCTTTGACAACTGGGCCCGCCTGAACCCCGGCTACAGCCTGCGCATCCTCAACGACGCGCAACTGCCGCAATACGTGCCGCAACTGCCCGGCAACCTGCAGCAGCTGCCCGTGGCCAAGCGCTCGGACTGGCTGCGCCTGGAATTGCTGCACCGCCACGGCGGCATCTGGCTGGACGCCAGCACCATCCTCACCGAGCCGCTGGACTGGCTGCTGGAGCAGCAGCAGCGCAGCGGCGCCGATCTCGTCGCCTACTACCTGGAGCGCTACACCCGCGACCTGCAGGTGCCCGTGGTCGAGAACTGGCTCATGGCCGCGCCCCCGGGCAGCGCCTTCATCGCGGCCCTGCACAAGGAATACGTGGAGCAGGTCCTGCCGCAGACGGGCGAGGCCTATATCGCCCAGCTCCAGCAGGCCGGCGATTACGAACAACTGCGCCAGGGCATCGACATGCCCGCCTACCTCAGTATGCACCTGGCCATGCAGCGCGTGCTGCGCGCCGGTGGCAGCTACCGCCTGCGGCTGGCCAAGGCCGAGGACGGCCCCTTCTTCCTGCACGTGCAGGGTAACTGGGGCCGCACCCCGCTCAAGATCCGCCTGATGTTCTCGCGCGCCGAACAGGCGCCCGTGCCGCTGATCAAGCTGCGCGCCCCCGACCGCAAGAAGCTGGACTTCTACCTGGAGCGCGGCCTCTACGTGCCCGGCAGCATCGCCGACCGCTATCTGCGGGGCTGATTCCCGCTCATCGCCTTCCATTGCGAGCCATAACCGGGCCGCGACGATGTGCCTGTGCCGATGCGCCATCATCGTGGCATTGCGTTTGAATGGGGGAGATGCATATGCACCAGGACTACGCCATCCTGAAGCGCCAGGACAATATCGATGCGTATTTCAAAGATATAGAGAAGATATACGTCTCCAATGGCTGGGGCAGCAGCTATCCGGAAGGCCTGCTTCGGCAGATGTTCAGTGCCTCCTACTACCTGCTGGCGACGACCACCGGCAGTGCTGTCGGCTTCCTGCGCGGCTTCACCGACGGCGCCATGGTCACGCACCTCAGTGAAATCGTCGTGGACCCCGGGCTGCAGCGGCGGGGTATCGGCAGGCTCCTCATGCAGAAATTCCTGCAGGATGTCGGCCACACCACCATTTATGCAGAGGCCCTCAATCCCCAGGCTGCCCTGCTTTTGGAGCAGCACGGCTTTGGTGAGAGCCGGGGTCTGAAGGTGTATTCAAGAAAGAGTGAGCGGGGCTGAATTCGGCAATCCAAAGGGCCCCGCATTCTCGCTTCCTGCCGTAGAGCCATCAGCCCATTGCCGTCTCATGCAGGTAATGCCACAGCACCCCTTGGCCCGCACGTTTGAGGATGACCACCGAGCGGCGCGAAGTCTCCACGCCGTCCAGGCGATGGGTTTCCAGGTAGCGCATGGCCAGGCCGGCCGCGTCCCGCCATATGGGCTGCATGTCGCAGACGCATATCTCCAGCCCTGGCCGCTGGCCGGCCGCGCGCCGGAACATCTGTTCCACATCGTCCAGGCCGACGAGTCTGCCCGTGGTGGTCACCATGCTGAACTCCGGGCTGAACTGCGGCATCAGCGCCTGCAGCGCGGCCTGTGCGCCCGCTGGTTGGGTGAAGACGGTGTGGATCAGCTCGTGCACCTGGTGGATGCTGCGTTCGGCGATGCCGATGTCAATGTCACGGTCGATGGGCTTGTTGTCTTGCATGGTGGTCCTCGGGGGTGTGCAGCGATCGCAGGTGCAGCAGGGGCACAAGCCCTGCCAGCGATGCGATCAGAAACGTCATGTGATAGGCCCGGCCTGCGTCCAGGCGGGTGGCGAGCATGTTGAAAACCATCAGGAAGAACGCAGCGCCCACGCTGAAGGCCATCTGCCGGTTGAGGTTCCAGATCACGCTGGCCTGCTGCGTCTGCCGGCCGTCGAAGTCCAGCAGGGCCGTCGTCTGCGCGGTATTGGCACCCAGGCCGCCGCCCAGGCCCATCAGCCCGTAGGCGGCCGCCAGCAGCCAGGTGCCGGCAGGGGCCGCCACGGCGGCCAGCGCCGCAATGCCCAGGCTGTGCAGCACCATGCTGGCGATGAACAGGGGCCGTGCGCCCGCGCGGTTGTACAGCCGGCCGCCCACCAGCATGGACACCAGGGCGCCGCCTGCGTAGACCATCATGAATCGGCCTGTGGCCTGCGCGCTCAGGTGCAGCATGTCCTGCAGGTAGAAGATGTTGAGCAGGTTCACGCCCGTGAACACGCCGGGAATGGCGTGGTAGACGGCCACCGACATGCGCAGGCGCGGGCTTTTGAGCAGTTGCAGTTCCACAATGGGGTGGGCCGTCTTGCGGGCATGGAGGGCATACAGCACCGTGAAGGCCAGGCCCGCCGCCATGCCCAGCCAGGCCAGCGCCAGGCCCTGGCCCTGGCCCGAGCCTTGGCCTGCGCCATAGAGCGACATGCCCAGCAGCCAGGCGGCCAGCGCGGCGCTGACCAGCACCAGGCCTTTGAGGTCGGGCCGCTGCCGGGCCGTGGCCGGTGCATCGCGCACCCACAGCCAGGCCAGGCCCGCTGCGGCCAGGGCCAGCGCAATATTGGAATGGAACACCCAGCGCCAGGAGCCGTGGTCCACGATCAGCCCGCCCAGCCAGGGCGAGAGGGCCGGTGCGATCAGCGCCACGGCCATGACCAGCGTGGAGACACGCGCGCGCTCCGGTCCCTGGAACCGATTGAAGGCCAGGGCCTGGCCCACGGGAATCACCAGGCCGCCCGCCATGCCCTGGATGAAGCGCCAGCCCACCAGCTGGCCGAAGCTGCCCGCCTCGCCGCAGGCCCAGGCGGCCAGGGCGAAGGCCAGCATGGAGCCCGCCATCAGCCCGCGCGCGCCCCAGCGGTCGGCCAGCCAGGGGGCAAGGGGAATGGCCAGCGTCAGTCCCAGCATGTAGGCATTGGCCACCCAGGCTCCGGCCGAGATGCCAACATGGAACTCGGCCGCAATCGTGGGCAGCGCGACGGCGGGCATGAAGATGTTGATGCAGTCGACGAAGAAACCCATCAGGAAAACGGTGGCCAGGCGGTATCGGTATGTCATCTTGCGCTTTCAGGAGGGGCAAGACTAAAGAGCGCGGGCGGCCACGTCGATGGGGCTATGCTGGACTCTTTGTTTGACTGGATTGAACAATGACCCCCGCAAGCCCGGCCATGCACACACTGCTCCACCGCGCGCAGACGTTTCTGGCAGTGGTGGATTTCGGCTCCTACACCAGGGCGGCGGACTTCCTGGGCATCAGCAAGGCCATGGCCAGCCTGCACGTGAAATCGCTGGAAGAGGCGCTGTCGGTGGCCCTGCTGGTGCGCAACACCCGCAGCATCGCCCTGACGGAAACCGGGCGGGAGTTCTACGACGAGTTCAAGGGCATCGTCCGCGACGTGGGCAGCGCCTTCGACAACGCCATGCACAGCGGCAACCGCATCGCGGGCCGGCTGCGCATCAGCACCACCAGCGAATACGGGGAGAAGTACATTCTTCCGCTGATCCCGGCCTTCCTGGAGCGCTACCCGGGCATCTCGGTGGCCTATGACGTCAACTCTTCACTGAGCGACCTGGTGGCCGAAAAGCTGGACCTGGTCGTGCGCCTGGGCCACCTGGCGGACTCCAGCTTCAAAAGCCGCAGGCTGGCCGGCTACGACATCGTGCTGGTGGCCTCGGCCGCCTTCCTGCGCAGCCATCCCGTGCGCAGGCCCGAAGACCTGGCGGACCTGCCCTGGATTGCCAACAGCAACCTCGCCCATCCCACGGCCTGGACGCTGCGCACTGCCGGCGGCCAGGGTGTGGACGTGGTGGGCCGGGCGGCCCACCAATCCAACTCCTCCACCGCCATCCGCGCCCTGGCCCGGTCCTCGCTGGGCGTGGCCGTGCTGCCTGCGTGGTTTGTGGAGGACGACCTGGCCGGCGGCGTGCTGCAGCGCGTGCTGCCGGACCACGCCCTGCCGCCCCAGCCCATCAGCGTGGTCTTTCCCGACAGCAGCCACCTGCCGCGCAAGACCCGCGTGTTCATCGACTTCCTGTGCGAGCACCTGGGCCGGGATTGAGGGTGCGGCTGGCCGGCCCGCCCCGCCCCCGTTAAACTGGCCGCAAGCCGAAAGGCCCGGTGCGTAGAAACACCTTCCGTGAGGTTGCAGCCCCCACCTTAAAGCGGGGCTTTGTCATGCCTTATCTCGTCGGATTGGCGCATTTGCTTGCGCCTGTCCGCATGGTTTCGGGCGTGGTGGGGGCTATCCGCAAGGACGCCCGCACGGCTACGGACGTGTTTCTAACCACCACGCCCACCTGTTGTGCGTAGAAACTCAACCGGTGGTTTTCTGTGATCTCGTAGGAAAACAGACCATGACCCTCCCCATCCTTGCCAGCCCCAGCGCTGCGCTTGCCCCTTCCAGCCCTCTTCTCTACCAGGAGGGCTGACCCCATGACATCCCGCAAAAACACTGCCGGCGCGGCAGTGCAGGCGCAGCCGTTGCCGAAGCGATCACAAGCCGCAAAGACTTCCGACTGGCCCAGCGCGTGGCAGGCCATGCATGTCTGTCTGGTCGTCATCGAGGGGCGGCTGGTCACCCTGGCCGAGGTCTGTGGCAAAAAGCCCGACCGCAAGGCCCGCCAGTTCGACGTGGAATGCGCGGTGGAGCTGGCGCTGGCGCACATACGCCGCATGCGCGCCGACCCGCCGGACAGCCACCAGGCGTTCGAGCAGCAGTGGCACCTGGCGTCCTGCGCCATCGAGCTGGCCGATGGCGCCTACCGCTTCCCCCGCTCGCGCTACGGCCGCCTGCTCAAGCGCACCCGCTGGCATTTCGACCTGCTCAGGGATCTGGTGGAACGTGTGGAGTGGCAGCACCGGCGCGGCTGAGCCGCAGGCGGCAGCTCAGGCCAGCGGCAGCCGCAGCACGAAGCAGGCGCCCGGCTGGCCGTCGGCGCGGCCTTCGCAGTGCACGCTGCCGCCGTGGCGCTGGGCGATGGAGCGCACCAGGGCCAGGCCCAGGCCCACGCCGCCCGAGCGCTCGCTGGCGCCGGGCAGGCGAAAGAACTTCTCGAAGATGCGCTCGCGGTGGGCCGGCGCCACGCCGGGGCCATGGTCGCAGACGCGGATCTCGGCCATGGCGTCCTGGCGCGCCAGCTCCAGCGTGATGGCGCCCTGGCTGTAGCGGCGCGCGTTCTCCAGCAGGTTGCGCACGGCGCGGCGCAGCAGCTTGGAGATGCCGGGCACTTCCAGCGCGTCGGTGGACTGCAGGTCCAGGTCGGCATCCACGCGCGCGCATTCCTCGGCGGCCAGGCCGATCAGGTCCACGGGCTCGATCGTGCCCACGTCGCCTTCATAGGTCTCCAGCCGGCTGGCCAGCAGGATCTCGTCCACCAGTTGGTCCAGCTCGCTGATGTTGCGCTGGATCTCGGCGCGCGCGCGGGCGCTGGCCGGGTCGTCGCCCATGAATTCCAGGCCCATGCGGATGCGCGTCAGCGGCGAGCGCAGCTCGTGCGAGGCATTGGCCAGCAGCGATTTGTGCGAGGTCACCAGGGTCTCGATGCGCGCGGCGGCGGCGTTGAACTGGTGCGCCAGATCGGCCACCTCGTCGCTGCCGTGCTCGGGCACGCGCACCGACAGGTCGCCCTCGCCAAAGCGCTTGACGCCGCGCTGCAGGTTCTCCAGCCGCTTGAGCAGGCGGCGGATGATGGGGAACACGCCCACGGCCACGGCCACGCCCACCAGGCCCAGCAGCCACAGAAAGCCAAAGGGCGGGCGCAGCCAGAAGGCGGCGGCGCCGTCGTGCGGCGGGCGGTCACCGCGCGGCGGGCGCGGCGCCATGTGCAGCATGTAGGTCTGGCCGTCCGTGCCCTCGATCTCGAAGCGCAGCCCCTCCTCGGGCGAGCCGGGCAGGCGCCGCGCACGGCCCTGGGCGATCACGTTGCCCTGGCCGTCGCGCATGGCCACGTCGCGCGAGGGCGGCGAGCTGGCGCTTTGCACGTTCTGCGCGTTCTGCTCGGCCGCGATCTGCCAGGCCCATGCCACCGTCAGCGTGAGCACGGCCACGCCGCCGACCACGGCCAGCCAGATGCGCAGGTACAGGCGCTGGGAGAAGAGGGACAGCAGCTTCATTCGCTTGGCTAGTCTTGTTGCTTGGCGAAGACGTAGCCCACGCCGCGCACCGTCAGGATGCGCTTGGGCGCCTTGGGGTCGGCCTCGATGGCGGCGCGGATGCGGCCCATGTGCACGTCGATGGAGCGGTCGAAGGCCTCCAGCTCGCGGCCTCGCACGGCCTCCATGATCTGGTCGCGCGTGAGCACGCGGCCCGCGCGCTCGGCCAGCGTGACCAGCAGGTCGAACTGGTAGGAGGTCAGCTCGCAGGGCTGGCCCGCCACGGTGACGCTGCGCGCGTCGCGGTCGATCTCCAGGCTGCCGAAGCGCAGCGCCGTGGTCACCTGGGCGTTGGCTGTGCCCTCGCCGCCGCCGCGCCGGCGCAGGATGGCGCGGATGCGCGCCAGCAGCTCGCGCGGCTCGAAGGGCTTGGGCAGGTAGTCGTCGGCGCCGATCTCCAGGCCGATGATGCGGTCCATGGGATCGCCCTTGGCCGTGAGCATCAGCACCGGCACCTGGGCTGCGGGGCCGGGCAGGGCGCGGATGCGCCGGCAGACCTCCAGGCCGTCCATGTCGGGCAGCATGAGGTCGAGGATGACGAGGTCGGGCAGGTCGGCGCCGGCCACGCCGTCGGCGGGCTGCAGCTGCTCCAGGCCGCTGCGGGCATCGCCCATGTGCGTGACCTGCAGGCCGTTGTTGCCCAGGTAGTCACCCACCATCTGCGCGAGGCGGGTGTCGTCTTCGATCATCAGAAGATGGTGCGTACTCATGGAGGGCAGTGTATTCATGCTGGGGCCTGGCGTCGTATTGCGACGATGCTCGCAGCGCCCCGTCAGCCGCGCTTGTCGCTTGCGTAAAGTTCGGTAAAACAGCGCAGCCTGCGGCCAGCCGCTCAACTGCCGCGTTGCGTGGGCCGCACCGCATGCACGCGCGAGGCCAGCGCGATCAGCACCAGCACGGGCAGGCCCAGCAGGGCCGTGGCCTGGAAGAAGCTCACGTAGCCATGCGCATCGACAAAGGCGCCCGAGAAGCCGGCCAGCCACTTGGGCGCCAGCAGCATCATGGAGCTGAACAGCGCGTACTGCGTGGCCGAGTACTGCACATTGGTCAGCCCCGACAGGTAGGCGATGAAGGCCGCCGAGGCGATGCCGCCGGCCAGGTTGTCCGCGCTCACCACCCAGACCAGCGCATTCACGTCATGGCCGCGTGTGGCCAGCCAGGCGAACAGCAGGTTGGTGGCGGCCGACAGCGCGGCGCCCAGCATCAGCACGCGCATCACGCCCCAGCGCATGGCCAGCGCCCCGCCCAGGAAGGCGCCCGCCAGCGTCATGATCACGCCGTACACCTTGGTCACGGCGGCCACTTCGTCCTTGGTGAAGCCCATGTCCACGTAGAAGGGGTTTGCCATGATGCCCATGACCACGTCGCTGATGCGGTAGATGGCGATCAGGCCCAGCACCAGCAGCGCCTGCCAGCGGTAGCGGCCCAGGAAGTCGGCGAAGGGCTCGACCAGCGCGCCACGCAGCCACTCGGCCGCGTTGCGGGCAGGCGCCAGCGGGCGTGGCACCGGTTCCGGCGAGAGCAGCACGGTCAGCATGCCCACGGCCATGGAGGCGGCCATGGCCAGGTAGGCCACCTGCCAGGCACCGCTCTGGTAGCCCGCCGTGCCCGCCACCTCGGCGCGGGCGGCCAGCCACAGCACGCCGGCGCCGGCCCAGATCATGGCCAGCCGGTAGCCGGTCTGGTAGGTGGCGGCCAGCGCTGCCTGGCGCTCGGTGTCGGCCGATTCGATGCGGTAGGCGTCCAGCGCAATGTCCTGCGTGGCCGAGCCGAAGGCCACGGCCAGCGCGCACCACACCAGCGGCGTGAGCGAGACGCGCGGATCGTTGAATGCCATGCCGCACAGCCCGGCGACGATGAGCATCTGCGCGAACAGCAGCCAGCCGCGCCGCCGCCCCAGCCAGCGCGTGAGCAGCGGCAGCGGCATGCGGTCCACCAGCGGCGACCAGACCCACTTGAAGGCATAGGCCAGGCCCACCCAGCTCAGGTAGCCGATGGTGGTGCGGTCCACGCCGGCCTCGCGCAGCCAGAACGACAGCGTGCCCAGCACCAGCAGCAGCGGCAGGCCTGCCGAAAAACCCAGGGCCAGCATGCGCAGGCTGGCCGGCTCGGCATAGACGCGCAGGGTCTGGGCCCAGCTGCGGCGGGGCGCTTCAGTGGGGGTGGAAGGGGCGGAGGAGGTGGTGGTGGACGGCTCGGTCATGTTGGGCTGCGGCAGGCTGCGGCCATTATCGGGCCCATGGTGGCGCGGACTGGCGCGCGCTACCATCGCGGGCACAGGATGCCGCCATGGCCTACACCCTCTCTTCCCTCCACAGCGATGCCGCCGCGCAAGACGGCGCGGCCGATGCCACCGATACCGCCTTCGCGCCGCACAGCTCGGTGCGCAGCTACAGCGGCGAGCACCAGGCCCACGCCCACGGCCATGCGCAAATCCTCTATGCGCTGCAGGGCCGCATGGAGCTGGAAGTGGGCGGGCGCAGCGCCTTTGTGGACGCCGTCAGCGGCATGCTCATCCCCGCCGGCGTGGACCACGGCTACCTGGCGGCGCCGCGCTCGCGCGTGTTCGTCATCGATGCGCCCAGCGGCCCGGGGCTGGACCGGATGCGGCGCTTTTCCGTGCCACCGGCCCTGCGCGGCCGGGAGTCGGAAGGCCCGGCCACAGAGCAGCTGGCCCAGGTGCTGCAGGCGCCCGGCCTGCTGGCGCGCCGGGGGCTGGACCTGCAGCAACTGACCACGAGCGTACAGGCCGCATTGCACGAGGACTGGCCCACGGCCCGGCTGGCCGCCCTGTGCCATATGAGTGCCCAGCGCTTTCACGCACGCTTCGTGGAGCTGGCGGGCCAGCCGCCCCAGGCCTGGCTGCGCGGCCTGCGCCTGGATGCGGCCGAGCGCGGGCTGGCGCGGGGCCTGCCCCTGGAGGCCACGGCGCTGCGCTGCGGCTATGCCTCGGCCAGCGCGCTGGCCTATGCGCTGCGGCGCGACCGGGGCGTGACGGCGCGGCAGCTGCGCGGCTAGCCCGTTCACAGTCTTGCGGACTACGAGCGTTTCTCGACAAATGCCCGGCCGCGCCAGGCGCAACATGGCGCCATGGTTCGCAACTCTTCCGCTTCTTCCTCCGCCGTCGGCATCGCCTTCGTTTCGGTGGCTGCCGTGCTCTGGGGCACGACGGGCACGGCGCAAAGCCTGGGCGCAGGCGGGCTGTCGCCGTTCTGGGTGGGCGCCGCGCAGTTGGCGGTTTCCAGCCTGTTTCTGGGGGCGCTGCTGGCGGTTTCCCATTGGAGGCTGCGCGGGCGGGCCGGGCAGGGCGGGGCGCGCGTCCAGCCTCTGCTGCCCAACCCGGTGCACCTGGGACTGCGCCCGGCCTGGTTCCTGCTGGCATCCATGGGAATCGGCGGCTACAGCATCTTCTTCTACGAGGGCGTGACGCTCACGGGCGTGGCCGTGGGCACGGCCGTGGCCATTGGCAGCGGCCCCATCTGGGCCGGGCTGATGCAGGCGCTGGTGCTGCGCGCGCCCCTGTCTGCCCTGTGGTGGGCCGGCACGCTGGTGAGCGTGGCGGGAGGCGCGGCCATGGTGATGGCCCGGGGCGGCGCCACGCTGTCCTGGAGCGGCCTGGCCCTGTGCCTGCTGGCGGGGCTGTCGTACGCGGGCTATGCGCTGATCAACAAGCGCCTGGTCACCCACATGTCGCCGCGCGTGGTGAATTTCTATGTCTTCACCGGAGCGGCCTGCATGGCGGTGCCGATTGCGCTGGTGCAAAGCGGCCTGCCGCAGTGGAGCCTGGCGGCCGTGCTGGTGGTGGTCTACCTGGGCGTGGTGGTGTCGGGCTTGGCGCACATGCTGTTTTCCATCGGGCTGCGCAGCATCTCCGGCCCCACGGGCGTGACGCTGAGCCTGATCGAGCCCGTGGCGGCCTTCGTGCTGGCGGTGTGGGTCGTGGGCGAGCGGCAGCCGCTGCAATCGTGGCTGGGGCTGCTGGCCGTGCTGGCCGGGCTGATGCTGGTGATCGGCGCCGAGATGCGCTCGCAGCGGGCCGTGATGGCCGCGCAGATGGCGTGACTCTTTGTAGGCCGGCGCCGCTCTTCACGATGCGCTGTTCTCCGCATGTTGCAGGCATGCATGGCCGCTAGACTTGGCGGCATGCAGCAGCCATCCCATCTCTCCTCCGAATCCTGTGCCCCGTCCGCCTGGGGCTGTGCCTGCGCGCCCTGGCGCGCGCGTCGCGGTTTCTTGCTGGCCGGCAGCGCGGCGGCCATGGGCCTGGCCACGGCGCCGGTGGCGGCCCAGGTGCAGGTGGGCGGTGCCTCGGGCCTGCGCAAGCTGGTGCCGGCCGAGACGCTGGAAGGCGCCGCCACCGACCAGTACCAGCAACTGCTGGCCAAGGCCCGCGCCCAGGGCGCACTGGCCGGCGACAGCAACCCGCAGCTGCAGCGGCTGCGCGCCATTGCCCGGCGGCTGATCCCCTACACCGCCCAATGGAACCCGCGCGCCAATGCCTGGCGCTGGGAGGTGAATCTGATCGGCAGCAAGGAGATCAACGCCTTTTGCATGCCGGGCGGCAAGATCGCCTTCTACACCGGCATCATCGACCAGCTGCAGCTGACCGACGACGAGATCGCCATGATCATGGGCCACGAAATGGCCCATGCGCTGCGCGAGCACTCGCGCGAGCAGCTGGCCAAGAACCAGGCCACCAGCATCGGCATCTCGCTGGGCGCCCAATTGCTGGGCCTGGGCGACCTGGGCAATGCGGCGGCCCGCCTGGGCGGCCAGTTGCTGTCGCTGAAATTCAGCCGGGGCGATGAGAGCGAGGCCGACCTCGTGGGCCTGGAGCTGGCCGCGCGCGCCGGCTACAACCCCCAGGCCTCGGTCTCGCTGTGGCGCAAGATGGGCCAGGCCACGGGCGACCGCGGCGGCCTGGAATTCCTGTCCACCCACCCCGCAGGCCCCGAGCGCATCCGCGAGCTGGAGCGCAACATCCCGCGCGTGGAAGGCCTCTACGAGGCCGCACGACGCGGGTAGGCAGCCGCCCTCAGGCGGCGGCTTTTTGCTTTGGTTGGTAGCCCATCACGGCTTTCACTTCAAGGTATTCCTTGAAGCCGTGCTCGCCCCATTCCCGGCCCGTGCCCGACTGCTTGTAGCCACCGAACGGCGCGCCGAAGTCCGGCCCCGCGCCGTTGAGGTGGACCATGCCGGTGCGCAGGCGCGAGGCCACACGGCGTGCGCGCTCCAGGCTGCCGGACTGCACATAGCCCGACAGGCCGTAGGGCGTGTCGTTGGCCTGGGCGATGGCTTCCTCCTCCGTGTCGTAGGGCAGGATGACCAGCACGGGGCCGAAGATTTCCTCGCGCGCAATGGTCATGTCGTTGCGCACGTCGGCAAACACCGTGGGCCGCACGAAGTAGCCGCGCGCAAGGCCCTCGGGGCGGCCCGTGCCGCCGGCCACCAGGGTGGCGCCTTCGGCGATGCCGGCCTCGATCAGGCCCTGGATCTTGCGGAACTGCGCCTCGCTGACCACGGGGCCCATGTGCATGGCGCCGGTGTCGGCCAGTGCATCGCCCACCTTCATGCCCTCGGCAGCGGCCTTGGCCGCGGCCACGGCGCGCGCATGCAGGGCGCGCGGCACGAACATGCGCGTGGGCGCGTTGCAGCTCTGGCCCGAATTGGTGAAGCAGGCGTTCACGCCCTGGGTCACGGCCTTTTCGATGTCGGCATCGTCCAGCACGATGTTGGCCGACTTGCCGCCCAGCTCCTGCGTCACGCGCTTGACGGTATCGGCCGAGGCCTTGGCCACGGCAATGCCCGCGCGCGTGGAGCCCGTGAAGGTCATCATGTCGATGCCGGGGTGCACGGACATGGCCTCGCCCACCGAGGGGCCGTCGCCGTTGACCAGGTTGAACACGCCGGCCGGCACGCCCGCTTCGTGCAGGATCTCGGCCACCAGGATGGCGTTCAGCGGCGCGATCTCCGAGGGCTTGAGCACCATGGTGCAGCCCGCCGCCAGGGCCGGTGCCACCTTGCACATGATCTGGTTGATGGGCCAGTTCCAGGGCGTGATCATGCCCACCACGCCCACGGGCTCATGCACGATGCCGGTGGTGCCGCGCACGCTCTCGAACTCGAAGTCCCTGAGCACCTGCAGGGTCTGCTTCAGGTGCCCCGCGCCCACCGTGGCCTGGGCCGCGCGCGACAGCCACAGCGGCGCGCCCATCTCCAGCGAGATGGTCTGCGCCACCTCGTCGATGCGGCGCATGTAGACCGCCAGCACCTTGTCCAGCAGGGCCAGCCGCTCGTCGCGCGTGGTCTGCGAGAAGCCGTCGAACGCGCGGCGTGCGGCGGCCACGGCTGCATCGACATCGGCGGCCGAGCCCATGCTGATGCGGGCCGCCACCTCCTCGGTGGACGGATTGATCACATCCAGCGTGCGCGGCACGGCCGGGGGAACCCATTGGCCGTCGATATAGAACTGCAGGTGCTCTTGCGTGCTCATGAAGCTGTCTCCGTGTCTCGTTGTCATTGGGTGGAAGGGGTGTCGAAGGTGACGCGCTGGTTCACGCGGTAGTGGGGCCAGTAGTCGGCCACAGCATAGTGCTGCGTGCTGCGGTTGTCCCAGATGGCGATGCCGCCCGCGTCCCATTGATGATGCACCATGAACTCCGGCTTCTTCAGCCAGTCCAGCAGGAAGGCGAGCACGCCGCGCGCCTCGTGCCGGTCCACGCCCGTGATGTGGCGCGTGAAATCGGCATTGACGAAGATGCACTTGCGGCCTGAATCGGGGTTGGTGCGCACCACGGGATGCGTCACCGGCTTGAACTGGCGCAGCGCCTCGAACAGCGCCTCCTCGCCCTTGCGGCCCAGGTATTCCCGGAAGCCCGATTCCTCCCAGGTATGGACCGCCTGCAGGCCTTCCAGGTACTGCTGCATGCCGGGCGAGAGCCAGTCATAGGCCTTGCTGGTGCTGGTCCAGCAGGTGTTGCCGCCGGCCGGCGGCGTGGTCACGATCTGGATCACGGTGCCCAGCGGCGGCTGCTGCTTCCAGCTGATGTCGGTGTGCCAGTTGTCTATGGCGGGCGGGCGGTCCTTGTCGGAGATGATCATCTCCACGTCGGGCATGCCGCTCTTGCGCTCGAAGTACGAGCCCTTGGACAGCGGGCCGAACACCTGCGCCAGCGCCACATGCTGCTCGGCCGTGATGGCCTGGGGCCGGAAGAAGATGACCTCGAAGTCGTACAGGGCCTGTCGCAGTTCCGCCTGCACCTCGGGGCACAGGGGCCGGGTCAGGTCCACGCCCTCGATCCAGGCCGCGAAGTTGGGCATGCGCGGCACGGGGCGGATGTGGTGGTAGCGGGCGTCGATGTCGATCAGCTGCATGGGGGCGGCATTGGCCATGGGGTACTCCTTGAAGGAACGGATGGGAGGGGAGGAAGGGGGGAAGGTGGGGAGAGAGGGCTGGCGGGCTCACTGCCAGTGCAGCAGCCGCCTCTCGGCCCAGGACATGAAGCGCACCATGCCCACGCCCAGTAGGGCCAGCACCAGCAGCAGCGCCATGACGCCATTGATGTCGAAGGTGGAGCCCAGGTAGGCCAGGGTCTGGCCCAGGCCCTTTTCGCTGGCGATGATCTCGGTGCCCACCACGCCCAGCAGGGCATAGATCAATCCCAGGCGCAGGCCCGAGAAGATCACCGGGACGGCGCCGGGCAGGGTGACCTCGAAGAAGGTGGTGGCGGCGCTGGCGCCCAGCGTGCGGCACAGCGTGACGTGGTCCTGGCTGACGCCCCGCATGCCTGCCACCGTGGCCGACAGCACGATGAAGAAGGTCAGCGAGCAGCCCACGGCGATCTTGCTGCCCAGCCCCAGCCCGAACCACAGGATGAACAGCGGCGCCAGCGCGATGCGCGGCATCACGTTCAGCGCGTTGAAGTAGGGCTCTGCAAAGCGCTCGATGGCCGGCCAGCGCACGAAGGCCAGCCCCGTGGCGAAGGCGGCCACGCTGCCCAGCACGAAGGAGCAGGCCACGGCCGCCAGCGTCCAGCCCAGGTCGGACCAGAACCGGGCCGTGCCCGCATGGTTCCAGAGATAGGCGGCCACGCCGCTGGGCTGGCCGAAGAAGGTGGGGTCCAGCCAGCGGCGCGCGGCGGCCCATTCGGCCAGACCCAGCACGAGACAGACGAACAGCGCATGCAGCGCCAGCCATTGCAGACGGTCAGCCTTCATGGTGCACCCATCCCGATTCGAGCTGCGACCACAGGGCCGCATAGAGTTCATGGAAGCGCGGCGACTTCTGCAGGTCGCGGATGGAGCGCGGGCGCGGCAGGTCGATGGGCAGGTCGGCGATGATGCGGCCCGGGCGCGAGGACATCACCACCACGCGGTCGGAGACGGCCACGGCCTCGGCCAGGTCGTGGGTCACGAACAGCACGCTGTGGCGGTGCTGCTGGCACAGGCGCAGCAGCAGGTCCTGCAGCTGCAGCTTGGTCTGCGCGTCCAGGGCGCCGAAGGGCTCGTCCATCAGCAGCAGCTGCGCGTCCAGCGCAAAGGTGCGCGCCAGCGCCGTGCGCTGGCGCATGCCGTGGGACAAGGCCTTGGGCAGAGCCTGCGCATGGTCGGCCAGGCCCACCTCCTGCAGCATGCGCAGTGCGCGCTCCGTGCTGTCGGCCGTGCCGACGCCGCGCACGCGCGCGCCGAAGGCGGCGTTCTCCAGCGCCGTGCACCAGGGCAGCAGGCTGTCGCGCGCCAGCATGTAGCCCACGCGGGAACTGCCCAGGCGCGGTGCCTCGCCCAGCACGCGCAGCGTGCCGGCGCCGGTGTGGGCCACCAGGCCCGCGCAGAGGTTGAGCAGACTGGTCTTGCCGCAGCCGCTGGGCCCGACCAGCGAAACGAATTCGCCCTCGGCCACCTGCAGCGCAATGTTGTCCAGCACCTGCGTGCGGCCGTCGAAGCTCAGGTGCAGGCCGTCGGCGGCAATGGCCTGCGGGGGCGGAAGGCGTGATCCATTGGGAGTCATGGCGAACGCCTCCTTCACTGCACCAGCAGGGGCGCGGTGTCGATCAGCCGGCTGATCTGCCCCGTGCGCTGCAGGTAGCGGGCGGCGTGCTGCAATGCCCCGGGGTCCACTGCGAACTGCATGGAAGGAATGGCGTTGCGCAGCGCCACCTCCAGGATCCGGTCGCCGCCGGGCGTGTTGATCCTGAAGCTGTCCTGTGCGACTTTGAGCAATGCATCGAAATGGGCCGGTTCGCGGGCATAGTCGGCCGCCTCGTTCATGGCGCGGCGCAAGCCCTCCACGGCCTGGGCGTTCTTGCGCAGGAAGTCGGCGCGCACCACCTGCAGCACGCCGGCGCCGTTGGTGTCCACCACCTCGGCGGGACCCTGGCCCCTGCGTGGATCGACGACGATGCGGCAGGCCTGGCTGACCTCGCAAAAGCCGTCCATGGGCGAGAACAGCATCAGGCCATCGACCTGTTTTTGCGCAATCGCCGGAAAGGCGGTGTTGGGCGAGCCCACGGCGACGATGGTGACGTCATCCGCCTTCATGCCGGCGCCCTGCAGCAGGCTCACGAGCTGGAACTCGGCCGCGCTGCCTCGCGCCGTCACGCCGATGCGCCGGCCCCTGAAGTCCTGCATCACGGCGGGATAGCCCTGGGCGGCATGCGGGGTGGGCAGGGCTGACGAGGCCATGAGGAAGAACGTCGGCGCGCTGGCGCCGCTGCCGATCACCTTGAGGTCGGCGCCCTTGTTGACCGCCTGAAGCAGCACCTCGGGCGGCGTAAACGCCACTTCGAGGTCACCGGCCAGCAAGGTCTGCAGCGCCAGCGGCGCCTGCGGGATGGGGCGCAGTTCGCAGCGTATGCCGTGCTTCTCGCACAGTCCCCGCGCGTTGGCCACGCGCACCAGGAAGTTGCCGATGCCGGGGTAGTCCTGGATACGCAGCGTGGGCGTCTGTGCCAGGGCTGCCTGGGTCGAGAGCAGGGCGAACACGAAGGCGGATACCAGGGCGAGCGTGGTGCGGATCATGGGGCGGGCTCCATACGTGTGGGTATGGGGCCGATTACAAGGACGGTGCTATGCGCCAATTGCCGCGAAAGGGACAATGGGCGGGTGAACACCAAGCTCGGTTCCCCCAACACGTCTTTGGCGCAGGCGCGCAGCGAGCGCTATCGCGTGGACCTGCTGGCCGAATTGCCGGCCGCATCGGCACGCGGGCTGCGGGCCATAGGCTCCAGGCGCCGCTACCGCGATGGACAGTTCGTGCAAAAGCGCGGCGATGCGGCCGACCATGCGCTGGTGCTGCTGTCAGGGCGCTTTCGTGTCGTGGCCTTCACCGTGGGTGGCACCGAGCGCATGACGCGCTGGCTGGAGGCCGGGGAGATCACCGGCATCAGCTCGGTGCTGGGCAATGCGCCCGTGCCCGTGGACCTGGTGGCCGATGGCGATGTCGAGGTGCTGGTGCTGCCGCGCCAGCCGCTGCTGGACTTCCTGGAGCGCGATGCGCCCGCATGCCTGGCTGTGGCGCGCCTGCTGAGCCTGCGCGTGAACGGGCTGCTGGACACCATCTTCATCAGTTCGGAGGACACGCTGCATGCCCGGGTCTGGGCCACCTTGCAGGTTCTGGCGGCAGAGAACGGCCAGCCCCTGCCCGGTGGCCGCACCCTGCTGCGCATATCGCAGGGCGATCTGTCGCATGTGGTGGGCGCCTCGCGCCAGCGCGTGAACGAGGAGCTGCGCAAGCTGCAGGCGGGCGGCAGCGTGCGTCTGGGCTATCGGTGGATCGAGGTGCTGGGCTGAGACAGCTGCAGGCTCAGGTCCCGCCTACGTAGGGGTTGCTCTTGCGCTCGCGGCCGAAGCTGCTTTCGGGGCCGTGGCCCGGGATGAACACGGTCTGGTCGCCCATGGGCCACAGGCGCTGGACGATGCTGTCGATCAGCTGCTGGTGGTTGCCCTGGGGAAAGTCGGTGCGGCCGATGCTGCCCGCGAACAGCACGTCGCCCACGAAGGCGCGGTCGATCTGCGGCGCATGGAACACCACGTGGCCGGGCGTATGGCCGGGGCAGTGGCGCACCTGCAGCGTTTCCTGGCCGATGCTCACCGTGTCGCCATCGTGCAGCCAGCGCGTGGGCGTGAAGGGGTCCGAATGCGGGAAGCCGAACATGGCGCCCTGCTGAGGCAGCGCATCGATCCAGAACTGGTCTCCGGGATGGGGGCCGATGATGGGCAACTGCTGTGCATCGGCCAGCTCGCGCGTGCCGCCCGCGTGGTCTATGTGGGCGTGCGTGAGCCAGATGGCCTTGAGCGCCAGGCCCAGGCGCTCTATCTCCCAGCCGATCTGCTCCAGGTCGCCGCCCGGATCGATGACGGCGGCTTCCATGGTCTGGTCGCACCAGACCAGCGAGCAGTTCTGCTGGAAGGCGGTGACGGGGATGGTGTGGTACTGGAGCATGGGCGGCGTGGGTGCTTCTGGCGAAAGCGCCCATTATTCCCGCTCCTTCCCCTGATGGCAGCGCAGGGCCGCCCCGCTTGCGCCCTCAGGTGGTCGGCTGGCCGCATTGCCCGCAGAACCGCGCACCGGCCGGATGGCTGGCGCTGCAGCTCCTGCAGGCCTGCGGCAGCACCGCGCCGCCACACTGCGGGCAAAAGCGAGAGTTGGCGGCAATGGATGCACGGCAGCCGGGGCAGACCGCAGCCACGGCTGCAGGCGGGTATGCGCCGCCAGCGTGATGCCCGCCGATATGGACGCCGATATTGCCGCCGTGATGGCCGCCGCGCGTGTGTTGTCCGAACAGTCTTTGCAAGAGTCCCATGGTGCCTTCCTTCGCACTGCGCGGCTGCGCCGCTGCAGTCGCTCAAAGGTGCATTGGGACACGGCAGCGGTGCGCCAGGTCGTGGATGGCGATCATTTAATGTGGCTGTCATTTCGCGGCAATCCGGCGTCTTGTGACGGACAGGCGACATCCTCGCGGGCAGACCCCGTGGCTGCCGCCACGCGGCCGTGATACAAGCTAGCCGTGCCGCCAAGCCAGCCTGCCGTCATGCAGGCGCGCAAGGATTTTTTCGAGGATGGGCCGGGCCGCCGCCTGCGCAATGCAGCGCAGGGCGGGTACCGGCATCACGCGAGGGAGAACCGGTATGTTGATTGGCGTGCCTGCCGAGACCATGGCAGGAGAAACCCGGGTGGCTGCGACCCCCGAGACCGTCAAGAAGCTGCGTGCGCAAGGCCATGTGCTGCGCGTGCAGGCGGGGGCGGGAGTGGCGGCCAGCGTGCCCGATGCCTTGTACGAGGCAGCGGGCGCGGAGATCGTCGATGTGGCTGGCGCCCTGGGCGCCGACCTGGTGCTCAAGGTCCGTATCCCTTCGGAGGACGAGTTGCCCGGCATCCGCAAGGGCGCAACGCTGGTCGGCATGCTGGACCCGTTCCAGCCCGCAGGACTGCAGCGCCTGGCCGATGCGGGAGTGACGGCCTATGCGCTGGAGGCGGCTCCGCGCACCACGCGTGCGCAGAGCATGGACGTGCTGTCCAGCCAGGCCAATATCGCCGGCTACAAGGCCGTGATGATTGCGGCCAACCAGTACCAGCGCTTCTTTCCCATGCTGATGACGGCGGCCGGCACGGTGAAGGCCGCGCGCGTCGTGGTGCTGGGCGTGGGCGTGGCCGGCCTGCAGGCCATCGCCACGGCCAAGCGCCTGGGCGCCGTGATCGAGGCCAGCGATGTGCGGCCCAGCGTGCGTGAGCAGGTCGAATCCCTGGGCGGCAAGTTCATCGACGTGCCCTACGAGACCGTCGAGGAAAAGGAGGCCGCCGAAGGCGTGGGCGGCTACGCCCGCCCCATGCCGCAAAGCTGGCTGGACCGCCAGAAGGCCGAGGTGGCCAAGCGCGTGGCCCAGGCCGACGTGGTCATCACCACGGCGCTGATCCCGGGCCGGCCCGCTCCCGTGCTGGTCACGGCCGAGATGGTGCAGGCCATGAAGCCCGGCGCCGTCATCGTGGACCTGGCGGCCGAGCGCGGCGGCAACTGCCCGCTGACCCAGGCCGGCATGACCGTGGTCACGCATGGCGTGACCATCGTGGGCCTGACCAACCTGGCGGCGCTGGTGGCGGCCGATGCCTCGGCCCTGTATGCACGCAACGTGCTCGATTTTCTCAAGCTCATCATCAACAAGGATGGCGCCCTGCATGTGGACATGGAGGACGACATCGTGGCCGCGTGCCTGATGGCCCATGAAGGCCAACTCGCAGCACAGCGGAGGAAATGACATGGAAGCCGTATCCCCCACCATCATCCATCTCATCATCTTCGTGCTGGCCATCTACGTGGGCTACCACGTGGTCTGGACCGTCACGCCCGCGCTGCACACGCCGCTGATGGCGGTGACCAATGCCATCTCGGCCATCGTCATCGTCGGCGCCATGCTGGCGGCGGCGCTCACGGAAACGGGCCTGGGCAAGACCATGGGCGTGCTGGCCGTGGCGCTGGCCGCGGTCAATGTGTTCGGCGGCTTCCTGGTCACGCGGCGCATGCTGGAGATGTTCCGCAAGAAAGAGCGCAAGAGCGCTCCGGCCAAGGATGCCAAGGCGGAGGGCCAGTCATGAGCATGAACCTCGTCACATTGCTCTACCTGGTGGCCAGCGTCTGCTTCATCCAGGCGCTCAAGGGGCTGTCGCATCCCACCACCTCCATACGCGGCAACCTGTTCGGCATGGCCGGCATGGTGATCGCCGTGCTGACCACGGCGGCGCTCATCGTGCAGCTGGCCGGCGGCAATGCATTGGGGCTGGGCTGGGTGCTGCTGGGCCTGCTGGTCGGCGGCACGGCCGGTGCGGTCATGGCCCAGCGCGTGGAGATGACCAAGATGCCCGAGCTGGTGGCCTTCATGCACAGCATGATCGGCCTGGCTGCGGTGTTCATCGCCGTGGCCGCCGTGGCCGAGCCCTGGGCCTTTGCCATCACGGCCAAGGGCGGCGCCATTCCGGGCGGCAACCGCGTGGAGCTGGCGCTGGGCGCCTTCATCGGCGCCGTGACCTTCACGGGCTCGGTGATCGCCTTCGGCAAGCTCAGCGGCAAGTACAAGTTCCGCCTGTTCCAGGGCGCGCCCGTGCAGTTCAAGGGCCAGCATGCGCTCAACGCCGTGCTGGGGCTGGCAGCAGCCTTCTTCGTCTTCGGCTTCTGGCACAGCCAAAGCTGGATGGACATCGTGCTGGTCATCGCCCTGGGACTGCTGCTGGGCGTGCTGCTGATCATTCCGATCGGCGGCGCGGACATGCCGGTGGTCGTGTCCATGCTCAACAGCTACTCGGGCTGGGCGGCGGCGGGCATCGGCTTCTCGCTGAACAACAGCATGCTGATCATTGCGGGTTCGCTGGTGGGCAGCTCGGGCGCCATCCTGAGCTACATCATGTGCAAGGCCATGAACCGCTCGTTCTTCAGCGTGATCCTGGGCGGCTTCGGCGGCGAGGCCACCAGCGCGGCGGCAGGCTCCCAGCAGCAGCGCAACGTGAAAAGCGGCAGCGCCGACGATGCAGCCTTCGTCCTGGGCAATGCCGAGACCGTGGTCATCGTGCCCGGCTACGGCCTGGCCGTGGCGCGTGCCCAGCACGCGGTCAAGGAGCTGGCCGACAAGCTCACCGAGCGCGGCGTGACCGTGAAGTACGCCATCCACCCGGTGGCCGGCCGCATGCCCGGCCACATGAACGTGCTGCTGGCCGAGGCCGAGGTGCCCTACGACCAGGTCTTCGAGATGGAGGACATCAACAGCGAGTTCGGCCAGGCCGATGTGGCCATCATCCTGGGCGCCAACGACGTGGTGAACCCCGCCGCACACGTCAAGGGCAGCCCCATCTACGGCATGCCCATCCTGGAGGCCTACAAGGCCAAGACGGTGATCGTCAACAAGCGCTCCATGGCGGCCGGCTATGCGGGCCTGGACAACGAGCTGTTCTACATGGACAAGACCATGATGGTCTTCGGCGACGCCAAGAAGGTGGTGGAGGACATGGGCAAGGCGCTGGAGTGAGGCGTGCGCCCGGGCTGAAGTCCGAGGAGGGCAGGGCCCAAGCCCTGGCCTCCTTGAAAACGATCTTGGGTCAGCCCCCCGACCGGGTCAGCAATTCGTCCAGCGCATCGGCGATGGCTTGGCCTTCATGCTCCAGTGAGGCCACCACTTCACCCAATTGATCCAGGGCGACTGAAACCATGTCCAGGGCATGCAGGACGACCGGCACGCCTTCAATGACAAACACGGGATTCATCCTCGCACCCACGGTTGGAGTGCCGCGCGGCAGCAGAGCTCGTCTGCGAACGAACCCACCGAGATGTTGACCGCGTTCCAGTCGCTGGCGCAGGCGTCGGCAAGCCGTTGGCGCTCACGCTGTGCGCCCTCCTGCCTGGCAACGTATTCGGCCAGCAGGGATTCCATGGTGGCCGAGAGATTGTCGGTATAGGCCTTGGCCTGCGTCACCAGATCTGCATTGATCGTGAGATGGATTGGCCGCTTGGCGCTGGAGACAGCAATGGATTTCATCTCGGAACCCTCAGATAAAGATCATGCGCACAGTGTCTGTATGAGAGCGCGACGAGTCAAACCGCCGCGACCCAAGGCCCTGCTTGAACGTCTCACAGCTTCATGTCGTAGCCGATGGTCACCGGCGCATGGTCCGAGAACTTCACATCCTTGTAGATGTTCTCGGTGCGGGCCAGCGCGGCGGTAGCGGGGGTGGCCAGGTGGTAGTCCAGGCGCCATCCCACGTTGTTGGCGTAGGCCTGGCCGCGGTTGCTCCACCATGTGTAGCAGGTGTCGGTGGTGTCGGGCTGGAGCAGGCGATAAACGTCCACCAGGCCGCCAGTCGGCTCAGTTTTGTTCAACAATTTTGTCATCCACTCGCGTTCCTCGGGCGTGAAACCGCTGTTTTTCTGGTTGCTGCGCCAGTTCTTGAGGTCGATCTGCTGGTGGGCGATGTTGATGTCGCCGCAGAGGATGAACTCGCGTTCGCCCTTCATGCGCATCAGGTGGGCGTGCATTTCGGCCAGGAAGCGGAACTTGGCCGTCTGGCGCAGTTCGCCGGAGCTGCCGCTGGGAAAGTAGGCGCTGATGATGGACAGCTTGCGCGATGGCGTGTCGAAGCGCGCCTCCACGTAGCGGCCTTCGGCGTCGAATTCGTGCGAGCCGAAGCCGACCACGACGTCGCTGGGCTCGTGGCGGCTGTAGACGCCCACGCCCGAGTAGCCCTTTTTCTCGGCGTAGTGGAAGTGGCCGCGCAGGCCGGCCAGCAGCTCGAAGCGTCCGGTCATGTCGGCGGCCTGGGCCTTGATTTCCTGCACGCAAATACAATCCGGCGCAGTGGCCTCGATCCAGGCTTCGACGCCCTTGGTCGAGGCCGAGCGGATGCCGTTGAGGTTGAGGCTGGTCAATTTGAACAAGGATGAATCCATGGTGGTGAGTAATCTGCAGGCCGATGACGCAGGCCGTCTGGCGCAGGAATTTGTGCAATTCGCCGTTGACGCAGGGGTGCTGCGTTTCGGCGAGTTCAAGACCAAGGCCGGGCGCATGAGCCCGTACTTCTTCAATGCCGGCCTGTTCGATGACGGCGGCAAGATGGGCCGTCTCGCCGAATTCTATGCAAAAGCCATTGCGGCCAGCGGCATCGAGTTCGACATGATCTTCGGCCCGGCCTACAAGGGCATCCCGCTGGCGGCCACCGTGGCGGTGGAGCTGGCCCGCATGGGCATCAACAAGCCCTTTGCGTACAACCGCAAGGAAGCCAAGGACCACGGCGAGGGCGGCACCCTGGTGGGCGCGCCCCTCAAGGGCCGCGTGCTGATCGTGGACGACGTGATGAGCGCCGGCACGGCCGCGCGCGAGTCCATCGCCATCATCCGCGCCGCCGGTGCCACGCCGCATGCCGTGGCCATCGCGCTGGACCGCCAGGAAATGGCCACGGAAAATGGCCAGGACGTGCCCCACAGCGCCGTGCAGTACGTGCGCAACCAGCTGGGCATGCAGGTCTGCACTATTGCAAAACTGGCAGACTTATTGCTTTATCTTGAGATTCAAGGTGGCAGCGCAGGCAGTGGCCACCATGAGCGCGTGCTGGCCTACCGCCAGCGTTATGGAGTCAACGACAAGGGGTGAGCGGTTGATGAAGCGGGCGATGCATGCACGATCCTTGCTGTGTGCCATGGGCTTGGCCACGCTGGGCTGCGCCGTGCTCGCCCAGGATATGCCCCTGGGGCCGGGCATCTATTCATGCACCGACGCCCGTGGCCGCCGCCTGACGGCCGACCGCCCGATTGCCGAATGCGTGGACCGCGACCAGCGCGTGCTGGGCAACTCCGGCGTGGAGCTGCGCCGCGTGGGCCCCACGCTGACCGACAACGAACGCGCCGAGCTGGACGCCCAGCGCCGCCGCGACCAGGCAGAGCAGCGCCGCATGCGCGAGGAGCGCTCGCGCGACAAGGCGTTGATCACGCGCTACCCCAACCAGGCCGCCCACGATGCCGAGCGTGCCGAGGCCATCTCCCAGGTCGATCAGGTCATCTCCGTGGCGCGCCAGCGCCAGCAGGAACTGCAGACGCGGCGCACGGCCCTGAATGCCGAGATGGAGTTCTACAGGAAAGACCCCGCCAAGGCGCCGGCATCGCTGCGCCGCCAGCTCGACGAGAACACGGCCTCGCAGGAGGAGCAGCAGCGCTTCGTCCAGCAGCAGGACCAGGAAAAGCGCCGCATCCAGGAGCGCTTCGATGCCGAGCTGCAGCAGCTGCGCCAGCTGTGGGCTGCGAGCGCACGCCGCTGAGGCTGGCCCAACGCCGCGCCCGCCGCCGCGTTCTTTCTTCTTCCTGCCCCTCCTTTCCTTCCTCCTTCTCGTTGCACGCTTGCTGAGTCGAATTCGTCCTGCATGCGGCGCCCGCATGCAGGGCTAGGCTTTGCGCATCGAGTCTGCGGGCTGACATCAAGGGAGGCAGCATGACGGTGTGGCGTTGGTTGATGGCCTTGCTGCTGTGGGCAGCCGGGGCCTGGCTGTCCTGGGGCGGCGCCCAGCTCCTGCTGGCCGGCGGCAGCGGCTACTACGTGATCGCCGGCCTGCTGCTGCTGGTGGTGGGGTGGGGCGTGGCGCGCCGTTCGGCCATGGCGCTGTGGCTGTTTGCGCTGTGGCTGCTGGGCACCGCGCTGTGGGCGGTCTGGGAGATAGGGTTGGACTGGTGGCCGCTGGCGGGGCGCCTGGGGGTGCCCTGGTTGATGGGCCTGCTGCTGGTGCTGCCCTGGTCGGTGCGTGCGCTGCGCCATGAGCCCGACATGGGCCAGAACCGGGGCCTGGCACCGGCCCATGCGGCGCTGGCGCTGGTGGTGCTGGGCACGGCCATTCTTGCGAGCCTGTCCTTCGGGCGGCAGCGCGATGCCCATGAAACCCAGGGCCAGTTTGCGGGCGCGGCCACCGCCGCGTCGGACCTGCCGGCCGACGGCCAGGTCACGGCCGTGCAGAACATGTCCATGGTGGCCTCCGATGCCGGCGGCCTGCGCAGCCCGCCGGTGCTGCAGGGCGATGCCACCGATGCCGTGCCCGATGGTGAATGGCATGCCTACGGCCGCACCGGAGCGGGCCAGCGCTATTCGCCGCTGCGCCAGATCGGCCCGCACAACGTGCGGCTGCTGCAATTGGCCTGGGAGTTCCGCACGGGCGATGTGCGCGGCAAGCCCGGCGATCCCGAAGAAACCACGTTCGAGGTCACGCCGCTGAAGATCGGCGAGCGCCTGTTCCTGTGCACGCCCCACCAGTCGGTGATTGCGCTCGATGCCACCACGGGCAAGCAGCTGTGGCGGCGCGACCTGCCCATGCCCAAGGGGCTGGCGCTGCAGCACCTGACCTGCCGGGGCCTGTCCTACCAGTCGGCGCAGGCGGCCGCGCAGTTCGATGCGGCGGCGGGGCAGACGCATTCGGCGGTGGCGCCGGCTGCAAGGAAGGCCGGCGCACAGGCGGCACAGGCGGTACAGGCTGATCCGGCTTCCTCGGTCTCCCCGGCCCCTTCCTCCGATGATGGCCGCTGTACCGCCAAGCTGTTCATGGCCACGGCCGACGGCAAGGTGGTCGCCCTCAATCCCGCCGACGGCCAGACCTGCGGCAACGTGGCGGGCGGCCAGGGCCAGATCGACCTCTGGCAGGGCATGCCCGAGCGCAAGCCGGGCTCGTACTACTCGACCTCGCCGGTGGTGGTGGCGCGCGACCGCATCATCGTGGGCGGCACGGTGCTGGACAACCATTCCACACGCGAGCCTTCGGGGGTGATCCGTGCGTTCGACATCCGCTCGGGTGCGCTGCTGTGGGCCTGGGACCCAGGGCGGCCAGCGACCAGCACGCCGCTGCCCGAAGGGCAGACCTACGTGCCCAGCTCGCCCAACAGCTGGTCCATCTCCAGCGTGGACGAGACGCTGGGCCTCGTCTTCGTGCCCATGGGCAATGCGCCGCCCGACCAATGGGGCGGCCGGCGCAGCGCCGAGGCCGAGCAGTATTCGTCCTCCGTGGTGGCGCTGGACATCGCCACGGGCGCCGTGCGCTGGGTGTTCCAGACCGTGCACCACGATCTCTGGGACTATGACGTACCCTCGCAGCCCAGCCTGATCGACCTGGAGATCGGCGGCCACAGCGTGCCCGCCCTGGTGCAGCCCACCAAGCAGGGCGAGCTGTTCGTGCTGGACCGGCGCACGGGCCAGCCGCTGCTGCCCGTTACCGAGGTGGCTGCGCCGCAGGGCGCGGCACGCGGCGACCGCACGGCGCCCACGCAGCCGCATTCGCAGCTGAGCTTCAATCCCCCGGCCCTGACCGAACGCGACATGTGGGGTGCCACGCCCTTCGAGCAGCTGTGGTGCCGGCTGGCCTTCCACCGGCTGCGCTACGAGGGGCGCTTCACGCCGCCCTCGGAGCAGGGCTCGCTGATCTATCCGGGCAACTTCGGCGTCTTCAACTGGGGTGGCGTGGCCGTGGATCCGCGCCGGCAGGTGGTGTTTGCCACGCCCACGCGGCTGGCCTTCGTCTCCACCCTGGTGCCGCGCGCGGACGATACCTCGCTGCTGGTGCAGGATGGCGGCCCGCCCAAGGACGGCCTGCCCGCGCTCAACGAAAACTTCGGTGCACCGTTTGCGGTGCGGCTCAAGCCCTTTGTCTCGCCGCTGGGCATTCCCTGCCAGGCGCCGCCCTGGGGCTTTGTGGCGGGTGCCGACCTGCGCACGGGCCAGATCGTCTGGCAGCGCCGCAACGGCACGCCGCGCGACCTGAGCCCGCTGCCGCTGGGCTTTCGCATGGGCGTGCCCGGCATTGGCGGCCCGGTGGTGACCGCTGGCGGCGTGGCCTTCTACTCGGGGGCTCTGGACAACTATGTACGCGCCTACGACGTGGACAGCGGCCGCCAGCTCTGGCAGGACCGCCTGCCTGCTGGCGGCCAGGCCACGCCCATGACCTACCTGGGCACGGACCAGCGCCAGTACCTGGTGGTGGTGGCGGGTGGCCATGGTTCGACCGGCACCAAGGCTGGCGACAGCGTGCGTGCCTATGTGCTGCCCAAGGAGGTGGCGGCGCCCTGAGCGCTCAGCGCCGTGGGGGTCTGCGCCGGCTCATGCCGATCCGGCCCGGCCCAGCATGCGCAGCACGCGCGTGACCAGCAGCGCGGCCACCCAGGCGAGTCCGCCGATCAGCAGCGGCAGGCGCAGCAGCGCGCCTTGCTGGGCGAACAGCATCAGCGCGTCTGCCTTCCACAGCGCGGCATAGCCCGTGTACAGGCCGTAGGCCAGCCAGGCCAGGGCGCCCAGGGCGAACAGGGCCGCCATGCGCCGGGCGCTGCGGCCATCGCGCGAATCCGCGGGCAGGGCGCGCGTGCCGTGCCAGACCCAGCCGATGGAGGCGAGCACCAGCAAGGCACTGGCTGCCACGGACAGCTGCAGCCAGGTATGGGGGGAGAGTGAGGACATCAAAAGGAAACTGCGCGCCGGCAAAGTGCCGGCCGCAGCGAGTGTAGCGGCGCAGTGCCCTGCGTGGTTTCGGTGCTCAGGCCGGTTGCCAGACGGTGGCGCCGTGGCCCTGGCCGCCGCTGCCGGGGACGGAATGGATGCCCAGCACGGCTGCATGGCGCTGCAGCAGGGCGTCGAACTGCTCGATGCTTTCCGCCGTGGCCGGGGCGTCGTCGTATTCGCTGGCCACCTGGTCCGTGGTGAAGGAGCTGGCGCCGAACTTCTGGACGATGTTGCGCAGCTTGTCGAGGTTGGGGCTGGAGGATGGTGTCATGGCAACTCCTTGGGGTCATGGACGCCTGCTGCGCCGCAGGCCTGTGGGCCAGTGTAGCCCCGGGGCCTGGAGCGGCCATCCGGGGCATCCCCGCAAAGCGGCGTAGGACTTGGAACCCGCCGTCAGCCGCCCGTGGCCACGGGGCCGGCGCTCAGCACTTCGGCCAGCGGCTTGCGCGGCGTGGGCACCTCGCGCTCGCGCAGATCGTCGGGCAGGGCGGCTGCATCGCCGCGCCAGCCCACGGCGATCACCACCTCGGGCTCCAGGTGCTCGGGCAGGCGCAGCACCTCGCGTGCGGCGTCGGCCGAGAAGCCGCCCATGGCGTGCGTGGCCAGGCCCATGGCATGGGCCTCCAGCGCCAGGTAGCCCCAGGCGCAGCCCGCGTCGAAGCTGTGCTTGCCGGGCGAGGCCTGGCGGTCGGACATCAGCACGATCAGCGCGCCCGCCTCCAGGCACCAGCGGCGGTTGAACTCGTTGGGAATGGTGCTGAAGGCCTGCCAGTTCGCATCGCCGCGCAGCGCATAGGCAAAGTGCCAGGGCTGCTTGTTGCTGGCCGAAGGCGCCCAGCGCGCGGCGTCGGCCAGCTGCTCGACCTGGGCCTTGCTCAGTGCCTCGGGCCTGAAGGCGCGCGGCGACATGCGGCCCAGGAACTGCGGATGGATGGGGGTGGTGGTGTTGCGTGTCATGCGGATAGGCGGCAAGCAGAAAGGAAAGCGGCAACGATAGCGCAAGGCCTCAGGGCTGGCGCGGTGCCTGGCCATGCTGTTGGCTGATCACGCGCAGGTGGCGCTCCATGCGGATGAAGACCAGCACCATCACCACCAGCACGAGGAATGACATCAGCATGCTCCAGAAGGCCGTCTCCACGGCGCCGAAGCGTTCCTTCCAGGAGCTGCTGCCGTGGCTGTCCTCGCCGCGCAGCGCGCGCGCCGCATTGTCCAGGGACAGCGTGTAGTTCAGCAGCACCGTGGACAGGATCTGCTGGGCCGTCTGCGCCTGCAGCCGCGGCTCCAGCGCGGCATTGCCGAAGACCTGCTCCAGCGCGGCGGGCAAGCCCTGCACATAGGCCGCATAGGCGCCCTTGCCATGTTCCAGCTCGGCGGCCTGGGCACGCTCGTGGATGGCGGCGGCGGTATCCACGGGATCGACCATCCAGCTGTCTTCCTCGTCGGCGGAGGCGGCTGCGGCAGCCGCTGCATCGGCCGCCGCATCGGCCGCCGCATCCACCGCCCCGGCATCGCCTTCGCGCTGGCCGCGCTCCTGGATGCGGCGCTGCACATCGGCCTCGGACGGCAGGGCGTCGCCTTGCAGCAGCGGGTGCAGCGGTGCCAGGCCCCGGGCCTGGTGGTCCCGCTCTGTGCGCTCGCGCCGCGCAGGATCCTTGTTCACGAAGGCGCGCACCAGGGCGTCGGCCTTCTGGAAGGCGGGGCGCAGCGCCGGATCGGCCAGGCGCTTTTCCATGGCGGGTTCGCCGCCGCCCGCGCCCAGGTCGCGGCTGGTTTCGTCCACGACGAACTGCAGGTCGGGCCTGGCGTCCTTCCAGTTCAATTCCTGGGCCACGGCCTGGGGCGCCTCGGCCTTGCCGGGCCTGAAGCTCTCCCAGGTCCACAGTGCCATGCCCACCAGCACGAGCAGGGAGAACACCAGCAGCACCACGCGCACCACCTGCACCAGCAGGTCCTCGATCCTGCGCAGCATGTTTGTAATCATCGGATTCCTCGGTTGGTTCGTAAATCAAGGGCGCGTCCGGCCCGCCTGCAGGCCTGTTCTGTTGCTATTGATTTGAAAGCACCGGACGCAGACGCGCGAATTCTAGGAAGGCTGCCGCGCACGCGCGCACCGGTTCTCAATGTTTTACATTTCGCGCCAATCTCGAAGTGTGCATGTGCTCCCGTGGCATGTGCCGTCCTGCAATGGGTGTCTGCCGGATGGTGGGATGTTCATGGCCGCAGGGCGCATGGTTCTCCCGCTTGCGGGCGCGCTGGCTTTGGGCCTACCGGCTGTAGCGGCTTCCCGAATCCGCTGTAATGCTCGCTTTGATTTCTGACTGACTAGAGAGGGCTCGCCCATGACCAAAACGTCGCTGGATAAATCGAAGATCAAGTTCCTGCTGCTCGAAGGCATCCATCCTTCCGCACTCGAAGTGCTGCGCAACGCGGGCTACACCAATGTGGAGACCGTGACGGGCGCGCTGGAAGGCGAGGAGCTCAAGCGCAAGATCGCCGACGTGCACTTCGTCGGCATCCGTTCGCGCACGCAGCTGACGGCCGACGTGTTCGCCGCCGCGCAAAAGCTCGTGGCCGTGGGCTGCTTTTGCATCGGCACCAACCAGGTGGACCTGGACGCGGCGCGCGAGCGTGGCGTGGTGGTCTTCAACGCGCCTTACTCCAACACGCGCTCGGTGGCCGAGCTGGTGCTGGCCGAAGCCATCCTGCTGCTGCGCGGCGTGCCCGCCAAGAACGCCTCCGCCCACCGCGGCGGCTGGCTCAAGAGCGCCGAGAACTCCTACGAAATCCGCGGCAAGACGCTGGGCATCGTGGGCTACGGCTCCATCGGCACCCAGCTGTCGGTGATGGCCGAGTCGGTGGGCATGCAGGTGCTCTTCCATGACGTGTCCACCAAGCTGCCGCTGGGCAATGCGCGCCAGGCCGCATCGCTGGCCGATCTGCTGGCCAGCAGCGACATCGTCACCCTGCACGTGCCCGAGCTGCCCTCCACCCAGTGGATGATCGGCGCCAAGGAAATCGCGGCCATGAAGCCCGGCGCCATCCTGATCAATGCCTCGCGCGGCACCGTGGTGGAAATCGAGCCGCTGGCCGAGGCCCTGAAGGCCGGCAAGCTGCTGGGCGCCGCCATCGACGTGTTCCCCACCGAGCCGCGCAGCAACAAGGATGAATTCGTCTCGCCCCTGCGCGGCCTGGACAACGTCATCCTGACACCGCACGTGGGCGGCTCCACCATGGAGGCCCAGGCCAACATCGGCCTGGAAGTGGCCGAGAAGCTGGTCAAGTACAGCGACAACGGCACCACCACCTCGGCGGTGAACTTCCCCGAAGTGGCCCTGCCCGCCCACCCCGGCCAGAACCGCATCCTGCACGTGCACCACAACCAGCCCGGCGTGCTGTCGGCCATCAACCAGGTGTTTGCCGAGAACGGCATCAACATTGCCGGCCAGTACCTGCGCACCGACGAGAAGGTGGGCTATGTGGTGATCGACCTGGCGGCCCAGTCCTCGGGCCTGGCGGTCGAGAAACTGACCCAGGTTCCCGGCACCATCCGCTGCCGCGTGCTGTTCTGATGGCCAGGTTTCAGGATGCTGCGCTTGGGCGCACTTCCTGAAACTGGCGCATTGCCGGCTCGCCCTATCTGCCCGGCTGCAGCAGAAGCCGCATCAGGTCCGTGCGCGTGATCAGGCCGGTCAGCCGGCCTTCGCGCATCACGGGAATGCAGGGCACGCTGTGCCGGGCCAGGGCGTTGAGCAACTGGCCCACGGGCGTGTCCTCGTCCACGCTGAGTTCAGGCGCATGAACCAGCTGGGGCAGCTCCGACAGAAGGGGCACGGCCCGGTTCTTGCCGGGCAGGCGCTGGCCCAGCCAGTTCAGCAAAGAAGGCTTTGCCGCAGATTCGGCCGGGCGCACGGGGCTCATCCACAGCCACTCGTACAGCTCGGCACGGGAGACCGTGCCGGCCAGGCCGCCATCGGCGTCCAGCACCGGCAGGCTCTTGGCCGGGTGCGCGCGAAAGCGTGCGTCCACGGCGTGCACGTCGTCGTCCAAGGAGCAGCTCACGGGATCGCGCGTCATCAGCTGGGCGCAGCGCACGCCGCCCAGCCGGTGCTCGATGGCGGTTTCCTCGGCGGCGGCCAGCAGCTCGGCCAGGTCGTCGGCTTCCAGGTTGTTTTCCTGGCCGAAGCGCAGCAGCAGCGCCTCCAGATCGGCATGGGACAGGCCCAGGCGCGAGGCATGGCGATGGGCCGAATCGGCGGGCGAGGCCTTGGGCGCCGTGTCGGCATGGTGGGGATAGCGCCGGCCCGTGGCGCGGTGGAGCGCCGTGGCCGCCAGGACCAGCGCCAGCGTCAGCGCGCCCACGGGCACGAAGGGCAGCATCCAGCCGGCGGCCAGCGAGGCCTTGGCATTGAGCACCGTCAGCAGGGCCATGGCGCCACCCGGCGGGTGCAGCGAGCGCGTCAGCAGCATGCAGCCTATGGCGCCGCCCACGGCCAGCGCAGGGGCCAGCTGGGGAGGGCTCCACTGCAGTACGAACAGGGCCCAGAGCGCAGACACCGTATTGCCCACCACGCAGGACCAGGGCTGGGCCAGCGGGCTGGTGGGCACGGCGAACAGCAGCACAGCCGTGGCGCCCAGCGGCGCGAACAGGCGCAGGGGAAGATCCCAGGTGCCCGCATGCGCCAGCCAGACCAGGGCCGTGGCCAGCCCCATGCCCACGATGGAGCCCATGGCCACGCGCCACATGTCCGCAGGCGCGGGGCGTGGCACCACCGGCCCCCATGCTTTTCTGTTCCAGCCCATGGCCTTGTTGTCTTGTTGTCTTTGCCTGCGCGGCCCCGGGGAGGGCTGCAAAAGCGCGTCATTTTAGGAAGGGACGCCGCTCTTGCTGGCAGCATGGGCTTTGCACCCTTTCGGTGCAGCGCGCCTGCCGGCTCAGTCCACCACGGACTGGTACACGCCCTCGCGCATCACCCAGCGGTAGGCAATGCGCTGGGCCATGGACTGCATCATGAGGATGGCGAACAGGTCCTCCTGCGGATCGATCCAGAAGAAGGTGCCGTAGATGCCGCTCCATGAAAAGTCGCCCACGCTGCCCGGCAGCGGGTTGAGGCCCGGCGCCGTGCGCACCGCAAACCCCAGGCCGAAGCCCTGGCCCACCTCGGGCGAGGGCAGCTGGGCGCCGAAATACGCCATGTCCGGCCCCATGCGCACGCTGGCGGGCAGGTGGTTGGAGGTCATCAGCTCCACGGTCTTGCGCGAGACCAGGCGCACGCCGTCCAGCGTGCCGCCATTGCGCCAGAACAGGCACAGCCGCGCGTAGTCGGCCATGGTCGAGACCATGCCGCCGCCGCCCGACTCGAACAGCATGGCGCGCGTGACCGGGGGGATGGGCGGCATCTGTTTCTGCGGCCCTTCGGGCTGGGGCCGCGCGGCGCGTGCGATCTCGCTGTCGGGCGCATGAAAGCCCGTGTCGGCCATGCCCAGCGGCCCGGTGATGTGCTCGCGCACGAAGGCGGCCAGCGTCTGGCCGCTGACCACCTCGACCACGCGGCCCAGCACGTCGGTGGACATGCCGTATTCCCAGGTCTCGCCGGGCTGGGCCACCAGCGGCAGCTGCGCGAGCCTGGTGATGAACTGCGCATTGGTGAACTTGCCGCTGAACAGGCCCGCATCCAGGTACATCTTCTTGACGGGGTGCTCGGTGCCGGCGAATCCATAGGGAATGCCGGAGGTGTGGCGCAGCAGGTCCTGCAGCGTGATGGGCCGCGCCAGCGGCGCGCGCTCCAGGCCCACGCGCAGCGCGGCCAGCTCGGGCAGGTACTGCTCCACGGGCTCGATGATGGACAGCCGCCCCTGCTCGGCCAGCATCATGATGGCCAGCGAGGTGATGGGCTTGCTCATGGAGGCGATGCGGAAGATGGCATCGGGCCGCATGGCCGTGCCGGCCTCGGGGTCCAGCAGGCCGAAGCTCTCCAGATAGGCCAGCTTGCCGCGCCGCGCCACCAGGGCCACGGCGCCCGGGATCTCGCCGGTGTCCACGCCGCGCTGCAGCCGGGCCGACAGGCGCGCCAGGCGCGCGCCGCCCAGGCCCACGGCTTCAGGGGAGTCGGCCCAGGGCAGGCCGGGGATGTGCAGGCGGTCGGTGCTGGCGGTCATGCTGTCTCCTCAGGTGCGATGGCAGGGATTCTGGAGACATGCGGGCGCAGGCGCTGTTCGGTGCGGGACAGCCGGCGCGGAGCGTGCACACGAAAAAAAGCCCGCCACGGTGGGCGGGCTTGGCGGGCCTGGTGGGCCGGGTGGACCGGGCGTGTGGTCAGGCCAGCTTGGCCTTGAGCAGCTCGTTGACCTGCGCCGGGTTGGCCTTGCCCTTGGAGGCCTTCATGACCTGGCCGACCAGGGCGTTGAAGGCCTTGTCCTTGCCTGCGCGGTACTGCTCCACGTTGGCCGGATTGGCGGCGATCACCTCGTCGATGATCTTCTCCAGCGCGCCCGTGTCGTTCATCTGCTTGAGGCCCTTGGCCTCGATGATGGCGTCCACGTCCTGGCCCTCACCTGTCCACAGCGCCTCGAACACCTGCTTGGCGGCGTTGTTGGAGATGGTGCCGTCGCCGATGCGCGCGATCAGCGCGGCCAGCTGGGCGCTGGAGACCTTGGCGGCCTCCATGCCGATTTCCTCGGTGTTCAGGCGGCGCGAGATCTCGCCCATGATCCAGTTGCTGGCCAGCTTGGGCGCATTGCAGGCCCGGGCCGTGTCCTCGAAGTAGGCGGCCATGGCCTGGCTTTGCGTCAGCGTGGTGGCGTCGTACTCGGGCAGGCCGTATTGCTCGACAAAGCGCGCGGCCATGGCGCGCGGCAGCTCGGGCATGTCGGCCCTGACCTGTTCCACCCACTCGGGCGCGACCACCAGCGGCGGCAGGTCGGGGTCGGGGAAGTAGCGGTAGTCGGCCGCGTCTTCCTTGGTGCGCATGGAGCGCGTCTCGCCCGTGTCGGGGTCGAACAGCACGGTGGCCTGCTGGATGCGGCGGCCGTCCTCGATTTCCTCGATCTGCCAGCGGATCTCGTAGTCGATGGCCAGCTGCATGTTCTTGAAGCTGTTGAGGTTCTTGATCTCGCGGCGCGTGCCCAGCGGCTGGCCGGGCTTGCGCACGGAGACGTTGGCGTCGCAGCGAAAGCTCCCTTCCTGCATGTTGCCGTCGCAGATGCCGATCCAGGTCACGATCTGGTGCAGCGTCTTGGCGTAGGCCACGGCTTCTTCCGTGCCGCGGATGTCGGGCTCGGTCACGATCTCCAGCAGCGGCGTGCCGGCGCGGTTCAGATCGATGCCCGACTGGCCGATGAAGTCCTCGTGCAGCGACTTGCCGGCATCTTCCTCCAGGTGGGCGCGCACCAGGCGGATGGTCTTCTTCTCGTCGCCGAGGAAGAAGGACACCTCGCCGCCCTGGACCACGGGAATCTCGAACTGCGAGATCTGGTAGCCCTTGGGCAGGTCGGGATAGAAGTAGTTCTTGCGCGCGAAGATGCTGCGCGGCGCAATGTGCGAGCCCAGCGCCAGGCCGAGGCGGATGGCGCACTCGACGGCCTTTTTGTTCATCACCGGCAGCGTGCCGGGCAGCGCCATGTCCACGGCGCAGGCCTGGGTGTTGGGCTCGGCGCCAAAGGCGGTGCTTGCGCGGCTGAAGATCTTGGACTGGGTGGCCAGCTGGGCGTGGGTCTCGAAGCCGATGACGACTTCATAGCCCTGGATGAGTTTCGCGGTCATGGGGTCTCAGATGCCCTTCGGAGCTTGAAGGTGGAAATCGGTGGCCTGCTGGAAGCGGTGGGCGGCGTTGAGCAACTGGCCTTCCTTGAAGTAGTTGCCGATCAGCTGCAGGCCCACGGGCATGCCGGCCTCGCCAAAGCCTGCGGGCACGCTCATGCCGGGCAGGCCGGCCAGCGATGCGGGCAGCGTGAAGATATCGGCCAGGTAGTTGGCCAGCGGGTCGCTCTTTCCGCCCAGCTGCCAGGCCACGGTGGGCGCGGCGGGGCCGGCGATCACGTCGCACTGCTGGAAGGCGGCCTGGAAGTCGTCGGCGATCATGCGGCGGATCTTCTGCGCCTGCAGGTAGTAGGCGTCGTAGTAGCCCTCGGACAGCACGTAGGCGCCGATCATGATGCGGCGCTTGACCTCGTCGCCGAAGCCTTCGGCGCGGGTCTTCTTGTACATGTCCACCAGGTCCGTGTAGTCCTTGGCACGGTGGCCGAACTTCACGCCGTCGAAGCGCGAGAGGTTGGACGATGCCTCGGCCGGGGCCAGGATGTAGTACACGGGAATCGACAGCTCGGTGCGCGGCAGCGAGATCGGCACCAGGCGGGCGCCCAGCTTCTCGTATTCCTTGAGCGCGCCATCCACGGCGGCGCGCACGTCGGCCGACAGGCCTTCGCCGAAGAACTCGGCGGGGATGCCGATGCGCAGGCCTTCGATGCCGTCGTTCAGGCGGGCCGTGAAGTCCTCGGCGGGCACGTCCAGGCTGGTGGAGTCGCGGTCCAGGTCGGGGCCGCACATCTCGGACAGCAGCAGGGCGCAGTCCTCGGCGCTCTTGCCCATGGGACCGGCCTGGTCCAGGCTGGAGGCGAAGGCGATCATGCCGTAGCGGCTGGCGCGGCCATAGGTGGGCTTGATGCCCGTGATGCCGCAAAACGATGCGGGCTGGCGGATGGAGCCGCCCGTGTCGGTACCGGTGACGGCGGGCGCCAGGCCGGCGGCCACGGCCACGGCCGAGCCGCCCGAGGAGCCGCCGGGCACGCGGTCCAGGTTCCAGGGATTGCGCACGGGCGCGGGTGCGTCGAAGCCCACGGGCGCGACGGCCGAGTTCTCGTTGGCCGAGCCCATGGCGAATTCGTCGCAGTTGAGCTTGCCCAGCGTCACGGCGCCGGCCTCGGCCAGGCGGGTGACCACGGTGGCGTCGAAGGGCGAGCGGTAGCCGGCCAGCATCTTGCTGGAGGCCGTGGTCGGGAAGTCGCGCGTGACGAAGATGTCCTTGTGCGCAATGGGCACGCCAGCCAGGCGGCCGCCCTTGCCTTGGGCAATCAGGGCGTCGGCAGCGCGGGCCTGGGCCAGGGTGGCCTCTTCGTCGATGCTGACGAAGGCGCCCAGGTTCTGGTGCGCCTGGGCGCGGGCCAGGAAATGCTGGGCGGCTTCGACGGCGCCGAGCTTGCGCTCGCGCAGCAGGGCCGACAGGGCCGACACGCCGAGCGTGTGCAGATCAGTGGTTTGCTGGGTCATGTATGGGATGCGGAAAACGGGGACGGATGCCAGGGGTCAGGAAGCAGGGCGAGCGACGCCCGGCGCTCACTCGATCACCTTGGGGACCAGGAACAGGCCGCGCTCGACGGCCGGGGCGCTGCGCTGATTGGCGTCGCGCTGGTCGGGCTCGCTGGCAATGTCCTCGCGCAGGCGCAGGGCAATGTCCTGGATGGCGGCGACCGGATGTGACAGCGGGCTGACGCCCGAAGTATCCACAGCCTGCATCTTCTCCACGATGCCGAAAAAGTCATTGAGCTGGCCTAGCATGCGCTCACTCTCTGCGGAAGAGAGCTCGAGCCGTGCGAGGTTCGCGATGCGTGCGATGTCTTGTGCGTTCAGTGCCATAGGAATTTTGAAGGGGGCAACGGGATGTAAACCCGCATTTCAAGCCCCGGCAGTACAAGTTATTCACAGGGGATACGGTATTATCTCGGCTTTGCCGCAAGACCCTCTCCGAGCTGGTCATTGTGCGAAAAGCCAACCCCATCCAGACTCCCTAACTTTCATCCCGGCGATGGCAGGCCGACGAGCATGCCGTGCCTGAGAGGACTCTCGTAATGTTCGGAGCTTTCCGTCGGTATTTCTCCACCGACCTTGCCATTGATCTTGGCACAGCCAACACCCTGATTTTCGCCCGCGACAAGGGCATTGTTCTGGACGAACCCTCCGTTGTCGCCATCCGCCACGAAGGCGGCCCGCATGGCAAGAAGGTGATCCAGGCGGTGGGCCGTGAAGCCAAGGCCATGCTGGGCAAGGTGCCCGGCAACATCGAGGCCATCCGCCCGATGAAGGACGGCGTGATTGCCGACTTCGTCATCACCGAGCAGATGATCAAGCAGTTCATCAAGATGGTGCATCCGCGCTCGGTGCTCACGCCCAGCCCGCGCATCATCATCTGCGTGCCCTGCGGCTCCACCCAGGTCGAGCGCCGCGCCATCAAGGACGCGGCCGAGGCGGCAGGCGCCACCTCCGTCTACCTGATCGAGGAACCCATGGCCGCCGGCATCGGTGCCGGCCTGCCGGTGTCCGAGGCCTCGGGCTCCATGGTGGTGGACATCGGTGGCGGTACCACCGAAGTCGGCGTGATCTCGCTGGGCGGCATGGTCTACAAGGGCTCCGTGCGCGTGGGCGGCGACAAGTTCGACGAAGCCATCATCAGCTACATCCGCCGCAACTACGGCATGCTGATCGGCGAGCCCACGGCCGAATCCATCAAGAAGAACATCGGCTCGGCCTTCCCCGGCTCCGAAGTCAAGGAGATGGAAGTCAAGGGCCGCAACCTCTCCGAAGGCGTGCCGCGCAGCTTCACCATCTCGTCCAACGAGGTGCTCGAAGCCCTGACCGACCCGCTCAACCAGATCGTCAGCGCCGTCAAGAACGCGCTGGAGCAGACCCCGCCCGAGCTGGGCGCCGACATTGCCGAGCGCGGCATGATGCTGACCGGCGGCGGCGCGCTGCTGCGCGACCTGGACCGCCTGCTGGCCGAAGAGACGGGCCTGCCCGTGCTCGTGGCCGAGGAGCCGCTGACCTGTGTGGTGCGCGGCTGCGGCATGGCGCTGGAGACCATGGACCGCCAGGGCAGCATCTTCACCAGCGACTGACGCGGCGCAGGCCGGGGCCCGTTGTCGCGGGCCCGGGCGGCAGCCGACCGACTGCAACGTTTTTCTTCTCCCTTCCGTGGTGACCTGCATGCTTGCCCTGCCTTCCTTCGCACCGGGCCCGGCCCGTGCTTTCCAGGCCGCAGCAAGTGCGGCAGGGCAGGCCCTGCCGCGCGGGAGGGGCGCATGAATCCCAACACCCTGGACCACTCGGCGCCCTCGCTGTTCAAGCGGCGGCCCTCGCGCGTCTCCCAACTGGCCATCTACAGCGCATTGGCGCTGTTTCTGATGGTGGCCGACGCGCGTTTCAGGATCACCGACCCCGTGCGCGTGGCCGTGTCCACCGTGCTGTACCCCGTGCAGTGGGTGATGCTCAAGCCGGTGGAGGCCGTGCACGACGCCAGCCGCTACCTGGGCTCGCTGGACGAGGCCCAGGCCCGGGAGCAGGGCGCGCGCAAGGAACTGGTGGCCATGGCCCAGCGTGCCTCGCTGGCCGACGAACTGATCCAGGAAAACGACCATCTGCGCGAGCTGCTGCAGCTGCGCGACCGCCTGACCACGCCCGGCACGGCGGCCGAAGTGGTCTACGACAGCCCCGACCTCTATACCCGCCGTGTGGTCATCGACCGCGGCCAGGTGGACGGCATCGCCCAGGGCTCGCCCGTGCTCGATGAAAAGGGCGTGGTCGGCCAGGTCACGCGCGTGTATCCGCTGCGTTCCGAGGTCACCCTGCTCATCGACCGCGACCAGGCCATTCCCGTCTTCAACCCGCGCACCGGTGCACGCAGCGTGGCCTATGGCGACCCGTCGCCGCTGCGCACCGGCGGCATCGAGCTGCGCTTCATGCCCAGCAATGCCGATGTGCAGGAAGGCGACCTGCTGACCACCAGCGGCGTCGACGGCCTGTACCCGCCGGGCCTGCCCGTGGCCAAGGTGGTCTCGGTGGAGCGTCGCGCGGACTCGGCCTTCTCCCGCATCTACTGCGAACCCGTGGGCCGCGTGCAGGGCGTGCGCCACGTGGTGGTGCTCAAGCCGCTGGACCGCGCCACGCATCCCGAGGCGGAAGGCGCTGCCGAACCCCTGCGCGCCGGCAAGGGCAAGGAAAAAGACAAGGGCAAGGAAAAAGACAAGGCCAAGGACGGCAAGGGCAAGGAAGCCTCCAAGGACGGCGGCAAGGCCGGTAAGACAGATGCGCCGGCCACGCCTGCCGCACCCGCTGCTCCCGCCGCACCCGCCTCCGCCAGGAAGGAGCCCGCATGATCATGCCGCGCGGCCAGCAGCTGCTGCTGCCGGTCAATCCCCTGTTCATCGTCGTCAGCCTGCTGGCGGCGCTGGCACTCAACATGCTGCCGCTGGGACGCCAGGCCTGGCAACCCGACCTGCTCATGGTGCTGCTGGCCTTCTGGGCATTGAACCAGCCCCAGCGCGTGGGCATGGGCGTGGCCTTCCTGCTGGGCCTGTGCATGGACGTGGACCGCTCCTCCCTGCTGGGCCAGCATGCGCTGGCCTATGCGCTGCTGGTGTTCGCGGCCGGCGCCATGGGCCGGCGCCTGTCGTGGTTCTCCACGCCCGTGCAGGCGCTGCACCTGCTGCCGCTGTTTGCCGTTGTGCACGGCCTGCAGGTGCTGCTGCGCATGGTGGCCGGTGGCATCATGCCCGGCCCGCTGGTGGTCGTCGCGCCTTTGATCGAGGCCCTGCTGTGGCCCCTGGTCAGCGGCCTGCTGCTGGCGCCTCAGCGCCGCCCGCCGGACAGTGACGAGAACCGTCCCCTGTGAGGCTTGACGCGTGATGGAAATCCGCAATACAGAAGCCGAGCTGCAGCGATTCAGGTTGCGCGCATGGGTGATGAGCGTGGTGGTGCTGCTGGCCTTCGGGCTGGTGGTGGCGCGCTTGCTGGTGCTGCAGGTGCAGCGCCATGAGGAGCTGTCCGAGCGCGCCGAAAGCAACCGCACGGCCGTGGTGCCCATCGTGCCCAACCGGGGCCAGATCCTGGACCGCAACGGCGTGGTGCTGGCCACCAACTACTCGGCCTACACGCTGGAGATCATGCCCTCGCGCGCGGGCAACCTTGAAGAGACCATTGACAGCCTGGCCGAGATCGTCGAGATCACGCCGCGCGACCGGCGCAAGTTCAAGCGCCTGGTGGACGACTCTCGCAGCTTCGACTCCCTGCCCATCCGCACGCGCCTGACCGATGACGAGGTCGCGCGCTTTGCCGCGCAGCGCTACCGCTTCCCGGGCGTGGACATCAAGGCGCGGCTGTTCCGCACCTATCCCATGCAGGACACGGCCAGCCATGTCATCGGCTACATAGGCCGCATCAACCAGCGCGAGAAAGAGGCGCTGGAAGACTCCGACGACGCCGCCAACTACCGTGGCACCGACGTCATCGGCAAGCTGGGCGTGGAGCAGAGCTACGAAACCGACCTCCACGGCCAGACCGGCTGGGAGGAAATGGAAACCTCGGCCGGCGGACATGCCGTGCGCAAGCTCGGCAGCCGCCCCGCCACGCCCGGAGACAGCCTGGTGCTGTCGCTGGACATCAAGCTGCAGCGCATGGTGGAGGAGCTGTACGGCGACCGCCGCGGCGCCCTGGTGGCCATCGATCCGCGCAGCGGCGAAGTGCTGGCCATGGTCAGCCGTCCCACCTTCGACCTGAACCTCTTCGTCGATGGCATCGACCAGGAGAGCTGGACCACGCTCAACGAATCCATCAACCGCCCGCTGCTCAACCGCGCGCTGCGGGGCACCTATCCGCCGGGCTCCACCTACAAGCCCTTCATGGCGATTGCCGCGCTGGAGTCGGGCAAGCGCCGCCCCGACACCACCATCATGGACAACGGCAGCTGGACCTTCGGCGGCCACACCTTCCGCTCGGGCCACCCCAACGGGCCGACCAACCTGCGCCGCTCCATCATCAAGTCGTCCAACGTGTACTACTACATGCTGGCCAACGACATGGGCGTGGACATGATCCACGACTACATGAAGCCGCTGGGCTTCGGCCAGCTCACCGGCATCGATGTGCGCGGCGAGGCGCGCGGCGTGCTGCCCAGCACCGAGTGGAAGCGCAACACCTACAAGCGGCCCGAGCAGAAGAAGTGGTACGCGGGCGAGACCATCTCGCTGGGCATCGGCCAGGGCTACAACAACTTCACCATCCTGCAGCTGGCCAATGCCATGTCCACGCTGGCGGCCAAGGGCGTCAAGCACCGCCCCCACCTGGCCGTGGGCCGTGTCGATGCCGTCACGCAGCAGTTCTCGGCCATCAACAAGGACCCAGGCACCAGCATGGGCTACAAGCCCGAGAACGTGGAGGCCGTGCGCGCCGCCGTGGCCGCCGTGACGGTGGAGGGCACCTCGCGCGGCATCTTCGGCAACGCGCCCTACACCTCCACCGGCAAGACCGGCACGGCCCAGGCCGTGGGCGTGCGCCAGAACGAGAAGTACAACGCGGCACGCCTGTCCGAGTTCCAGCGCGACCACTCGCTGTACATCGCCTACGCGCCGGCCGACAACCCCACCATTGCCGTCGCTGCCATCGTGGAGAACGCCGGCTTCGGTGCCGCTGCCGCCGCACCGCTGGCGCGCCGCGTGTTCGACTACTGGCTGCTGGGCCGCTACCCCAGCCTGGAAGACATGGCCGCCATGCGCAAGGGCCAGGCCGGCGTGCCCATAGGCACCCCGCGCCGCGTCTCCGAAATCACGCTGGATGCGGAAACCGTGAACCTGCCCGGCCTGCCGCGCTATGAGCCGCCCGAGGCGCCGGTCCCCGTGCCCGCAGGCCGCCCGGCGGTGCTGCCGCCGCCTTCGGCTGCCGAGCTGGAGGATTGAGGCACGCTTGTGTGCCGCTGCAAGCGGGTCTGAGCCCTGCGCGGCAGATTCAGCGCTGCCAGGGATCGATGACCATGACCCCGCAGTCCGCAAAGTCCCGCACATTGCGGGTGGCAAGGCTGGCTCCCCTTGAGCGGGCGATGGCCGCAATCATGGCGTCGAACTGGCTGATGGGTCTGCCGGACTGCCTTCGGGCCGCAGCGATCTGCGCATCAGCGTCAGCGGCACCGTTGTCGAACTCCAGGACGCGGCCTGCCATATCGATGTCCAAGATGGCCTGCACTGCAGCCAGCAACCCATGCTTGCGCTGTCCCTGCGGCAACAGCAGGACGCCGTACGCAATTCGCCGCGCGTGATGGCTGTGGTGAGCAAACTGGAGCGGGGCCGGCTGGCCAGCCATTCCATGGCGCGCCTGCCGGGATCGGGGCGCAGAGCCTCGGACAGGACGTTGGTGTCGAGAATGATCACCGGCTGGCACCCAGCGGATTGCGAATGGGCTCGCGCTGCGCAAGCACCAGTTCAACGCCGTCCAGGGGCTCGACCCGGGCCCGGATGGAGTCGAACAGTGAATGCCCCTCCGCCGCATTGGCTGCGAGTGCCGCGCGCAAGATGTTGCGGGCCTCTTCTTCCATGGAGTGGCCGTGCAGGTCCGCCTGCAGACGCAGCCGGGCCTGCAGGTCTTCATCCAGATCGTGGATCGTCATGGTAGTCATGGCCAGGCTCCTTTCAGGTCAATGACGCATGGTAGTCATGGACAGGCAAGGCGACAACGGCATGCCCCCTGCGCATGAGGGCACGCAAGGCGACGAATCAGGGCTTCGGCCTCAATGCCCCATGCGACCGATGAATGCCGCGATCCGCTCGCTGGCCGGGTTGCCGAAGAATTCGGCCGGTGGCGCCTCGTGGGCGATGCAGCCCTGGTCGAAGAACATCACGCGGTCGGCGACCTCGCGGGCGAAGCCCATTTCGTGGGTGACCACGATCATGGTCATGCCGCCGCGTGCCAGCTCGCGCATCACGTCCAGCACCTCCTGGACCATCTCCGGGTCCAGCGCGCTGGTGGGCTCGTCGAACAGCATCACCTGCGGCTCCATGGCCAGGGCGCGGGCAATGGCCACGCGCTGCTGCTGGCCGCCCGACAGCTGCCACGGGTACTTGTGGGCGTGGGCCTGCATGCCCACGCGCTCCAGCAGGGCCATGGCCTTGGCATTGGCCTGGGCGCGCGGCGTTTTGTGGATGCGGCGCGGCGCCAGGGTCACGTTGTCCAGCACCGTCATGTGGCCGAACAGGTTGAACTGCTGGAACACCATGCCCACTTCGCAGCGCTGCTTTTGCAGCGTGGCTTCGTTGTCGGTGACTTCGACGCCGTCGATGGTGATGCGCCCGCCATCATGCGGCTCCAGCCGGTTGATGGCGCGCAGCAGCGTGGACTTGCCCGAGCCCGAGGCGCCGATGATCACCGTCACTTCGCCCGTGCAGAACTGCGTGGAAACGCCCTTGAGCACCTGGTGGCTGCCGAAGGACTTGGTGACCTTGTCGGCCACGATGTAGGGCATGCCCCGTGCCAGCTTGTCGGCGCTCATTTGTGGCGGCCCTCCACGTCGAAGCGGTACTCCACGGCAGCCGTGACCTGGGTCACCAGCGTGGTCAGCACCAGGTAGGTCACGCCCACGGTGACCAGGGTCTCCACGGGCTGGAAGGTGGCCGACTGGATGCGGTTGCCCACATTGGTCAGCTCCACCACGCCGATGGCGTACGCCAGCGACGAATCCTTGAGCAGGGCCACGAAGTTGCTCACCAGCGGCGGCAGCGAGATCTTGAAGGCCTGCGGGAACACCACGTCCATGAAGACGCGGCTGCGCGGCAGGCCCAGCGCGCGTGCGGCCTCGGCCTGGCCGCGCGGCACGGCCTGCAGGCCGGCACGCACGGCTTCGGCGTTGTAGGCGCCCACGTTCAGCGCCAGCGCAATGCAGGCGGCGGCGAAGTCGGGCAGGTTCAGGCCCGGGATCAGCACCGGCAGCGCGAAGTAGATGAACAGGATCTGCACCAGCAGCGGCGTGCCGCGGATCGCCCAGACGTAAAAGCCTGCAGCCCAGCGCAGGGCGGCCGTGCGCGAGGTGCGCGCCAGCGCGGCGGCGATGCCCAGCACCAGGCCGGCGGCGCCGCTGGCCAGCGTCAGGTACAGCGTGGTGCGCGCGCCATCGGCGAAGGTGTCGGCATTGGAGCCTATGGGCTCGGGCAGCAGGGACAGCAACTGCCCCAGCAGCGAAACCACGAGCACCATCAGCAGCAGGGCCGTGACCAGGGTGGCGTTGCTGCGCTGCGAGCGGCTCCAGTGGGCGGGCCAGAGGACGGTAAGCATAGGTGGGCTAGAAACAAAAAGGCGCCCTGCAAGTGGGCGCCGGTCGGGCAGATCTGCCCGGGGCCTCAGTCAGGGCAGCGGATGTCTTCGTGGAAATATTTCTGCGACAGCTTGGCGTAGCTGCCGTCGGCCAGGGCGTCCTTGAAGGCCTTGTTCCAGGCGTCGGCCAGCGACTTGTTGTCCTTGGCCACGGCGGCGGCGATGCGCTCGACCAGCAGCATCTCGCCCTGCTTGAGCTGGACATTGGGGTTCTTCTGCTGCAGTTCCTTGGCAATGAAGCGCTCGGTCACCCAGGCGTCCACCCGCTTGGACAGCAGCGCATTGCGCGCGGCCTCGTTCGTGGGGAAGTTGACCAGGCGCTTGATGCCGGTCACGTTCTTCTCCATGTACTGCAGATAGGTGGAGCCGGTCTGCACTGACACCGTCTTGCCCGCCAGGTCCTTGGCCGAACGGATGGCCGGGTCCAGCGACATCACGATGCCGCCCGAGCAGTAGTGGGGCTGGGTGAAGGTCACGGCCTTCTCGCGCTCGGGCGTGATGCCGTGCGAGGAAATCACCAGATCCCAGCGGTCCTGCTGCAGGCCGGTCAGCAGGGCGTCGAAGCTGATGGTCTTCCACTCGTACTTCACGCCCATCTTGCCGGCCAGCATCTGTGCCAGCTCGACCTCGAACCCGGTCAGCTGCTTGCCCTCGAAATGGGCAAAGGGCGCGTAATAGCCTTCGGTGGCCAGGCGCAGCGTGCCTTCCTTCTGGATGGCGTCGAAGGGGCGGGCCTGAACGCCTGCGGCGGTCCACAGGGCCAGCGCGGCGGCGGCGATGACGGTAATGCGTTTCATGGAAGCTCCAGGAGGGCTGTCGCTCAGGACCTGACCCCGGCGCCGCAAGAGGGGGAAAGCGCCAACGCACGGATCGGTGCATGGCCATGGACGGCGGGGCCGATTGCGTGGCTGCGCGGCGGGTCGGGTGCAGCCGCTGGCAGGGGTGCGACATGCACCTGCCGCCGCAGCTCAAGGCGAAAAGTCGGCAATTATAGAAGGTTGCCGTCGCCGATGCCGATGGCAGGTGTTGCGGATGCCGCTGGCCTGCGTGCTCAGGCGATGAAGGCGTCGTAGCCGGTCTTGAGGATCAGCAGGCTCACCACGCCGATGAAGATGCCCCGCACGAAGCCCGTTCCATGGCGCAGGGCCATGTGCGTGCCCAGCATGGCGCCCAGCACGTTGGCCACCGCCATGGGGACGGCCAGGTGCCACCAGATATGGCCCTTGAGCGCGAACAGCGCCAGCGCCGCCAGGTTGGTGGCCATGTTCAGCAGCTTGGCCGAGGCCGAGGCGTTCAGGAAGTCATAGCCCATCAGCCGCACGAACAGGAACACGAAGAAGCTGCCCGTGCCGGGGCCGAAGAACCCGTCATAGAAGCCGATGGCCAGGCCGATGGCGCAGGCGATCAGCGTCTCGGCGCGGCCCGAATAGCGCGGCGTGTGGTTGCGGCCCATGTCCTTGCGCGCCAGCGTATAGACCAGCACGCCCAGCAGCACCAGCGGCAGCAGCTGGCGCAGGAAGTCGGGGGAGATCTGAGTGACGGCCCAGGCCCCCGCAAAGGAGCCCGCCATGCCCACGCAGGCGGCCGGCATCATCGCGCGCCAGGGCAACTGCACCTTGCGGCCGTACTGCCAGGTGGACATGGCCGTGCCCCAGACGGAGGCGCTCTTGTTGGTGCCCAGCAGGGTGGCCGGTGGTGCGGTGGGGAAGGTGGCGAACAGCGCGGGCAGCAGGATGAGGCCTCCGCCGCCCACGATGGCGTCCACGAAGCCGGCCAGCATCGAGGCCAGCGAGACGATGATCCATTCCATAGGGCGGCGATTGTCGCATCGCCACGGTGCCGCATCAGGCTGGCCGCAGGCATAAAAAAAGCGCCGGACTTGCCGGCGCTCTGGGAAATGCATCTTGGGATGCTATTTATGAATGTTGATCTGGTTGTGTACGAGTTGTCTCCTCGGCCCCTCTTGTGCAGCACTGTGGTACCGCGAGAGTGGATGGACTTTAATGGCCGCACCTGGGTGGTGCATCGGGGATTTCCCGCAGTTGCCGCGAAAGTGCGGGATTGCACCAGCAAGGGGCTGGGACGATGATTGCCGGTTGCCGGACGTTCAGCGCATGCGCAGCACCAGCTTGCCGAAAGCACCCCGCTCCAGATGCTCCAGGGCTGCCGGCAGATCGGCCAGCGCGTATTCGCTGTCGATCACAGGTTGCAGCTTCAGCCAGTCCACGGCACGCACCAGATCCTGCAGCGCACGCCGGTGTGCCACGCCGATGCCCTGAACGGTGGCGCGCCCCAGCAGCAGCGGATAGACCGAGCCGCGCAGCTCGTCGCCCTGCAGATTGCCGATCACCGACACGCGGCCTCCCTGTGCCAGGGCCGATAGCGAGCGGCCGAAGTTATCCCCCCCGGCCAGTTCCAGCACATGGTCGGCGCCGCGTCCTCCCGTGAGGGCGCGCACCTCGGCGGCCCAGTCCGGCGTGCGGTGGCGGTGGATGCCGTGGTCTGCACCCAGCTGTGCAGCCCGCGCCAGCTTGTCGTCGCTGCCCGAAACCACCACCACGCGCGCACCCTGGGCATGGGCGATCTGCATGGCGAACAGCGCCACGCCGCCTGTGCCCATGATGACCACGGTGTCGCCGGGCCGCGTGGGCGCGGACTCGGCCAGCGCGAACCAGGCCGTTGCGCCCGCGCACGTCAGGGTGCTGGCCTGCGCAAAGTCCAGCTGACGGGGCGCGGCGACCAGGTTGTCTTCGCCCAGCACCACGTATTCCGACAGCATGCCCGGCCCGGGCGAGCCCAGCGGCAGGCTGGTGCGCGGCTGCACGCCGTCCTGCCAGCCGCAGAAGAAGGTGCTGATCACGGCGTCGCCAACCGCGAACTCCGCGACGCCCGGGCCGATGGCGACCACCTGGCCAGCCATGTCCGAGCCGGGCACCAGGGGCAGGGCCGGCCCCATGCCCATGCCGTCGCGCAGGATCAGCAGATCGCGGTAGTTCAGCGATGCCGCATGCACACGCACCAGTACCTGGCCCTGCCCGGGCTCGGGAATGGGGACTTGCACCAGCTGCAGGTTTTCATGGCCCAGGGTGGGCAGTTGCCATTGCTGCATGAATGGGGAAGACGCAGGCACGGTCATGGAAGGCGGTCCTTTCGAGGCAGATATCAAACAGGACTTCAGTCTATTGATTCCTCCATAATTGCATTGATTCAATTGAGGCTATGGTTTGTAGAATTTATGGAACCAATTGCAAATGACAGGCTGGCAGGCGTCAGCGCTTTCGTCGCCTCGGCCGAGGCCGGCAGCTTCGCCCAGGCGGCCGAGCGCCTGGGCCTTACGCGCTCGGCTGTTGGCAAGGCCGTGGCGCGGCTGGAAGAGCGCCTGGGCGCGCGGCTGTTCGTGCGCACCACGCGCAGCCTGGGGCTGACCGAGGACGGCCAGATGTTCTACGAGCGCTGCGCGCAGGCGCTGGAGGACCTGGATGCCGCCCGGCACATGCTGGAAGCCGGGCGGCGGGAAGTGGTGGGCCGGCTGCGCATCAGCGCACCCGTGGTCTTCGGCCGCCACCACGTGGCTCCCTTGCTGCTGGAGCTGGCGCAGCTGCATCCGCGCCTGCGCATCGAGGCCAGCTTCACCGACCGCCAGCTGGACTTCGCCGATGACGGCATCGACCTGGCCATACGCAGCGGGGAACTGTCTGACAGCGACTGGCTGGTTGCGCGGCGCCTTGGCATGCAAACCATGGTGCTGTGCGCATCACCCGCCTATCTGCAGGTCCATGGCGCGCCGCGCAGCGTGGCCGACCTGGCCGGACATCGCTGTATTGCCTATATGCGCAGTGGCCGCGCCGCCCCCTGGGGGCTGGCCGGTGAGGATGGATCGCTGGCCGCGCCCGTGCTGGAGCCGGCGCTGGGCTTTGACGACATAGAAACCATCGCCACGGCCACGCTGCAGGGCGCGGGCCTGGCCCACATGCCGCTGTGGCGGGTGCGCAGTGCGCTGGACAGCGGGGCGCTGGTGCGCCTGCTGCCCGACGTGCCGGCCGCGCGCATTCCCCTGCATGTGCTGTGGCCGCGCACGCGCTTTCTGCCCTACCGGCTGCGCGTGACCATCGATGCGCTGCTGGCGGCGATTCCGCCGCTGCTGCAGGAGCAGTCCTAGGCGGCCAGCGCAACGGCCGGTTCCGTGCTCTGCCGTGCCGGCTCCTGGCCCCGGCCCTGCCTGTCCGCAAGAATCCAGCCGGCGGCCTTCTCCGCCATCATCAGCGTCGGGCTGTTGGTGTTGCCACTGGTGATGCGCGGCATGGCGCCTGCATCGATCACGCGCAGGCCCTGTACGCCGCGCACGCGCAGGCGGCTGTCGAGCACGGCCATGGGGTCGTCGGCGCGGCCCATTCGCGTGGTCCCCACCGGGTGGAAGATGGTGGTGGCAATGTCGCCGGCCAGGCGGGCCAGGTCCTCGTCGCTCTGGTATTGCACGCCGGGCTTCCATTCCTCGGGGGCGAAGCGCGCCAGTGCGCTCTGGCCGACGATGCGGCGCGTCACGCGCAGGCTGTCGGCGGCCACCTGCCGGTCCTCGGGTGTGGACAGGTAGTGCGGCGCAATGGCCGGCGCCTGGCGGAAGTCCCCGCTGTGGATGCGCACCGTGCCCCGGCTGGTGGGGTTGAGGTTGCAGACGCTGGCCGTGAAGGCCGGAAAACCGTGCAGCGGCTCGCCGAAGGCGTCCAGCGACAGCGGCTGCACGTGGTACTGGATATTGGGGTGCGCCTTCTGGGGGCTGCTGCGCGTGAAGGCGCCCAGCTGCGAGGGCGCCATGCTCATGGGGCCGCTGCGGCGCAGCAGGTACTCCAGGCCGATGCCGGCCTTGCCCCACAGCGAATTGGCCATGGTGTTGAGCGTGCGCGCGCCCTTGATCTTGTAGACCGAGCGGATCTGCAGATGGTCCTGCAGGTTCTCGCCCACGCCGGGCAGGTCGTGGCGCACGGCGATGCCGTGGCCTTGCAGCAGCGCCCCCGGGCCTATGCCCGACAGCTGCAGGATCTGCGGGGAGTTCACGGCGCCCGCGCACAGCAGGACCTCCTGGCTGGCCTGCACATCGACCATTTCCGAGCCGGTCCAGACCTGGACGCCGCTGCAGCGCAGGCCGCCGGCGGGCAACTGCTCGAACAGCAGCCGGCTGACCTGGGCATGGGTCCACAGCTCGAAGTTGGGGCGGCCATAGCAGGTGGGCCGCAGGAAGGCCTTGGCGGTGTTCCAGCGCAGGCCGCCCTTCTGGTTGACCTCGAAGTAGCCCACCCCCTCGTTGCTGCCGCCGTTGAAGTCCTCGGTGGCCGGAATGCCGGCCTGCTGGGCGGCTTCGGCAAAGGCATCCAGGATGTCCCAGCGCAGGCGCTGCCGCTCCACGCGCCATTCGCCGCTGCCGCCTGTGCCCGTGCCGCCGTGCAGGGCGCGAAAGCGCGCATCGGCGTTGCCCCCGGCGTCCAGCCGCCAATGGCTTTCATGCTGGCGAAAGGCCGGCAGCACCTGGTCCCAGCGCCAGGCGTCGTCGCCGGTCAGCTCGGCCCAGCCGTCGTAGTCGCGGGCCTGGCCGCGCATGTAGATCATGCCGTTGATGCTGGAGCAGCCGCCCAGCGTCTTGCCGCGCGGATAGCGCAGGCTGCGGCCGTTGAGCCCTTCGTCGGGTTCGGTCTGGTAGAGCCAGTCGGTGCGCGGATTGCCGATGCAGTACAGGTAGCCCACGGGGATGTGGATCCAGTGGTAGTCGTCCTTGGCGCCCGCCTCGATCAGCAGCACGCGGCTGCGGCCGTCGCGCGAGAGCCTGTTGGCCAGGAGGGCGCCTGCCGTGCCGGCGCCGATGACGATGTAGTCGAAGGTGGTATTGCTCATGGAGATGGGCGGGCGTCCGCTGCGGGCCGGAACGTCCTTGGGAGCCGGGGTTGGTGCTTCGGCCCATTGTGCGGACGGCATGCGCACTGTCGAGAGGGAAAGCGCGCTGGACTCCTTTTTTCGCAGCAGCGCATGCAGCAGCGATGGCGGTCCCGCTGGTTTTTTGATAAAAATTGCACGCGTAGGGCAAAGCCGTCGCGCACACGGCGTTGCGGGGCAATCTGCGGGCCGCGCCGCTCGGTTATCCTGCGGTCTTGGCGGGCGTGCCACCGTGCCTGCCCACGCGCCTCGGCCCCGCCTTCGCAACCCCCAAGGACTTCGTGCACTTGTCTGCCCTCAACAATCCCCCCCAATGCAGCCTGCGCCGTGACAACGACGGCCAATGGGCGTTGCTGACCGGCTCCTGGGGCGCGGCCGAGCTGGGCCGGCGGGCGCAATGGCGCAGGCTGCGTGCACAGCTGGCCGACGCCAAGGGCGATGACCTGGGCTGGAACCTGCAAGGGCTGGACTGGCTGGACCACGTGGGCGCGCAACTGCTGTGGAACCACTGGGGCCGTCGCCTGCCCGCGCGTCTTGCGGCCAGCGACGCGCAGCGCGCCATGCTCGACCGCGTGGCCCGTTTTTCCAAGGAGCCTGCACCGCCGGCCCCGCGCCTGAGCCTGCTGGAGCACATCGACAGCCTGGGCTGCCTGGTCATCAACGCCTGTGGCCATTTCGCACAGCTGACGCGGCTCATCGGCCAGTTGCTGATCGACCTGGTGCGCTTTGCGCGTGCCCCGCACCGGGGCCCCTGGCGCGACATTTCCGGCCACCTCTACTCCATGGGTGCCACGGCCCTGCCCATCACGGCCCTGGTGGGCTTTCTGATCGGCGTGGTGCTGGCCTACCTGATGGCGCTGCAGCTGCGCCAGTTCGGGGCGGAATCCTTCATCGTCAACATCCTGGGCATCTCGCTGATCCGCGAGCTGGGTCCGCTGCTGGCGGCCATCTTGGTGGCGGGCCGCACGGGCTCGGCCATCACCGCCCAGATCGGCGTGATGCGCGTCACCGAAGAGCTGGACGCCATGCAGGTCATGGGCATACCGCACGGCTTTCGCCTGGTGCTGCCGCGTGCGCTGGCGCTGGCCATTGCCATGCCCCTGGTCTCGCTGTGGACCACGCTGGCTGCGCTGGCCGGCGGCATGCTGGCAGCCGACCTGACCATGGGCGTCACGGGCGCCTACTTTGCCGAGGCGCTGCCTGCCGCCGTGAAGATCGGCAACCTCTGGATCGCCATGGGCAAGTCCGTGGTCTTCGGCGCCCTCATCGCCTTGATCGGCTGCCACTGGGGCCTGCGCGTGGAGCCCAATACGCAGAGCCTGGGCAAGGGCACGACGGCCTCGGTGGTGTCGGCCATCACCATGGTCATCGTGGTGGATGCGATCTTCGCAATCCTTTTCAAAGATGTCGGAATCTGATGGCCATGGACACCGAAACCTCCTCCACGCCCGCAGCCGACGAGCCCATCGTGCGCATCGCCGGGCTGTGGAGCGTGTTCGGCGAAGGCGAGAACGCCTTTGCCGTGCACCAGGACCTGGACCTGGATGTGCAGCGCGGCGAGATGCTGTCCATCGTCGGCGGCTCGGGCACGGGCAAGACCGTGCTGCTGCGCCAGATGCTGGGGCTGCTGGAGCCCACCAAGGGCCGTGTCGAAGTGCTGGGCCGCCCGGCCAGCGAAATGGGCCGCGAGGGTGCTGCCAGCCGCGTGGGCATGCTGTTCCAGCACGGGGCGCTGTACTCGGCCTTCAGCGTGCTGGACAACGTGGCCTTCGCGCTGCGCGAGCAGGGCACGCTGCCCGACGAACTGGTGCGCGACGCGGCCCTGGTCAAGCTGCAGATGGTGGGCCTCAAGCCCGAGCATGCCTCGCGCATGCCGGCCGATCTCTCGGGCGGCATGATCAAGCGCGTGGCGCTGGCGCGGGCGCTGATCATGGACCCGCCCCTGCTGCTGCTCGACGAGCCCACGGCCGGCCTGGACCCCACCAGCTCCGACGAATTCTGCGAACTGCTGCGCGAGCTGCGTGCCGAGCTGGGCCTGACCGTCATCATGGTCACGCACGACCTGGACACGCTGTTCGCACTGTCCTCGCGCGTGGCCGTGCTGGCCGAGAAGAAGGTGCTGGTCAGCGGCCCGCCGCGCGAGGTGGCCGAGTTCAAGCATCCGTTCATCGAGCATTTCTTCCAGGGCGAGCGCGGCAGGCGCGCGATGAGCACGGTATGAGAAGCCCCCCTGAGTCGCTTCGCGCCTTCCCCCCTCTCGCTTTGCGGGGGGGGACGACACCCTCGCGGCGGGGCGGCCCTTGCCCGGTGTCCCTCGCCTTCGGGCACGCCGGTTTTGAAGGCCTCGCCCTGAGTTGTGAATTGTCTGGGGGCCGCGGCCCCATGCCTTGTTTGCTGGGCTAACGTTATGGACCATTGATATGGAAAACAAATCACATGCCATGGCGGCCGGCATTTTCGTGCTGGTCGTGGCGGCCCTGCTGGCGGGGCTGGCGATCTGGCTGACGCGCGATACGCGGCAGTACAACGAGTACGAGCTGTCCACCAAGGATGGCATCAGCGGCCTGCAGGCCCAGGCCGCCGTGCGCTACAAGGGCGTGGCGGTGGGCAAGGTCACGCGGATCGGGTTCGATCCGCAGACCAATGGCAATGTGCTGATCCGCATCGCCATCGGTGTGAACACGCCCATCACGCCCACCACGTTCGCCGTGCTGGGCTACCAGGGCGTCACGGGCCTGGCCCATGTGCAGCTGGACGACGCGGACCAGCCGCAGCCCCAACTGCCACCGGGCCCCAGCGGTCTGCCGCGCCTGCCGCTGCGCTCTTCGCCCCTGAGCATGCTGGCCGACCAGGGGCAGGTGCTGCTGGAGCGCGCCGATGAAATCTCGCGCCGCCTCAGCGACATGCTGGACACCGACAACCAAAAGCGCGTGAGCCAGGCGCTGGAGAACATTGCTGCCGCTGCCGCAGGCGTGCAGCAGCTCACGCAGAACCTGGACCGCACGCTGTCCACCCAGGTGCCGCAGCTCGCCGCCGACGCCCACAACACCCTGCAGTCGCTGGAGAAGGCCAGCAACGGAGCCGCCGCCGTGGCGTCCGAGCTGCAGCAGACCGTGCGCCGCGTGAACGCGCAGGACGGGCCGCTGGAGCAGATCGCCCAGAGCACGCGCGCACTGACCCGCATGGCCGATTCGCTGGGCCGCAGCACGGTGCCGCACGCCAACCGAGCGGCCGATGATGTCTCGCGCGCCGCGCGCCAGATGGGCACGGCGGCCAGCCGCTTCAGCGACAACCCGCAGGCCGTGATCTACGGGCCGGGCCAGGCCCGTCCGGGGCCGGGCGAGCCCGGCTTCGTCGCCCCGTCTGCAGCCACCCAGCCCTGACCGAGGAACCCGCATGTCCCCATCTCGCAAGACCGCCGTGGCCAGCGCTGGACTGGCCGCCGCCCTGATCCTGCTGGCCGGCTGCTCGGCCCTGCCGCAGCCCCCCGCCCAGCCCGCGCGCTATGACTTCGGCCTGGCGCCGCTGTCCACGCCCGCGCAGTCCGCCACATCCGCCGCCCCGCAGGCACGCACGCCGCTGGCGCTGGCCGATGTGGAGGCCCCCGCCCTGTCCGACGGCAGCACGGCCATGTTCTACCGCCTGGCCTATGCCAACGGCCAGGAACTGCGCCCCTACCAGCTGGCGCGCTGGAGCCAGCCTCCTGCACTGCTGCTGCAGCAGCGCCTGCGCAGCCAGCTGGGCCTGCAGCGCCCCGTGCTGGCCAGCAGCGAAAGCGTGGCCCAGCCGCGCCTGCAAGGCGCCGTGCCCACGCTGCTGCGCGTGGACATCGAAGAGTTCAGCCAGGTCTTTGACGCGCCCGGCTCCAGTGCCGGCGTGGTGCGCCTGCGCGCCACCCTGGTCGAGCAAAGCGGTGCTGTGGACCGCCTGCTCGGACAGAAGGTGTTCGAGGTGCGCAGTCCTGCAGCTTCGGGCGATGCGGCGGGCGGCGCCCAGGCCCTGGCCAAGGCCACGGATGCGGCCATTGCGCAGATCGATGCGTGGCTGGGGCAGCAGGGGCACTGAGCTGCTGCTGGATTTCCAGCCCATCCATTCTCTTGAGAACGGCTGGTGGGTGCATTGCATCCGCTGGCCGTTTTTTGTTTTCGGCAACTGGCTCTGCAAGCAAGTGGACTTTTTCTGCCCCTGCCGGATGGTTGCTTTTCGAGGCCGGGTCTCGGCCCGGCAGCCGACTGCCCTTTTCTTGATTCGCCAAGAAAGGTCAGATCACGAAGCAAGCCTGTCCTTCGGCAGGCTTGCAACCCCGCAACCGCCACGGCGCAGGCGCGGACATACGGGGAAAAGGCCGGGTACTCAGGGCAGGGGCGGGCCGCGCCTGACCCAGCGCTTCCCGCGCGTCCGTCAGGGGCTGTAGTCCCGATCCCACCGTCTCGGCTGCCCCTGGGACGACCGTCAACACTAGGTCCAGACTACGGCGCGCGGCGCGCAGGTTTTTTACAGTGAAACCGTCGCTGATGCAGATCGCGGCTTTGAAAAAACAAGGCCTGATTGCACGGCACGACTTCAACATCACTGAAAGGAACAAGCCATGAATGAAGACCGCATCAAGGGCAACTGGAAGCAATTCACCGGCAAGATCCGTGAGCAATGGGGCAAGCTCACCGATGACGATCTGGACGTGATCGCCGGCAAGCGCGAGCAATTCCTGGGCAAGCTGCAGGAGCGCCAGGGCCTGGCCCGCGACGCTGCCGAAAAGCAGCTGACCGACTGGCAAAAGCGCAACCCCGACTTCCGCTTCGAAGACTGACGAGGGTGGACTGCGGATGGGCTGGTCGCCCTGGCCGGCGCCCCCATCCGCTCCTCGACAGCCGGCATGCCCCCAGGGCATGCACCCAAGGCCCGCCGCCGCAGGCACCAAGGGCCACCTCAGTACAAATACAAGGAGTTCCATCATGCAAACACCGCAACGCTTTCGCCACATGCTGTCCGCCGTCGCCCTGGGCCTGATGGCCTCCGGCGCCATGGCCATGACCAATGCCGAGCACACGGCCGCCAAGAACCAGATCGAGGCCGACTACAAGGCTGCCAAGGAACAGTGCAAGCCGCTCAAGGACAACGCCAAGGACGTCTGCGAGAAGCAGGCCAAGGGCCAGGAAAACGTCGCCAAGGCTGAACTGGAATCGCGCCGCAATCCTTCGCCCAAGAACAGCGAAAAGGCACTCAAGGCCAAGGCTGATGCGGACTACGACATCGCCAAGGAAAAGTGCGATGACCTCAAGGGCGACGCCAAGGACGTCTGCGTGAAGGATGCCAAGGCTGCCCATGTGCGTGCCGTCGAAGCCGCCAAGGTGAACAAGGCCCAGGCCGAACCTGCCGCCAACTCTGCCGCCAAGGCCGCCAACGTGGCCGAGACCCGCAAGGACGCTGCCGAGGAAACCCGCGAAGCCGACTACAAGGCTGCCAAGGCCCGTTGCGACACCATGAGCGGTGACGCCAAGGATGCCTGCGTGGCGGATGCCAAGCGTAAATATGGACAGTAAGCTCCCCCTGAGCGGCTGACGCCGCTTCCCCCTCTCTACCCGCTTCGCGGGGGAGGGGGACGGCGCCCTCGCCGCGAGGCGGCTCTTGCTTGGCGTCCCTGATGTTGGGGCGTGCCAGTTTTATCCGCCTTGACCAAGCCCCGCTCGCGGGGCTTTGCTGTTTTCGGGTTGGCTGATGTGGGTCAAACGGGTTGGGCGGTGCTGTTCCTAAGCTGCAGTCTTTCATGATGAAGGCAGGAGAAGCATATGGCCGTGCTGGAATGGAGCGGAGCGCTGGCATTGGAGTTGCCGGCCATGGACGAGGTGCACCAGGAGTTCGTGCTGCTGCTGGCCGAGGTGGAGGCGGCCGATGATGCGCAGCTGTGCGTGCGCTGGGACGAGCTGATCGCGCATACGCAAGTGCACTTCGACCAGGAAGACCGCTGGATGCAGTCCACGCGGTTCACCAGCACCAATTGCCACAGCCTGCAGCACAAGGTGGTGCTGCAGGTGATGCGCGAGGGGGCGGCCAAGGCGGCAGCGGGGGATCTGGCCGTGATCCGCAGCATGGCGGGCGAGCTGGCGGCCTGGTTCGTGCACCATGCGCAGACCATGGATGCGGCGCTGGCCCTGCATCTGCGCAGTGCGGGCTTCGATCCCGCCACGGGCTCGCTGGCCCACCCCGAGGCCTTGCCCGAGCAGCCCATCACGGGCTGCGGCGGTGCCTGCGACGGCAGCGTCGACCGCGCGCGGGCCGTGCCGGCCTGATCCGGCGGGCCTTCAATCGGCCAGCCAGCCCGCTCAGGGCACGATCGCGGGCGAGGCCAGGATGGGGAAGATCTTCACCAGCCCGCCCGCCATCACCTCCACGGCCAGGGCCGCGAGGATCAGGCCCATGAGCCGCGTCATCACGTTGATGCCGGTCTTGCCCAGCACGCGCGCAATCGGGTCGGCCAGCGAAAAGCAGACCATCACCACCAGCGCCACCACCACGCCATAGCCCACCAGCGCCAGGTGCTGCCAGATGGTGCGTGCCTGGTCGGCATAGATCACCACGGTGGACATGGAGGCCGGCCCCGTCAGCAGCGGAATCGTCAGCGGCACCACGGCAATGCTGTTGCCCATGGCGGCCTTTTCCGCGCCTGCCGCCAGCGTGGGCGCGTTGGGCCGTTCCTCGGCCGGGCGGGCGTTGAGCATGTTCATCGCGCTGATCAGCAGCAGCAGGCCGCCGCCCACCTGGAAGCTCTGCAGCGAGATGTTGAAGAAGTCCAGCACCTGCAGCCCGATGATGGCGCAGGCCGCGATCACGCAGAACGAGGCCAGCGCCGCCGTGCGAATGGTCTGCTGGCGCTGCTGGGCGCTGAATCCCTCGGTGTAGTGGATGAAGAAGGGGACGATGGCCAGCGGGTTGATGATGGCTACCAAAGTGATCAGCGGTTTGAGGTCCATGGTTGCCTTGGAGCTAGAGGTTGCCGCCCGAGATATCGACCAGGCTGCCCGTGGTGTAGTGCGAGCCGTCGGACATCAGCCAGAGGATGGCGTCGGCCACTTCCTCGGCCCTGCCGCCGCGCTGCATGGGCACGTTGGGCGCCAGGCGCTCGACGCGGTCGGGCTGTCCGCCGCTGGCGTGGATGTCGGTCTCTATCAAGCCGGGCCGCACGGCGTTCACGCGTATGCCCTGGGCGGCGACTTCCTTGGCCAGGCCCAGCGTCATCACGTCCAACGCGCCCTTGGCGGCCGCATAGTCCACGTACTGGCCCGGTGCGCCCAGCCGCGAAGCGATGCTGGAGACGTTCACGATGGCGCCACCCCGTCCGCCGTGGCGGGTGCTCATGCGCCGCACGGCCTCGCGCGCGCAGATGAAGCTGCCGATGGTATTGACGCGGAACATGCGCTCCAGCCGCTGCACGCTCATCTCGGCCACGGTCTGCGCGCGGTCCACCACACCGGCGTTGTTGACCAGGGCATCCAGCCGGCCGAACTGCGCATCCACCGCACCGAACAGGGCCAGCACCTCGGCTTCGTCGCCCACATCGGCCTGCACGGCCAGCGCGCGGGTGCCGGCCAGTTGCACGTCGGCCACCACGGCCTCGGCCGCATCGCGCTGGTGCTGGTAGCTGATCACCACGTCCCAGCCCCGGTGCGCTGCCATGCGTGCCGTTGCGGCGCCTATGCCGCGGCTGCCGCCGGTGATGAGCACGACTTTTCGTTCCATCGAATGTCTCCTGTGAAAGAATTGCCGCACGGGCCGGCCCGCCGCCATTACAGCATTGCGGGGCGCGTCCGCCCACCGGGAAATCACAACAGGTTCTCAGACAGAAAGGAACGCGGACATGGGCAGTTTTGTGCAGTTGACTTCATTGGATGGCACGTCTTCGCCGGCCTGGGTGGCCCGCCCCGACGTGCCCGCGCGCGGTGCCATCGTCGTGCTGCAGGAGATCTTCGGCGTCAACGCCCATATCCGCGCCGTGACCGACCGGCTTGCGGCGCGGGGCTATGTGGCCGTGGCGCCGTCACTGTTCACGCGTGTGGAGCCGGGTGTGGACCTGGGCTACGGCGACGCCGACCGTGCCAAGGGCATGGCGCTGAAATCCGCCGCCGAGGCGCTGCCCCAGCCCGGCGTGCTGCCCGAGATCGAGGCCGCCATCGCCCATGCCGCCACGCTGGTGCCCGGCGGCAAGGTGGGCATCGTGGGGTTTTGCTGGGGCGGCCTGTGGGCCTGGCGCGCGGCCTGCAACCTGCCCAGCCTGTCGGCTGCAGCCTGCTACTACGGCGGCGGCATGACCACGCCGCTGGAGATGGGCCGCGAGCCGCTGTGCCCCGTCATCGCCCACTTCGGCCGGCGCGATGCGCACATTCCCGTGGACGCCGTGCAGGCCTTCGCCCAGGCGCAAAAGCATGTGCAGGTGCACCTGTACGACGCCGACCACGGCTTCAACTGCGACCAGCGCAGCGCCTACGACGAGGCCAGCGCCCTGCAGGCGCGCGACCGCACGCTGGCCTTCTTCGACCAGCACTTGGCCTGATCTGCCGTGCCGGGCGTGGCCCGGCATGGAAAATCCAGGCATCGGGATTTCCGGGAGTGCTGCTTGAAACCCGGTGCCTGATGCAATAGGCTTTCCAGAAGTCTCAACAGGAAAGGATGTCCATGCGACCGTCCGTGGTACTCGACATGAATCGCAGCGCAGTGCGTGAAATGGCCAGCCGTTTCCGCACTGCGAACCCGCGCGTCTTCGGCTCCGTGCTGCATGGCACCGACCGGGACGGCAGCGACCTCGACCTGCTGGTCGATGCATTGCCGGGCGCGACGCTGTTCGACCTGGGCGGCCTGCAGGACGAGCTGGAATCGCTGCTCGGCCTTCGCGTTGATCTGCTGACGCCCGGAGACCTGCCGCTGAAGTTCCGTGCCCAGGTGCTTGCGGAGGCGCAGCCGATATGAACGGGCATCGCCTTCCCGATTACCTCGATCACATACAGCAGGCCGCAACGGATGCCTGTAGCTTCGTGGAGGGCTTGGCCAAGGAGGATTTCCTGGAGGACAAGCGCACCCAGCAGGCCGTCATCATGAGCCTCGTCATCATCGGCGAGGCTGTCACGAAGGTCATGGATGGCTATGCCGAGTTCGCCCAGACACACGGGCAAGTGCCATGGCGCAACATGCGCGGCATGCGCAACCGCATCGCCCATGGCTATTTCGACATCAACCTCGATCTGGTGTGGGACACCGTGCAGACGGCCTTGCCTGAATTGCTCAGGCAATGGCCATCCATTCGCCGGGATGCGGACGGCGCCAGGCCGGGCTGACCGGTGCTGCGCGAGTGTCCGCAACTGGCCTGATCAACCCCCGGGGTCCGGATCACAGGCCGGCCCCGGCGTCGCCTTGCGCGCCTGCACGGTCTGCAGCGTGCCCCGCAGCGCGCGCTGCTGCGCGGTCAGGAAGCTCATCAGCCCGCCCAGGTCGCTCAGTTGTTGGTCTGGGCCGGCCATGCAGCACAGGTCGATCACCATGCCCATCTGGTGCATGCAGTCCTTGAGGCGATAGACCTCGTATTCGGAAATGGGGTAGTACAGGCTGGTCTCTTCCCTCAGCACTTGCGGGGAAGAGAAGAAAGGCGGGGAGGCGTGTGCTCCGCTGAGTGCATTGAGGTCAGACATGGCGGCTCCTTTGGCATGAACTGGCACCCCCTTGCGGAGGTTCCGCACAGCCCCGCCAAAAACGGAACCGTGCCCGGCGCAGCACCGGGAAGATGAAAAAAGCCGCTGCCTCGTGAAAAAGGCGTGCGGCTGCTGCGCCTACGTTGTTCCGGGCCGCCAAGCCCGTATCCCCCGAGGGGATCGCGAAATGGTACTTCAAATGCGCGCCCTGCCGCGCTCTGAAGCCAGCTTCAGCCCTGGGGCTGCTGCGCGTGCAGCCCCATGTGGTACAGCCCCCAGGGCGCCTGCGCAAAACGTTCCTTGAGCGGCTTGCCTGCCAGCTCCGCAATGCGGTCGGCGTCGTACATGGCCCATTGCGGGCCCAGGCCGCCCAGGCCCAGGCGCCGGCCGTCCATGTGCGTGGCCAGCAGCATGCGCCATTGCAGGGCCTGCGCCAGCGGCAGCTGGGCGCGGTAGCCGTCGATGGCCTGCAGGGTGATCCACTGGCCCTTGGCCGCTGCGGCGGCGGTGTCCAAGCCGGCCGCCTGCAGCACGGTGGCCAGCAGCGGGCCGCGCAGCCGGTGGGGCTGGCCGTCGTATTCGATATGGGGCGTGATCTCCACCGTGGGCAGGCGCTCCAGCGCACCGGCCCCTGTGGTCCAGGCCGTGTCGAAGGCCAGGCCATGGTTTTTCAGCAGCAGATCGGCTACTGGGTCCAGCGGCCCCCGGTTGCCGCGCACGCCGGGGCCGCTGATGGTGAGCACGGCGGCTTCGGTGCTTTTTCCGGGGGCGGCGGGGGCGGCCAGGGCGCTTTCGCACAGGGCCAGGCCGGTGGCTGCGCTGGCGGCCAGCAGGCTGCGGCGTGAAAGCGGGCTCCGGCTTGCGGATGCGGTCATGGGGAACTCCTGGGGGTGCGTGGCGATGTGCCAGCGCCGATTTTCCGTGAAGTGCCCATCCTGCGCGACAACGCCGCGCCCGCTGCGGTCAGCAGGCTCAGCAGCGCAATCCCCCCGGCGCCCAGCGCTGGAATGGGCGCCGCAGATGGTGCGGGGGCCGCCGTGACGGTCACGGTGTTGCTGTCCGAGCCGGAGGTATTACCATCACCGGGCACATAGCGCGCCTGCACCGTGGCCGTGCCCGGTGGCAGCCGGGGCACGCTGCAGCTGGCCTGCCCGCCGGTCACCGCAACGCTGGCGCACAGCACCTGCGTTCCGTTCAAGAAATCCACGGTGCCGCTGGCGCCGGCAGGCAGCGTGACCTGGACGCTGAAAGTCACGCTCTGGCCATGGCCTGGCGCAGCGGGGGAGGCCGACAGGTGGGCGCTGGTGGCTGCCGGGCCGATCACCACGGTCACGGCTGCGGCTTCGGTGGTAGCGCCGTTGGCATCGGTGGCAGTCAGCGTGAAGCTGTAGCTGCCTGCCGCCTGCGTGGCTGGGGCCGAGAGGGTGCCGGCGGCCTGGCTGAAGCCTGCGGGCAAACCGCTCACGCTGTAGCTGAACGGCCCCACGCCGCCGCTGGGCACGGGCGCCAGCGGCTGGCTGTAGGCCGTGCCGTAGGTGCCGGAGGGCAGGCTTGCCGTGACGCTGAAGGCCGTGAAGCTGGCCTGTGCGCTCCTGGCTGCATCGATGGTGACGCTGCACGTGGACGTGCTGCCGCTGCAGGCATCACCCCAGGTGGCAAAGGCATGGCCAGCGTCGGGCGTGGCGGCCAGGGTCACCAGGGTGGGCGCGCCTTCGAAGTAGCCATAGCCGGCCTGGCACAGGCCGCCTGGGCGGCCGCAGTCCTGTATGGCACCCGTGGCTGCAGGCGGGGAGGCCTGCGCCGATACGCCGCCCGCGCCGCTGGCCAGCACGGTCAATGCCGCCTGGAAGACGTTCGCCTCCACGGCGCCGATGTCGCACCGCGCACCCTGGGGCCTGACCACGCCGCGCTGGTCCGTGCCGGGTGCGGCAGTGCAGGCCACCCCGTCCAGTGCCGGGCTGCCGGTGGTGTTCAACATGGTCTGGGTGGGGCCGCCGTGGCTGGCCAGGGGGCCGAGCTGCGGGTTGCCCGTGGTGAAGGCCAGGGCGCTGATGTCGGCATTGTTCAGAGCCTGCGCCAGGCCCAGCAGATTGTTGCTGCCGCTGGCATCGCTGGTGCCGCCATTGCGCAGGTCCAGCACCACGTCCCTGCCAGCGGGCTGTTTGGTGGCCGGCTCGAACACGCTGTCCTGGACAATGCTGGCCTGCATCTGCAGCGAGGCACCGCTGCGGGTGCAGCTGATGTTGCCACCCGCACTGCAGGCGGCCTGGGAATCGCCCAGGCTATAGATGGCGCCGCCTTGCGCGGCCGGGTTGTCGTCGCCATTGGCCTGCACGGTATTGCCGGCCAGGGTGGAGAAACGGATGGTGAGCACGCCGTTGTAGTTGAAAACGGCGCCACCCAGGCCGGCGCCGCCGCCGCTGCTGTTGCCCAGCCCGCCGTGTGCACCGTTGCCAGCCAGGGTGACCTGGTTCAGCGTCAAGGTGCCTGCGTTGTTGAAAATGGCCCCTCCCATGCCGCCTGCGCCACCGCCAGCGTCGAAGGGGCCGCCCCCACCGTTGCCGGCGCCGAAGCCGCCACCGCTGCCACGACGGCCACCACCACCGCCAAATCCGCCACCGCCGGAGCCGCCGCCGCCACCACCGAAGCCGCCGTTCTTGCCGCTGGCGCTGCCACTGCCACCGCCCAGGCCGCCATCGTTCGGGCCGCCAGCGTTCGGCCCTCCCCCCGGGGACAAAGTCCCATCCTCGCCCACGCCGGCACCTGCAAAGGAGTTCAAGGAAAGCCTGCCTCCTTGCCCCCCTTGTGCGTGATTGCGCGTGAGCGTGCTGCGTTCGATGGTGAGCTGGCCCCGATTGAAGATGGCACCGCCCGCACCCAGCGCGCCGCCGCCAAAGCGGCTGGAGCCGCCTGTGGCCTGCCCCCCGGCCAGGGTCAGGCCGCGCAGGACCAGTCCACCCTGCGCATCGATGTCGAACAGCCGGAAGCCGGGTGCGGTCCCGAGGCGCTGCACGCTCACGCCCTGGGGCGTCAAGCCATTGGCGGTGGCATCGATGGTGATGCGCTTGCCGCTGATGAAGAAGGCGCTGGGGCCGAACTGCGAGACGTAGCCGGGCCAGCTGGCCAGCGGCAGGCAGGTGGCGCCGGCGGCCTGCCCGGTGTCCAGGCAGTTGGTAAAGCGGGTCAGCGAGATGGTCTGCCCATTCAGGGCCGCGCCGAAGACGATGGTGTCGCCATCGGCGGCATGGTTGATGGCGTCGCGCAGGGTGTCGCAGTTGCGGTCGCCTGCGGCAGGCGAGCATTGCGCACGAGACAGCGGCTCGGTGTCTGCAATCTCGCCGGCGGTGGTGACGGTGAGTGTGGCGGCCTGGGCCGCGGCGCCGGCAAGGGCCAGGGCCAACCCGCCCGTCAGGCCCAGGAATGTCCGGCCCCAGGGGCTCGGCGTGGGCATGGGTGGTGCGTCGGCTGCAGCAGACGGGTGGATGATGGACATGGCGGACCCCCTCGGTAGGCACAGCATCTCGGTGATGTGCTGAAGAGGGCAAATCTATGGGGTGTCCGGCTTTCTGTATGTCCCCCGTTCGGGCTACATGGCCGATGAGAGGGGCGGGGTCGCCATGCCGCTCATGTCGCCCATGTCGCCTATCCGGGCGACATGACAGCGGTCTTGTTCCATGTGAACATGCGGCCCTCGCCACGCACTCCACCTCCATGGACACGCACACAGACCCTTACTCTGCCGCCGCGACGGGTGGCGCCACACCCATCCGCGTGGCCGTGGTGGAGGACGACGCCGCCTGCCGCCATGCCCTGGTGGGCGTGATCAATGCCGCGAAGGACATGGTCCTGTGCTGGGCGGCAGCCAGCCGCACGGAGGCCCTGCACCAGCTCGGCCGGGCCGATGGGGCCGGTGCCATGGACGTGATGCTGGTGGACCTGGGCCTGCCCGACGGCAGCGGCCTGGAGGTGATTGCTGCCGTGCGCACCCGCCACCCCGGGGCGGCGGTGATGGTCAGCACCATCTTTGGCGACGAGCAGCATGTGCTGGCCGCCATCGAGGCCGGCGCCATGGGTTATCTGCTCAAGGACCTGGCCGCCGACGCGGTGCTGGAGGAAGTGCGCAGCCTGCACGCGGGCGGCAGCCCCATCAATCCCATGGTGGCGCGCAAGCTGCTGCTGCGCCAGCAGCGGGCCGGGGCGGTGGCCGGGCTGCAGCCGCCTGCCGAGCGCCAGGCCGTCGCGCAGGCGCTGTCCGCGCGCGAGCTGGAGGTGCTGCGCCTGGTGGCGCGCGGCCATACGCTGGACGAGGTGGCGCGCCAGCTGGGCGTGTCGCGCCACACGGTGCGCACCTTCGTGCGGCGCATCTACGGCAAGCTGCAGGTGTCCAGCCGCACGCAGATGATGCATGTGGCCTTGCAGCGCGGCTGGCTGGTCGAGGGGCGGCAATGAGCGCCGCGAGGGTGGGCAGATGACGCAGCCGCTGCTGCGGGGGAGGGTCTTGCTGGTTTCGGCGGGGCTGGTGGCGCTGGCGATGCTGCTGGCGGGGGCGTTCGGGCTGCGTGGCCCCGCCGCAGGCGAAGCGGTGCAACTGCGCCAGGCGCAGCTGTGGCGGTCGCACAGCCCGCACTGGGCGCCGCCTGCGGCGCTTGCGTCGGCCGACGACGCGGTGCTGGATGCATCGACGCCGTGGAGCGATGTGGACCTGCCCTATGGGGGCGACAGGGCCGTGTCGGGCAGCGGCGACCTGGCAGCGGCGCCGCCCGAGGTGCGCTGGTTCCGCGCCGTGGTGCCGCCTGAAGCCCTGGTGCCTACGCCGCAGGGCACGCGCCTGTATATCCCGCGCTGGCAGACGGTGGGCACGGTGGCGGTGTATGTGGATGGGAAGCTGGCCTGGCAGACGCGCGGCAGCCGGGTGTGGAACAGTTTCAACCGGCCGGTGTGGCTGGACCTGGGCGGGCTGGCGCAGCCGGGCAGGCCGCTGCAGGTGCATGTGCGCATGGCCAGCCAGCAGGGCGTGGGCGGGGCGCTGTCCAGCCTGTGGGCGGGGCCGGCCGAGTCGCTGCGCCTGTCCTGGCGGCTGCGCAGCCTGCTCCAGGCCGATCTGGTGGTCTACACGGCGGGCTCCTACCTGGTGCTGGGCCTGTTCGCGCTGGCGCTGTGGACGCTGCAGCGGCGGCGCGGGGATGTGGTGTTCCTGCTGTTCTTTCTGATGTCGCTGTGCCAGTTGCTGGGCTCGCTGCAGTTCATGGTGGACGGCGAGGGGCTGGCCCTGTCGGACGGCTGGTTCTCCTGGCTGACGCTGGCCGGCCTCATGGGCGCCACGGTGGCGGCCTTCCATTTCCTGTGCCTGATGCAGCGCAGGCGCCGGCCCTGGCTGGCCCGGGTGCTGCAGGGCTATGTGGGGACGGTGCTGCTGGTGGCGGTGCCGCTGTGGGGGCCGGCGCACGAGACCATCCTGCCGCTGCTGCGGCTGCTGATGGTGCCGCCGGAGATCCTGGTGCTGTGCATGGCCGTGGCGGGCGCCTGGCGCATGCGCGATGGCGGCAGCACCATGCTGGCGGTGTGGATGCTGCTGTCGTTTCCCATCGGCTTCCATGACCTGGCGCTGCAGAGCTACCTGATCAGCATAGAGAGCATCTATCTCACGCCCTATGTGTACCTGGGGCTGTTCACGCTGTTCCTGCTGGTAGCCTACCGGCGCTACAACGGTGCGCTGGCTGTGGCCGAGAACGCCAACCTGCATCTGGCGGAACGGCTCAAGGCCCAGGAGGCGGAGCTGGCCCAGGCCCATGAGCGCCTGCTGGCCGTGGAGCGCGAGCAGACGCTGATGCAGGAGCGCCAGCGCCTGATGCGCGAGATGCACGACGGCGTGGGCTCCTCGCTGATGAGCGCGTTGCGCGTGGTGGAGTTCAACCAGGCCGGCACGGTGGACCTGGTGCAGCTGCTGCAGGAGTGCATCGATGACCTGAAGCTGTCCATCGACTCGCTGGAGCCGCTGGACTGCGACCTGCTGGCGCTGCTGGCCGGGCTGCGCTACCGGCTGGGGCCGCGCCTGGAGGGGGCGGGGCTGCGGCTGCACTGGGAGGTGAGCGACCTGCCCGCGCTGCCCTGGCTGGACGCGCAGGCCGCCCTGCATGTGCTGCGCATCCTGCAGGAGGTGCTGACCAACATCATCAAGCACAGCGGCGCGCGCGAGATCACGGTGCGCACGGCACAGGCCCCGCTGGACGGCCGGGCCGGCGTGCAGGTGCTGGTGGAGGACGACGGCCACCCCTTCGACCGCGCCCGGGCACCCACCGAGGGCCGCAAGGGACTGGCGAACATGCGCACACGCGCGCTGGCGCTGCAGGCGCGGCTGGACTGGGCGCCGCTGGCCGGCGGCAATCGCTTCACGCTGTGGATGCCGCTGGAGCGGGCGGGGCCCTAGCCCTGCGCCGTGCGCGCCATGTAGCGCTTGCGCCAGAAGAACATGGTCAGGCCCACGGCAATCGCCATCATCGAGCCCATGGCCCACCAGAAGCCGTCCTGCTTGTGCACCAGGGGGATGAACTCGAAGTTCATGCCGAAGATGCCGGCAATCAGGTTCAGCGGCAGGAACACGGCCGTCAGCGCGGTGAGCGTGCGCATGATGTCGTTGGTGCGGTTGCTCTGCACCGAAAAATGCATCTGCACCACGGTCTCGGTGCTTTGCTCCAGCCGCCGCACGTGGTGGACCACGCGCTCTATGTGTTCCAGCACGTCGCGGCTGCGCACCTTGAGCAGGTCCAGCTCGCGCAGCGCCGCCGCGCCCTCGGGAGGCGCCCAGGTCTCCAGCGCGTCCGTCCAGTCCTGCACGGCAGCGCGCTGGTCTTCGCAGACTTCGTCCAGCTCATGCAGGGCCAGCCGTGCGTCCAGCAGCGCCCCCCAGTTGGCAAAGCGCGTGCGCGGGCGCAGCAGCTCGGTCTGCCAGTGGTCCAGCTGGCGCGACAGTTCGCGGCGCAGGTCCAGGAAGCCGTCCACGATGAGGTTGACCACGCGCAGCATGAGGTCGGCCGGGCTGGCCGGCAGCCGCGTGCCGGATGTGGGGTTCAGCCGTCCCTCGCGCAGATCGCTGGGCATGGCGGCCAGCAGCCGCGCGGCATAGGCGTCGCGCACGGTGCAGTCGTCGGGGTGCACGGACAGCAGCACCTGGTCGAACATGGCAAAGCCCACGGGGCTGGTGTCGATGTTGCGCAGCACGGGCGGGCCTGTGCGGCGCACGGGAGGCGAGGGGGGCGCCGCCTGCGCCGCAGGCGAAGAGGCCGTGCCGGCCTGCGCGGCGGCACGCGCCTGCCCGCTGGCCAGGCGGCGAAAGACCAGCAGGTCGTACTGCGAGGTGTAGTCGTAGCGCGATGGCAGCTGGGCGTTGAGCAGGTCCGAGACATGCAGGTCCACCAGCTGCTGGCCCGACAGCAGCTGCAGCGTGCGCTGCACCTCGGCCAGCCGCTCCTGCAAGGTGGCGCGGGTGCAGGAGATCCACAGGAAGCCCTGCGCGGGCGCCTGCCCGGGCAGGTCGGCCAGTTCGGTGGCGCCGCCCGGCTGCAGGTGGAAGATGCGCATGCTCCTGGCGTTCCCGGCTGGGGGAGCGGCTCCCGTGCCCGTGGGCGGCGTCACCTGCGGCATGCGTTCAGCCGCGCAGCTTGCGCGCGGCGTCGATGGCGAAGTAGGTCAGGATGCCGTCGGCACCCGCACGCTTGAAGGCCAGCAGCGATTCCATCATCACCTGGTCATGGTCCAGCCAGCCGTTGGCGGCGGCGGCCTTGAGCATGGCGTACTCGCCGCTGACCTGGTAGGCGAAGGTGGGCACGCCGAATTCGTCCTTGACGCGGCGCACCACGTCCAGGTACGGCATGCCGGGCTTGACCATGACCATGTCCGCACCCTCGGCCAGGTCCTGGGCGACTTCGCGCAGGGCCTCGTCGGTGTTGGCGGGGTCCATCTGGTAGACGTTCTTGTCGGCCTTGCCCAGCGCGCCGCGCGTGCCCACGGCATCGCGGAACGGGCCGTAGAAGGCGCTGGCGTACTTGGCGCTGTAGGCCATGATGCGGGTGTGGATGTGGCCGTGGGCCTCCAGCGCTTCGCGGATGGCGCCGATGCGGCCGTCCATCATGTCGCTGGGCGCCACCATGTCCACGCCGGCCTCGGCATGGGTGAGCGCCTGGCCCACCAGGACCTGCACGGTCTCGTCGTTGATGATGTAGCCGGACTCGTCGAGGATGCCGTCCTGGCCGTGGCTGGTGTAGGGGTCCAGGGCCACGTCGGTCATCACGCCCAGTTGCGGGAACTCCTTCTTGAGCGCCCGCACCACGCGCGGGATCAGGCCGTCGGGGTTGAGCGCCTCCTTGCCGTCGGGCGTCTTCAGCGAGGTCTCGATGGCGGGGAACAGCGCCAGGAAAGGGATCTCCAGCTGCACGCACTGCTCTGCCACGGGCAGCAGCAGGTCCAGGCTCAGGCGGTCCACGCCGGGCATGGAGGGCACGGCCTCGCGCTGGTTCGTGCCTTCGTGCACGAACACGGGGTAGATGAAGTCATGGGCCGTGAGCACGTTCTCGCGCACCAGATTGCGCGTGAAGACGTCGCGGCGCAGGCGGCGGGGGCGGTTGTGCGGGAAGGGGGTGGGGCTGGACAGATGCATGCCGAAAATTGTGCCCCATTCCCGCCGCAGGCCCCGCAACCCCTGCGACGACGCCGGCACGCGGGACTCGGCTTTTGCGCCTGCGCAGCCTGGCGCACCCCTGTACGCACGTACACTGCCCGCATGCTGTGGGTCAAAGCCTTTCATATCGTTTTCGTGGCAAGCTGGTTCGCGGGCCTGTTCTATCTGCCTCGCATCTTCGTCAACGTGGCCATGGTCACGCCCGGCTCGGTGGCCGAGCGCGAGCGCCTGCTGCTCATGGCACGCAAGCTGCTGCGCTTCACCACGCTGCTGGCCGTGCCCGCATTGGGCCTGGGCCTGTGGCTGTACCTGGGCTACGGCATCGGCAAGGGGCCGGGCAACGGCTGGATGCATGCCAAGCTGGCCGGCGTGCTGCTGGTCATCGGCTACCACCATGCCTGCGGGCGCCTGCTGCGCAAGCTGATCGACAACCGGGACCAGCACAGCCACCGCTGGTTCCGCTTCTTCAACGAGGTGCCGGTGCTGCTGCTGGCGGCCATCGTCATCCTGGTGGTCGTCAAACCTTTCTGAGAAACCGTTCCAACGAAGAGGGAGGCAGGGGCGTGGTGCAAAGGACTTCGGCCTGGCCGCTGGCACTGGTCTATGCGGTGCTCATCGTTTTCGCCAGCCTGTTTCCCTTCGATGGCTGGCGTGCCCAGGGCATTGATCCGCTGGTCTTCCTGACAGCAAAGATCCCGCCGCCGTACTGGACCTGGTTCGACGTCAATACCAATATCGTCGGCTACGCGCCGCTGGGCTTTTTCCTGGCGCTGGCCCTGGTGCGCAGCGGCAGCCCGCGCGCGGCCGTGCCGCTGGCGGCGCTGGCAGGCACCCTGCTGTCGCTGTCCATGGAGTTCCTGCAGATCTACCTGCCGCGGCGCGTTCCCTCCAACCTGGATCTGGTGCTCAATGCGGGCGGCACCTTGTTGGGCGCGCTGGTGGCGCTGCTGCTGGAGCGCCTGGGCGCCCTGGCGCGCTGGAGCGCCTTTCGCACCCATTGGCTGGGCGAGGATGGCGGCGGCGCCATGGTGCTGCTGGCGCTGTGGCCCTGGGCGCTGCTCTTTCCCGCCGCCGTGCCCTTTGGCCTGGGCCAGGTGCTGGAGCGGCTGGAGCAGGGGCTGCTGGACCTGCTCGAAGGCACGCCCTTTCTCATGTGGCTGCCGCTGCGCGAGTCGGCCCTGACGCCGCTGTCGCCCGTGACCGAGATGCTGTGCGTGATGCTGGGCCTGTGGGTGCCCTGCCTGCTGGCCTATTGCGTGATGCGCCACATGGGCCGGCGCGCCGTGCTGGCGGGCTCGGCCATCGTGATCGGCATCGCGGTCTCGGCGATGTCGGCCGCGCTGAGCTGGGGGCCTGCCCATGCCTGGGAGTGGGTGGACCTGCCGGTGCGCATGGGCGTATGGGGCGGCGTGGGCCTGGCCATGGTGGCCCTGCCGCTGCCGCGCCGCGCCTGTGCAGCCCTGCTGATGCTGGTGCTGGTGCTGCAACTGAGCATCCTGAACCAGGCGCCCACCAGTGCCTATTTCTCCGAGACGCTGCAGGCCTGGGAGCAGGGGCGTTTCATCCGCTTCTACGGGCTGGGGCAGTGGCTGGGCTGGCTGTGGCCCTATGCCACCCTGGTCTACGTGCTGCTCAGGGTGGCGCGCCGCGATGCAGGGCCGCTGCCGCCTGCACCTTCAGCGCCCCCGGCGCCTTCGGGGCAGCAGACGCAGGCCTAGAATCCGCTGCATGAGCGAAAACCCACGTCCCGGGGCCGAAGGCGGCCAGCAAGGCGCAGGCAACTACTATGCGCGCCACATCTTCTTTTGCCTCAACGAGAGGCCTGGCGGCGAGGACTGCTGTGCGCTGCACGGCGCCAAGGCAGGCTTCGACCACTGCAAGAAGCAGGTCAAGCAGCTGGGCCTGGCCGGCAAGGGCCAGGTGCGCGTGAACAAGGCCGGCTGCCTGGACCGCTGCGCGGGCGGGCCCGTGGCCGTGGTCTACCCCGAAGGCACCTGGTACACCTTCGTGGACGAGACCGATATCGACGAGATCGTCGAGTCCCATCTCAAGAACGGCCAGCCCGTGGAGCGCCTGCTGCTGCCGCCCGACGTGGGCCGCTGAGCACCGGCTGGAACTTTGGGCCTTTCCGGGCATCAGTGCTTTGTCAGCTTGGACTGGCTGCTACTACTAGGATAGCGATTGTGAATGCGCAGACCGAACGTTTGACCCTGACCGGCCTTGCCGGGGCCGTGGAGGCCCTGCGCGACGCGCCGGCCGCCGATGCGACTGCGCGCGGCGTGGCCATCATCGCCCACCCCCATCCGCTGTTTGGCGGCACCATGGACAACAAGGTGGTGCAGACCCTGGCGCGGGCCTTCGTGCAGTGCGGCTACACGGCCGTACGCTTCAACTTCCGTGGCGTGGGTGCCAGTGCCGGCGAGCACGACGCAGGCATCGGCGAGGCCGAGGACATGCTGTCCGTGGTCCGCCAGGTCGCTCCCGAAGGGCCGATCGCGCTGGCGGGCTTTTCCTTCGGCGCCTTCGTCACCAGCCATGTGCTGGCGGGCCTGTGGAATGAAGGCCGGGTGGAAAAGGCTGTGCTGGTGGGCACGGCGGCCAGCCGTTTCTCGGTGGCCCCCGTGCCGCCCGAAGCCCATGACCGGACATTGGTGGTGCACGGCGAGGCCGATGACACGGTGCCGCTGTCGGCCGTCATGGACTGGGCGCGCCCGCAGATACTGCCTGTTACCGTCGTGCCCGGGGGCGGTCATTTCTTTCACGGACAATTGCCGCTGCTCAAGAGTCTCGTGGTCCGCCATTTGCGCTCACTTCCCTAGCGGCCCGCGCCGCTGCTCAATAGGCCCGCCCCAGCCGGCGGGCATCTTCCGCCTTTCCTGCTTTACCTGCCCTTTAGCGAGAGTTTTCCTCATGAAGCCCATTTCCTCCACGCTGCGAGTCCTGGCACTGGCAGCGGCCATGGCGCCGGCCCTGGCGCTGGCGCAGATCACCCCGCCCCAGCCGCCCGAGATCGCGGCGCGCAACTATCTGCTGGTCGATGTCACCGCCAACCAGGTGCTGGGTGCCAAGGACATCGATGCGCCCATCGAGCAGGCCTCGCTGACCAAGCTCATGACCGGCTACCTGGTCTTCGACGCACTGCGTGCCAAGAAGATCACGCTGGAGCAGCGCCTGCCCGTCAGCGAGCGCGCCTGGAAGATGCCGGGCTCGCGCATGTTCATCGACCCCAAGATGCAGGTGCCGGTGGATGACCTGATCAAGGGCATGATCGTGCAGTCCGGCAACGACGCCACCATGGCCCTGGCCGAAGGCGTGGGCGGCTCGGCCGAGAACTTCGTGCGGCTCATGAACGAGCAGGCCAAGGCGCTGGGCATGAAGAACACCAGCTACAAGAACCCCGAAGGCCTGACCGAGCCCGGCCACCTGACCACGGCGCGCGACCTGTCCATCCTCGCGCAGCGCCTGATGCAGGACTTCCCCGAGTACATGCACTACTACTCGACCAAGAAGTACTTCTACCCGGGCACGCCGGCCTCCAACGGCACCAACCGCAACTCGCTGCTGTTCCGCGACCCGACCGTGGACGGCCTCAAGACCGGCCACACCGCTGCGGCCGGCTACTGCCTGGTGGCCACGGCCAAGCGCGATCTGCCCAACGTGGGCAGCCGCCGCCTGATCTCCATCGTGCTGGGCGCCGCCAGCGAGAACGCGCGCGCCAATGAAAGCCAGAAGCTGCTGAACTGGGGCTATGCGGCCTTCGACTCGGTCAAGCTGTTCGACGCCGAGCAGGCCGTGGCCACGCCCGAGGTCTGGAAGGGCAAGGCGGGCACCGTCAAGATCGGCCGCACCACGCCCATCGTGGTCACCGTGCCGGCCGGCAGTGGCGGCAAGCTGAGCACCGAAGTCGTGCGCCAGGACCCGCTGATCGCTCCGTTCACCAAGGGCCAGGCCATGGGCACGCTCAAGGTCAAGCTGGGAGCCGACACCGTGGCCGAAGTGCCGCTGGTGGCGCTTGAAGGCGTGGAGCAGGCTGGCTTCTTCGGCCGTGCCTGGGATGCGATCCGCCTCTGGATCAAGTAAGCCCCGCGCCTGTCGCGCAGGCCCTCGCGTACCGGCTTGAAGGGGGTGCAGTTGTGCGATCTCCTGCAAGCTGGTACAGTCGAGGGCTTTTCGGAATTTCCGAAGGGATTCACGTTTTCGCTTTTCGCAAGCAATTCACGTTTAGGGACGTTTATTAATGCCAACCATTAACCAACTCGTGCGTCAGGGCCGCACGGTCGAAGTTGTCAAATCCAAGAGCCCTGCTATGGAAAACTGCCCTCAGCGCCGCGGCGTGTGCACCCGTGTGTACACCACGACGCCCAAGAAGCCTAACTCCGCTCTGCGTAAGGTTGCCAAGGTGCGCCTGACCAACGGCTTCGAGGTCATCTCCTACATCGGTGGTGAAGGCCACAACCTGCAAGAGCACAGCGTTGTGCTGGTGCGCGGCGGCCGTGTGAAGGACTTGCCCGGTGTGCGTTACCACATCGTGCGTGGCTCCCTTGACCTGCAAGGCGTCAAGGACCGCAAGCAAGCCCGTTCCAAGTACGGCGCGAAGAAGCCCAAGGCCAAGTAAGCCCTGCGTTTTTTCGAAGAAGGTGCTGTATCCCGCGTGGCGCGAGATCCAGCGTAGTGACCCCAAACGCAAGTGTTTTGCGCGGGTCGAGTAAGTGGGAGTCCTGTTGGCTCTCGCGGTGTCTGAAAAGACGCCAACTGAAGCAAGATAGAGGTAAAAAATGCCACGTCGTCGCGAAGTCCCCAAACGTGAAATCCTGCCGGATCCCAAGTTCGGCAATGTCGAGCTGTCCAAGTTCATGAACGTGATCATGGAAGGCGGCAAGAAGGCGGTCGCAGAACGCATCATCTACGGTGCCCTGGACCTGATTCAAAAGAAGCACCCTGACAAAGACCCGCTGGAAGCCTTCATCGTTGCCATCAACAACGTGAAGCCCATGGTCGAAGTGAAGTCCCGCCGCGTCGGCGGTGCCAACTACCAGGTGCCCGTCGAAGTGCGTCCCGTGCGTCGCCTGGCCCTGTCCATGCGTTGGCTGAAGGAAGCTGCACGCAAGCGCGGCGAGAAGTCCATGGCCCAGCGCCTGGCCAACGAGCTGCTCGAGGCCACCGAAGGCCGTGGCGGCGCCATGAAGCGCCGTGACGAAGTGCACCGCATGGCCGAAGCCAACAAGGCGTTCAGCCACTTCCGCTTCTAAGAGCGCTTCGCTCCTGATCAGACGGGCCGCATGCATTTTTGCCTGCGGCCTTGTCTCGATTAGGAGCATCCCCAGATAAGACTGCTGTCCGTCTGCACCATGAGGCTGGAACGGGCAGAGACTCCCTCCATACGATCAATCAAGGATCCATCATGGCTCGCAAGACCCCCATCGAGCGCTACCGCAATATCGGTATCTCCGCCCACATCGACGCCGGCAAAACCACCACCACCGAACGTATCCTGTTCTACACCGGTGTGACCCACAAGCTGGGCGAAGTGCACGACGGCGCTGCTACGACCGACTGGATGGAGCAAGAGCAAGAGCGCGGCATCACCATCACTTCCGCTGCAGTGACCTGCTTCTGGAAGGGCATGGACCTGTCCTACCCCGAGCACCGTTTCAACATCATCGACACCCCCGGCCACGTGGACTTCACCATTGAGGTGGAGCGTTCCATGCGCGTGCTGGACGGCGCCTGCATGGTGTACTGCGCCGTGGGCGGCGTGCAGCCCCAGTCGGAAACCGTGTGGCGTCAGGCCAACAAGTACAAGGTGCCTCGTCTGGCCTTCGTGAACAAGATGGACCGTACCGGCGCCAACTTCTTCAAGGTCGTCGAGCAGATGAAGCTGCGCCTGAAGGCCAACCCCGTGCCCGTCGTGATCCCGATCGGTGCCGAAGAAAACTTCAAGGGCGTGGTCGACCTCGTCAAGATGAAGGCCATCATCTGGGACGAAGCCTCGCAAGGCATGAAGTTCGAATACCACGAAATCCCCGCCGAGCTGGTGGAGACCGCCAACAAGTGGCGTGAAAATCTCGTGGAAGCCGCTGCCGAAGCCAGCGAAGACCTGATGAACAAGTACCTGGAAGAAGGTACTCTGTCCGAAGAAGACGTGAAGGCCGGCCTGCGCGCTCGTACGCTGGCTACCGAAATCCAGCCCATGCTGTGCGGTACCGCCTTCAAGAACAAGGGTGTGCAGCGCATGCTGGACGCCGTGATCGACTACCTGCCGGCGCCTGTGGACATCCCTGACGTCACCGGTACCGATCCCGAAAACGAAGAAACCAAGCTCAGCCGCAAGGCAGACGACGGCGAAAAGTTCTCGGCCCTGGCCTTCAAGCTGATGACCGACCCGTTCGTCGGCCAGCTGACCTTCGTGCGCGTGTACTCGGGCGTCCTGACCAAGGGCGACACCGTGTTCAACTCGGTCAAGGGCAAGAAGGAGCGTATCGGCCGTATCGTGCAGATGATGGCCAACGAGCGCGTGGAAGTCGAAGAAATCCGCGCCGGCGACATCGCTGCCTGCGTGGGCCTGAAGGACGTGACCACCGGCGAAACGCTGTGCGCCGTCGAAGCTCCCATCGTGCTGGAACGCATGGTCTTCCCCGAGCCCGTGATTGCACAGGCCGTGGAGCCCAAGTCCAAGGCCGACCAGGAAAAGATGGGCATCGCCCTGTCGCGCCTGGCTGCTGAAGATCCGTCCTTCCGCGTGCGCACCGATGAAGAATCGGGCCAGACCATCATCGCCGGCATGGGCGAGCTGCACCTGGAAATCATCGTTGACCGCATGAAGCGCGAATTCAACGTGGAAGCCAACGTGGGCAAGCCCCAGGTGGCCTACCGCGAAACCATTCGCCAGAAGGTTACCGATGTGGACGGCAAGTTCGTTCGCCAGTCCGGCGGCAAGGGTCAGTACGGCCACGTCGTGCTGACCCTGGAACCCCAGGAAGCCGGCAAGGGCTTCGAGTTCGTCGACGAAATCAAGGGCGGTGTGGTTCCTCGCGAATACATCCCTGCGGTCGAGAAGGGCGTGATCGAGGCGCTGACTTCCGGCGTGCTGGCCGGCTACCCCGTGGTGGACGTCAAGGTGCGCCTGACCTTCGGTTCGTACCACGATGTGGACTCGAACGAAATGGCCTTCAAGATGGCTGCCATCTTCGGCTTCAAGGAAGGCGCCAAGAAGGCCAGCCCCGTCATCCTCGAGCCCATGATGGCCGTGGAAGTCGAGACGCCTGAAGACTACGCCGGCACCGTGATGGGCGACCTGTCCTCGCGTCGCGGCATGGTCCAGGGCATGGACGACATGGCCGGCGGTGGCAAGTCCATCAAGGCTGAAGTGCCGCTGTCGGAAATGTTCGGCTACGCCACTTCGCTGCGTTCGCAGACGCAAGGCCGCGCTACGTACACGATGGAGTTCAAGCACTACGCCGAAGCTCCCCGCAACGTGGCCGAAGCCATCGTGGCTGCTCGCGCCAAGTAAGGCTTTTTGTATAATCGAAGGCTTTTGAGTCGCAGCTCCTGAAAAGGGGCTGCGATTTTTGCCGGTCTGCGATCCCATGCCGTCCTGTCACCTGTGCGGGGCGACCAAGCAATGGGATGCAGACCTTAAACATCACACAGGTTTTGCTCTTTCGGAGAAATCATGGCAAAGGAAAAATTCGAGCG
>NZ_JBICKS010000014.1:0-365 GCF_043104415.1 Delftia sp. WSY_16 | reverse complement strand
GGCACCAGGTCCTTGATGGTCACGCTGGTGGCGGGACCGAAGGCTCCAGCCGCATTCGCTACCGTGAAGGCGTAGTTGAACGCAGTCCCCACAGCCAGGCTACCCGGGTTGGCCTTGGTGACCGTCAACGCAGGCGTGCCTGGCGTGACCGGAGTCACCGGCGTGGAAGCGCAGTCTGTCGTGCAACCCGCCGTCGGATTGACCGGGCTGATTCCGCCCGACGGATCGTAGGAGGCCGTGTTCGTGCTCGAACCCACCGCTGTCGGAACAGCCGGCAGATTGAAGCTGGTGGTGCTGCCAGCCGCCACCGGTGTGGTGAAGCTCACCGTGCACGTCAGCACGGAGCTGCCGTTACCCGCAAACGG
>NZ_JBICKS010000013.1:0-37023 GCF_043104415.1 Delftia sp. WSY_16 | reverse complement strand
CCGGGCTTTGGCGCCATCTCGATCCCCCGCATAGGGCACGAGGTGGTGGTGGACTTCCTCAATGGCGACCCCGACTATCCGCTGGTCACGGGCTGCGTCTACAACGCGGCCAACATGCCGCCCTGGGCGCTGCCGGCCAATGCCACGCAATCGGGCATCAAGACCCGATCGAGCAAGGATGGCAACCCGGGGTCAGGCATGAAGAACGGCCAGGGCGACGCCAACGCCATCCGCTTCGAGGACAAGGCGGGCGCCGAACAGCTGTGGCTGCATGCGCAAAAGGACCAGCTCACCGAGGTCGAGAACGACGAGGACAAATGGGTGGGCAACGACCGGCGCAAGACCATCGACCGGGACGAGACCAGCGTCATCCACCGCGACCGCACCGAGACCGTGGACCGCAATGAGAAGATCGATGTCCACGGCTGGCGCACGGAGGTGGTGGACCTGGACGAGACCCTCACCGTCCACCAGAACCGCACGCGCACGGTGGACCTGGATGAAAGCATCCGCATCTGCAAGAACCGCACGAAAACCGTGGATGCCAATGGACGCGACAGCATCGGCCGCAACTGGACCCTGGCCACGGGGCGCATGAAATCCGAAACCGTGGGCATCGGCTACACCCAGGGCACGGGCCTGTTCAAGATGGTCACCGTGGGGTGTGCCTACAACCTCAACGTAGGCGCGGTGCTGATGAGCAACGTGGGTGTCCTGCGAAGCGACAGCGTGGGGATGGACTGGAGCCGGACCGTGGGGCGCAACCGCAGCGCGCAGGTTGGAAGCGATGAAGGCCTCATCGTGGGCAACAACCGCAGCAGCACCATCCAGAACAACGACAGCACCGAGGTAGGGCAGGACCAGGCGGTCAACGTCGGCAACGACCACGCGCTGCGGGTGGGCGCCAACAGCCTGGTCGATGCGGGCGGACAGCTGGCCCTGGCGGCGGGCACCACGCTGACGGTCGATGGGCAACAGGTCATCGTCACCGGCACCCGAAGCATCCGGCTGCAATCGGGGGCGAGCTCCATCGAGATCTCTCCGGCCATGGTCGAGATCAAGTCGCCGCTGGTGAAGATCAACTGCTGAACCCGGGACACTCGCATGGGACAACCTGCAGCAAGAGTGGGCGACGTGCATGCCTGTCCCGCCCACGGGGGCGGGGCCATTCTCTCCGGCCAGGCCGATGTGCTCATAGGCGGCATGCCGGCGGCCAGGGTCACGGACCAGGCGCTGTGCCCCCGTTCGCCGCCCGACGCCATTGCCGAAGGCGAAGCCACGGTACTGATCGGCGGCAGGCCCGCAGCCCGCATGGGGGACAGGACCGTGCACGGCGGCGTGGTCGTCTCGGGCTGCACCACCGTCTGGATCGGTGCGAATGCGGGCCGGTGCCTGGCCGAAGCCGCGCAATCGGGGGCCGCCTTCGTGTCGGCCATGGAGGACTGAATCGCCATGTCCACCTTGATCCCCCCAGGCCCCGGCACGCCGGACGACCTCCAGATGGCACGCCAGGCAGTGCTCGAAAAGGTGGCGGCGACCTATGACGGCCTGCTCTACGCCATCGTGGACGCGGCGGCGGATGAGCACCTGCATGACGCCATCCTGGCCGAGCCGCCGCAGTCCGGCATCACCTGCCTGTATGACGGCATGCCTGCCGCCCGCTATGCGCGCTACGCGCCCTATCTCATGCGGGTGCATGCAGGCAGCCCCCTGTTCCAGCGCTGGCCGCTGGAGGGCTGGCAGGCGCACTGGGGCATTTTCCTGATCAGCCGGCTGCCGGCCCCTGCGCTCAAGCGCCATCTCAAGCGGTTTCTGCAGGCCAGGGGAGACGGCGGCCAGCGGCTGTGGCTGCGCTTTTACGACCCGCGCGTGCTGCCTCGCCTGCTGGCGCAGTTCGACCCGGCGCATCTGGGGGACTGGTTCCGCGGCCACAGCATCCTCGCCTGCCTGGCACCGCATCCCGAGGGGATCTGGGTCGGCATGGCGCAACGCAAGTTTCTGGACCACGTCACAGGCCTGGCGCGCCTGGACAACAGGCAATGGGAGGTGTCTTCGCCATGATGGAAATTTCAACCCTGGAAATGCAGCGCACGCTGCGCCGCAACCTTGTGCCCAGCGAAGAAGGGATTGCCGCCATCGTGCGGCAGACCTGCCATCTCAGCGAGCAGGATTGGCCGCATGACAGGCTGCTGGCCCACACCCGGCGAGGCCTTGACCGCGCGGTGGGCTGGGGCCTGTCGACGCCGGACGATGTCATCGGCTTCCTGGCCTTGCGCCACCAGTTTGGCGAGCGCTTCGACGAATTTCCCGCCGTGCGCAAGTTTCTCTCGCGCACCGACCTGCCGCCTGAGGGACGCATCCAGTTGATGATGCTTGAACTGCCGATGGGCATCTGGGCCGTGGTGCGGCGGCGCACGCCTGTGGGCGAATCCTCCTCGCCCCTCGGCGGGCCTGGCGCATGAGCTGCGAACAACTGGTCCCGGCCTTCATTGCCCTCAATCGCCTGAAGCGGTCCAGGGACCTGTGCAAGGCCGTCGTGCTTGTGGGCTTCAACAAGGTATGCGGCACCCGGGACTTCGACAACGAACTGGACCGCAGGGCGCTGTGCGAGCTGTTTTGCTGCTGCATGACCGGCGGCCTGGGCCAGCGCTGCGTGGCCGGCGTGGTCATGCAGGCCGACGGGTTTGAAGGCTACCGGGGCTACTACAAGCAGGAAGTGCCGTACCGGGACGGTGCGCCAGTCATGTCCCGCAACGAGCCCGTACGACCCACGCGCAGCCGGCCTGCCGGCTCGCGCATTCCGGATGTGGTCGTGGTGAAGAACCCGCGCCTGCCGCCTGTGCTGGACAACGTGCAGCGGGTGTATGAGATGAAATTCCCGGGGGATAAATTTTCTTCAGAATTTGGGCCAGACGGCAAGATACAGTTTCAGGCATATAGCGACATTTTTAAAGAAAAGTTTTTCAAGGATGCCTTAGACGCAGGAAGTTGTGCTTGCGAAGGCGATGGAGAAACGACGAACGAAGGCGTATTGAACCAAGCAATGCGATGGCAGGCCAACAGAGAAAAGGAAATTTATTTGGCAGAACGGGTAAATGCGGATACGGCAGCAGCAATTGGGGCTGCGGCCGGTGCGTCCGCATTGGGGCGTGTACTCCGAGGTGTAGGTGCGGTGGGAACCGCACTGGCAAGAGTCCTCGGCGTGACATTTTGAAGCAATGGCTTCGGTACGGTCAGATATGGAGATGGATATGGCTAAAGACTTTAATAAACCTTTAAGCACCAAAGAACTGCAAAAAGCTACCGTGGCGACTATGGATATTCTGAAAGCGATGGTATTACAGAATAGATTTGGACGTATTTGCGCAAGAGCTGGGTGGACCATCGAAATGGTGTTCCATGAAGGGGATTCACTGGCCGTACGTGAGCGTGCATGGAAAGTGATTGATCTGTTTTGTGAGGTTGTTGGCGCAGACAAGCTTGCAATATGGTGGGGTCTGGCGCCTATGTCACTGACCAGCAAGCAAGCACAAGCGAGAATTGCCAAACACAAGCCGAGTACGCTTAACAATCCCGAAGGGTTTGCGATGATTTTTGATCTAGCTTCGGGAAATCCAAAGCCACCAGATGACTGGGTTGAAAATGCTCAAGACTTTCGACTTCACTGCCGTATAAATAACGATGAAGGTATTTGGCTACATGACCGCCATATCTCGCCTGGCATAGGTCCTGCCATGTCTTTCATTCGCATGGCGTTTCCCGCATGGTGGATTCTGGGTCAGCCGCCCGAGCGCAATGTGGGCCGGATCACCTCCCAGGTGGTGGAATTAATGCAACCCTTCTGGGCTATTGCCGGGTGGGGTGTCATTCCTGCAGTGGAAGAACGCAATATTGGACCCGATGGCAAGGGCCAGCAGGTGCTTTATCCCTATCTGAAGCGGTTCCCAGGATTGAATGCCATAGGAAGTCTTGCATTGTTTGATCATGACTTCAACAAAGCCATGTACAGCATCAACTGGCTGAGTTTTGTCAGCGATGCCTTGCTGGAAAAACTGGGCGGGCGAGAGGCCGTGCGAAAGCAGGTGGAGGCCAGTCAGTATCTTTCGGCCGGGGATGTGGGCAACTGCCTGGGAATCCGTGCGGGAGACTTTCCTGGTCTGGGGGATATGGATCAAGGACTGACGCTGCCCGCCTTTGGCGAGGCGGCGCGCCTGCTCAAGCCTGTTCGCGCCAGATCCCGGCTCAACAACTTCATCGGCCCACCGCCTTCGGGCTCCAATGATGAACATGCGTGGCTGCTGGCATGCGATGCCTATATGAGTCGGTTTGATTTGTTCTGATTTCTGATGTTTCGAAGGAATGGGGAAGATCACAATGGCTGCGGAACATGATTTCGATTGGCCTTGGGGCAATGAGAAGGCGGATGCTTCAACCGTGGCGACGATGGATATTCTCAAGGCGCTGGTACTGTGCAATCAGTTCGGTGATGTCTGTGCAAGAGCCGGCTGGACCATTGAAATGGTGTTTCATGAGGGGGATTCCTTGGCTGTGCGTGAACGTGCATGGAAAGTGGTTGATCTTTTTTGTGAGGCCGTAGGGAGGGAGAAATTGGTTTATTGGTATGACGGAATGCCTGCCATGCTGACCAGCGCAGTGGCACAAAAGAAGTTGACCGCGAAGAAGCAGAAGAGCTTGGATAACCCTAAAGGTTACGCATTGATTTTCCATATGGCATCGGGTAAGCCAAACCCTCCTGAAGCGTGGGAGAACAACGCTCAAGATTTTCGTCTTTATTGCTGTATTGAGAACGATGAGGGTATTTGGCTGCATGATCGCCATATATCACCTGGCATAGGTCCTGCCATGTCATTTATTCGCATGGCATTTCCTGCGTGGTGGATTCTAGACCAGCCACCTGAGCACAATGTGGGCCGGCTTACCACCCAGATGGTGGAGTTGATGCAGCCCTTCTGGGCTATTGCAGGCTGGGGCGTCCTGCCCGCAGTAGAAGAACGCAATATTGGACCCGATGGCAAGGGTCAGCAGGTGCTGTATCCCTATCTGCAGCGGTTCCCCGGATTGAATGCCCTGGGCAGTCTTGCATTGTTCGATCATGACTTCAACAACGCCATGTACAGCATCAACTGGCTCAGTTTTGTCAGCGATGCCTTGCTGGAGAAGCTGGGCGGGCGGGAAGCGGTGCGCAAGCAGGTGCAGGCCAGCCAATACCTTTCCGCCGGGGATGTGGGCAACTGCCTGGGGATTCGGGCAGGAGATTTTCCGGGGTTGGGGGACATGGATAAGGGACTGACACTGCCATCCTTTGGCGAGGCAGCGCGCCTGCTCAAGCCGATTCGTGCCAAATCCCGGCTCAACAACTTCATCGGACCGCCGCCTTCCGGATCCAACGACGAAGACGCGTGGCAATTGGCATGCGACGCCTATATGCGTCGCTTTGATGAATTCTGAATGGAAAGCACCATGAAGCCACAGCCCATCGCCCCGTTGATGGATGCCGTGTTGCGCACGCTGGGACGGCATAGCCGGCAGGATTACCTGCGCCTGGCCCTGCACCAGGCGGGATTGAGCGATGCGCAGCTGCTGAAGATCGATCACGCCCCGCCTTACCCGGTGACATGGGCGGAGACGGGGCTGGGCCTGGTCCTTCAACGCCTGGCCTGGGGCGACATGCCAGGCGCTCCGACATGGGGCGTGCACAGCGTGACCCTGGATGCGCAGCGCTGGAAGGGGTCCTGGCCCATGGGCCTGGATCCGGAGACCGTGACCGCGCAGGAATTCGTCAGCCTGCTGGCCCAGGACCCGGCCGAGGCGCTGTGCCTGCCCCAGATGGCCTGCTGCACGACCTGCGGTTTCGACGAGCAGACATGGGCACTGGTGGCAGTCTTTGGCGGCGCCAGCGGCGCTTTGCAGAATTTGACGATGAGCCGGGTCGGGGAATGGGTGGGGCTTTCCATGCTCCCGGCCTGGCAGGGAGCCGGGTAGCGGGTGGGCCATGTGGGAGATATGGCCCCGTGGGCGCCAGTTCCGACCGGGCGCCACGGACATGGCGGCGCGGCTACACTGCGGGCCATTCATTCGAGGGGCTGGCCGTGGCCGGTTCCTTCTCCCTGTTTTCCCTAGAGATTTCCGCCATGTCCAACGACGCCCACGAAGCCACCGCCCTGCCCGACGAGCCTGCCCTGACGCCCGAGGCGCTGGAGGAGCTTGACGATCTGCTCGACGAGCTGCGCACGCGCGGCGAGGAGATTCCGCAGTGGGAGTTCTGCGACGGTTTCCTGACGGCGCTGATCTGCACGCGCCGCGAGGTGCCGGCCGCCGAGTGGCTGCCCATGCTGCTGGGCGACGGCGGCACGCTGGAGGCGGCCGAGGGCCAGCCGCTGCCGCTGATGGAAGTGTTCAAGGACGCGGCGCAGCAGGCGCGCTTTCTGGAGCTGGTGGGCCTGCGCATGGACGAGATCCGCACCCAGCTGGACGCCGACGTGAAGACGCTGGAAGACGACCGCACCTTCCAGCCCGAGGCCATGGACATGCGCGGCGCCATCCTGTCGCTGCCCGAGGAAGAGCGTCCCGATGACGGCGAGATTCCCTCGTTCGGCCAGATCTGGGCGCTGGGCTTCATGTTCGTGGTCGAGAACTGGGCCGAGGAATGGGCCGCGCCGCGCGACAAGGAAGCCGCCGGCTGGCTCAACGAGGCGCTCAACGCCGTCGTGGCCCTGACCGAGGATGACACCGGCAAGCCCGAAGTCTGCATGTACGACGAGGACGGCCCCGCCAGCACCAGCCAGGAGCGCGTGGAGCAGTTCGGCGAGGCCATCTGGGCGCTGTACGACCTGCGCCAGATCTGGAAGAGCATGGGCCCGCGCCAGGAAACCATCGTCAAGGGCGAGCAGCCGGGCCGCAACGACCCCTGCCCCTGCGGCAGCGGCAAGAAGTTCAAGAAGTGCCACGGCGCCTGAGCGCCCGCGCCACAGGCTTTGGATGCACGGGCCATGAGACATATCGGTGAACGCATACGCGCCCGCCGCGCCGAACTGGGCATGACCCAGGGCCGGCTGGCCGAGGCCGCAGGCATCACGGCCTCGGCCGTGTCGCAGATCGAATCGGGGGCCATCCGCACCCTCAAGAACGACACCCTGGCCCGCGTGGCCCTGGCGTTGCAGACCACGGCGCTGGAGCTGACGGCTGGCCTGGAAGACGACAACGCGCCGCTGCCCGTGGACGAGCAGCGCCTGCTGGAAAGCTACCGCGCCCTGCCTGCACCGCTGCAGGAGATCGCGCACCGGCTCATAAAAGCCTTGCGCTGATCAGCGCATTGAGGCGCTGCAAGGCATGGACCACGGTGGCCTGGCGCACGGCGGCGCGGTCGCCGTCAAAGCGCAGGCATTCGCTGTGCGTGGTGCCGTACACGTTCCAGCCGAACCAGACCGTGCCCACGGGCTTGGCGGCGCTGCCGCCGCCCGGCCCGGCCACGCCTGTCACGGCCACGCTGCACTGCGCGCGTGAGTGGGCGATGGCGCCTTCGGCCATGGCGCGCGCCACGGGCTCGCTCACGGCGCCGTGTTCGGCGATCAGCGGCTCGGGCACGCCCAGCAGGTCGTGCTTGGCCGCGTTGGAGTAGCTGACAAGGCCGCGCTCGAACCATTCGCTGGAGCCGGCGCGGTCCGTGCAGGCCGCAGCGATCATGCCGCCCGTGCAGCTCTCGGCCGTGGCCAGCATCCAGCCGCGCTGCAGCAGCAGGCCTGCCAGGGTTTCGACGAGTTCGTTGGATGCGTTCATGCCAGCTCCTTCAGCCGATGAAATGGCGCCACAGGGCGATGACCAGCAGCGTGCAGAAGGCGGCCACCAGGTCATCGAACATGATCCCCCAGCCGCCGCGCCAGCCGAAGCCCTTGAAGCACCGGTCCGCCCATTTGACGGGCTGGGGCTTGGCGGCGTCGAAGAAGCGAAACAGCCCAAAGGCGATGAGCTGGCCCCAGAAGCCCGTGGGCATGACCAGCCACAGCACCAGCCAGAAGGCCACGATCTCGTCCCAGACCAGGTTGCCCGGGTCGGCCACGCGCATGTGGCGCGCCGTGACCGTGCAGGCCCACCAGCCCAGGGGAATGCTGCCCGCGATCAGCAGGCCGATCTGCTGGGGCGTGAACCAGTGCTGCAGCAGCAGGAAGGACAGCCAGGCCCACAGCGTGCCCACGGTGCCGGGCGCGATGCGCCCCAGCCCCGAGCCCAGCCCCATGGCGATGAAGTGGGCCGGGTGGGACATCATGAATTCCAGCGTGGGGCGTGCCATGCCGCCCTGCGGCGGGCCTTCCGGTGGGCGCGCCGCAGAGGCAAAGGTGGGGGTAGCAGGATCGCCGGAAACCTCCGGCCGCAGCGGCGCGTCACTCATGGGGCCAGATCATAAGCGCGGCCCTGGTGCTTCACTGACGCTCTTCGACCGCCAGATCCTGCGGATGGCGGATCTGGTGGCGGGCCTCGAAGCTGGCGCTGGCGCCAGCGGCCAGCGGCTGCTGCCAGGCGATCATGCCGTTGCGGTCGTTCCAGCGCGTGGTGGACGGCTGCGGGTTGTATTGGGACTGCACGCGGATCTGCTCGTTGCGCGAGACGGGTGCGGCGTCCACCACCTGCAGCTCGATGGCGCGGTCATGGCGGTTGTCCACCTGGAAGCGCCGCGTGACCTGGCGTTCGGTGCTGCTGCTGAGCAGGCCGCCGCTGCCCGTGGCCGAGTCCACGGGCAGGTTGCGCACCACCACCTTGTCATCGCGGCCGAAGGACAGGCCCTGGGCCAGCGCGGCGGCGTTGCCGAAGTCCAGCCGGCCCTGGCCGGCGAAGGCGCCGTCGCGGAACAGGGCCACGGGGCCTGCGGGCCAGACGCCGGCCGGCACGGCCAGCTGGGCCACGAGGTAGGCGGCCTCTTCCACGGCGGGCGCCGTGCGCGTGAGCAGGGTGGCCGGCAGGTTCTGCGAGCCCAGGGCCAGGGTCACGCGCTCGCTGCTGGAGGGCACGCTGATGCGGTAGGGCACGGAGAACTGCGTGGCGTAGGCGGTGTTGAGGCTGGCGACATCGAGCACCGGCAGTTCGGCGGCCTCGCCGGCCGCCCCGGGCTTGCGGGCGCGCTCCAGCATCATCGCAGGGGCCGCCGGGGCCGGCGCTGGCGCAGGGGCCATGGCGGCCACGGGGCGGGGCCGTTCCACATCCAGCGTCCAGGGATTGGGCAGGCGCGCCTGCGTGCTGCGCGAAGGCTGGCCGGTGGACAGCAGCAGCTGCACCTGGCTCCAGTCCTCGCCGCTGTTCTGGGCCACCAGGGCCAGGCGTTCGATGGCCACCGTGCCCTTGGCCGGGTCCAGCTGGGCGCGGTAGGTGGGCTGCCAGCTCGGGCCGCGCACCTGGTAGGTCAGCTGCACATTGGCATCGGCCGGGCTGGCCAGTTGCACGGTGACCTTCATCACCTGGGCGTTGCCTGCGCCCGTGCGGTCGCGTTCGAGCTGCAGCGGCCTGAGCTGCTCCTGCAGCGCCTGCTTTTGCCGCAGGATCTGGTGGGCGCGCAGCGTGTTGCCGCGGCTGGTGCTGCGCAGCGCCTCGGTGGCGGCGCCCAGCTGGCTGGCGGCGGGCAGGGCGGGGGCTTTGGCGTCATCGCCGGGCTTGGCCAGGCCCTGCAGGTAGTCGCCCACGAGCTTGGCGGCGGACTCGTCGGCCTCCAGCGCGGCCAGCTGGTCTTCCAACGTGCGGATCTGCTGCTCCAGCGGGCTGGCGCAGGCCTTGGAGGCCAGTTCGCGCGGCTGCGACTGCAGCTTGTAGTCGCCCAGGCGCACGCCGGCATCGGCGCTGACCTGCAGGCTCTGCGGGTCGATGGAGCCCGGCAGGCACTCGAACACCAGCTGGCGCGTGGCGGCCGTGATGCGCGCCGTGCGCTCCACCGAGGCCACGCCCGCATACAGGGTGACGCGCGCGATGGGGGCGCGGGCGATGGTGGCTTCCTGGGCTTGTGCCTGGGCCTGGACCGGGGTGCCTGCCAGCAGGAAGCAGGCGGCTGCCAGGGCAGAGAGGGCGGGCAGGGCGGAGCGTTGAACCATGGGCAGTCCTTCTCGGATGAAAGTGGTTTGGCGCGGCGTCAGGCCGCAGCGAAGTGGTCGAATGAGGTCCACCGGGGCGCCATGGCCGCTCCGTCCGGGCCGATCAGCCGCAGGCCGGGCTGCTCCTCGATGCAGCCGATGCGCGTGACGCGCGTGGCGCTGTCGCGGCCTGCGGCCTGCACGGCATCGCGCCGGTCGGCCGGGGCCGTGAAGCACAGCTCGTAATCGTCGCCGCCGGACAGGGTGCACTGGTGCAGCAGGTCGATGGCCAGGGGCGTGTGCCGGCCGGCATCGAGCAGCGGCGTGATCAGGCGCGTATCCAGGCTGGCGCCCACGCGGGATTGCTCCAGGATGTGGCCCAGGTCGCCCAGCAGGCCGTCGCTCACATCCAGCGCGCTGCTGGCAATGCCGCGCAGCGCCTGGCCCAGGGCCACGCGCGGCGTGGGCGCTTCCAGGCGCTGGCGCGCGGCGGCCAGCGTGCCGGGTGGCAGGGGGGTGTGGCCCAGCAGGGCTTCCAGCGCCAGGCGGGCATCGCCCAGGCTGCCGCTGACCCAGATGTCGTCGCCTGCGCGCGCGCCGCTGCGCAGCAGGGCCTGGCCGGGCGGCACTTCGCCGAAGACGGTGATGCAGATGTTCAAGGGCCCCTGGGTGGTGTCGCCGCCGACCAGCTCGCAGCCGTGGGCGTCGGCCAGGGCCAGCAGGCCGGCCGCAAACGCCTCGGTCCAGGCCGCATCGGCGCGCGGCAGGGACAGGGCCAGGGTGAAGGCCAGCGGACGCGCGCCGCAGGCCGCCAGGTCGGACAGGTTCACGGCCAGGGATTTGTGGCCCAGCAGGCGCGGGTCCACGTCGGCGAAGAAATGCCGGCCCTCGACCAGCATGTCGCTGGAGACGGCCAGCTGCATGCCCGGCGCCGGGGCGAGCAGGGCGCAGTCATCGCCCACGCCCAGGGCGGCGCGGCGCACGGGGCGCTGGAAGAAGCGGCGGATCAGGTCGAATTCACCCACGGTGGCGGCTTTCGGAGGCGGTTGGCGATCGGGCTATTGTGCTGCGAGGTTGGTGCTGCCCCGTATCAGGTGGTCTCGCCCGCACCGGGCCGATGCTCCAGCGCCAGCGCGTGGAAGGCCTGGGCGGCAGGCGACAGGCTGCGCTGGCGCCTGCGCACCAGGTACAGGTCGCGCCGGCGGTCGGCATCGGCCAGCGGGCGCGTCACCAGGCCGGGCTGCACGAAGTGGAACAGCGCCAGGGCCGGCACCACGCTGATGCCCAGGCCCGCGCGCACCATGCCCATCACGGTGGCCAGGTGCTCCACCTCCAGCAAGGTGTTGAGGGGCGGGGCCTGCTCCTGCGATTCCAGGTACTGGCGCACGCTGCTGTGGCGGGCGAGGTGGATGAAGGGCTGGTCCCGCAGGTCGGCCATGGCCGGCGCGGGCAGGGCCGCCAGCGCATGGTCGGCGCGGCAGACCAGGTGCAGCCTGTCGGCGCAGAACCATTCGGCCTGCAGCTCCTCGGTGTCGGCGCGGATGGCGGCCAGCGCCAGGTCGGCCTGGCCCGAGGCCACCTGGGCGATGCACGATTCGGACAGCAGGTCCGACACCTGCAGCTGTATGCCCGGATGGCGCGCATGGAACAGCGCCAGCACGGGCGGCAGCCAGGCCGCCGCCAGCGAAGGCAGCAGGGCGATGGACACGCGCCCGCGCTGCAGCGCCGCCGCCTCGCGCAGGCCGTGCACGGCATCGCCCAGGTCGGCGCGTATGCGCTGCGCGGCATCGAGGAACTGCGCCCCCTCCTGCGTCAGCGCCACGTGGCGCGTGCTGCGGTCGAACAGGCGCACGCCCACGCCGTCTTCCAGCCCCTTGATCAGGGCGCTGAAGGCCGGCTGCGACAGATGGCAGCGCTGCGCGGCCAGCGTGAAGCTGCTGAGCTGGGCCAGGGCGATGAAGGCATCGAGCTGGCGGGAGGAGATATTCATCGGGTTTTTGGATGAGTCGATCCGAACAATCGATTTCACAGATTAGCAGCGGCTGCCTACATTGGCTCTCATGGACAACCTGGAACCCTCTCTTGCCCCGGACAGGCCCCCGCTGTGGGTGGGCTGCGCAGCCGGCTTCTCGGGCGACCGCACCGATGCCGCCGCGCCCGTGGTGCGCGCCCTGGCGGCCAGCGGCCAGAGCGCCTGCCTGATCTTCGAGACCCTGGCCGAGCGCACGCTGGCCCTGGCCCAGCTCGCGCGGCGCGAGCAGCCCGACGCGGGCTACGAACCCCTGCTGGAGGACCTGCTGGAGCCCGTGCTGGCCGACTGCCTGGCGCATGGCATACGCATCGTCAGCAACTTCGGTGCGGCGAATCCCGAAGGCGCGGCGCGCTGCATCCAGCGGCTGGCGCAGCGCCTGGGCCTGCGCGTGCCGCGCATCGCCGTCGTGCATGGCGACGACGTGAGCGGCCCGGCGTACCGCGAGGCGCTGCGGGCTGCGCTGGGCGCGGAGTTTCCCGAGGATTCGCTGGTCAGTGCCAACGCCTACATCGGCGCGCGCGCGATTGCCGAGGCCCTGCAGGCCGGCGCCGAGATCGTGGTAGCCGGCCGCGTGTCCGACCCCTCGCTGACCCTGGGGCCGGCCATGGCGCATTTCGGCTGGGCCTGGGACGACTGGGACCGCCTGGCGCGCGCCACCATGGCCGGCCACCTGCTGGAATGCGGCGCCCAGGTCACGGGCGGCTACTTCGCCGACCCGGGCTTCAAGGACGTGCAGGGCCTGGCGCGGCTGGGCTATCCCATCGCCATCATCGAGCCCTCGGGCGACTGCACCATCACCAAGCCCGAAGGCACGGGCGGCCTGGTCAGCGAACGCACGGTCAAGGAACAGCTGCTGTACGAGGTGCACGACCCGGCCGCCTACCTGACGCCCGACGTGGTGGCCGACCTGTCCGAGGCCGAGGTGCACCAGGTGGGGACTGACGCCGTGCGCCTGAGCGGCGTGCGCGGCCATGCGCACAACGGCCACTACAAGGTCAATGTCTGCCATGCCTCGGGCTGGCTGGCCGAGGGCGAGATCTCCTATGCCGGCCCGCGCGCCCTGGAGCGCGCCCGGCTGGCCGGCGAGGTGCTGCGCGAGCGCCTGGGCGGCGAGGCCGCAGGCGACCTGCGCCTGGACTGGATCGGCGTGGCCAGCGTGCTGGGCGACGACGCCGGCCGCTGGCGCGACGCGCAGCCGGCCGGCGCAGCCGCCCCCCAGGACGTGCGCCTGCGCGCCGCCTGGCTGCGCCCCACGCAGGCCCAGGCGCGGCGCCTGCCGCGCGAGGTCAATGCGCTGTACACCTGCGGGCCGGCCGGCGGCGGCGGCGTGCGCACGGCGCTGCGCGCGCGGCTGGGCACGGTGTCCTGCCTGCTGGCGCAGCAGAGCATCGCCACCGGGTGGAAGTGGGCCGAGGAAGAGATCGACAAAGGGGTCGAGAAAGAGGCCGGGAAAGAAGCCGGGGAGCACGCCGCATGAACACACTGCCAACCACGATGCCCGTCACCGTGCCGCTGTACCGCCTGGCGCACGGGCGCACGGGGGACAAGGGCAACCGCTCCAACATCAGCCTCATCGCCTGGAATGCCGCCTGCTGGCCCGTGCTGGTGGAGCAGATCACCGAAGAGCGCGTGGCCGCGCACTTCGCCGCCCGGCGCCCGGCGCGCGTGCAGCGCTTCGTGCTGCAGCGCCTGCAGGCCATGAACTGGGTGCTGGACGCGGTGCTGGACGGTGGCGTCAACGATGCGCTCAACCTCGACAGCCACGGCAAGGCGCTGTCGTACTGGCTGCTGCAGATGCAGGTCCACATACCGGCTTCGCTGCTGCCCCATCTGGCGCCGGAGTAGCCGGCAGCACCCGCCCGTCACACATTCATCACAACAAAGGAGACAGACATGCACTTTTCGCACAACTTCCCCCGCCGCCATGCGCTCGCGCTGGCAGCCTGCGCGCTGGCAGCCGCCGCAGCACCGGCGCTGGCCCAGGACTATCCGTCCAAGCCCATCACCTTCGTCGTGCCGTTTGCGGCCGGCAGCGCCACCGACCAGCTGGCACGGGCGCTGGGCCAGGCCGTGACCACGGCGACCAAGCAGGCCGTGGTGGTCGAGAACAAGGGCGGCGCCAGCGGCATGATCGCGGCCCAGCAGGTGGCGCGCTCGGCGGCCGATGGCTACACGGTGCTGATCACCACCAACACCACGCACGCGGCCAACCAGCATCTGTACAAGAAGCTGCCCTATGACGCGGTCAAGGACTTCGCGCCCGTGGCCGGGCTGGGCAAGGGCGGCCAGGTGCTGGTGGTGCGCGCCGATGCGCCGTACAGGAACGTGGGCGATCTGCTGGCGGCGGCGAAGAAGCAGCCGGGCAAGCTGTCGTTCGGCAGCGGCAGCTCCTCCAGCCGCGTGGCCGGTGAAATGCTCAAGCAGCTGGCCGGCGTGGACCTGATGCACGTGCCCTACAAGAGCAATCCGCTGGCCATCACCGACCTGCTGGGCGGCCAGATCGACCTGATGATCACCGACACCTCCACCGGCGTGCCCCAGGTCAAGTCGGGCAAGCTGCGCGCCCTGGGCTACTCCACCACCCAGCGCAGCCCGCAGCTGCCCGAGGTGCCCACGCTGGAGGAAGCCGGCGTCAAGGGCTATGACATGGGCTACTGGTTCGCCGCCTATGCGCCGGCCGGCACGCCCGAGGCCGTGGTGGCCCGCCTGAACCGCCTTCTGTCCGACGCCGTGCACAGCGCGGGCGCCAAGTCCTTCTTCGACATGTCCGGCTCCCAGGGCTGGACGGCCACACCGCAGGAACTGGCCGCCTTCCAGGCCGCCGAGACCCAGAAGTGGGGCCAGGTGATCAAGGCCGCCGGCATCCAGCCCGAGTAGGCCGCTCCCCGCTCTCCCGTTCCCTTTTTTTCCGAACCGTCCTAGGCCACCGCAATGCACGGCGGCCAGGGCGCAGCCTTGCCTGTGCCATGACCCCAAGGAGACAACATGCACATCAGATCCACCCATCCCCTGGCCCTTGCCCTGGCCGCATCCGGCCTGCTGACCGCCTGCGGCGGCAGTGACTCGCCCGCCGGTTCGCAGGCGCCGCGCATGCAGCTGAGCATCAGCGCCACCGAGGACTTTGCCGGCAGCTACGGCAGTGTCGGCGCCTACGAGAAAGTCACCGGCGTGCTGCGCGGCGAGCTGGACCCGGCCGACCCGAAGAACGCCGTGATCCAGGACCTGGCGCTGGCGCCCGTGAATGCGCGCGGCATGGTCGAGTACAGCACCGACTTCGTCATGCTCAAGCCCAAGGACATGTCCAAGGCCAGCGGCGTGCTGCGCTATGACGCGCCCAACCGCGGCAACATCCTGACCATGCCCAACCCCACGGCCACGCCCGGCGATGCGGTCTACCTGGAGCGCGGCTATGTGCTGCTGTACTCGGCCTGGCAGGGCGACGTGCCCAAGTCCACGCCCGCGCGCCTGACGGTCACCGTGCCCGTGGCCCGCAACAAGGACGGCAGCAGCATCACGGGCAGCTACCGCACCGAGCTGGTCCCGGCCGCCGCCGTGCCCTCCATGGCCCTGCCCGGCGGCGTGTTCAACGGGACCATGATCCCCTACGAGCCCGCCAGCCTGGACAACACGCAGGCCGGCTACTCGCTCACGCGCCGCATCAACGAAACCGATGCGCGCCAGACCGTGCCTGCGGGCGACTGGAAGTTCGCCAGCTGCGATGCCGCCGCCAATCCCTTCCCCGGCACACCCAGCGCCACCAATGTCTGCCTGAAGGGCGGGTTCGACCCGCAGTACCTCTACGAGCTGGTCTATGTGGCCAAGGACCCCAAGGTCATGGGCGTGGGCCTGGCCGCGCTGCGCGATACGGTGAGCTTCTTCCGCGCCAAGGCGGCCGATGCCGACGGCAAGGCCAATCCGCTGGCCGGGCGCATCACGCACACCATCGGCCAGGGCACCTCGCAGTCGGGCAATGCCATGAAGACCTTCCTGCACCTGGGCTTCAACCAGGCGCTCGATGGCGGCAAGGTCTTCGACGGCATGTATGCCCACGTGGCCGCGCGCCAGACCAACATCAACACGCGCTTTGCCGTGCCCGGCGGCGGGGGCGGCCTGCGCACCGACCACACGGCCTTTGGCCAGACCGCGCCGCGCGGCCTGGACAAGGACTACAGCGATGAGGTCAGCGGCCGCCAGGGCGGTGTGATGAAGCGCTGCGAAGCCAGCAACACCTGCCCCAAGTTTTTCCTGGGCCTGTCCGGCACGGAGTTCTGGCAGCTGCAGGGCTCGCCCGTGCTGACCGATGCCAACGGCCTGCGCGACATCGCCCAGCCCGCCAATGCGCGCATCTACTACTACGCCAGCACCCAGCACGGCGGTGCGGGCGGCACGGCCAGCATCGGCTATGCGCCCACGCGCAATGTCTATCCGGCCGGCACCGTGGTGCACTTCAACGACACCTTCCGCGCGCTGTTCATCGCGCTGGAGGACTGGGTGGTGCGCGGCACCGAGCCGCCGGCCAGCCAGGTGCCCAGGCTGGCCGACGGCACCCTGGTGCGGCCCGACAAGCTGGTCTTTCCCGCCATGAAGGGCCTGAGCTGGAGCGTGGGCGGCGTGCAGACCGCCATCCCCGAGTTCCGTTACCTGGCGCGCCACAACGGCTTTGCGCTGCTCGACTTCGGCCCGCAGTACGTGCCGCAGGACGAAAGCGGCATCGCCACGCTGCAGCCGCCGCGCGCCACGGGCAAGGACTACGCCATCCTCGTGCCCCAGGTCGATGCGGCCACCGGCCTCACGCGCGCCGGCATCCGCAGCGTGGAAGCGCGGGCACCGCTGGGCACCAGCATGGAGTTCAACTACGTGGCCACGCCGGGCATCGTGGACCTGTCCAACCTCACGGGCAGCTTCATCCCCTTCCACAAGACGCGCGCGGCGCGGCTGGCGGCCGGTGACGGGCGGCCGTCACTGGAGGAGCTGTATGTCGACCAGGCCGGCTACGTGAGCGCCGTCACGGCGGCGGCCCAGGACCTGGTGCGCCAGCGCCTGCTGCTGCAGCGCGACGCGGACGCGCAGATCACCGCCGCGCGTGCGGCGGCGGTGCTGCCTTGAGCCTGCGCTGAACGCAGGCCTCAGACGGCCTGGCCGCGAAAGCGCATGGCCGCCTGGCGCGAGACTTCGGCCAGCAGCTGCTCGCTGCGCTGGCGCTCGCGCAGCCAGCGGGCATCGTTGCTGCCGGCGGCCACGTCGCTGCGCAGCAGGTGCAGGGCGGGCGCGGCGCCATGGCGGGCCGCGTAGTCGGCCACGGCATCCATGGTCTTGAGGATGTGGTCGGCCAGCGGCATGTGCTCGCCCGTGGCCGGGTCCACGTACACGGCCTCCAGGCCGAAGCGGCAGGCCTGGAAGCGGTTGTAGGTGTAGACCAGGTAGTCGTCCTCCACGGGCGTGAAGGGCTGGGTGTCCATGAACCAGGCGGCCAGCGCCTGCACGTAGCCGGACAGGGCGGCTGCGCGCTCGATGGTCAGCGGCGTGTCGAACACGCGGATCTCGATGGTGCCGAACTCCGGCTTGGGCCGGATGTCCCAGTAGAAGTCCTTCATGCTCTTGACCACGCCCGTGCGCGTCATCTTGTCGAAGTACTGCTCGAACTCGCTCCAGTGCAGCACGCAGGGCGCGCGGCCCGACAGCGGAAAGGCGAACACCGAGTTCAGCCGCGCCGAGTCGAAGGCCGTGTCGTGGCCCTGCACGTAGGGGCTGGAGGCCGACAGCGCAATGAAGTGCGGGATGTAGCGCGACATGCGGTGCAGCATCAGCAGCGCCGCATCGGCGTCGGGGCAGCCGATGTGCACGTGCTGGCCGAAGATGGTGAACTGCTTGGACAGGTAGCCATACAGCTGCGACAGCTCCTGGAAGCGCGGCTTGTCGTAGATGCGCCGCTCATGCCACTGCTGGAAGGGGTGGGTGCCGCCGCCCACCACGGCGATGTTGAGCTTGTCGGCGCTTTTGACCAGGGCATCGCGGATCTGGCTGAGCTGGCCCAGCACCTCCGAGGCCGAATGGCAGACGCTGGTGGAGATCTCGATCATGCTGTTCGTCATCTCGGGCACCACGCTGCCGGGCAGCGGGTTCTTGAGCATGAGGCGCAGCATGTCCTCGGCGTAGGGGGCCAGGTCGTAGTCGTGGGTGTTGACCAGCTGCAGTTCCAGCTCCACGCCCAGGGTCAGCGGTTCGGACGAGTTGAAGGCTTCAAGACTCACGTTCATCTCCTGCGGTGTTCGAGCGGCTCAGCGGCTTCCAGGGACGGGAGCTTTCGCCGGAGCGGTAGATGGCCACGGTGGCCAGGGCGGCGCCCAGCACCTCCATCACCAAAATGGTGGGCAGGGCCACGCCTGCGATCTGCGCGCCCAGCTCGGGCGCGGCGGCCACGAATTGCGAGGCGATCAGCAGCGCCACCGATGACATGGGCGCCATGGCGCAGCCCACCCAGAAGGCCTGGCGCCAGTTGGCGCCCGTGCCCACATTGCCCACGGCCACGCCCAGGGTCTTGGCGACCAGGCGCGCCAGGATCACGGCGCCCACCACGCCGGCCACCGGCGCGCTCCAGTCGGCCTGTGCGGCCACGGTGGAGACCAGCACGAACATCAGCATGGTCAGCAGCGAGGCCGCCGTGCCCAGCTGGCGCGGCCACGCCCAGGGGCGCGGGTTGAACTGCTTGAGCAGGATGCCTCCCAGCAGCGCCGCCAGCGGCGCCGAGCCGCCCAGGTACGAGGTCAGCGGCACGCTGGCCGAGATCAGGGTGAGAAAGAGGATGGAGGTGTTCTCGCTGGCCGGGCTCATGAAGCGCAGCGCCAGGCGCATCAGCACGGCCAGCACCAGGGCCACGGCCACCGAGACGCCCAGCACCACCAGCACCGGCATGATCGAGGCCACGAAGCCGGCCTTGGGCTGCGTCAGCATGCCCGCCTTGGCGCTGCCCAGGGCCAGCGCATACAGCGTGGACAGGGTGGACAGCACCAGGCCGCGATCGGTCACGGCGCCTGCGGCACGCATGTCGGCCACCACGCGCGTCAGCACCAGGGGCGAGGCCGCCATGGCCACCAGGGCCAGCGGCCCGGCCACTTCGGGGGCCATGCCCAGCCAGCCCAGCACCAGGGAGACCAGCACGTAGGTCAGCGCGGACTCGGCCACGCTTTGCACCAGCACCATGGGGTTGTGGCGGAACCAGCGCAGCGTGATGCGCCCGCCGCATTCGAACAGCACGATGGCCACGCCCAGCTCCAGCAGGAACAGCCCCGTGCCCTGCAGCGGCCAGGTGGTGTTGGCCCCAAAGCCGATCAACCCGGCAATGCCGCCGACCAGCGAGTAGCCGACCACCTTGGGCAGGGCGGCATGGCGCTGGCAGGCATAGCCGACCATGGTGGCCACGGCCAGCAGCAGGGACCACTGAACCGTGGCCAGCCCGGCCGAAGGCCGCAGCCACGGTTCCCAGAAGCTCAGCATGTCATTCATCAGCGACGTCCTTTGCGCGAGCCAGTGGCCCGCAAGCGAAGCTCCGCAAGGCCTTCCCTGCGGCGCGGGCAAGCCCGCGTCCCGTGCGCTTGGCACGGGGACACTTCGTTGGCGATCCACTGGCGTGACTGCCAGGCTGCAAGGCCGGGCGGGCACGCCAGCACGTGGGTTCCGCGTGGTTCCCGAGGTCCCGCAGGCTCAGGGGCGGAAGAAACTCAGCGGCGCTGTGCGCAGACGGCGGCGGATGGCCGAATAGATGCGCGAGCGGTCGACTCCGCTGACATTGTGTGCCCTCAGCGCAACGCGGAATGCCAGATAAAAGCTGACAGTGACGTTCAACGCGCCATTGATGGGCAGTAGGGCAATCGCCCACCAGAACATGTCGGAGTGCAGAACCTCCCAGCCCAGGGCGGCCATGGCGGCCCCGATCTGGCCGGCCGACAGCGTGACGTGGCGCACCTCCAGCCCCAGGCCGAAAAAGGCCGCGAAGGCCGGCACGAGGCCCAGCATCATGCCCAGCGAGACATTGGCGGCAAAGCCCGAGATGTTCTTGCGCCAGAAATGCGCCCAGCGATCCGCGCGCCCGGCGCCCAGCCAGCGCGTGATGCCGGGGTTGTAGCGGATCACCGAGTCCAGGCGGCGCAGCACGAACCAGTTCTCGGCCCAGCCCGCGATCAGGCTGCTGGCAAACAGCAGCACGCCCGTGAAGGCAGCGAACAGCGGCGACAGGCCCAGCAGGCTCAGCGAATCGAGCACGGCAATCGCATGCGGCTCGTCGATGGGCGTGTGGCCGAACAGCTGGGCATAGCCCAGCGACAGCAGCAGCACCATGGGCAGCACCACCAGCACGTTGCCCAGCACGGCCGCCACCTGGGAGCGCACCAGGTGCGCGACCTCGTCCACGAATTCCTCGATGGCCTCGCTGGCGCGCAGGTCCTTGAGCTTGGCGGCCATGGCCGGCGCCGTCATGGCCGGCTGCTTGGTGGCTACCGTGAAGTGCAGCAGCTGGATCAGCACGAAGCTGATGGAGTAGTTGATGCCCGCGGCCAGCCCGCCCCAGAAAGCCGACAGCCCCAGCGCGTAGAGCGCGAACTTGAGCAGCGTGGTGAAGGCCATCACGAAGCCGCCGCCGGCGGCCTTGGTCACCATGGACAGGTACTCGCGGCCCGTGCGCGTGATGTAGTGCTCGCCGGTCTCGGCGCTGCGCTCGGCCACCTTGGCGGCCAGCAGCGAGGTATTGGTGGCCAGCAGGGCGCGCAGGCTGCGCCGCTCGATGCCCACGGACACCAGGTTGGCCAGCAGGTCGGCCGTCTCGGTGGCGCGGTTGTCGGCCAGCAGGCAGTCGAGCAGGCGCCTGACGCGCAGGATGCGCGCGCGCAGCTGGCGAAGGCGAAACACCAGGCCCACCGAAATGCCTTCGGACTCGAAATGCGCGTACACCGATGTCACGGCCGCGCGGCAGGCATCCAGCCGTTCGCGCAGCCGGGCCTCGGCCGCGTCGCGCCGGTCGTTGGTGCGCAGCGCGTGCAGCACCTCCACGCGCAGGCTTTCCGCATCGTGGATCAGGGCGTGGAAGGGCTGGTCGTCGCGCGCCTGCTCGTCCATGCGCAGGCGCAGCTCGGGCGAGAAGCCCGTGGACAGGATCTGTCCCGTGCAATAGGTGATGGAGCCCAGCAGGCTGTTCTGCCAGAAGCTGCTGCCCTGGCCCTCGCTGCCATCGGTCAGCAGTACGGCGATGCGCTCGAGCAGGGCCGCGTCCAGCGCGTGCAGCCAGCGCGCGTCGAATTCGTCGGGCATGGCCAGCATGAACAGCTCGGAGGCATCGACCGTCTCTGGCGTGCTGGGCAGCAGCTTGTAGCGCACGCGCTCGGACAGCTCGCTGAACATGTTGGTGCGCGGCGCAAAGCCGAAATCGGCCAGCAGCGCCGTGATGTCCACGGTATCGATGAAGCGCAGCCACCACGCATGCAGGCGCTGGCGCACGGCCGGATCGGCCTCCACGGCCTCCACCAGCAACTGCACGCGCTGCACCGCGCCGTCCACCGACGGCTTGGGCGCGCGCACCCACTCCAGCAGGTGGATCAGCCAGATATGGCGGTGCGCGAGGTCGGCCTCGGGGTCGAGTGCGGCCAGAAGGCCGGGCAGGTCTTGGGTGATTCGCTTCATGTAGGGGTCTTGCGGCAGGGCGGAAGACTAGCGCCTCCCCCGAGGAACGCGCTCAGTGCAGCACGCGGTTGTCAGGGTCTGGAAAGCTGTCGCCGCCAGCGCCCGACTGCAGATGAAAGCGCGGGATGGGGCACTCGAAGACTTCGCCCTCGTGGCTGATGCACAGATAGGTGCCCTGCATGCTGCCGTTGGGCGTGCGCAGCTGGCAGCCGCTGGTGTACTCGAAGGTCTCGCCGGGCTGCAGCAGCGGCTGGCGGCCAATCACCCCCAGGCCCTTGACCTCTTCGACATGGCCCAGCTCGTTGGTGATGATCCAGTGGCGCGCGATCAACTGGCCCGGCACCTGGCCGGTATTGGTCACGGTGATCGTGTAGGAGAAGGCGTACACGCCTGCCGCTGGAGCGGATTGCTCTGGCAAAAAGGCGGGGCGGACCTGGACCTGGAACTCGTTCATGGGCATGGCGGCAATGGTAACTGCCCGCAATGTACCGGCTTGCGAACGTCCCCACGCGCCGCCGCCCATGGCTTTGTGCCGTCGCTGGTGCCGGCATGGGCTAGCTGCGACAATCGCAGGCCATGAGCCCCACCTACCGCATCGCCCCCTCCATCCTGTCTGCCGACTTCGCCCGTCTGGGTGACGAGGTCAAGAATGTGATCGCCTCCGGCGCCGACTGGATCCACTTCGACGTGATGGACAACCACTACGTGCCCAACCTCACGTTCGGTCCCATGATCTGCGAGGCCCTGAAGCCCCATGCGAAGACGCCCGACGGCCAGCCCGTGCCCGTCGACGTGCACCTGATGGTCACGCCCGTGGACGAACTGGCCACGGCCTTCGCCAAGGCCGGCGCCGACTACATCAGCTTCCACCCCGATGCCACGGCCCACGTGCACCGCAGCATCCAGAACATCCGTGCCCAGGGCGCCAAGCCGGGCCTGGTGTTCAACCCGGCGGCCTCGCTGGACGTGCTGGACTGGGTCATCGACGACATCGACCTCATCTTGCTGATGAGCGTGAACCCCGGCTTCGGCGGCCAGAGCTTCATCGACAGCACGCTGCGCAAGATCGAGGCCGCGCGCAAGCGCATCGAGGCCAGCGGCCGCGACATCCGCCTGGAGGTGGACGGCGGCATCAAGGAAACCAACATCCGCCGCGTGGCCGATGCCGGTGCCGACACCTTCGTGGCGGGCAGCGCCATCTTCGGCAAGCCCGACTACAAGGCCGTGATCGACGCCATGCGCGGCGCCCTGGCGGCCTGAGCTTCGGCCTGCCTCCAGCAACGAAAAGGGCCCGCGAATTGCGGGCCCTTTTTTTGCTGCGTCGAGTTGCGTTGAGTTGGATTCTGCGCAGCGCAGGCCGCAGCGACGCGGCCCCTTCAGCCGCCTCGCTCGTGCTCTGCGGGCATGACGAAGATGCTGCGGCCCTGCGTGTCAAAACCGGGCGGCGCAAAGCGCGCCACCGGCACATGGCTGTGCCGGATGGAGCTGACCTTCCACGCGAATGTCCTGCCCTTGCTGGTGAAATTGAGGGTTTCGCCGCAGGTGACGTTGATGGGTGTCTTCTGCGACAGATCGACGCTACGGTAGGAGCCTGCAGGCGCGGGCGAGCCGTAATGCGATTGACCGTTGGGAAAAGTGTCCGCATGGGCCATTGGGCAGGCAAGAAAAATGCCTGCGATATACAGGGCATTGATGTTTTTCATGAAATGCTCCTTGGCGCAAATGGGATTTGCAATTCAAACGGAACATGGATGGATGGGCAGGCCGTGGCAGTGGTTTGGTGAATGCGGAAAAAGGGCATTGCCCGGCCTGCCGCCAGCGGTTTTGCAACGCTGGCGGGAATAATCCTGGAAAGGAAATCAGAAACTGTGGCGTATGCCCACTTCCGCTCCCGTTGACGTGCCCTTGGGAGCAAGCCCCGGTGCACCGCCCGACAGGGCGAAATTCGCATTGCCCTTGTTGGATATGCGGGCCACGGTTCCATACAAGGCCGTGCGGCGCGACAGATCATGCACATAGCCGATGGCATATTTGTTCGCATCGCTGCCATTGAATGCCACCGGACCCTTGCGCGAATCGGTACGCACATAGGAGGCGCGGAGATGGCCGCTGCCCACGGGAACCGTCATGCCCAGCAGCCAGCGGTCCTCGGAGCCCAGGGTGCTGCTGCCGTAGGTGCCGAAAGGCAGGTCCTCCCGCTGGAAGTGGCCCATGAGCTTGGCGAAACCGAAGTCGTACGAGGCGCCCGCGCCATACTGCCTGAACTTGGCGCCGGCGGCGCCGATGTCGGTCGTGCCATAGGACAGCGACAGGCTCAATGGACCGTTTTCGTAGTGCACCCGGCCTGCCACGTGGCGGCCCACGTTGCTCGATGGGTTCTCGTCCATGGCGTACATGAATTCCGCACGCAGGCCCCAGAGGCTGGGCGAGAGGTACTGGATCGCGTTGTCGCGGCGGTAGTAGGACGGTGAGAAGCCGTCCGGCATGCGGCTTGCCACGGCGGAACCGCCCAGTCCGATCACGCCGAACGGATCGTATTTGTAGGTATGTGCCGAAGCCGGCGAAAGGTCGCGGCCCAGGCGCACTTCGCCGAAACCTCCCGACAGGCTCACGGTGGAACGGCGCTGGAAGAACTTGCCCGTGGAGCTGAACGTGCCCGTGTCGGCATTGACATCCGACTCCAGCCAGAACCCGGCCCTCAGTCCGCCGCCCAGATCCTCGTCGCCGCGAAATCCCAGCCGCCCGGAGGCCAGGCCGCTGTTGTTCATGGTCAGGTTGCCAGGCAGGTCGCTGTTCCTCACGTAGCGCGCATTGACGTCTACGATGCCGAACAGGGTGATGGATGACTGGGCGCTGGCCGCCAGCGAAATGACGGGCAATGCTGCCGCCAATATGCGATTGAATTTCATGCCTGATCCTTGTATTGAATGGTGGATTCCATGCGCATCCATTTTCAAAACGGATGCTGTGGTAAATACTAGAATCCGCAGGCGATCGCATTCGGTCTTGAAAAGAAATGGGCAGGGCATGGCAAGCCATTCACAGGCTTTTCGTGCAAAACCTGTTCCACCCCGCCAACACCAGACGGGAGGGGCTGCCATTCATGACAGTTACCTTTCTTCAAAATGTCTTGAATGTCACTTTGCTGTCGGGTGTATGGATGTTGGGCATTGATAGCATTCAGGGGATTGACTCCGGTGAAATAAAAATAATCCGTGTCGTATCGCTGATGCGGCTGTGGGTGGGTATTGAAAGATAGGCGGGGGGGCGAAAATGCGTCGCGAGGATGTCAAGCTGAGGATGCTGGCAAGAAGAGGGGACACGGGGGCCAGGCTTCAGCTCGGGGAGGCCTATCTGGCAGGGGGGCCGGGCGTGCCCAGAAGCATTTCCGTGGGGCTCGGCTACCTGCAGGCCGCACTGCCCCAGGCCAGGCGCCAGGCCTCGGTCTGCATGGCCCAGCATCTGCCGCTGAGGCAGTTGCTGGAGCACGGGCTGCTGGAGCCTTTGAGGATCGCTGCGCAGTACGAGGATGTCGGGCGCCAGAAGCTCGCCGCATGGCATCTCATCCGGGGGGAACTCGATCTGGCGCTGGAATGCCTGGGCCGGTGCAGCGCTTCCCTTCCGTGCCACGGGGCAGGCGGCGCATCCGCGCTCACCTGCGGCGAGCTGCTGCAGGTCCTGCAGATCCTGCGCGCCGTACAGCCGCAGGACATTGCCGAGGTCATGGCCAGCGAAGCCCGCCAGGCCATGGCCATGGGCCAGTCGCCACGCGCAGTGCAGATGCTGGAGCTCCTGGGCGATCTGCCCCATGCCGCTGCCTGTCCCGCCATACAGCAGCTGATCGCCGACCTGGTTCACCAGGCGGAGGTGGCAGGCCATGGCCTGGGGCGGCTGGCGGTGGGCTGGATAGAAAGCAGCCTGGAGCGCTGCGCCGCCGATGGCGACCTGCACGCCTGCCATGCGCTGGGGCGGGCGCTTTCCGGCCAGTCCTGCGCTCACCTTGCGCCAGACAACCTCGTGCACGCGCAGAACCTGCGCAAGGCGGCAGCCCTGCTGCTGCGCGCCGCCGATGGCGGCATCGCCGTCGCCTGGCTGCACCTGTTTCGCCTGTGTTCCGACTACCGCAGTTCGGTGGCCAATCCCACGCTGGCGCGCTTTTGCCTGGAGAAGGCGGCGCGGCACGGCCTGGCGGAGGCCCAGCGCCGCCTGGGTGCGCTGGTGCTGCGTGACGCCACACGCATCGAATCCATGGAGCAGGGCGTGGCCCTGCTCCATGCCGCGGCGGCCAAGGACGACGAGCCGGCCGGGCTGCTGCTGCGCTCATTGCTGCTGCCCGTGGACGGGGGCGACGAGGAGGCGCTCACGGCCATCGAGGCGGTGCGGCCCGATGCACCGCGGCTGGCCATGCGACTGCGCCTGGCGCGGGCGTTCGGGCTCACCAAGCAGGAGGCGCTGTCGGTCGATCCCTTGACCGCCATGCGGCCCTGGGGCCTGGTGGTGGGCCACAACCCCTTTGTGGCAAAGGCTCGGCTGTGCGAGCCCCGAGCCGTGCCCGCGACCACGCCCGAGGCCCGCTGCTGCCTGGAGCAGGCCGCTTTCCTGTTCTCGGCGCAGCGCCAGGAATCCCTGGTGCCGGAAGGATCGCTGCGGGCACGTTCGCTGCAGTTGCGGCGCTTGTTCCACCGGCTGCAGATCAGCGAAACGGTCTTTTTCGCCTCCGCCTCCTCCCGGCAGCGCGAGGCCATCCGCGTCGGCACGAAATGGGCCCGACGGCAGCAGCAGATGCTCAGGCAGGTGCTGGCCTGAGCCTTGCCGTGCGGTCAAAGGAGCGAGCATGAAAGTCCTGATCGTGGACGCCCATCCTCCATCGGCGCAGTACCTGTGCCAGGGCCTGTGCCAGGACGGGTTCAACGTGGACGTCGCGCATGACGGCCGGCAGGGCCGCGACATGGCACTGAGCCGTGCCTACAGCCTGGTGGTGCTGGACCTGGACCTGCCCGGGTTGAGCGGGCGAGAGGTCCTGCAGGCCCTGCGCCGGGCCACAAGCACCCCCGCCATCGTGGTTGCCGCAAACGACAGCCTGGAGGACCAGGTGTTCTGCCTGCAGCACGGCGCGGACGACTACCTGGTCAAGCCCATCAGGCTGCCGGTGTTCCTGGCCCGCGCAAGGCTGCGCATGCGCGGGTCCGCCGGGCGGGAGGGCATGCGCCTGACTTTGGCGGATCTGGTGCTGGACCTGTCCAAGAAGCGGGTCGAACGCGCCGGTCGCCGGCTGGACCTGACCCGGCAGGAGTTCGCCGTCCTGTGGCTGCTGCTGCAGCGCCAGGGCGATGTGGTCTCGCGTGCCGAATTGGTGGAGCAGGTCTGGAGCCTGCCCGTGGATGCCTTGAACAACGCCGTGGACGTGGCGGTGTGCAGGCTGCGCAGCAAGCTCGACGATCCCTATGCGGTCAAGCTGCTGCACACGGTGCGCGGCATGGGCTATATGCTGGCGCTGCGGACAGATTCCCCGTGACCGCAGCCTTGCCTACCCCAGCCACTGCCGGATGCGCCCTGCCAGCGCCTGGGCGCTGATGCCGTAGCGCTCATGCAGCGTGGGCAGGGCGCCCGCGTCGAGGAAGGCGTCGGGCAGGCCCGCCAGCCGAAAGCGCGCGGGCCGCACGTCGCGCTCCAGCAGAGCGCCGGCCACGGCCTCGCCCAGGCCGCCCACCACCGAATGGTTCTCCGCCACCACCACCAGGCGCGGCCCGCTGGCCACGGCCTGCACGATGGCCTGCACATCCAGCGGCTTGATGGTGGCGCAGTGCAGCACGGCGGCGCCCACGTTGTCCGTGGCCAGCAGCTGGGCGGCCTCCAGCGCGCGCATGGTCATGAAGCCGCTGCAGATGATGAGCACCTCGCGGCCCTCGCGCAGCATCTTCGCCTTGCCCAGCTCGAAACGGTAGTCGTACTCGTCCAGCACCAGCGGCACGTTGCCGCGCAGCAGCCGCATGTAGACGGGGCCGCGGTGCGCCGCGATCTGGGGCACGGCCTGGGTGATGTCCAGCGCATCGCAGGGATCGACGATGGTCAGCCCCGGCACGGCCCGCATCATGGCCAGATCGTCCGTGGCCTGGTGGCTGGGGCCGTAGCCCGTGGTCAGGCCGGGCAGGGCGCAGCAGATCTTGACGTCCAGGTTTTCCTCGGCAATCACCTGGTGGATGAAGTCATAGGCCCGGCGCGTGCCGAACACCGCATAGGTGGTGGCAAAGGGCGTCAGCCCCTCCTTGGCCATGCCGCCGGCGGCGGCCATGAGCAACTGCTCGGCCATGCCCATCTGGAAGAAGCGCCCGGGGTGGGCCTGGGCGAACAGGTGCAGGTCGGTGTACTTGGCCAGGTCGGCTGTCATGCCCACCACATCGGGCCGGCTGGCGGCCAGCTCCACCAGGGCCTTGCCGAAGGGCGCGGCCTGCACGCGCTGGCCTTCGGCCGCGATGGAGGCGATCATGGCCGAGGTGGTCGGCCGGGGCTTGGGGGTGGCAAGAGGCATGTTCATGGCAGGGCGGGCTCCAGGGGTTGCGATGCGTCCAGGAGGGCGATGGCCTGCTGCCACTCGGGCGGATCGACGCGGATGAAATGGTTCTTCTCGCGCTGCTCCAGGAAGGGCACGCCCTTGCCCATCAGCGTGTCGCAGAGGATGACGCGGGGCCGGTCCTCGGCCAGCGCCCGCGCCGCGTCGAAGGCCTGCACCACCTGGGCCAGGTCGTTGCCGTCCACGCGCTGCACATGCCAGCCGAAGGCGGCCCATTTGTCGGCCAGCGGCTCGAAGCCCAGCATGCGCGTGGACGGGCCATCGGCCTGCTGGTTGTTCACGTCCACCAGGCAGATCAACCGGCCCAGGCCGTGGTGGGCGGCGGACAGCGCGGCCTCCCAGGTCGAGCCCTCGTCCAGCTCGCCGTCGGACATGGAGTTGTAGACAAAGGCATCGCTGCCCTTGTGGCGCAGCGCCAGCGCCATGCCCACGGCGATCGGCAGGCCCTGGCCCAGCGAGCCGCCCGAAATCTCCATGCCTGGCGTATAGCTGGCCATGCCCGACATGGGCAGGCGGCTGTCATCGCTGCCATAGGTCTGCAGCTCCTCGTCGGACAGGATGCCCGCCTCGGCCAGGGCCGCGTAGAAGGCGATGGCGTAGTGGCCGTGCGAGAGCAGGAAGCGGTCGCGGCCCTCCCACCCGGGTTCATCGGGCCGCAGCCGCAGCGCGTCGCCATAGGCCACGGCCAGCACATCGGCCCAGCCCAGGGCCTGGCCTATGTAGCCCTGGCCCTGCACCTCGCCCATTTGCAGGGCGCGGCGGCGTATGCGCCAGGCACAGGCCGCGAGCCGGTCCAGGCGCTGTTGCAGTTCTTGGTTCATGCATCGTCTCCTAGAGATGGAAAGGCGCGCGGCTCAGCGCAGGATGCTGGCCGGCACATAGGACACCAGCGCCAGCACCGCCAGCGCCACCAGGTAGAAGGGAATCAGCTCGCGCACGGTCTGGCCCACCTTGACCCGGGCCAGCGAGCTCGTGATGAACAGCGTCGTGCCCACGGGCGGCGTGTACAGCCCCAGGGCCAGGTTCACGACCATCATGATTCCCAGCTGGGTCATGTCCATGCCGATGCTCTGGGCCAGCGGCACGAACACCGGCGTGAGCAGCAGCACGGCGGCCGGCAGGTCGATGAACATGCCGATGAAGAGCATCAGCAGGTTCATCAGCACGATCACCAGCCAGGCCGAATGCACATGCGACTGCACCCACTGGACGATGCCATCGGGCATGCGGTCGAAGGTCAGCAGCCAGCCGATGGCCGCCGAGGCCATGATCACCAGCAGCACCACGCCCGTGGCCAGGCCCGCATGCACCACCGCATCGTTGAGCCGGCGCCAGCCCAGGTCGCGGTACACCACGGCCGACACCAGGCCCGCATACAGCGTGGACAGCACGGCCACCTCGGTGGGCGTGGCGATGCCCAAGCGCAGGAACACGATGATCAGCACCGGCAGCAGCAGGGCCGGGCTGGCGTACAGCAGGTGGCGCCGGAAGGCGGGCCAGGCGAAGGGCGTGGTGTCGCGCGGAAAGCCGCGCCTGCGGCCCACCCACCAGCACACACCCATGAAGCCCGCGCACATCAGCAGCCCCGGCACGATGCCCGCCACGAACAGCGCCGCAATCGATGCATTGGCGCTGAGCGCGAACAGGATCATGGGGATCGACGGCGGGATCAGGATGTCGATGGTGGCCGCCGCCGCCAGCGTGGCCGCCGAGAACGCGGGCGGGTAGCCCAGCCGCCTGTGCCACGGGATCATCAGCGAGCCGATGGCCGAGGCATCGGCCACGGCCGAGCCCGACACCCCGCCGAACAGCGTGGACGACATCACCCCCACCTGGGCCGGCCCGCCGTGAAAGCGCCCTATCAGCGCCGACAGCACGCCCACCAGGGCCTCGCCCAGGCGCCCGCCCATCATCAGCGAGCCGGTGAGCATGAAGAACGGGATGGCGATCAGCGGAAAGCTCTGCACCTGGGCCACCATCTGCTGCACCAGCAGGTCCAGCGGCACGCGGTCCGAGGTGGCCGCCGCCGCCATGGCGCCCATGAGCAGCGCGTGGGCAATGGGCATGGCGATCACGGCGCCCGCCATGAAGACGAAAAGCATGATGAAGGACATGGACCTGCCCCCTTCACCAGTGCGCGGCGGCCACGGGCCGCGCGGGTTCGGCATCGGCACTTGGGGCATCGGCCGCATCTGCAGCCCCTGCGGATGCCCGACCCCCGCCCGCCACGCAGGCGCGCCAGGCCGACTGCAGGGCCAGCAAGGCCAGCAGCGCCATGCCCACCATCACGCAGCCATAGGTCAGCGAGCCGGGAATGCCCAGGATCTGGCTGCGCTCGTCATGCACGATCTCCAGCATGTTCAGCGTGGACCAGGCCAGCGTGGCGTACAGGGCGGCCACGGCCAGCCAGCCCATCACGGCCGTGGCGCGCTGCACGCGGGCCGGCAGCGCCTCGACCAGAAAGCTCGTGGTGATGTGGGCACCATGGGCGGCGGCCAGCACCACGCCCGACATCACCAGCCAGGGAAATAGCAGCTCGGGCACTTCGTTGGCCCATTGCAGGCTGGCGCCGCTGGCATAGCGCAGGGCGGTGTTGCACACCAGGATCACGAAGATCACCAGGGTGCTGGTCCACAGCACGGCGCGGCACAGGCCCGTGACCAGGCGTTCGATGAGATTCATGGATGGCTCCCTGCACTTCACTGCGCGCCTGCGGCCTTGACGACCTTGGCGATATAGGGGCCCGCAGGGCTGGCCAGCCACTTGTCCTGCACCTTGGCCGTGGCCTGGGCGAAGGCCCGCGCGTCGATGGTGCTCACCTCCACGCCCTTGGCGCGGATGTCGTCCAGCAGCTTGTCGTCGGCCTCGCGCGCCAGCTGGCGCTGGTAGGCCGTGGCCTCCTGCGCGGCCTCGGTCAGCAGCGTGCGGTCGGCGGCCGGCAGCCGGTCCCAGCTGCGCTTGCCCATGATCAGCGGCGTCATCTGGAACATGTGGCCCGTCAGCGCCAGGTGCTTTTGCACCTCGTACAGCTTGCTGGCGTGGAAGTTGGCCAGCGGGTTCTCCTGGCCGTCGACCACGCCCTGCTGCAGGGCCACGTACAGCTCGGCGAACTTGATCTGCTGGGCCTCGGCGCCCAGGGCCTGGATGATGTCCACCAGCACCGCGTCGGGCGGCGTGCGCATCTTCAGGCCCTTGAGATCGTCCACGCTGCGCAGGGGCCGCTTGCTGTTGGTCATGTGGCGTATGCCGTTGTCCCAGTAGCCCAGCACCACCATGCCCTTGGCGGCCGATTTGTCGGCCAGCTCCCGGCCCAGCGGCCCGTCCAGCAGCTGGAAGGCCCGGGCCGGCGTGGCGAAGAGAAACGGCATGCCATAGGCCGCGTACTCGGGCACGGCCGCGGCCACCGCGCCCTGGGAATTGGCCGACAGGTCCAGCGCGCCCGTGCGCAGGGCCGTGACCATGGCCGCGTCGTCGCCCAGCTGGGCCGAGGGGGCGACCTGCACCTCGATGCGGCCCGCGCTGCGCGCCTTCACCAGCTCGGCGAACTTCAGCGATGCGAGGTGGCGCGGGTTGTCGGGCGCGGCGCCGTGCCCCAGCGTGAGCTTGACGGCCTGGGCACAGGCCAGGGCCGGCAGCAGCAGGGCGCAGGCGGCCAGGGCGGCGCGGTGGAAAAGCGTGCTTTGCATGGTCTTGTCTCCTTTGCTTGGGTTGTGTGCGGCCATGCAGGCCATGGCCAGGCGAGCGGGGCTCAGTGGATGAGCATCCCGCCGTTCACATCGAGCGTGATGCCCGTGCAATAGGCGGCCAGGTCGCTGGCCAGGAATACGCAGGCGCCGGCCACATCGTCGGCGCGGCCCAGGCGTGCCAGCGGAATCGTGGCGGAGATCTCGCGCTTGCGCTCGGGGCCGAGCTTGCCCTGGGTGATGTCCGTCTCGATCAGGCCCGGCGTGACGCAGTTGATGCGTATGCCCTCGGCGCCGAACTCGCGCGCCATGGCGCGGGCCAGCCCCAGCACGCCGGCCTTGGCGGCCGAATAGTGCGGCCCGCCGAAGATGCCGCCGCCGCGCTGGGCCGAGACGGAAGAAATGCAGACGATGGCGCCCGCTTGCTGCCTGCGCATGGCCGGCAGCACGGCCTGGGACATGTACAGCGTGCCGCGCAGGCTCACGTCGAGCACGCGGTCGTAGTCGGCCCCGCCGATCTCCAGCGTGCCCACGGCCTGCGTGATGCCCGCGTTGTTGACCAGCGCGTCGATGCGGCCGAAGGCGCGCAGCACGGCGGCGGCCGCCGCCTCGCACGAGGGCTTGTCCGTCACGTCGGCCACCAGCCCCAGGTGCCCGTCGCCCAGCCGCGCGGCCGCGCCGGCCGGATCGGCCCGCTCCAGGTCGAGGATGGCCACGCGGGCCCCCTGGGCGGCCATCTGGCGCGCCGTGGCAAAACCGAGTCCGTTGATCCCTGCGCCGCCGGTGATGATGGCGACCCTGTCCTTGAGCAGCATGTGCCTGTCTCCGCTGTAGTGGTGGTGGATGCAGCCATCTTGGGCTGTCACGAGCATGAAGACAAACGATGTTTCATCAGCCTAAGATGACGGTTCTTCAGCTCACGTACGGGGTCTCCCCGGGTCTGCCTGTGAGCTGCCCGCGTCTTCGAGGAACTTGCCATGGCATCCATTCCCAGCAGTGCCCACCTGCAGGCCTTCGAGGCCGTGGCGCGCCGGCGCAGCTTCGCGCTGGCCGCCTCCGAGCTGCACCTGACGGCCTCGGCCGTCAGCCACCAGGTGGCCAAGCTGGAGGCGCAGCTGGGCGTGCGCCTGTTCGAGCGCAGCGCGCATGGCGTGCGCCTGAGCCGCCCGGGGCAGGCCTACCTGGAACGCGTGGGCGGCGCGCTGACGGCCATCGTCTCGGCCACCGAGGACCTGCGCCACAGCATGAGCAACAGCCTCTACGTGCACTGCGCGCCCAGCATCGCCAGCCTCTGGCTCATGCCCCGGCTGCGGGACTTCGCACGGGCCTGCCCGCACATTGCGCTGAACCTGTCGGCTGCGCATTCGCACAGCGACTTCGCGCTGGGCCAGGCCGATATCGACATCCGCTACGGCATTGCGCAGTGGCCGGAGCTGGAGGTGGAGCCCCTGTTCGAGGAGCACATCCTGCCGCTGGCCAGCCCCGCGTTCGTGGCCGAGCATGGGCTGCAGCGCGTGCAGCAGTTGCTGCACGTGCCGCTGATCCAGAGCAACGTCAGCATCGTCCAGTGGTCGGACTGGTTCCAGGCGTTCTCGCAGCTGCGCGCGCCAGAGCGCTTTGCCGTGCGCTTCGACCGCGCCCAGATGTCGCTGGACGCGGCCACGCAGGGCCTGGGCGTGGCGCTGGAAAGCGCCATGAACGCGGGCGGCCACATTGCCGACGGCCGGCTGGTGGCCCCCTTCGGCATGGACCGGGCCCTGCGCGTCAAGGCCCACTTTGCCGTCTACCCCGCGCGCAACGCCCGGCGCCCCGCCGTGGCGGCCTTCCTGGCCTGGCTGCATGCCGAGGCCGCACGCACCGAGCAGCAGCCCTGCCGCCAGTGCCCGGAATGAGTTGGCGGCCGGACCGGGAAAAGGGGCCGGACAGATATTCCCGCATCCGGCGGAAAAGGCCTGCGATGCAATTTCTCTATGAATGAGCGAGTGCGCGGCAAATGGTTTTATTGCCCCCTGTTTTCGGCGAATGACGACGCGATTGCCAGCAGGGATTGGCAATAATTCCGGACAGCCATATACACAGGGAGTGCCACGCTGAAATGGCCAAATCAGCAAGACGCCGATTTATCGGACTGATCACGGTGAGCTACGGATTGCTCGCATTCGCCTGGATCATTCTGTCCGACAAGCTGTTGTTCGCGTTGGCAGGCAGTGCGGATATCGGCTGGCTTTCCGTCGCCAAGGGGCTGTTCTTTGTGCTGGCCACGGACTTCCTGCTGTTCTTTGCGCTGTGCTCGGTGCCGGCCGCGCACAGCGGCGGCGCCTCCGCCATCACCCAGGAAATGGGGCCGCGCCGTTTCCCGGTCTGGGCCTCCTATCTGTTTTCCCTGGCCATGAGCCTGGCCGTGCTGGCCGCCAGCAGCACGCTGGCCAGCCATTTCGGTGAACGCTCGCTGCTGCTGCTGTTCATGCTGCCCGTGCTGGTCAGTGCGCTGATCGGCGGCCTGGGGCCGGGCCTGCTGGCCACGGCCTTTGCGGCCTACAGCCTGGACCAGACGGACGGCGTCGCCGTGCGCGACTGGGCGCAATGGGGGGTGGTGGCCGTCAACGGCCTGGCCGTGAGCGTGCTGGCCGAGACGCTGCAGCGCTCGCTGCGCAAGGCCAACATGCAGCGGCAGCTGCTGGACTCGGTGATCTCCGGCACCTCGGATGCCGTCTTCGTGAAGGACCTGCGCGGGCGCTATCTGCTGGTCAACCGGGCCGCCGCCAGCCTGGTGGGCCGGCAGGCCGAAGACATCGTGGGCAAGGACGACTTCGCGCTCTTTCCCTTCGGCATCGCCAGCGCCATCCGCAGGAAGGACCAGGCTGTGCTGCGCCAGGAGGTGGCCACGCATGAGGAGCAGCTGACGGTGGAGCCGGGCAGGACGCTGGACCTCCTGGTCACCAAGGGCCCGGTGCGCAATACGGCAGGCCACATCGCAGGCCTGTTCGGCATCTCCCGGGACATCACCGAGCGCAAGCGCTTCGAGCGCGAGCTGGCCCAGGCCGCCGTGGTGTTCGACAGCAGCCACCAGGGCATCATGGTGGTCGATCCGGCGCGGCGCATCACGCGCGTCAACCCGGCCTTCACCCGCATCACCGGCTATGCGCCCGAGGAGGTGATCGGCCAGACGCCGCGCGTGCTGTCCTCGGGCCTGCACGGGCCGGAGTTCTACCGGCAGATCTGGGCCTGCATCGCGCGCGACGGCTTCTGGCACGGCGAGATCTGGAACCGCCGCAAATCGGGCGAGATCTTCGCCGAGATGCTGTCCATCTCCGCTGCGCAGGGTGCCGGCGGCGAGATCGAGCACTACATCGGCGTCTTCACCGACATCAGCCACATCAAGGCCCATGAGGCCGAGCTCGACCGCGTCACCCACTACGACCTGCTGACCGGACTGCCCAACCGCCGCCTGCTGGTCGAGCGCCTCAACCAGGCCATGCTGCGCACGGCGCGCGAGGGCCGCTCCCTGGCCGTGTGCTTTTTGGACCTGGATGGCTTCAAGGAAATCAACGACCTGCACGGCGTTGCAACCGGCGATGCGCTGCTGGTGGGCGTGGCCGAGCACCTCAAGAGCGTGCTGCGCTCCGAGGACACGCTGGCCCGGCTCGGTGGCGACGAGTTCGTGCTGCTGCTGTCGCAGATCGGCTCGGTCGAGCACTGCACCTCCATCCTCGACCGGGTGCTGGAGGCGGCCAGCCGCCCCGTGCCCGTGCAGGACCGGGTGCTGACCGTGACCGCCAGCGTGGGTGTCAGCCTCTACCCCGACGACCAGGCCGACCCCGACCTGCTGCTGCGCCATGCCGACCAGGCCATGTGCGTGGCCAAGCAGGCCGGGCGCAACCGCTACCAGCTGTTCGACCCGGAAAACGACCGCAAGGCCGATGCGCGCCGCCTGCAGCTGGGCTGGCTGCGCCGTGCGCTGGAGCAGGGCGAATTCCTGCTGCACTACCAGCCCAAGGTGGAGCTGGGCGGCGGCAGGCTGGTGGGCGCCGAGGCCCTGCTGCGCTGGCACGACCCGCGCCAGGGCCTGCGCTCGCCGGCCGAGTTCCTGCCCTTCATCGCGGGCAGCGACCTGGAGCGACCGCTGGGCGACTGGGTCATCGGCGAGGCCGTGGCCCAGGCGGCACGCTGGCTCGACCAGGGCCTGGACCTGTGCGTGAGCATCAACGTCAGCGCCAACCAGCTTCTGGATGGCGGCTTCCACGCCACCATGGCCCAGGTGCTGGCCCGGCATCCCGAACTGCCGCCGCACCTGATCGAGCTGGAAATCCTGGAAAGCGCCGCCATTGCCGACATGGAGCAGGCCATCCAGGTGATGGGGCAGTGCCGGCAGCTGGGCATACGCTTTGCGCTGGACGACTTCGGCACCGGCTACTCCTCGCTCACCTACCTGCGCAAGCTGCCCGTGCAGTCGCTGAAGATCGACCAGAGCTTTGTGCGCGACATGCTGGCCGACCCGGACGACCTGGGCATCGTCGAAGGCGTGATCCAGCTGGCCAGCACCTTCCAGCTCGAATCCGTGGCCGAAGGCGTGGAAACCCCCAGGCATGCGCGCCGCCTGCGCGAAATGGGCTGCCACGTGGCCCAGGGCTACGGCATCGCCCGGCCCATGCCCGCCGACCAGCTGCCCGCCTGGGCCGCGCGCTGGCAGGCAGGGGACAACTGGCTGGTGCATGGGCGGCACATGCCGTCCGAGGCCTGAGCCCCGCGCCACCGCGCCCGCGCAGGCTATGTCAGCTCGGCCGGTCGGGTCTCCTGCGCACTGCGGCTGGGCAGGATGATGGTGAAGATGGCGCCGCCTGCCGGGCCGTTGCCGGCCACGATGGTGCCGTCCATGGCGTCGATGATCTTGCGGCAGATGGCCAGTCCCAGGCCCGTGCCGCCCGAGCCGTCCTTGGTCTTGCTGGACTGCACGAAGGGCTGGAAGATCTTGTCCAGCTCCTGCGGCGGAATGCCCGG
>NZ_JBICKS010000012.1:0-353 GCF_043104415.1 Delftia sp. WSY_16 | reverse complement strand
CAGATGTCGCCCTGCCCGTCGATGCGGCCCTGCACATCGATGCGCCCGCCGATGGGCGAGAACTTGATGGCATTGGCCAGCACATTGCGCACCACCTGCTGGAAGCGCACGGGGTCGGCCTTGGCGATCAGCGGGGCGTCGTCGAGTTCGAGCCGCAGGTCGATGAGCTTGTGCTGCTGCTGCGGCTCCAGCTCGCGCACGACCGGCCGGATCAGGCTGCGCAGGTCCGTGCGCTCCAGGTGGATGGTTCCCACGGCGCTGTCCAGCTTGGCGACATCGAGCAGGTCATTGACCAGGGCCAGCATGCGCTGGCCCGCCGCATGGATGTCGTTGAACATGTCGGCCATGGCGGG
>NZ_JBICKS010000011.1:0-126883 GCF_043104415.1 Delftia sp. WSY_16 | reverse complement strand
TTCGAGCGCCCCATCTACGCGGGCAACGCCATTGCCACGGTGCAAAGCAGCGACAAGATCAAGGTCATCACCGTGCGCGGCACGGGCTTTGACGCAGCGGCCACCACGGGCGGCAGCGCCCAGGTGGAGCAGCTGGCGGCCGCTGGCGACAGCGGCAAGAGCAGCTTCGTGGGCCGTGAAGTGACCAAGAGCGACCGCCCCGAGCTGACGGCCGCCAAGATCATCGTCTCCGGCGGCCGCGCGCTGGGCAGCAGCGAGAAGTTCCAGGAAGTCATCACGCCCCTGGCCGACAAGCTGGGCGCGGCCATCGGCGCTTCGCGCGCTGCGGTGGATGCGGGCTATGCGCCCAACGACCTGCAGGTCGGCCAGACCGGCAAGATCGTCGCTCCGCAGCTGTACATCGCCCTGGGCATCTCGGGCGCCATCCAGCACTTGGCCGGCATGAAGGACTCCAAGGTGATCGTGGCGATCAACAAGGATCCCGAGGCACCGATCTTCTCGGTGGCCGACTACGGCCTGGAGGCCGACCTGTTCCAGGCCGTGCCCGAGCTGGTGCAGGCGCTGTAAGCGACCAAAGCTGAAAAATGAGGGGCACAAGGCCCCTCTTTTTCCGTCACGGATGCCGGGATGGCCCGCTGGTCATGGTTCGCGGCAACGACTACAACAACGGCTTTGGCCGCCAGCGGGTGCTGGCAATGGCATGAACCGAGAGGGAGATTGAAATGAAGATGATGCGCTTGCGCCTGGCCCGCACGGCCGTGGCCTTTGTCTGTGGCGCCATGGCGCTGGCCGCCGAGGCCAATGCCTGGGTGGTGGGGCAGGTGGCACCCATGTCGGGAGCCGGTGCGACGCAGGGCCGTGCCTATGCCCAGGGCATGCGCCTGTACTTCGACCAGATCAACAAGGCCGGCGGCGTGCAGGGCCAGCCCGTGCAACTGGTCACGGTGGACGATGTGGGCCATCCCGATGAAACCGTGGACAAGACCCGCAAGCTGCTGGACGAGTCCAAGCCCGTGGTGCTGGCCGGCTACTTCGGCAACCGCAACATGGCTTCGCTGCTGGACAGCAAGCTGCTCGACCAATCCCAGATCTCCCTGGTCGGTTACCAGAGCACGGACACGCGTGTGCTGAGCCATCCCCAGATCTTCAGCACCCGCGCCAACCTGCCCGAGGAAATGGCCAAGATCGCCTCGCACCTGGCCACCGTGGGCATCACGCGCCTGGCCCTGCTGCATGACGAACGCCCGGATGCCAAGGCCGTGGCGGAACTCGTGGACAAGGCGATTGCGCCTTCCAAGGCCAAGCTGGTGGTCAGCGCCTCGCTGAGCACGGGCAAGGGCGCCATGGACAAGGCCGTGTCCCAGTTGCAAAAGGCCCAGCCTTCGGCGCAGGCCGTGATGGTGGTGGCCTCCAGCCCCGTGACCTCGGCCTTCGTCGAGGCGTACCGCATGGCGGGCGGCACGGCCCAGATCTACGCCACGTCCGAAGCCGATATCGAGCAACTGGCCAAGCGCCTGCCCGTGGAGTTCATGAGCGGCCTGTCCATTGCCCAGGTCGTGCCCAGTCCCTACAAGGTGACCATGCGCCTGAACAAGGAGTTCAGGGACGCGGCCACCGCTGCCGGCAAGTCGCTGACCGTGCCGGTCAGCTACGCCATGATGGAAGGCTATGTGAACGCCCGCGTCATCGTGGAGGCCATGCGCCGCACCCAGCCGCTGACGCGCGACAAGCTGGCCGCTTCGCTGCGCGGCCTGGACGCCTTCGATCTGGGCGGCTACTGGGTTACCTATCGTCCGGGCTCGCAGGCGGGCTCGAAATTCGTGGATTTGTCCATCGTCAACGCATCGGGCCGCGTCACGCAATAACGCAGCAATGCAGTAGTGCCGTGGCGGCGCGCCCGCTGTCCCAGGTCGCCGCGCGCTGCGCGCCGGCGGTCCAGGCTCTGTTCAGGAAGGTTCAACAATGACTTACTCGGCTCCCCTCAAAGACATGCTGTTCGCCATGGAGCATCTGGCCCAGATCGACCAAGTGGCGCAGTTGCCCGGCTTCGAGGAGGCTGGCCTCGAGACCGCCCAGGCCGTGCTGGAGGAATGCGCCAAGCTGTGCGAAGGCGTGGTGGCGCCGCTGAACCTGCCGGGCGACGTGGCGCCTTCCAGCCTCAAGGACGGCGTGGTCACCACCACGGCGGGCTTCAAGCAGGCCTTTCGCCAGTACGCCGAAGGCGGCTGGCAGGGCCTGCAGCATCCGCAGGATTTTGGAGGCCAGGGCCTGCCCAAGACGATTGGCGCGGCCTGCGTGGAAATGCTCAACAGCGCCAACCTGAGCTTTGCGCTGTGCCCGCTGCTGACCGACGGCGCCATCGAGGCCCTGCTGACGGCCGGCAGCGATGAGCTCAAGGCCACCTATCTCGAGAAGCTGGTGACCGGCGAGTGGACCGGCACCATGAACCTGACCGAGCCCCAGGCCGGCTCCGACCTGGCCCTGGTGCGCACCAAGGCCGATCCGCAGCCCGATGGCAGCTACAAGGTCTTCGGCACCAAGATCTTCATCACCTATGGCGAGCACGACATGGCCGAGAACATCGTCCATCTGGTGCTGGCCCGCGTGGCCGGGGCGCCCGAGGGCGTCAAGGGCATCAGCCTGTTCGTGGTGCCCAAGTTCCTGGTCAACAAGGATGGCTCGCTGGGCGCGCGCAACGATGTGCACTGCGTGAGCATCGAGCATAAGATGGGCATCAAGGCCTCGCCCACGGCCGTGCTGCAGTACGGCGACAACGGGGGCGCCATCGGTTACCTGGTGGGCGAGGAAAACCGCGGCCTCGAATACATGTTCATCATGATGAACGCGGCCCGCTACGCCGTGGGCGTGCAGGGCATTGCCGTGGCCGAGCGCTCCTACCAGCATGCCGTGGCCTATGCCCGCGAGCGCGTGCAAAGCCGCCCCGTGGACGGCAGCGTGAAGGCCAGCGCCACCATCATCCACCACCCCGATGTGCGCCGCATGCTCATGACCATGCGCGCCTACACCGAGGGCTGCCGCGCCATGGCGGCCACGGCCGCCGCGGCCTACGACGCATCCCACCACCATGCCGATGCCCAGGTGCGCGAGGCCAATGCGGCCTTCTATGAATTCATGGTGCCCCTGGTCAAGGGCTACAGCACCGAGATGAGCCTGGAAGTCACCAGCCTGGGCGTGCAGGTGCACGGCGGCATGGGCTTCATCGAGGAGACGGGCGCCGCCCAGTACTACCGCGACGCCAAGATCCTGACCATCTACGAAGGCACGACCGCCATCCAGGCCAATGACCTGGTGGGCCGCAAGACGGCGCGCGATGGCGGCCAGACCGCGCTGGCCATTGCGGGCCAGATCGAGAAGACCGAGGCCGAGCTGGCCGCCAGCGGCACGCCCGAGGCACTGGCCGTGGCCCGCCAGCTGGCCGCCGCGCGCCAGGCCTTCGTGGAGGCGGTGCACTTCGTCTCGGGCCAGGCCAAGGCCGAGCCCAATGCCGTGTACGCCGGCAGCGTTCCCTACCTGATGCTGGCGGGCAACCTCGTCGCAGGCTGGCAGATGGGCCGCGCCCTGCTGGCGGCCGAGCAGCTGTTGCACAAGGGACAGGACGAGGCCTTCATGCGCGCGAAGATTGCGACGGCGCGCTTTTATGCCGAGCACATCCTCGTCAAGGCGGCGGGCCTGCGCGATGCCATCGTGCACGGCGCAGGCAGCGTGATGGCACTGCCCATGGACGCCTTCTGACCCGGCGCTCCCGCACGGCACAACGCAGACAGAGACACCGAGAACCAACGGAGACAACGCATGTCCAAGCTTCCCCCGGCGCTGAAGAAACTGGCCCTGCCAGTGATCGGCTCGCCGCTGTTCATCATCAGCAACCCCAAGCTCGTGATCGCCCAGTGCCAGGCCGGCATCGTGGGCTCCATGCCCGCGCTCAACGCGCGCCCGGCCGAGCAGCTCGAAGACTGGCTTGCCGAGATCACCGAGACCCTGGCAGCCTGGGACAAGGCCCATCCGGACCGGCCCTCGGCGCCGTTCGCCATCAACCAGATCGTGCACAAGAGCAATGACCGGCTCGAGCACGACATGCAGATGTGCGCCAAGTACAAGGTGCCCATCGTCATCACCAGCCTGGGTGCGCGCGAGGACGTGAACCAGGCCGTGCACAGCTGGGGCGGCGTGGTGCTGCACGACATCATCAACAACAAGTTCGCGCACAAGGCCATCGAAAAGGGGGCCGACGGCCTGATCGCCGTGGCGGCGGGCGCCGGCGGCCATGCGGGTGTCAAGAGCCCGTTCGCGCTGATCCAGGAGATCCGCGAATGGTTCGACGGCCCCGTGGCGCTGTCGGGCTCCATCGCCTCGGGCGGTGCCATCCTGGCGGCCCAGGCCATGGGTGCGGACTTCGCCTATATCGGCTCGGCCTTCATCGCCACGCATGAGGCGCGTGCGCACGACGCCTACAAGCAGGCCATCGTGGACGGCACGTCCGACGACATCGTCTACAGCAACCTGTTCACGGGCGTGCACGGCAACTACCTGGCGCCGTCCATCCGCGCGGCTGGCCTGGACCCCGACAACCTGCCCGAGTCGGACCCCAGCAAGATGAACTTCGGCGGCGACGCCAAGAAGGCCTGGAAGGACATCTGGGGCTGCGGCCAGGGCATTGGCGCCATTCGCGAAGTCACGGGTGCGGGCGAGCTGGTGGAGCGTCTCAAGCGTGAATACAACCAGGCGCGCGACCGCCTGCTGTCCACCCCGTAAGGTCGGCAGAGCCCAGGACGGGCTCTTCTCCTACTCTGCCAGACGGCGCCTTCGGGCGCCGTTTTCTTTGGGTATTACCCACGCTGTGCGGGTCCGGTCCTCGAAGTTGTTTGCGCAAAACCTCTTGCGCACGCTTGACTGCTTCACTCGGCTTCCCCCTACGAGCGACTTGCCTGGAGCAAGTTTGTTTAGAATTCTTTGCGTAATTTCAGTAAATACTGAAATTACAGAATAAATGAACAAACCTTGTACCCCGTCATTGCCTGAGTTCCACCAGCTGGCGCGTCGTCCGATGGCGGGTACGGGGCGCCTGGTGCTGGCCTCGCTGCTGTGGCTGCCCCAGGCGGCGCTGCTGGCGCTGGCCGTGCAGTCCATGGCCGATGGCGCAGGCGTGGAGCCGCTGTGGCCACTGTGGCAGCTTGCGGCCGGCGTGGCACTGCTGGGCGGGTTGCGCGCCTGGTGCGATGCCAGCGGCACGCGCCGCGCCAATCTGCAGGCGCGCAGCCTGGTGAGCGCGCTGCGCGCGCAGGTGCTGCGCACGCTGGCGGGCACCTCGCCGCTGGACCGCCAGCGCGCGGCCTCGGGCCAGGCGGCCAGCGCCATGGCCGAGCAGGCCGAGGCCATCGTGCCCTGGCTGTCGCGCTACCAGACCGCCATGTGGCGCGTGCGCACCGTGCCGCTGGTGATTGCGCTGGCCGTGGCCAGCCAGAGCTGGGTGGTGGCGCTGATCCTGGTGGTGGCCGCACCGCTGATCCCGCTGTTCATGGCCATCGTCGGCTGGCGCGCCAGGGCGGCCAGCCAGGCGCAGATGGTGGAGCTGGGCGGCATGAACGCCTTCCTGCTCGACCGCCTGCGCGGCCTGTCCACCCTGCGCGCCCTGGGCGCGGTGGATGCCACGGCGCAGCGGCTGCGCGCCAATGCCGAATCCCTGCGCGAACGCAGCATGCGCGTGCTGCGCATCGCCTTTCTGTCCTCCGCGGTGCTGGAGCTGTTCTCGGCCCTGGGCGTGGCCATGGTGGCCGTCTACGTGGGGTTTCACCTGCTGGGCCATCTGCCCTTTGGCAGCTGGGGCCAGACACTGAGCCTGGGCCAGGCGCTGTTCGTGCTGCTGCTGGCGCCCAGCTTCTTCGATCCCCTGCGTGAGCTGTCTGCCGTCTGGCACGACCGCGCCAGCGGCGAGGCTGCGCTGCAGGCCCTGGGCGAGCTGGGCCGCGATGCGCAGCCGCTGCCCGGCGCGCTGGCTGCGCCCGGCAGGGCGGCCGGCCAGGCCTGCGCCCTGCACCTGGAGCAGGTGCGGCCCCAGGCGCCAGGCGGCGCGGTCACGCTGCCGGCGCTCACGCTGGACGTGCGGCCTGGCGAGCATGTGGCGCTGTGGAGCCCCAGCGGAAGCGGAAAGTCGCTGCTGCTGGCGCAGATTGCCGGCCTGCTGCCGGTGGCCGAGCCTGGGCGCATCCATATCGATGGCCAGCTGCTCGACGGCGAATCGGCTGGCCGGCTGCGCGCGCGCATGGCCTGGATGGGGCAGAGCCCCCATGTGTTCGCCGGCTCGGTGGCCGAAAACCTCCGGCTGGGCCGCCCGGGATTCACCTTCGGCGAACTGCGCCAGGCCTTGCGGCTGGCCGGTCTGGGCAAGCTGGCCGAGGCCCGTGCCGGCGCCACGCTGGGCGAGGGCGGAGCTGGCCTGTCGGGCGGGGAGATCGTGCGCCTGGCCCTGGCGCGCCTGGCCCTGTCGCGCGATGCAGGCCTGCTGCTGGTCGATGAACCCACGGCCCACCTGGACCCGGCCACGGCCGCCCAGGTCACCGATGCCCTGCTGCAACTGGCGCGCGGGCGCACGCTGATCGTCGCCACCCACGATGCCGAGCTGGCCGCCGCCATGCACCGCGTGGTGGAGCTGGCGGGCCATGCCGCCCCGCAGGAGCTGGCCGCATGAAGCCCCGCTCCACCCTCCGGCCCGTGCTTGCCGCCCTGGCGCGCATGGCGCCCCGCCGCCTGTGGCTGGGCGGCGCGCTGCTGGCCCTGCTCACGGTGCTCATGGGCATGGCGCTGCTGGGCCTGTCGGGCTGGTTCATCACGGCCACGGCGCTGGCCGGGCTGGTGCCGGCCACGGCCATCGTCTTCGACGTCTTCATGCCCTCGGCCGGTATCCGCCTGCTGGCCCTGGGCCGCACGGGCACCCGCTATGCCGAACGGCTGGTCACCCATGACGCCACCCTGGCCGTGCTGGCCGCCCTGCGCGAGCGGCTGCTGCGCAGCTGGGCCACTCCCGCCGCCGCCCTGAGCCTGCGCCTGCGGCCCGCGCGCCTGCTGCAGCGGCTGACGGCCGACGTGGATGCGCTGGACAGCCTGTACCTGCGCCTGTTCGTCCCCTTGCTGGCCGCCACCGGTGCCACGCTGGTGGCCGCCCTGGCGCTGGGCCTGATGCGCTGGTGGCTGGGCCTGGCCTTGGCTGCGTGGCTGCTGGCCACGGGCCTGGGCAGCGCCCTGTGGCTGGCCCGCAGTGCGCGCCGGCCCGCCGTGCGCCGCGCGCTGGCGCTGGAGTCCCTGCGCGCCCGCACGGCCGACCTGGTGGCCGGGCAGGCGGAGCTGGCCATGGCCGGCACCCTGGCCGCGCATTGCGAACGCATTGCCGCCCTGGACGCCCGCGTGGCCGAGGCCGACGCCGCACTCCACGGCCTGGAGGCCCGAACCTCCTTCGTGCAGGGCCTGTGCGGCGCCCTGGCCCTGGCCGGTGTGCTGCTGGGCGTGGGCTGGCTGGCCGAGGCCGGCCTGCTGGGCGCCCCCGTGGCCGCGCTGGCCCTGTTGCTGGCGCTGACGGCCATGGAGCCCTTTGCGGCATTGCGCCGTGGCGCGCTGGAGGCCGGCCGCAGCTGGCTGGCCGCGCGCCGGCTGGCGCCCGCCCTGCGCGATGGCGCTGCGCAAGGCGCCTGCGAACCGGCTGTGCCCAGGCAGGGCTTGGCGGTTGAGCTGGAGCAGGTCGTGGCACCCCGTGCCGCCGTGCTGGTCCAGGACATCCGTATCGCCGAAGGCGAGCGTGTCGCCCTGCTGGGCGCCAGCGGCGCGGGCAAGACCACGCTGCTGTCCCTGATGGCCGGCGAGCTCCAGCCGCTGGCCGGCGCCGTGCGTGCCCGGCGCTGCACCTGGATGACGCAGCGCACCGAACTGTTCGAGGACAGCCTGCGCGACAACCTTTTGCTGGCCTGCCCCCAGGCCGCCGAGGACACGCTGTGGGCGGCGCTGGAAGTCGCCGGGCTGGCCGGCGATGTGCGCGCCATGGCGCAGGGCCTGGACACGCAGCTGGGCGAGGGCGGGCTGGGCCTGTCCGGCGGCCAGGCACGGCGCCTGGCGCTGGCGCGGCTGCTGCTGAGCCCCGCGCGCTGCTGGCTGCTGGACGAAGTGACCGAGGGCCTGGATGCACGCACGGCCGCCGACCTGCTGGTGCGGCTGGACAGTGCAGCCCGGGGCCGCACCCTGGTGCTGGCCACCCACAAGCTGCGGGAGGCGCAACTGGCCGACCGGCTGCTGTGGGTGGAGCAGGGCCGAGTGGTGTCCGAGGCGCTGCGCGGCACACCGCCGTTCGAGGCGGCCCTGGCGCGCCTGCGGCAGGACGGCTGATCAAGGATTTCACCAAGTACCCCCGAGAGAAAGGATCTCACCATGGACCTCGACATCGTCGATCTATCGCGGCTGCAGTTCGCGGTAACGGCGCTCTACCACTTCCTGTTCGTGCCGCTGACCATCGGCCTGGCCGTGATCATCGCCATCATGGAGACCGTCTTCGTGATGACGGGCCGCACCATCTGGCGCGACATGACGAAGTTCTGGGGCACTTTGTTCGGCATCAACTTCGCCATGGGCGTGGCCACGGGCATCGTGATGGAGTTCCAGTTCGGCATGAACTGGAGCTACTACAGCCACTACGTGGGCGACATCTTCGGCGCGCCGCTGGCCATCGAGGGGCTGATGGCCTTCTTCCTGGAGGCCACCTTCGTGGGCCTGTTCTTCTTCGGCTGGGACCGCCTGAGCAAGGTCGGCCACCTGGTGACCACCTGGTGCGTGGCCCTGGGCTCGAACTTCTCGGCGCTGTGGATCCTGATCGCCAACGGCTGGATGCAAAACCCCGTGGGCGCGGCGTTCAACCCGCAGACCATGCGCATGGAGGTCACCGACTTCTTCGCCGTGCTGACCAACCCCGTGGCCCAGGCCAAGTTCGTGCACACGGTCTCGGCAGGCTATGTGACGGCGGCCATCTTCGTGCTGGGCGTCTCGGCCTGGTATCTGCTCAAGGGCCGGCACGTCCAGCTGGCGCGCCGCTCCATGACGGTGGCCACCTCGTTCGGCCTGGCCGCCGCGCTGTCGGTGGTGGTGCTGGGCGATGAAAGCGGCTACCTGTCGTCGGAGCACCAGAAGATGAAGCTGGCCGCCATCGAGGCCATGTGGGACACCGAGCCCGCACCGGCCGCCTTCACGGCCTTCGGCTTTCCCGACAAGGCCGCACGGGAGACGCACTACGCCGTTCACATTCCCTGGGTCATGGGCCTGATCGGCACGCGCTCGCTGACCACCGAGATCCCCGGCATCAACGACCTGGTCCAGCGCACCGATCAGTACATCCGCAACGGCATCGAGGCCTATGGCGCGCTGGAGGCCATCCGCGCCGCCGGCCCCACGGGCCAGGTGCCGGCCGAGGCCAAGGCCGTCTTCGAGGACAAGGGCGGGCAACTGGGCTACGCGCTGCTGCTCAAGCGCTACGTGGACGACCCGCGCCAGGCCACGGACGCGCAGATCGCCCAGGCCGCCTGGGACACCGTGCCGGCCGTGGGGCCGCTGTTCTGGGCCTTCCGCATCATGGTGGGGCTGGGCATGTTCTTCATCGCGCTCACGGCGGCCTTCTTCTGGCTGTCGGTGCGGCGCAGGCTGGACGCCCATCCGTGGATGCTCAAGCTGGCCGTGATCGCCATTCCCCTGCCCTGGATCGCGGCCGAGTGCGGCTGGATCGTGGCCGAGGTGGGCCGCCAGCCCTGGATCATCGAAGGCGTGCTGCCCACGGCGCTGGCCGTCTCCAACCTGGGCGCAGGCACGCTGCTGCTGACGATTGCAGGCTTCATCGCCATCTACTCCGTGCTCTTCGTCATCGAGATGAAGCTCATGGTGAAGGCCATCCGCAAGGGACCGCAGGAGGAAAGCGCACCGCACCTGACCACCTACTTCCCGCTGATGCAAAAACTCGCCCGCGGGCAATGACCAAGGGAGATTGTCACCATGATTCTTCACGAACTGATCAGCTACGACGTCCTGCGCCTGCTGTGGTGGGGCCTGCTGGGCGTGCTGCTCATCGCCTTTGCCGTCACCGATGGCTTTGACCTGGGCGCTGCCGCGCTGCTGCCGCTGGCGGCCAGGACCGACGTGGAGCGCCGCGTCGTCATCAACTCTCTGGGCCCGGTCTGGGAAGGCAACCAGGTCTGGCTCATCCTGGGCGGCGGCGCCATCTTTGCGGCCTGGCCGCAGCTTTATGCCGTGTCGTTCTCGGGCTTTTACCTGGCCATGTTCGCGGCGCTGGTGGCGCTGATCCTGCGGCCCGTGGCCTTCAAGTTCCGCAGCAAGCGCGAGGAGCCGGCCTGGCGCGCGCGCTGGGATGCCGTGCTGTGCATGGCCGGCGTGGTGCCCGCGCTGATCTTCGGCGTGGCCCTGGGCAATGTGCTGCAGGGCGTGCCCTTCCGCCTGGCGCCCGACATGCGCATCTACTACGAGGGCACGTTCTTCGGCCTGCTCAACCCGTTTGCGCTGCTGGCCGGCCTGGTCTCGCTGTGCATGCTGCTCATGCATGGTGCGTCCTGGCTGGTGTTCAAGACCGAGGGCGATGTGGCCGCGCGCGCGCGCCGCCTCGGCATGGTGGCGGCCGTCGCCACCACGGTGCTGTTCGCGGCGGCCGGCGTGTGGCTGGCCGCGCTCAACGGCTACCGCATCACCAGCGAGGTCAACACCACCGGACCGTCCAACCCGCTGTTCAAGACGGCTGCGCTGCAGGCGGGCGCCTGGTTTGCCAACTACCAGGCCCGGCCCGTGCTCTGGGCCGTGCCGGCCATCGGCCTGCTGATGCCGCTGCTGGCGGCGCTGGGCCTGTGGCTGCGCCGCGAGTGGTTGGCCCTGCTGTCCAGCGGCCTGGGCATTGCCGGCATCATCGCCAGCGTGGGGGCGTCCATGTTCCCGTTCATCCTGCCCTCGTCGCTGAACCCGCAGCACAGCCTCACGGTCTGGGACTCTTCGTCCAGCCATGTGACGCTGTTCATCATGCTGGTGTGCGCGCTGATCTTCGTGCCCCTCATCGTGGCCTACACCAGCTGGGTCTACAGCGTGCTGCGCGGCAAGGTCGACCCGATGGCCATCATCGAGGGCCGCGGCCACTCGTACTGATCCACCGAATCAAGCAACGACATTCAACGTCAAGAAAGGACACAACACCATGTGGTACTTCGCCTGGTTGCTCGGCCTGCCGCTGGCGGCCGCCTTCGCGGTGCTCAACGCGATGTGGTACGAACTTATGGACGACGAGGCCACGCGCCGCGAACTCCTGGCCCGGGAGAAATAAAGCTCCCCCGAGGCGCTTCGCGCCTTCCCCCTCTCTCTTCGGGAGGGGGACGACACCCTCGCTGCGGGGGCGGCCCTTGCTCGGTGTCCCTCGCTTTGGGCTACGCCAGTTTTTGCACGCGCTTACCGCCAATGAAGCATTGCTGTAAACACAATGAGCTCCCTCGGGAGCTCATTTTTGTACGCAGGCTTGCCAGGTTCAATCGTCGGTGTCGTCCGCCTTGGCGCGGCCCTTGCCGCCCGTGATGCGGTCCTTCAGGTCCAGCAGCCGGGTCACGGCCGTGCCCATGCCCATGAGCTGCATGGCGGTCTCGGGCGACAGGCGCTGCACGTCGTCGAACCAGTTCATGAGCCGGTCGATCAGCTCGTACATGTCGCGCATGCGCTGCTGGGCGTAGCGCTCTTCTTCGGTGGTGACTTCCTCCAGCATGGCGGCGCGCAGCATGGACTGGGTGGGCTCGATCTCGCGGCGGCGGCGTTCCTCGGCCAGGCGGCGGAAGATTTCCCAGACATCCTGCGGCGCCTCGAAATACTCGCGCCGGTCGCCGGGCTGGTGGCGCAATTGCACCAGGCGCCAGGCCTGCAATTCCTTGAGCCCCATGCTCACGTTGGAGCGCGAGAACTCCAGCGTCTCGGCGATCTGGTCGGCATTGAGCGGCTCGGGCGAAAGAAACAGCAGAGCGTAGATCTGGCCTACCGTGCGGTTGATGCCCCAGCGGCTGCCCATCTCGCCGAAGTGCGAGACGAACTGCCGGTTCAACGCCGGAAGAGGTTTGGGTTGCGTCATGGCATGCATTGTGCCCTCGCGTGCCGGCATGTCCTGTGCGGCTTGGAAAGCGGTGCGTCAGCTTTCTGCAAGACGCGGTCAAAAGGCGCACAATGGCGCCTTTGCGGGCTTGCGGCCAGGCGGCCCGGCCCAGCGCCTCCCGCTTCCCGACCCGTTCGCAGATTGCAGATTGCCCCATGTCCCACGCTAGCCGCAGTGCGCTGATCGACTGCACCAAGGGCCTGGCCTGTGCCGCCATCGTCTGGCACCACCTGGCCTTCTACGGCCCCATGTCCGATATCGCCCATCCGGCCGCGCCGGACCTCATCGACTGGCTCTATGAATATGCGCGCATGGCCGTGCAGATCTTCCTGGTGCTGGGCGGCTACCTGGCGGCAGCCAGCATGGCGCCGCAAGGCCACGGCCAGCACTGCGATCCGTGGTCGCGCATCGGGCGCCGCTTCGTGCGCCTGGTCGTGCCCTATGCCGTGGCCCTGGTCGTGGCCATCGTCGTCTCGGCGGCCGTGCGGCCCTGGTTCGACCATGCCTCGGTGTCGGGCGAGCCCGATCTCTGGCAGCTGGTGGCGCATGCGCTGCTGCTGCAGAACATCGTGGGCGAGGAGTCGCTGTCCGCCGGCGTCTGGTACGTGTCCATCGACTTCCAGCTGTTTGCGCTGACGGCGCTGCTGCTGGCCGGCACGCGCTGGGGCGGCGCCTTGCTGCGCCGCCGCTTCGGTGGCCAGGCGCTGTCGCGCTGCTGGCCCTGGACGCTGAGCGTGGCGCAGGCGCTGGTGGTGATCGGCGTGGCGGCCTCGCTGCTGGGCTTCAATCTGGATGCGCAATGGGACGTCTGGGCGCCGTACTTCTTTGGCGCCTACGGCCTGGGCATGCTGGCCTACTGGGCCGCGCATGCGGACAAGTCCTCGACGGCCTGGAGCTGGTCCCTGCTGATCGTGGCCCTGGTCGTGGCGGCGCTGGCACTGGAGTGGCGCGACCGCATCGCACTGGCCGGTGCCACGGCGCTGGCCCTGGCCGCGGCCATGCGCAGCCCCGCGTTTGCCCAGGCACAAGGCTGGGCGCCGCTGCGCCGGCTGGGCAAGATTTCGTACTCGGTGTTTCTCGTGCACTTCTCGGTCTGCCTGCTGGTCAACGCCGTGGAAAGCCATTTCTGGCCGCAGTCCATTCCCGCCGCCCTGCTGGGCATGTGCACGGCCTTTGTGCTGTCGATTGCGGCCGGCCATCTGCTGTACGAGCGCGTGGAGCGCCACGTTCCCAGCTGGCACATGGCGTTGCGCTGGCAGGCGGGCCTGGTGGGCACCGGCCTGATCGCGGCATTTGTGGCGGGCCTGCGCTGAGGCGCGGTGCGTCAGTCCACAAACAACAAAGGCAGCCGGTGGGCTGCCTTTTTCGCTTCACGCCGGTCGGCGTTCAACGGTGCAGCTCGCCTGCGCTTTCCGGCTGGAACTCGATGGCATCCACGCGCACGGTGACCTGGCCCGAGGGGCCGGGCATGCGGGACTGGTCGCCCACGCTCAGGCCCAGCAGGGCAATGCCCACGGGCGCGAACACCGACACCTTGTCGGCGCTGCCATCCATCTCCTTGGGATAGACCAGGGTCAGCGTATTGGTCTTGCCCGACTCCAGCAGCGTGAAGCGCACCGTGGAATTCATGGTCACCACGTTGGGCGGCATTTCCTTGGGCTCGAGCACGTCGGCACGGTCCAGCTCGGCCTCGAGCGCCTCGCGGCCGGGAAAGGCGGGCTGCTTGTCCAGCAGGGCCTCGATGCGTTCCAGGTCCAGGGACGAAAGAATGATGTGGGGCTTGCGCTCCATGGTGTTGGCTCCCTTGTGTGCTTGCGCCGTGGCTGCAGTGAAGGGCAGCGGCGCCCAAACGGACAAAAGCCCGGGCAACGCGGTTGTCCGGGCCAAGGCATCTTCAGAAAAGAGAAAAGCACCAAGTTGGTGCGATAAGGCCATTGTGCAGGCCCGTGCGCGTTCTGCCAAGCGAACCCGCACGGTGCGGTGCGGATTGGCGCGGGCACTTGCCAAGCCGGCAAAACCCACTTCGCAACCGCAGGCATGCGGGGAGTGCTTGTTGGTATGGCTGTATTTTTATACAGTTGCTTCATGCTTTCCAGTCCTCCCACGCCTCATCACGACACGGCCCGGGTGCCCCTGCACCCCATCAAGGGCCGGGGCGCAGCCAGCCAACTGGCCCACCGCTTCACCACCGATCCGCGCGAGGCCTTTGACGACGGCTGGGGCAGTCTTGAGGCGCCGGCCGAAGGCGAAGAGGCCGCTGCGCTGCGCACCGAACTGCGCTGGGAGCAGGCCCGCTCGGCGCTGAGCCGCCACCAGTCGCCCGACCTGCCGTTTCACATGGGGCTCAATCCCTACCGGGGCTGCGAGCATGGCTGCATCTATTGCTATGCCCGGCCCACGCACAGCTACCTGGGCTGGTCGCCGGGGCTGGACTTCGAGACCCGGCTCATCGCCAAGCAGAACCTGCCAGAGCTGCTGCGCGCCGAGCTGTCGCGCGCCAGCCATGTGGCCGCGCCCGTGATGCTGGGCTCGGTCACCGACTGCTACCAGCCCGTGGAGCGCGAGCTGGGGCTGACGCGCCGCCTGATCGAAGTGCTGGCCGAGGCGCGTCACCCGTTTTCCATCGTCACCAAGGGCAGCGGGGTGGAGCGTGACCTGGACCTGCTGGCCCCGCTGGCGCGCCAGGGCCTGGCCTCGGTGCACATCACGCTGACCACGCTGGATGCCGACCTGGCCCGCCACCTGGAGCCGCGCGCCGCCGCGCCGTACCGCCGGCTGCGCAGCATCCGCGCGTTGACCGAGGCGGGCGTGCCCGTGGGCGTGAGCCTGGCACCGCAGATTCCCTTCATCAACGAAGACCTGGAGAAGGTGCTGGAGGCGGCCGCCGACGCAGGCGCGCGCCACGCCTTCTATGCCGTGCTGCGCCTGCCCTGGGAAGTGGCGCCGCTGTTCGAGCAATGGCTGCAGGTGCACTACCCCGACCGCGCCCGCCGCGTGATGGAGCGCGTGCGCGACCTGCACGGCATCCAGGGCGAGCAGCGCGAGGCCGGCCGCGTGTACAACGCCGAGTTCGGCCAGCGCATGAAAGGTACTGGCCACTGGGCCGAGCTGCTGCGCCAGCGCTTCGCCCTGGCCTGCCGTCGGTACGGATTCAACCGCGAGCCGCTGCGGCTCGATTGCAGCCTCTACCATCCGTCGCTGCTGCTGCCGCAGCGCAGTCTGTTCTGAGCGCGGACCGGCAGGCTCAAACCGCCTCCAGAAACGACCTCACCAGCAGGCTGTCGCTGCGCTCGCGCATGCAATAGACATAGGTGGTGGTGCTGGCCGGGTCGCCCGCGATGCGCAGCGGGCGAAAGCGCGGGTCGGGGATGAATTCGGCTTCGGACACGGCGCCCAGTCCCAGGCCGCGCGCCACGGCTTCGCGTATGGCTTCGCGGCTGCCGATCTCCAGCTCGGTGCGCGGCTGCACCCCGGCGGCCTGCAGCACCGATTCCAGCGCGGTGCGCGTGGTCGAGCCGTGCTCGCGCAGCAGCAAAGGCTGGCCCTGCAGTTCGGACAGCGCGATTTCGCTGCGCCGCGCGAAGGGATGGGCCACATGGGCGAACAGCACGATGGCGTGGCGCGCGTACTCGCGTGCCAGCAGCTCCGGGCGGTCGTAGAGGCCGGCGAGCACGGCCACGTCGGTGTCGTAGCGTTCCAGGTCGGCCAGCACCTGCTGCGAGTTGCCCATGCGGATGGACAGCTGCATGCCCGGGTGCCGTGCGCGGTAGGCGGCCACCATCTCGATCACATGGAAGGGCCCCACGGCGCCGATCTTGAGCTCGCCCTGGTGCAACTGCCCCGAGTCGCGCAGGAAGAATTCGGCCTCGGCCTCCAGCGCCATGATTTTCTGCGCCATGGGCAGCAGTCTGGCGCCTGCGCCCGTGAGCGTCATGCGGTAGCCGCGGCGGTGGAACAGCTCGATCTGGCTTTGGCGCTCCAGCGTGGCGATCTGGGTGGAGATGGTGGGCTGGCTCACGCCCAGTGCGCGGGCGGCGGCGCTGAGGCTGCCATGGTGGGCGACGGCGATGAAGGCGCGGTAGCGGGCGTTGCTCACGAAAGTCGGTATCTCAAGGTTTTGTCTATGGATGCTGTCAAAACCGATTCTGAAACTTTCACATGGCAGAAATATGTCGCTCCTAGCATTCAGCCATCCCCACCCGCTTGGCGATTTGACCGGCGATTCACGGATCCACCGATCCGCCGATGTGCCTGACCTGATGCAAAGGAACACTCCCATGAAGATGAACCGCAAGACCTGGCTGCGCCATGCCGGCGCCGTGCTGGCCCTGGCCGCCACCGCCTCCACCGCTACCACTGCCGCCTTTGCCCAGAGCGCCGAGCTGCGCGTGGGCCTGATCCCCTCGGAGGACGCGCAGGCCATGATCCGCGCCAGCCAGCAGGTCATGGACCAGTTGGCCACCCGCACCGGCATGAAGGTGCGGCCCTTCGTGGCCAATGACTACAACGGCGTGATCGAGGCGCTGCGCTCCAACAAGATCGACATCGCCTTCCTCGGCCCGTTCTCGTACGTGCTGGCCAGCCAGGTGGCAGGCGCCGAGGCCTTTGCCGTGGCCGTGACCAAGAAGACGGGCAAGAGCGCGTACCACAGCATGGTGATCTCCCGCAAGGACAAGGGCCCGGCCAGCGTGGCCGATCTCAAGGGCCGCAGCTTTGCCTTTGTGGACCCGACCTCGGCGTCGGGCCACCTGTTTCCCAAGGCCGGGTTGATGGCCGAGGGCTTCGATGCGGACAAGGGCTTTTCGCGCGTGATCTTCTCGGGCTCGCACGACGCCAGCATCATGGCTGTGGCCAACGGCAAGGTGGATGCGGCGGCCGTGGCCGACCGCATCTTCGACTCCGCCGTGAACAAGGGCCTGGTCAAGCGCGAGGACTTCCAGATCGTCTGGCGCTCCCAGCCCATCCCCGAGTCGCCCATGACCTGGCGCAAGAACCTGGACGCCGGCACCAAGCAGAAGGTGGCTGCGGCCCTGGCCGAGGTCAAGGACCTGCCCTGGGGCGACCAGGGCGTGCTCGACGGCTTCGCGGCCACGGATGACAAGGCCTACGACGTGGTACGCCAGACGGCCAAGGCCCTGAAGCTGGACCTCGGGAGCATGAAATGATCCGCATCCGCCAATTGCGCAAGAGCTATGGCAGCAACCATGTGCTGCATGGCATCGACCTGGATGTGCAGCCCGGCGAGTTCGTCGTCATGCTGGGCCTGTCGGGGGCCGGCAAGTCCACGCTGCTGCGCTGCATGAACGGCCTGGCCCGCGCCGACAGCGGCACGCTGGAGGTGGGCGGCATGGACCTGATGCTGGGCGGCGGCAGGCACAGCCGGCGCGAGCTGGCTCGCCACGTGGCCATGGTCTTCCAGCACCACAACCTGGTGCCGCGCCTGTCGGTGCGCAAGAACGTGCTGACCGGGCGCCTGGGCCAGACCGGCACCCTGGCCTCGGTGCTGCAGCTGTTCCGCGAAAGCGATATCCGCCTGGCCGACCAGTGCCTGGAGCGCGTGGGCCTGGCCCACAAGGCGCTGGAGCGCACCGAGGCGCTGTCGGGCGGGCAGATGCAGCGCGTGGGCATTGCCCGCGCGCTGGCCCAGCAGCCCCAGGTCATCCTGGCCGACGAGCCCGTGGCCAGCCTGGACCCCAAGACCGCGCGCAGCGTGCTGCAGTACCTGCGCGATGCCACGCGCGAACTGGGCATTGCCGTGGTCTGCAACCTGCACCAGGTGGACTACGCGCGGGAGTTCGGCGACCGTGTGCTGGGCCTGGCCCAGGGCCGCATGGTCTTTGACGGATCGCCGCAGGCGCTGGACGAGGCCGCGCTGCAGGCCATCTACCATGCGCAGCCCACTGCAGGGCAAGGCGCAGGGCAGGGCGCAGAGCCGGACACACCTCCGGGCACGGCGGCCATAGGGCCTGCCGGCCTGCATGCGCAGGCGCCGGTGCCTGCCTCGTGGATGCGGGCCAGCGCGCCCGCAGGAGGACTGTGATGACCAGCGCCAGTTCCTGGAGCCCCGAGCCGCGCGACCGCTGGCAATGGACCGCGCCGCGCCCCCATGGCGCCCTGGGCTGGACCGGCTATGCGGCTGCGGCCCTGGCCATCGCCTGGGTGCTGCACTGGAGCGCGGGCGGCGCGCAGATGAGCTGGGGCGAACTGGCGGCAGGCATGCCCCAGATCGGGGATTTCGTGGCGCGCTCCGTGCCGCCGGACTGGAGCATGCTGCCGCGCCTGATGGCGCCCGCGCTGGAGACGGTGCAGATCGCCATCTGGGGCACGATGCTGTCCGTGGTGCTTGCGCTGCCGCTGTCTTTCATCGCCGCCAGCAACCTGCATGGCTGGCACTGGCTGCGGCGCATCACGCGGCAGTTCCTGAACGTGGTGCGCAGCATCAACGAGCTGATCCTGGCGCTGGTCTTTGTCTCGGCCGTGGGCCTGGGGCCGTTTCCCGGCGTGCTGGCCCTGGCGCTGCATGGCATGGGCATGCTGGGCAAGTTCTTCGCCGAGAGCATCGAAGAGATCGACGACGGCCCGCTGCAGGCCCTGCGCAGCGCAGGCGCCACGCAATTGCAGCTCATCGTCTTCGGTGTGATACCGCAGGCCATCACGGCCTGGATCGCGGTCGTGCTCTACCGCTTCGAGGTCAACCTGCGCTCGGCCACGGTGCTGGGCATGGTGGGCGCGGGCGGGCTGGGGTTCGAGCTGGTCGGCAGCCTCAAGCTGTTCCGCTACCAGGAGACGGCCACCTGCATCGTGGTCATCACCGTGATGGTGATCGCCGCCGATCTCATCTCCCACTGGCTGCGCCGCCGCATCCAGCAGGGCACCCGCCATTGAGGGCTGCGCTTTTCCCGGCGCCCCCGTTTCATTCAAAGGACCGATTTGTGTGGACCTATCACAACCCCGTTGCCATCCATGCCGGCCCCGGCCGCCTGGACCGCCTGCCCGAGCTGCTGGCCGGGCGCGACTGCCTGCTGGTGACGTTTCCCGAGGCCGAATCCCTGGGCCTGGTGCAGCAGCTGCGCCAACGGCTGGGCAGCCAGCTGCGCGGCGTGGTGGACGGCATTGCGCCCAATCCCGATGTGCAGTGGCTGGCCCCGCTGTATGACCGCGTGCACCGCGAATACGCCGAGGTCCCGTGCATCGTGGCCCTGGGCGGCGGCAGCGCCATCGACTCGGCCAAGGCGCTGATGTGCGCCACGCCCACGCGGCGTTTCGGCGAGCTGCTGCAGGCCCTGGAGCAGGGGCTGGCCCTGCCGGCCGCAGGCCACAAGGCGCTGATCGCCATTCCCACCACGGCCGGCACGGGCAGCGAGGTCACGCCCTGGGCCACGATCTGGGACCAGGCCGCTGGCCGCAAGCACTCGCTGCACCAGCACTGGACCTGGCCCGAGGCCGCCATCATCGACGCGCAGCTCATGCAAAGCCTGCCGGCCGGCGCCACGCTGGCATCGGGGCTGGATGCGCTGTCGCATGCGCTGGAGTCCATCTGGAACCGGCACCGCAATCCCGTCTCCACCACCTTGGCCGTGGGCGCCGCGCGTCGCACCCTGGCCACGCTGCCCGCGCTGATGCAGGACCTGGGCAGCCTGCCGCTGCGAAGCCGCATGGCCGAGGCCGCCCTGATGGCCGGCCTGGCCTTCTCCAACACCCGCACGGCGCTGGCGCATTCGCTGTCCTACGACATCACGCTGCGCCATGGCGTGGCCCACGGCATTGCCTGCTCGTTCAGCCTGCCGCTGGTGCTGGAGATGGCCCTGGGCGCCGATGACGAGGCCGACGCGGCCCTGCTGTCCATCTTCGATGCCGCCACGGGCGAGCTGGCCGTGCAGCGCCTGCGCAACTTCCTCGAAGGCCTGGGCGTGGCCACCGATCCCGCCCACTACGGCGTGCCCGGGGATGAGTGGCAGCAGCTGCTGCAGTCGGCCGCATCCGGCCCGCGCGGGCGCAATTTCATCCGCACGCTGGAATGAACAGGCGCGTGCGGCCCTCTTCTGTTTGAACCTCTTTCCTAGTCAAAAAGCACCATGAACCACACCACCGTCTCCACCGCCGCCGATCTGTCGCCGCTGCAGGCCGTCATCTTCGACTGGGCCGGCACCCTGGTCGATTTCGGCTCGCTGGCACCCACGCAGATCTTTGTCGAGGCCTTTGCCAGCTTCGGCATCACCATCACCCTGGCCCAGGCACGTGGCCCCATGGGCCTGTCCAAGTGGCAGCACATCCATGAACTGCTGCAAGACGAGGGCATCCGCGCGCAATGGCACAAGGCCTTCGGCCAGCCGCCTGGCGACGCCGACGTGGATGCCATCTACGCCCGCTTCATGCCCATGCAGATCGCCAAGGTGGGCGAGTTCTCGGCACCCATCGAAGGCGCGCCTGAATTGCTGGGCTGGCTGCGCGCGCAGGGCCTGAAGGTGGGCTCGTGCTCGGGCTATCCGCGTGAAGTCCTGAACCAGCTGCTGCCCCAGGCAGCGGCCAACGGCCTGGCTCCCGACCATGTGGTGGCGGGCGATGAAATGGCCGCAGGCGGCCGCCCCGGCCCCTTCATGGCGCTGGCCAATGTGCTGGCGCTGGGCATCGGCGACGTGCGTGCCTGCGTGAAGGTGGACGACACCGTGCCCGGCATCGAGGAAGGCCGCAACGCCGGCATGTGGACCGTGGGCCTGACCCTGTCCGGCAACGAAGTCGGCTACTCCCCGGCCGAACTGGCCGCCGCCCCCGCCGAAGAAGTGCGCGAGCGCGTGGCCCGTGCCGAAGCCAAGCTGCGCGCAGCCGGCGCCCACCACGTGATCGCCAGCGTGAAGGAGCTGCCGCAGGTACTGGAGCGTATTGCGCAGGACATGCGCGCTGGCCATAGGCCAGGTTGAGGCAAGCTGCCCTGCACCTGTTGGGCGCATCACCCTTTGAAACTGGCGCGGCCAAAAAAACAGGGACGCCGAGCAAGAGCCGCCTCGCGGCGATGGCGTCGTCCCTCTCCCGCGAAGCGAGAGAGGGAGAAGGCGCGAAGCGCCTCAGGGGGTACTCAACTGCTCTGCATGATGGCGCAGATGGTCATCAATGAAGCTCTGGATGAAGTAGTAGCCGTGGTCGTAGCCCCCGTGGCGGCGCAGCGTCAGCGGCTGGCCGGCCTGGGCGCAGGCGGCCTCGAAGGCTTCGGGCAGCAGCTGCTTTTCGATCAGGAACTTGTCGGCCAGGCCCTGGTCCACGAGGATGCCGGCCGGGTAGGGCGCCTGGGTCTGCGCGGCCATCAGGCAGCTGGCGTCATGCGCTTCCCAGGCCTTGCGGTCATCGCCCAGATAGCCTGAGAAGGCTTTCTGTCCCCAGGGGCAGTTGACGGGGTTGGCGATGGGCGCGAACGCCGACAGGCTCTTGAAGCGGCCCGGATGGCGCAGCGCCAGCGTGAGCGCGCCGTGGCCGCCCATGGAGTGGCCGAAGATGCCCAGCCGCTGCGCGTCAATGGGCAGGCGTGCGGCGATCAGCGGCAGCAGCTCGCCCAGCAGATAGCTTTCCATGCGCCAGTGCAGTGCCCAGGGCCTGGTGGTGGCGTCCAGGTAGAAGCCCGCGCCCACGCCGAAGTCCCAGGCATCGGCCTCGCCGGGCAGGCCTGCGCCGCGCGGGCTGGTGTCGGGCGCGATCAGGGCGATGCCCAGCTCGGCGGCCAGGCGCTGGGCGCCGGCCTTGGTCATGAAGGTCTCTTCGGTGCAGGTCAGCCCGGCCAGGTAGAGCACGGCGGGCACCTTCTCGCCGGCCACGGCCTTGGGCGGCAGGAAGACCGAGAACTTCATGTTCAGGCCGATCTCGGCGGAGAAATGCTCGTAGAAACGCTGTGCGCCGCCGAAGCATGCATGGGCGTTCTTGAGTTCCAGGGGCGGCAGTGCGGACATGGTGTTCCTCAAAAAAGAAAAATGCTACGAGCACCTTGGCAAGCGGTGCGTGCAGCATTCAAAGATGGGAGTTGATACGCTATACACGGTCAACGGCCCATGAAACTGGCGCTGCCCAGGCGAGGGCGCCGTCCTCCTCCCTCGCGTAGCGAGTAGAGAGGCGCCGTGCAACGGGGGAGGGCGCGCAGCGCCTCAGGGGGAGCTTCAGTACACGACGACGGAGCGGATGGACTTGCCTTCGTGCATCAGGTCAAAAGCCTCGTTGATCTCCGGCAGGCCCATGGTGTGCGTGACGAAGGGGGCCAGCTGGATCTCGCCGCTCATGGCCTGCTCGACCATGCCGGGCAGCTCGCTGCGGCCCTTGACGCCGCCGAAGGCCGTGCCCAGCCACTTGCGGCCCGTCACCAGCTGGAAGGGGCGTGTGGAGATTTCCTGGCCCGCGCCGGCCACGCCGATGATGACGGACTGGCCCCAGCCGCGGTGCGCGCATTCCAGGGCGGCACGCATCACGTTGACGTTGCCGATGCATTCGAAGCTGTGGTCCACGCCCCAGCCCGTCATCTCGACGATGACCTGCTGGATGGGCTTGTCGAAATCCTTGGGATTCACGCAGTCGGTGGCGCCGAAGGTGCGGGCCAGGTCGAACTTGGAGGGGTTGGTGTCCACGGCGATGATGCGGCCGGCCTTGGCCAGCTTGGCGCCCTGGATCACGGCCAGCCCGATGCCGCCCAGGCCGAACACGGCCACGGTGTCGCCTTCCTGGACCTTGGCGGTGTTCTTGACGGCACCCAGGCCCGTGGTCACGCCGCAGCCCAGCAGGCAGACCTGCTCGGGGTTGGCATCGGGGTGGATCTTGGCCAGCGAGACTTCGGCGACCACGGTGTATTCGCTGAAGGTGGAGCAGCCCATGTAGTGGTAGATGGGCTCGCCGTTGTACGAAAAGCGCGTGGTGCCGTCGGGCATCACGCCCTTGCCCTGGGTGGCACGCACGGAAACGCACAGGTTGGTCTTGCCGCTCTTGCAGAACAGGCATTCGCCGCATTCGGCGGTGTACAGCGGGATCACGTGGTCGCCGGGCTTGACGCTGGTCACGCCTTCGCCGACCTCGACGACGATGCCCGCGCCTTCATGGCCGAGCACGGCGGGGAAGATGCCTTCCGGGTCGTCGCCCGACAGCGTGAACGCGTCGGTGTGGCAGACGCCGGTGTGGGTGATCTTGATCAGGACCTCGCCCTTCTTCGGGGGGGCCACGTCGATCTCGACGATCTGCAGGGGTTCTCCAGCCTTGAAGGCGACGGCGGCTTTGGATTTCATGGGCGTGTCTTTCTGTCGGGGTGGCTCAGGAGCGGCAGTGCGCGCGCTCCGCGAAGCCTTGAATGTAGGCCATGGCCGCGCGGACCGGCCGCATCATGGCCGCAGCCTCAGGTGATATGTCCGAATCTGAGGGGTGTGGCCGGCGTCGGCCGGGCCTGCAGGCCGTGGGTGCTTGCGTCTTTTCGTATAGTCCGCCCCATTCTTTCCACCCTGACCGCCTCCGAGCCCGCCGTTTCCCATGGACCACCGCCACGCCAGCGCCCACCGCATCGATCTTGTCGTCTACCCCGGCTTCAAGGCGCTGGAGGCCATAGGACCCATGTCGGTGTTCGACTATGCCAACGTGCACCTGCGCGCGCGCGGCCAGAGCGACGGCTACGAGGTGCGCGTGGTCTCGCAGCGGCAAGGGCCCGTGCGCTCGGACACGCTGATGTCGCTGGAGGCCACCCACACGCTGGCCGGGCTGGAGGCTGCAGGCATGGGCTGCACCGTGGTCGTCGTGGGCTCGCGCCATATCGAGCAGGTGCTGGGCGGCTCGGCCGAGCTGGTCGCCTGGCTGGGCCGCGTGGCGCCACGCGTGCAGCGGCTGATTGCGCTGTGCTCGGGCAGCTTCTTCCTGGCCGAGGCGGGCTTGCTGGACGGCCGGCGCGCGGCCACGCACTGGAGCGTGACGGCGCAACTGGCCCAGCGCCATCCGCGCGTGCAGGTCGATGCCGATGCCATCTACCTGCGCGAGGAGATCCGCGATGGCGAAGGCAGCCGCCAACTGTGGACCTCGGCCGGCGTGACGGCCGGCATCGACCTGGCCCTGGCCGTGGTGGAAGAGGATTTCGGCCACGCGCTGGCGCTGGAGGTGGCGCGTGACCTGGTCATGTACCTCAAGCGTCCCGGTGGCCAGTCGCAGTTCAGCGTGCCGCTGGCGGCCCAGGCCGCGCAGCACGGCGGCGTGCAGGCCGTGCAGCAGTGGGTGATGGCCCATCTGGCCGAGCCTCTGACCCTTGCGCAGATGGCCGAGCAGGCCCATATGAGCGAGCGGCACCTGCGCCGCGTGTTCCAGCAGGAAACCGGGCAAAGCCCCACGGCCTTTGTGGAGAGCGCGCGGCTGGAGGCGGCCAAGCAACTGCTGGAAAGCCAGGCCCATCTGCCGCTCAAGACCGTGGCCGCGCGCGTGGGCCTGGGCTCGGAGCAGGCGCTGCGCCACCTGTTCGTGCGCCACCTGGGCATCACGCCCGTGGCGTACCGGGATCGCTTTGGCGGGCGAGGCGGCGCGGGCTGAACCGGAAACGCTCAGTTCTTTTTTGCGGTCTCGGCTGCTTCGGCGGCCGCAGCGCGCAGCTTGTCCTTCTTGCTGGGGCGGCGGCCCTTGATGCCGCCGTTGCCGTCCTGCGCCACCGGAGGCGGCGGCACGGGCTCGGTGGGCTCGAAGCCCGGCAACTGCTCCAGTTCAAGGTCCAGCTGGTTGCGCTTGCAGATCAGCGCCCAGTGCGCCTGGTCGGCCGGCGTCACGAAGCTGATGGCCGTGCCGTCCTCGCCCGCGCGGCCCGTGCGGCCGATGCGGTGCACATAGTCGGTGGCCGAGCGCGGCAGGTCGTAGTTGACGACCAGGGGCAGCTGGGTAATGTCGATGCCGCGCGCCGCCAGGTCGGTGGTGATCATCACCTGCCAGCGCCTGGCCTTGAAGTCGGCCAGCGCTTCCTTGCGTGCGCCCTGGCTCAGGTCGCCATGGAAGGCCGTGGCGAAGATGCCGGCCTTGTAGAGCTTTTCCGCCACCAGTTCGGCCGTGTGGCGCGTGGCCACGAAGACCAGGGCGCGCTCCAGCGTGGCGGGGTCGGTGCCGGGCGCCGTCTCCCCCTGTACCAGTGTGCGCAGCAGCTGGGTGCGGCGCGCACGGTCCACGGCAATGGCGCGCTGGGCAATGCTCTGGGGGCTGGCGGCATCCTGGCCTTCGGCGGCATCGACGCGGGCCTGAACGGGATCGTGCAGCAGGCCTGTGGCCAGCGATTGCACGGCATCGGGATAGGTGGCCGAGAACAGCAGGGTCTGGCGCTGCTTCGGCAGCAGGGCCAGCACACGCTGCAGCTCGTCCTGGAAGCCCAGGTCCAGCAGGCGGTCGGCCTCGTCCAGCACCAGATGGCGCACGGCGGACAGGCGCACGGCGTTGTGCTCCACCAGGTCCAGCAGGCGGCCCGGCGTGGCCACGAGGAAATCGGCACTGCCGCGCAGCATCATCATCTGCGGGTTGATGGACACGCCGCCATAGACCACGCCGATGCGCGGCGGCTGCCTGAGCGTGCGGCCCAGGTCGGACAGCGTCTCGCCCACCTGCTGGGCCAGCTCGCGCGTGGGCACCACGATCAGCGTGGTCAGGGTTCGCACAAAGCCGCCCTGGGCACCTTGGGCCTTGCCGCCATCCATCCAGCGCTGCAGCAGCGGCAGCAGGTAGGCGGCCGTCTTGCCCGAGCCCGTGGGCGCGCAGGCCCAGAGGTCGCGGCCCGCAAGCACGGGGGCGATGGACTGGGTCTGTATGGGCGTGGGATCGACCAGGCCCAGGTCTTGGAGGCTGGAGACCAGCGCCGGGCTCAGGCCGAGGGAGGCAAAGTTCATGGTGTGCAGGGAGTGGCTGGGGCCGGAACCCCGGCGCAAGAAAGGGCCGGCCACGAGGGCCGGGGGGGCATTGTCGGCGAAACCGCGCCGCTGCGTGAAGCAGGGGGCTTGGCCCGGGCGCTCAGGCCAGGCGGCGCTGCCGACCAGCAGGCTGTTCACCAGGCCGCCAGCCGTTGCAGCCGGGCCGGTGGCGCGTGCCTGTCCAGGGATCGGGCATCGCCGAAATGAGTGCCCAGAAGATCGAATGGAGGCGGCTCATGGAGGAAGTCGTCCCTGCCTCTTCAGCTCCTTGAGCCGTCGTTCGGTTGCGCGGTCCAGGGCGTCCTGCAGCAGGTCCATCTTGCGTTTGTTGCAGGGTTGGCAGTCGTAGAAGCTTCCAGGTACTCCAATAGGGTCCAGCTTTTTGTTGGCCTCGAAAAGATTAATACGTCCTGTGGGTTCGATTCCCATGACGATGATTTTTCCGCTCTTGAACTTGACGGACGCTCCTCCTGAACACCCTGTTCTTTCCATATATTCACCGAAGTAGTGCTTCTCTGAAATTTTGCGCATGTGCTGCAGCGCATATCGCACATCCTCTTCGGTCAATATCACATCGTTGCAATCAAGCCAGTTCTTGTCTTCCCAAGAAGAGCCGCCTGAGGGCTCGATGATGTCGATTTTCTGTACTTGCCTGACTGGGTATCTGGCATCGGCCGCATGGAGCATCGATGCCATGGCCATGGCCGAAATCACAGTCACAGTGCGAAAGAAAATGAAGCTCATGGTGCCATTTCCCAGTTTGCGCCTTCTGCCTCGGACAGGTTCTTCCGGCTTACTTCAGGGTGCTTGAAGATTTCACTGGGCGATAGTTGCATGGAATCTTGCAGTGCTTCAACCAGCCATGTCAGAGCACGGTTTTGTGCCTCAGTCGGTGTGGGGTAGACGCCAAATTCTCCCCGAATCCCTTCCGGACTCAGTTCCTTTCGTCGCTGAGGGGGCTTGAACCCTTTCGGCAGCACAGCCCTGCCAACCATCTCGATGCCTATGGCTTCCATGTTGCTCGGATAGCGATCGCCAGGGGCTTTCATCATCTCGATGCGGTGCATTCCCTTTACGCCTGCTCCTTCATAGTCCTTGGCCCTGCATTTCCCCACAAGCAGGCATCTTGCCTTCAGCGGCCCCACATGGTTGGTGCGCTGGTAGATGGCCGCCGTCTGGTAGATGGTGCCGTCCTTGTCGATGAGAAAGTGTGCCGCATTGGCCTTCGGGTTTTTGTAGCTGTTGAGCGAAGACTGGGCCGTGTTGGCATCGGTCTGGTGCACGACGATGCCGGTGATGGCGGCGGTCCGCTTTCCTCTCTCGATGGCGGGGCTGCGCGCATTCTTGACGCGCGCATGGATGAGCATTCCGTCCTTGGTGATTTCGACAAGCATGTGAGTCCCGGGGTTGCGTTGAACGGCAGCGGGCATTGCGCTGCGCCTCCATCCCGTTTCAGGGAGGGTCAACGGTCACCTTAGGGTAGATGTGATCAATCGAGGTCCATGCCACGATAGCCAGAATGGTGTTCCTAGGAGTGGCGTGGCCTTCTGGAACGGTGGACTCGCCCATGAAAAAAGCCCCATGCAAAGGCATGGGGCTTTTGGGTGCCGGGCCGCTGAGGCCCGGACCTGCGATCAGCGCTGGCCGATCGGCTTGACGTCGCGGGACACGGAGCCCGTGAACAGCTGGCGGGGACGGCCGATCTTGTACTCGGGGTCGGCCATCTGCTCGTTGAGCTGGGCGATCCAGCCCACGGTGCGGGCCAGGGCGAAGATGCCGGTGAACAGGTTCACGGGCACGCCGATGGCGCGCTGCACGATGCCGGAGTAGAAGTCCACGTTCGGGTAGAGCTTGCGCTGCACGAAGTAGTCGTCTTCCAGGGCGATCTTCTCGACTTCCTTGGCCAGGGCGAACAGGGGGTCCTTTTCCAGGCCCAGTTCGGCCAGCACTTCATTGCAGGTTTCCTGCATGAGCTTGGCGCGGGGGTCGTAGTTCTTGTAGACACGGTGGCCGAAGCCCATCAGCTTGACGCCGCTGTTCTTGTCCTTGACCTGTTCCATGAACTCGCCGACCTTGGCAACGCCGCCGTTGGCCTGCAGGTATTCCAGCATGTTCAGGCAGGCTTCGTTGGCGCCGCCGTGGGCAGGGCCCCACAGGCAGGCCACGCCGGCCGAGATGGCGGCGAAGGGGTTGGTGCCCGACGAGCCGCACAGGCGCACGGTGGAGGTGGAGGCGTTTTGCTCGTGGTCTGCGTGCAGGATGAAGATGCGGTCCAGCGCGCGCTCGACCACGGGGTTCACCTTGAACTCCTCGCAGGGGTTGCCGAACATCATGCGCATGAAGTTGCCGGCGTAGCTCAGGTCGTTCTTGGGGTACATGTACGGCGCACCGATGCCGTACTTGTAGGCCATGGAGACCAGCGTGGGCATCTTGGCGATCAGGCGGATCGCGGCGATGTCGCGGTGCTCGGCGTTGTTGATGTCCATGTTGTCGTGGTAGAAGGCCGACATGCCGCCGACCAGACCCGTCAGGACGGCCATGGGGTGGGCGTCACGGCGGAAACCACGCAGGAAGAACTGCATCTGCTCGTTGACCATGGTGTGCTTGGTCACTCGCTCGACGAAGTCGGCCTTCTGCGACTCGTTGGGCAGCTCGCCGTACAGCAGCAGGTAGCAGGTCTCGAGGTAGTCGCAGTTCTTGGCCAGCTGCTCGATGGGGTAGCCGCGGTACAGCAGCTCGCCCTTGTCGCCATCGATGTAGGTGATGGCGGACTGGCACGAGGCGGTAGAGAGGAAGCCCGGGTCATAGGTGAACATGCCGGTCTGCGCGTACAGCTTGCGGATGTCCACCACGTCGGGACCGACGTTGCCCTGGTAGACGGGCAGCTCGACGCTGGGGGCGCCGTTGCTGAAAGACAGCGTTGCTTTGTTGTCTGCGAGTTTCATTTCCAAACTTCCTTCTCTAGATTGCCTAGCCTACTAGCGGGAGAGAACCGGGCTTGCGCTTGCGCACCAGTTCCAGAACTTCCCTGATTTCTTGGGTATCGAGTTCACCTTCAGGCTCCTTGCGGCGCAAGAAGAGGTCCATCAGGTCGTTGTCTGCCAGGTCCATCAAGGCAGACAGACCGCTCGCGTGTCTCCGCGTGAGCTGGTCTCCGTAGGTGGCGAAGAACTGCGCGATGAACAGGTCGTTCTCGACCAGGCCGCGCCGGCAGCGCCAGCGCAGCAGGTCTCGCTCGCGTTCGTCGAGCAGAGTATTCGTCATGGTCATCAGATGGCCCGGCGGACCATCAGTTCCTTGATCTTGCCAATGGCCTGCGTGGGGTTCAGGTGCTTGGGGCACACGTCCACGCAGTTCATGATGGTGTGGCAACGGAAGAGGCGGTACGGATCTTCCAGGTTGTCAAGGCGGTCACCCGTGGCCTCGTCGCGGCTGTCCGCGATGAAGCGGTAGGCCTGCAGCAGGCCGGCCGGGCCCACGAACTTGTCGGGGTTCCACCAGAAGCTGGGGCAGCTGGTGGAGCAGCTGGCGCACAGAATGCACTCGTACAGGCCGTTGAGCTCTTCGCGCTCTTCAGGCGACTGCAGGCGTTCCTTGGTGGGAGACGCGAAGCTGTCGTTCTGCAGGTACGGCTTGATCGAGTGGTACTGCTTGAAGAACTGCGTCATGTCCACGATCAGGTCGCGGATCACGGGCAGGCCGGGCAGGGGCTTGAGAACGATGTCGCCCTGCAGGGTCTTCATGTTCGTCAGGCAGGCCAGGCCGTTCTTGCCATTGATGTTCATCGCGTCCGAGCCGCACACGCCTTCGCGGCAGGAGCGGCGGAACGAGATGGAGGGGTCCATCTCCTTGAGCTTGACCAGGGCGTCCAGCAGCATGCGCTCGTGGCCGTCCAGCTCGACCTCGACGGTCTGCATGTAGGGCTTGGCATCCTTGTCCGGGTCGTAGCGGTAGATCTTGAAAGTGCGCTTCATTTGTCTGTTCTCTCGTGGGCTGCTGGATTAGAACGTGCGGACCTTGGGCGGCACGCTGTCCACCGTGAGGGGCTTCAGGTTCACGGGCTTGTAGTCCAGGCTGTTGGTGGCGCTGTACCACAGGGTGTGCTTGAGCCATTCCTTGTCATTGCGGCCCAGCGGGAACTCGGCGTGGTCGGCAGGATGCTCGTAGTCGTACACGGTGTGGGCGCCGCGGCATTCGTGGCGGGCAGCGGCCGAGATCATGGTGGCCTGGGCCACTTCGATCAGGTTGTCCACTTCCAGCGCTTCCATGCGGGCGGTGTTCCAGACCTTGGACTTGTCCTTGAGGGTCACGGAGCCCACGCGTTCGCGAATGGCGTTGATCTTGACTTCGCCTTCGTCCATGCTCTTTTGCGTGCGGAACACGCCGGCATGCTGCTGCATGGTGGCGCGGATGTCGCCAGCCAGGTCCTGGGCGTAGGTGCCTTCCTTGGAGTCGTCGAGCTGGTTCAGGCGCGTGAGCGTGCGCTCCGAGCCATCGGCCGGCACGGGCTTGTGGTCGCCGAAGCCGTTGACGAACTGCACGATGTGCTTGCCGGCCGACTTGCCGAAGACCAGCAGGTCCAGCAGCGAGTTCGTGCCCAGGCGGTTGGCGCCGTGCACCGACACGCACGAGCATTCGCCCACGGCGTACAGGCCATTGACCACGTTGTTCTGCTGGCCGTCCCACACCACGACCTGGCCGTTGATGTTGGTGGGAATGCCGCCCATCTGGTAGTGGATGGTGGGCACCACGGGAATCGGTTCCTTGGTGATGTCCACGTTGGCGAAGTTGTGGCCGATCTCTTCCACCGAAGGCAGGCGCTTGCGGATGGTGTCGGCGCCCAGGTGGTCCAGCTTCATCAGGATGTAGTCCTTGTTGGGACCACAGCCACGGCCTTCCTTGATTTCCTGGTCCATGGAGCGGGACACGAAGTCGCGCGGTGCCAGATCCTTCAGCGTGGGAGCGTAGCGCTCCATGAAGCGTTCGCCTTCGCTGTTGAGCAGGATGGCGCCTTCGCCACGGCAGCCTTCGGTCAGCAGCACGCCCGCGCCGGCCACGCCGGTGGGGTGGAACTGCCAGAACTCCATGTCCTGCAGCGGGATGCCTGCGCGTGCAGCCATGCCCAGGCCGTCGCCGGTGTTGATGAAGGCATTGGTCGATGCCTGGAAGATGCGGCCAGCGCCACCCGTGGCCAGCAGCACGGCCTTGGCGTGCAGCTCGTACAGGTCGCCGGTTTCCAGTTCGATGGCGGTCACGCCGACCACGTCGCCCTGGGTATTGCGGATCAGGTCCAGCGCCATCCACTCCACGAAGAAGTTGGTCTTGGACTTGACGTTCTGCTGGTACAGCGTGTGCAGCATGGCGTGGCCGGTACGGTCGGCCGCGGCGCAGGCGCGCTGCACGGGCTTTTCACCGTAGTTGGCCGTGTGGCCGCCGAAGGGGCGCTGGTAGATGGTGCCGTCGGGGTTGCGGTCGAACGGCATGCCGAAGTGTTCCAGCTCGATCACGACGTTGGGCGCTTCGCGGCACATGAACTCGATCGCATCCTGGTCGCCGAGCCAGTCGGAGCCCTTGATGGTGTCGTAGAAGTGGTAGTGCCAGTTGTCTTCGCTCATGTTGCCCAGCGAAGCGGACACGCCGCCTTGCGCGGCCACGGTGTGCGAGCGCGTGGGGAAGACCTTGGACAGCGAGGCCACGGACAGGCCGGCGCGCGACAGTTCCAGCGCGGCACGCAGGCCGGAGCCGCCAGCGCCGACGATGACGACGTCAAACTTGCGCTTGGTGATGTTTGCTTTGGAGTAGCTCATTCTTAACCTTCAATCGTGGAGACCGCGTCTCTATCAGATACGCCACAGGATCTGGATGCCCCAGCCGGCGCAGCCGACCAGCCAGACCAGGGTGAAAACGTTCAGCACCAGGCGCAGGCCCACGGGCTTGACGTAGTCCATCCAGATGTCGCGCACGCCGACCCAGACGTGCCAGGCCAGCGAGACGATCACGGCGAAGGTCAGGAACTTCATCCACTGCGGGGCAAAGATGCCGGCCCACAGGTCATAGCCGACGGAGCCGGTGCTGAAGATCAGCTTGGCCAGCAGCACGATGGTGAACAGTGCCATCAGCACGCCGGTGACGCGCTGCACCATCCAGTCGCGGATGCCGTAGTGCGCACCGACCACGGTGCGCTTGGAGCCGTAATTCACGGACATGGTTCTTTTTCCTTATCGTGAGGGGAGATCGTCTATCAGTACAGGCCGAACAGCTTGGCGCCCAGGATCAGGGTCAGGCCCACGCTCAGCACCAGCACCACCAGGGCGGAGGTCTTGCCGAACTGCTTGTTGACCGCATGGTGGTTCACGTCCATGAACAGGTGGCGCAGGCCGGCGCAGAAGTGGTGCAGGTAGGCCCAGATCAATGCCAGGCACACGAGCTTGAGGAACCATCCGAAGGGACCCGCGAAAACCGAGGTGAAGCCGTCGAAGGAGATCTCCGAGGTCAGCGACATGTCCATCATCCACAGGATGAAAGGCAGCAGGATGAACATCAGCAGGCCGCTGATGCGGTGCAGGATGGACACGATGCCGGCCGGCGGCAACCGGTAGGTGGGGAGGTCCTTGAAGAAGTTGATGTTGCGGAACTCTGGCCGCTTTTTGGCTTGCTCAGTCATGGCAGGGTACTTTCGTGGATGTAACTGCTTCGTAATCGCTCAGGGGCGGCGATGCAAAATTCTATTGCAATGCAATAAAAACAGCTTTGCTGGGAATTGCGTATTTTCGCCCGCTTCTCTGGGGAACGGATCGTTCAGCTCAACGCGTTGCGGTAGTGATGGGTGTCGGTGCGGTACAGGCCACGGCGTAACTCCATGGGAACATCGTTGTATGTGTAAGCGGTGCGCTCCACGCTCAGCAGGGGCGTGGTGCTGGGCACGTCCAGCAGCAGGGCCTGTTCGGCCTCGGGCAGGACGGCGCGGATCTTTTCGTCGGCGCGCACCATGCGCACGCCGTAGTCCAGCTCGAACATGGCGTAGGTGGGGCCCTGGTACGCGGACATCTGCTCGGCGGTCAGGCCCTTGAAGGCGTGGCCCGGCAGCCAGATGTCTTCCAAAATGGTCGGGATTGCGGAGAACGACAGCACGCGGCGCACGTGCATCACGGCATCGCCGCTGCGCAGCGCCAGGCCGCGCGCCACGTCGGCCGATGCGCGCAGGCGCCGGCAGTCGATGATGCGGCGCTCGGCACGGCCCTCGCCCTGCTGGTCGCCGGCGTCGGGCTGCAGCTTGAGGAAGCGGTACTGCACATGCTGGGCCGCGTGGGTGGCCACGAAGGTGCCCTTGCCCTGGCGGCGCATCACCAGGTTCTCCGCGGCCAGCTCGTCGATGGCCTTGCGCACCGTGCCCTGGCTCACGCGAAAGCGCGCCGCCAGCTCCATCTCGCTGGGGATCAGCTCGCCGGGCCGCCATTCGCCTGCTTCAAGGCTTTGCAGTATCAGTCCCTTGATCTGCTGGTACAGCGGGCTGAAGGCCGGGGTCGATGCGCCCGCGCCGATGGTGGCAGCGGCGGTTTCAGAGGCGAGGGGAGGCAGGGCTGGCATGGGAAAGTTCGGGGTGGGGAGGCTCCCGGCGACGCAGATGAAAGACTTGGAAACAGACGTCGATCATATCTTATATAAGACATAAGACAAATTGACCGGGCTCCGAAATCGGGAGTACACTTTCGCGTTGTTTGCGGAGCACGGGCTGCTGGTTTCTGACGCTGGTGCGACCTGGCGCCGATAACACCTGATTTTTTCCCCATCCCTGGAGTTTCATCATGAGCAAGAAGCCCGTTCGTGTCGCCGTCACCGGTGCCGCCGGTCAAATTGGTTACGCCCTGCTGTTTCGCATCGCCTCCGGCGAAATGCTGGGTAAGGACCAGCCCGTCATTCTGCAACTGCTGGAGATTCCCGACGAGAAGGCCCAGAACGCGCTCAAGGGCGTGATCATGGAACTCGAAGACTGCGCCTTCCCCCTGCTGGCCGGCATCGAAGCCCACTCCGACCCCCTGCAAGCCTTCAAGGACACCGACTACGCCCTGCTGGTCGGCGCGCGTCCCCGCGGCCCCGGCATGGAACGTGCCGACCTGCTGGCTGCCAACGCACAGATCTTCACGGCCCAGGGCAAGGCGCTGAACGCCGTGGCCTCGCGCAACGTGAAGGTGCTGGTCGTCGGCAACCCCGCCAACACCAACGCCTACATCGCCATGAAGTCGGCTCCGGACCTGCCGGCCAAGAACTTCACCGCCATGCTGCGCCTGGACCACAACCGCGCTGCATCGCAGCTGGCTGCCAAGGCCGGTTTCAAGGTCGGCGACATCCGCAAGCTGACCGTCTGGGGCAACCACTCGCCCACGATGTACGCCGACTACCGCTTCGCCACCGTCAACGGTGAAAGCGTCAAGGCCAAGATCAACGACCAGGCCTGGAACAAGGACGTGTTCCTGCCCACCGTCGGCAAGCGTGGCGCCGCCATCATTGCAGCGCGCGGCCTGTCCTCGGCTGCCTCGGCTGCCAACGCCGCCATCGACCACATGCGCGACTGGGCCCTGGGCTCGGGCGGCGAATGGGTCACCATGGGCGTGCCCTCCAACGGCGAATACGGCATCCCCGCCGGCATCGTCTTCGGCTTCCCGGTCACCACCGAGAACGGCGAGTACAAGATCGTCGAAGGCCTGGAAATCGACGCCTTCTCGCAAGAGTGCATCGACAAGACCCTGGCCGAGCTGCAAGGCGAACAGGACGGCGTCAAGCACCTGCTGTAAGCCGCCGGCAAGCCATGCTCGACTGGAATCCCGCGCTTTACCTGCGTTTCGCCAATGAGCGTACGCGCCCCGCAGCCGAGCTGCTGGCGCGTGTGCCCTTGGCCCAGGCCCGCCATGTGGTGGACCTGGGATGCGGGCCGGGCAATTCCACCGAGCTGCTTGCACAGCGCTATGCCGGTGCCACGATCACCGGCATAGACAACTCCCAGGCGATGCTGGCCACCGCGCGCCAGCATCTGCCTGAGGCCCGCTTCGCGCTGGCCGACATTGCTTCCTGGACGCCCGCCCCCGGCGAGAGCGCTCCCGACCTGATTTATGCCAATGCCTCCCTCCAGTGGGTGGGGGAGCATGAAACGCTGATACCCCGCCTGTTCGCCCAACTGGCGCCAGGGGGCGTGCTGGCGATACAGATGCCCGACAACCGGCAGGAAGCCACGCACCGCGTGATGCGCGAGATCGCCAGCCTGCCCAAGTTTGCCGCCTACATCGGCGATGCCGCCAAGGTGCGGGCCGACATCCTGCCCATCCGCAGCTACTACGACCTGCTGGCCGGACCGCAGGAGCAGGCCGGCGTCGAGGCCGGCGCCGTCGATGTCTGGCACACCGTCTACCAGCATCCCATGGACTCGGCCGGCGCCATCGTCCAGTGGCTGCGCGGCACCGGCCTCAAGCCCTTCGTCGAAGGCCTGCCCGAAGCCCTGCAGGCCGACTTTCTCACCGAATACGAAAACCGCGTGGACGCCGCCTACGGCGTGCGCGCCGACGGCCGGCGCCTGCTGGCCTTCCCCCGCCTGTTCATCGTCGCCCAGCGCAAGCCATGACCGCCGCCACGTCCACACCCTCTCGCGCACACCCGGCCCAGGTGCTGCTCGATGCGCAGGGCGGTGCCCTGCACCTGCCCGTCTGCGACCACTACAGCGGCGTGGAAGTGCGCATGCGCAAGAGCCTGCAGCTGCAGGCCGAGATGATGGCCGAGTTCGGCACCTGCGTGTTCGACGTCACGCTGGACTGCGAGGATGGCGCCCCCGTGGGCCAGGAGGCGGCCCATGCGCGCCTGGTGGCCTCGCTGGCGCGCGATGCCGCGCCCGGTGCCCGCGTGGCTGCGCGCGTGCATGCCGTGGACCACGCCAGTTTCGCGCAGGACCTGGACATCATCGTCGGCGAGGCCGGCGACCGCCTGTGTCACCTCATGCTGCCCAAGGTGGAAAGCGTGGACGACGTGCTGCTGGCCGAGCGGCATCTGGGCCGACTGGGCTGCCGCGAACTACCGCTGCATGTGCTCATCGAGTCGCCCGCCGCCGTGCACCGTGCCTTCGACATCGCCGCACACCCGCGCGTGCAGAGCATTTCCTTCGGCCTGATGGACTTCGTCTCGGCCCATGGCGGCGCGATTCCCGCCTCGGCCATGGGCTCGGCCGGCCAGTTCGACCATCCGCTGGTCGTGCGCGCCAAGCTGGAGATCGCAGCTGCCTGCCACGCGCACGGAAAGGTGCCTTCGCACTGCGTGGTCACCGAGTTCAGGAATCCACAGGCGCTGCAGGCCGCTGCCACACAGGCGTCACGGCGGCTCGGCTATACCCGCATGTGGAGCATCCACCCGGACCAGATCCGTCCCATCCTCGCCGCGTTCGCGCCCCAGGCCGACGAAGTGGCGCAGGCCGCACAAATACTTACCGCCGCCGAGGCCGCCGACTGGGCGCCCGTCAGCGTGGATGGTGTATTACATGACCGGGCGAGCTACCGCTATTTCTGGCAGTTGCTCACACGTGCCCACCAGACCGGCCAGGCGCTGCCCCCGCAGGTGCAGCCCTGGTTTGCATCAGAATCACTTGCTTAGCCCACACCGGGAATTTGCAGGAGCCCAACGTATGAAGACAGCTATCGCCTCCATCCTGATCGCAGCCCCCTTGCTGGCCATGGGCCTGGGCGCCAGCGCCGCCGAACCTGCCAAGAAGGCTCCGGCCAAGGCCGCCGCCAAGCCTGCGGTCAAGAAGGCTCCCGCCAAGAAGGCCACCGCGGCCAAGGCCGCTGCCGGCGCTGCCGCAGTCGGCGGTGCGGCGGCCGTGGCAGCTGCTGCCCAGCAGCCGCTGTCCGCCGAAGACCTGGCCATCTCGGAGCGCGTGCACACCGGCCGCATTCCCTGCGAGCTGGGCGCCTTCGTCAATGTGACGGCCGACCAGTCCAACCCCGGCTACTTCAACATCGACGGCAAGGGCTTCAAGTACCACATGGCGCCCGTCAAGACCTCGACCGGCACCGTGCGCCTGGAAGACAAGCATGCCGGCGCCGTCTGGCTGCAGATCGCCAACAAGTCCATGCTCATGAACCAGAAGGTCGGCCAGCGCCTGGCCGACGAATGCATGAGCCCTGACCAGCTTCAGGTGGCCGAGGCCATCAAGAAGAACCCGCCTCCCAGCCTGCTGGAAGCACCCAAGCCCGCCGGCCAGTAATCCAGGCCCGGACCTGAGCGTCCCGCAAGCAGCCCCACTTTAGAAAACCATGGAGAGAGAATCATGTTGAAAGCCTACCGTGACCACGTGGCCGAACGCGCCGCGCTCGGTATCCCCCCGCTGCCGCTGGATGCCAAGCAGGTTGCCGAACTGATCGAGCTGATCAAGAACCCGCCCGCTGGCGAGGACGCCTTCCTGCTCGACCTGCTCACGCACCGCGTTCCTCCGGGCGTGGACGATGCCGCCAAGGTCAAGGCCAGCTTCCTGGCGGCCGTGGCCCACGGTGACATCCAGGTGGCTCTCATCTCCAAGGCCAAGGCCACCGAGCTGCTGGGCACCATGGTGGGCGGCTACAACGTGCATCCCCTGATCGAGCTGCTGGACGACGCCGAAGTCGCCGGCGTCGCTGCCGATGCGCTGAAGAAGACGCTGCTGATGTTCGACTTCTTCAACGACGTGGCCACCAAGGCCAAGGCCGGCAACGCCAAGGCCCAGGAAGTCATGCAGAGCTGGGCTGACGCCGAGTGGTTCACCTCGCGCCCCGAAGTGGACAAGAAGATCACCGTCACCGTCTTCAAGGTGCCCGGCGAGACCAACACCGACGACCTGTCGCCCGCACCCGATGCCTGGAGCCGTCCGGACATCCCGCTGCACTACCTGGCCATGCTCAAGAACACCCGTCCCGACGCGGCCTTCAAGCCCGAGGAAGACGGCAAGCGCGGCCCGATGCAGTTCATCGACGACCTCAAGAAGAAGGGCCACCTGGTCGCCTACGTGGGCGACGTGGTCGGCACCGGCTCCTCGCGCAAGTCGGCCACCAACTCCATCGTCTGGGCCACGGGCCAGGACATCCCCTTCGTGCCCAACAAGCGCTTCGGCGGCGTGACCCTGGGCGGCAAGATCGCCCCCATCTTCTTCAACACGCAGGAAGACTCCGGCTCGCTGCCCATCGAAGTGGACGTCTCCAAGCTGGAGATGGGCGACGTCATCGACGTGCTGCCCTATGACGGCAAGCTGGTCAAGAACGGCGAGACCGTCGCCGAGTTCCAGCTCAAGAGCGACGTGCTGTTCGACGAAGTGCGCGCCGGCGGCCGCATCAACCTGATCATCGGCCGTTCGCTGACCGCCAAGGCCCGCGAATTCCTGGGCCTGTCTGCCTCCACCGTGTTCCGTCTGCCCCAGGCGCCCGCTGCTTCGAACGCCGGCTTCACGCTGGCCCAGAAGATGGTCGGCCGCGCCGTCGGCCTGCCGGAAGGCCAGGGCGTGCGCCCCGGTACCTACTGCGAGCCGCGCATGACCACCGTGGGTTCGCAGGACACCACCGGCCCCATGACCCGCGACGAGCTCAAGGACCTGGCCTGCCTGGGCTTCTCGGCCGACATGGTCATGCAGTCCTTCTGCCACACGGCCGCCTACCCCAAGCCCGTGGACGTCAAGACCCACCGCGAGCTGCCCGCCTTCATCAGCAACCGCGGCGGCGTGGCCCTGCGTCCCGGTGACGGCGTGATCCACTCCTGGCTCAACCGCCTGCTGCTGCCCGACACCGTGGGCACGGGCGGCGACTCGCACACCCGCTTCCCCATCGGCATCTCCTTCCCCGCAGGTTCCGGCCTGGTGGCCTTCGGCGCCGCCACGGGCGTGATGCCCCTGGACATGCCCGAGTCCGTGCTCGTGCGCTTCAAGGGCGAAATGCAGCCCGGCGTCACCCTGCGTGACCTGGTGCATGCCATTCCCCTGTACGCCATCAAGGCAGGCGCGCTGACCGTGGCCAAGGCCGGCAAGAAGAACATCTTCTCGGGCCGCATCCTGGAAATCGAAGGCCTGCCCGACCTCAAGGTCGAGCAAGCTTTCGAGCTGTCCGACGCCTCGGCCGAGCGCTCGGCTGCCGGCTGCACGATCAAGCTCAACCCCGAGCCGATCAAGGAGTACCTGACCTCGAACATCGTTCTGATGAAGAACATGATCGCCGACGGCTACGCCGACGCCAAGACGCTGCAGCGCCGCATCGAGAAGGTCGAAGCCTGGCTGGCCAAGCCCGACCTGCTCGAAGCCGACAAGGACGCCGAATACGCTGCCGTGTTCGAGATCGACCTGGCCGACATCAAGGAACCCATCGTCTGCTGCCCCAACGATCCCGATGACGCCAAGTTCCTGTCCGAAGTGGCCGGCACCAAGATCGATGAAGCCTTCATCGGTTCGTGCATGACCAACATCGGCCACTTCCGCGCAGCAGCCAAGCTGCTGGGCGGCCAGCGCGACATCCCCGTCAAGCTGTGGGTGGCTCCGCCCACCAAGATGGACCAGAACGAGCTGATCAAGGAAGGCCACTACGCCGCCTTCGGCACGGCCGGTGCCCGCACCGAAATGCCGGGCTGCTCGCTGTGCATGGGCAACCAGGCCCAGGTCCGCGAAGGCGCGACGGTGATCTCCACCTCGACCCGCAACTTCCCCAACCGCCTGGGCAAGAACACCAACGTGTTCCTGGGCTCGGCCGAGCTGGCCGCCATCGCATCGCGCCTGGGCAAGCTGCCCACCAAGGAGGAATACCTCAAGGAAATGGGCGTGATCGATGCCGACAAGTCCAGCGTCTACCGCTACATGAACTTCGACCAGATCGAAGAGTACGCGGACGTGGCCAAGGGCGTGAGCGCCTGAGTCCGGCCTGATCCGGCTCCATGAGCAAAGCCCGCTTCGGCGGGCTTTGCTGCTTTCTGGCTCTGTACTTTCCGGTTTACGCAGCCTGCCTCAACCGCCCCAGCACCTCCTGCGTCTGCGCATCCGCCGGAAAGAACGACTCCACGGCCAGCTCCTGCAGTGTCACATCCACCGGCGTGCCGAAGATGGTGATGGTGCTGATGAAGTTCAGCCGGCCATGGTCGGTGTCCAGCGCGAAGGGCACGGCAATGTGGCTGGCAGGTGCTGCGCCATGTGAGTCCGCTTCATCTTCCTTGAACGGGTAGGCGGCAATCTCGTCGTGCAGCGCCTGCAACTGCGCATCCGACGTGGCGGCAATCTGCTGCTGCAGGCGGTGCAGCAGATGCGCGCGCCAATGGGCTGCATTGGCCAGGCGCGGGCCCAGGCCTTCGGGGTGCAGGCTCAGGCGCAGCACATTGACGGGCGGCTCCAGCAGCCAGGGCGCCACGCCGGCCAGCAGCAGTGGCACGATGGCGTTGGCGGCCACCAGGTTCCAGTGACGGTCCACGGCCAGGGCCGGATTGGGTTCGTGGCCCTTGAGCACCAGGTCCACGGCCTGGCGCGCGGCGGCCAGGTCCGGGTGGTCCAGCGGCCGGGCCTGGTACATGGGGGCGTAGCCTGCGGCCACCAGCAGGGCATTGCGCTCGCGCAGCGGCACGCCCAGGCGCTCGACCAGGCGCAGCACCATCTCGCGGCTGGGCTGGGCGCGGCCGGTTTCCACATAGCTCAGGTGGCGCGTGGAGATCTCGGCCTCCAGCGCCAGGCCCTGCTGGCTCAGGCGGCGGTGCTGGCGCCAGTGGCGCAGATGGTCGCCGAAGGGCGAGCGCGCGGACGGTGGATGGGCGGTGGAGGTCATGGTCCGCATCGTAGCGGCGGGGCCGGCGTGGCGGCCATGACCTGCGAGGTTATCGACCCTGTGCAGCCTGCGGCGGACCATGCAGTCCATGGCATGCACGGTGTGTGCCTGTTGCTCTCAAGGAGTTCGCCATGTCGATGTTCGCTTCCCCCCGTTTCCTGCCCCGCGTGATGTGGGCCGATGCTGCTTCCTGCGCCGCCTCGGGCGCCTTGCAACTGGTGGCGGGGCAGCCGCTGGCGGATGTGACGGGGTTGCCTCTGGCGCTGCTGCAGTCCACAGGCTGGTTTTTGCTGGGCTATGCGCTGCTGGCTGCGTGGATGGCGGCGCGCTCGCCTGTGCCGCGGCGGTTGATCGGGCTGGTGGTTGTGGGGAATTTGGGGTGGGCTGTGGGCTGTGTTGCGCTGTTGGCGTTTGGTGGGTTGGGGTTGTCTGCCTGGGGGGTGGCGTGGGTGTTGGCTCAGGCGGTGGTGGTTGTGGTGTTGGCTGAGTTGCAGTGGACTGGGTTGAGGCGCACGCGCGCTGTGGTTGGCGGTGCGCGTGTTGCCATGTCATGACTACAGCGGGCTTGTTTTGACCCAGCCGGGCCGTTGTTTTTCGAGGCCGGGTCTCGGCCCGGCAGCCGACGGCCCTTTCTTGATTCGCCAAGAAAGGTCAGATCAAAGAAGGCGGCCCGACGCAGGCGCTGGCATACGGGGGGCTGGTGCGGGCCTTTGCTGCGCTCGGCCGGGTTCAGGGGGCTGCGCTGCTTTTTGACGTGGTGGGAGCAGCCCACGGCGACGACTTCGCCGCTGGTTTCGCTGGCCAGCATGTCGGCGCTGTTGCGGATGGTGCGCAGGGCGCTGGCGAGCACCTCCAGGCGGTTGCTGGTCTCGGGCGTTTCCAGCCACAGCAGGGCCATGCGGGAGAGTGCCGAGATCTCGGCACAGCCTTGCTGCACCAGGCGGTCCACCTCGGTCACGACCTGGGTGAAATGCTCGGCGCTGGGTGGGGGGCTGGGTGTCATGGCTCGGCTCTCCATGCAAGGTTGAGAGAGGCCGTGGAAAGGCAAACGTTGCGCATGCTTCCGTGCTCCTAGTCGAGGCTTGAGACCACCGGGTTGCGTTTTCAAGCGCAGGCAGGTGGGCGGGATGTTGAAAACACGAGACTAGTCGTGCGGGCAGCCTTGCGGTGAGCCCCATCCCGCCCGAAATCGCACAGACGTGGACAAGCGCCCACGAATACAGGATTCAGACGTGACAAAGCCTCGCTGACGGGGAGGCTGCACCGCTAGTCTTGGAAAAGGTGTTTTCAAGCACCGGCCCCGTGACAGGGGGCTGGTGCGGATTGTGGCATAGCGACTGGAGTTGCTCCAGCGGGGCTGGCATGACCTGGCAGGTCATGGACGCGGGGGGCGGTGGCGGCGGAGCATCGGCGGGGCCGGCTTGCGAGGTGCATGCCCGGCAATCCACAAGGAGTGCTGATGCCGATGTTTTCCCATGCCCGTTTCCTGCCCCGCACTCTGTGGGCCGACGCCATCTGCTGCGCTGCCGCGGGTGCGGTGCAACTGGCCTTTGCGCAGCCGCTGGCCGTTGTCACGGGGTTGCCGCAGGCGCTGCTGCTGGGCACGGGGTGCTTCTTGCTGGCCTGGGCCTGCGTGGCTGGCTGGGGCGCGTGCCGCATGCCGCGCAGCCGGGGGCTGGTGGCCATTGCCGTGTTCGGCAACTTCGGCTGGGCCCTGGCCTGCGGGGTTGTGCTGTACAGCGGCGTGCTGGAGCCTGCGCCCGCAGGCTGGGCATGGGTGCTGGGCCAGGCGGCCATCGGCGTGGCGCTGGGCGATCTGCAGTGCGCGGGGTTGTGGCGCAGCAGGGCTTCGCTGGCCGGTTCGATGACAGCCCTGTGAAAGCCTGCCGCTTTTTCCGCGCGGACAGCGTTGTCCGCGTGTGACTATCGCCAATGGACCACAGCATCCGCGGGCACTTCTGGGCACAATGGAAATCAGAGTCTTGGTGCATGCCCAGCAGCCCGGAAAAAGGCGGCGCGCATGTGCCTTCCCAGAGTTTCATCCAGGAGTCTCACGATGCGCCACGAATATGAAAACACCCTCAAGACCTTTGCTGCGGCGGGGGGCAAGAAGGGCAAGTTCTTCTCCCTGCCTGAGCTGGCAAGGCAATATCCACAGGTCCGGCGATTGCCCGTGTCGCTGCGCATCGTGCTGGAGTCCGTGCTGCGCAACTGCGATGGCAACAAGGTGACGCGCGAGCATGTGGAGCAACTGGCGAACTGGAAGCCCCAGGCCGAGCGCGTGGACGAGATCCCCTTCGTGGTATCGCGCGTGGTGCTGCAGGATTTCACGGGCGTGCCGCTGCTGGCCGACCTGGCCGCCATGCGCAGCACGGCCGCCAGGCTGGGCAAGAAGCCCAAGTCCATCGAGCCGCTGGTGCCCGTGGATCTGGTGGTGGACCACTCCATCATGGTGGACTACTTCGGCACCAAGAAGGCGCTGGACCTGAACATGAAGCTGGAGTTCCAGCGCAACAAGGAGCGCTACCAGTTCATGAAGTGGGGCATGCAGGCCTTCGACACCTTCGGCGTGGTGCCGCCGGGCTTCGGCATCGTCCACCAGGTGAACCTGGAGTACCTGGCGCGCGGCGTGCACAAGACCAAGGACGGCGTGCATTACCCCGACACCCTGGTGGGCACGGACAGCCACACGACCATGATCAACGGCATCGGCGTGGTGGGCTGGGGCGTGGGCGGCATCGAGGCCGAGGCGGCCATGCTGGGCCAGCCCGTGTACTTCCTCACGCCCGATGTGGTGGGCTTCGAGCTGTCGGGCCAGCTGCGCGAGGGCGTGACGGCCACCGACCTGGTGCTGTCGGTGACCGAGATCCTGCGCCGCGAGAAGGTGGTGGGCAAGTTCGTGGAGTTCTTCGGCGAAGGCACGCGCACCCTGGCGCTGCCCGACCGCGCCACCATCGGCAACATGGCGCCCGAGTACGGCGCCACCATGGGCTTTTTCCCCGTCGATGAAAAGACCATCGACTACTTCAGGGGCACGGGCCGCAGCAAGGCCGAGATCGAGGCCTTCGAGGGCTATTTCCGCGCGCAGGAACTGTTCGGCGTGCCGGCCGCCGGCGAGATCGACTACTCGCATGTGGTGCGCCTGGACCTGGGCACGGTGGCGCCCAGCCTGGCCGGACCCAAGCGCCCGCAGGACCGCATCGAGCTGGGCAATGTGTCGTCCAAGTTCGATGAGCTGTTCAGTGCCCCTGCGGCGCACAACGGGTTCAACCAGCCGATCGAACGGCTGGGTCGGAGCTTTCCCGTAGGCGGTGGCGGCGAGGGCGAGGTGGCTCCCGAGACGCCGGCCCATCCGCCCGGCGCGCAGCGCTCGCTGGCCGAGATGGAGGCCAACAAGCCCAAGCTGGAGGCCGCCCACAGCGAGGCGCCGGTCGATGCCCCCACGCCGCCCAAGCGCCTGAGCATCGCCAACGGCGACGTGCTGATTGCCGCCATCACCAGCTGCACCAACACCTCCAACCCCAGCGTGATGCTGGCCGCCGGCCTGCTGGCCAAGAAGGCGGTGAAGGCCGGGCTCACGGTGCAGCCGCACATCAAGACCTCTCTGGCGCCGGGCTCGCGCGTGGTGACCGAGTATTTGACCGAAGCCGGCCTGCTGCCCTACCTGGAAAAGCTGGGCTTTGCGCTGGCCGGCTACGGCTGCACCACCTGCATCGGCAACGCGGGCGACCTCACGCCGGAGCTCAACGAGGCCATCACCAGCAACGACCTGGTCTGCGCGGCCGTGCTGTCGGGCAACCGCAACTTCGAGGCGCGCATCCACCCCAACATCAAGGCCAACTTCCTGGCCAGCCCGCCCCTGGTCGTGGCCTATGCCATTGCCGGCACGGTGCGCCGCGACCTGATGACCGAGCCCGTGGGCCAGGGCAAGAACGGCCGTGACATCTACCTGGGCGACATCTGGCCGACCAGCGAAGAGATCCACGCGCTGATGAAGTACGCCATGAACGGCAAGGCCTTCCGCGAGAACTACGAGAAGGTGCGTTCCGAGCCCGGCAAGCTCTGGGAAAAGATCCACGGCGTGACGGGCGCCACCTATACCTGGCCCGAGAGCACCTACATTGCCGAGCCGCCGTTCTTCGATGATTTCCGGCTCCAGCTGGACGCGCCCGCCGCCGGTGCTGCCGGCGCCGAAGGCTCCAACCCCTACGTGGTGCACGGCGCGCGCGTGATGGCGCTGTTCGGCGACTCCATCACCACCGACCACATCTCGCCGGCCGGCTCCATCAAGGAAAGCTCGCCCGCAGGCCAGTGGCTGCTGGCCCACGGCGTGCAAAAGGCCGACTTCAACAGCTACGGCTCGCGGCGCGGCAACCATGAGGTGATGATGCGCGGCACCTTTGCCAACGTGCGCATCAAGAACCTGATGATTCCCGCGCAGCCCGATGGCTCGCGCGAGGAGGGCGGCCTGACGCTGTACCGCGACGGCACGGGCCAGGTCACCAAGATGCCCATCTACGACGCGGCCATGAAGTACCAGGCCGAGGGCCGTGCCACCGTGATCTTCGCGGGCGAGGAATACGGCACGGGATCGAGCCGCGACTGGGCCGCCAAGGGCACGCAGCTGCTGGGCATCAAGGCCGTGGTGGCGCGCAGCTTCGAGCGCATCCACCGTTCCAACCTGGTGGGCATGGGCGTGCTGCCGCTGCAGTTCCTGGGCACGGACAGCTGGCAGACCCTGGGCCTGACGGGCGAGGAGTTCGTGGAAGTGGTTCCCGCCGCCGACCTGGCACCGCAAAGCGAGGCCCAGCTGGTGATCACGCGTGCCGATGGCAGCAAGCAGACCGTGGTGGTCAAGCTGCGCATCGACACGCCCATCGAGGTGGACTATTACAAGCACGGCGGCATCCTGCCGTACGTTCTCAGGCAGCTCCTGGAATGAAGTTGGAAACCCCCTGAGCCGCTATGCGGCTTCCCCCTGCAAGGGGGACGACACCCTGGCGGCGGGGCGGCCCTTGCTCGGTGTCCCTCGCTTCTGGGTCACGCCGGTTTTGGACAGAGTGAACTGAGCAAGGGTGTGGCGTTTAGGGCTGCTGTCCCAGCCTGCCCACGCTGTCGCGCAGGTGGGCCAGCAGCGATTCGACCAGGGGCTGCACATGGCCCGGGTGCCACATGGCCTGCATCTGCGACTGCGGGTGCCGGCCCTGGATGGGCACGAAGGCCAGCCCCGGGAAGCCCACGCGCTGCAGGCAGGCCGGCACCAGGGACACGCCCTGACGCAGCGAAACCATGGACAGCACGGACAGCCAGTGCCTCACCTCATGGTGAAGGTCGGGCGTGAAGCCTTCGCTCTGGCAGATCTGCCATATCTGCTGGTGGTAGTCGGGCGAGACCTGGCGCGAGAACAGCACCATGCGTTCGCCCGCCAGCTGGCGCACCTGCAGCCTGCGCTGGCCGGCCAGCGCGTGGCTGTCCGGCAGGCAGGCCATGAACGGCTCGCTCACCAGGGTGTGTGATTGCAGGCCTGGCGCGGGGCGCGTGGCGTGCAGCAGGCCCAGGTCCAGCCGCTCCTGCTGCAGGGAGGCGATCTGCTCTGCGCTGTTGAGCTCCAGCATGTCGATGCGCACCAGCGGGTGCCGGGCGCGAAAGCTCTCCAGCGCCTCGGGCAGCCCGCGGTAGATGGCCGAACCCACAAAGCCCAGCCGGATGCGGCCCTGCACGCCGTCGGCGATGGCGCGCATGTCCTGGCGCACGCGCTGGGCCTGTTCCATGATGTCCTGGGCCTGCACGCGCAGGTGCTTGCCGGCGGCCGTGAGCCGCACCTCCTTGCTGGTGCGCTCGAACAGCTGGGCGCCCAACTCTTCCTCCAGCTGGCGGATGGCCACGCTCAGCGGCGGCTGGGAGATGGACAGGCGCTGGGCTGCGCGGCTGAAGTGCAGCTCCTCGGCCAGCACCAGAAAGTACCTCAGTTGTCTCAGCTCCATGGTGTTCTATCCGGTTTGACTATTGATCAATACGTTATCGATATTTGACTCGAATAGGACTGTTTCCAAGAATGGGGGCATCCCCAAGACCCGGAGCCCATGCGCCCGGGCCAGGTTCCCGCACAGGAGACAGACCATGAACCCCGAACCGCAGGCGCTGGCCGCCATGCAGTCTTCCCCCGCCCAGGCTTTCCAGGCCGTGCCCGACCGCCACGGCAGCAACCTGTACACCACCGATTCGCAGTTGCAGCCGCTGCTGGCGCTGTACCTGCCGCCCGAGGTGAACGATCATCTGCAGCCCTATCTGGAGCGCATGGGCGCGCTGGCCGGCCGCGAGATCGATGAATGGGCGCTGACCGCCGACCGCAACCCGCCCGAGCTGGAGCACCGCGACCGCACGGGGCGCGATGCGCAGCGCATCGTCAAGCATCCGGCCTATGTGGAGATGGAGCGCATTGCCTATGGCGAGTTCGGCCTGGCCGTCATGTCGCACCGCACGGGCGTGCTGGGCTGGGATGGCAAGCTGCCGCCGCTGGCCAAGTACGCGCTGACCTATCTGTTCGTGCAGGCCGAGTTCGGCCTGTGCTGCCCGCTGTCCATGACGGACTCGCTGGCGCGCACGCTGCGCAAGTACGGCGAGCCGGCCCTGGTCGAGAAGTACTGGCCGCGCATGACGCAGCTGCGCTTCGAGGACCAGGCCCAGGGCGCCATGTTCATGACCGAGCAGGCGGCCGGCTCGGACATCTCCAACACCCAGACGCTGGCACGCCCGGCCGCCGACGGCAGCTGGCGCCTGTCCGGCGACAAGTGGTTCTGCTCCAACCCCGATGCCGACTTCGCCATGGTGCTGGCGCGCGTGGAAGGCGCGCCAGCGGGCATGAAGGGCATCTCGCTGTTCCTGCTGCCGCGCCGGCTGGACGATGGCTCGGCCAACCACTACCGCATCGTGCGCCTCAAGCACAAGCTGGGCACGCGCTCCATGGCCAGCGGCGAGATCGTGCTCGACGGCGCCGTCGCCTACCTGGTGGGCGAGCAGGGCCGGGGCTTCGTGCAGATGGCCGACATGGTGAACAACTCGCGCCTGTCCAACGGCGTGCGCTCGGCCGGGCTGATGCGCCGTGCCGTGGCCGAGGCCGAGTACGTGGCGCGCGAGCGCCGCGCCTTCGGCAAGGCCCTGCAGGACATGCCGCTGATGCAGCGCCAGCTCGACAAGCTGCGCATCTACTCCGAGCAGGCCCGCACCATGGTGCTGCAGACGGCCCAGGCGCTGCAGCGTTCGGACGCAGGCGAAGACGGCGCCTACGCGCTGCTGCGCATCCTCACGCCCATGATCAAGTTCCGCGCCTGCCGCGACGCGCGCAAGGTCACGGGCGACGCCATGGAAGTGCGCGGCGGATGCGGCTACATCGAGGAGTGGAGCGACCCGCGCCTGGTGCGCGACTCCCACCTGGGATCGATCTGGGAAGGCACCAGCAACATCGTGGCGCTGGACGTGATCCGCGCCATCAAGCGCGAAGGCTCGCTGCCCGTGCTGCGCGACCACGCGGCCCAGCTGCTGGCCCAGACCGAGGCGGCCACGGAATTCAAGGCCGCGCTGTCGGCCAGCATGGACAAGGCTGCGGCCCTGGCCCTGCGCGCGGCCGAGGAGGGCGGTGACCGCCTGGCGCGCGCCGCCGCCTCGGGCCTGTACCACTGCTTCACGGCCACGGCCATGGCCTGGGAGGCCTCTTGCACACGCAGTGCCGAACGCATGCGCTGGGCCCAGCTGGTGCTGCTGCACCGCGTGCTGCCGCGCGACCCGCTGGCGGCAGGCGACCTGCCCGAAGGCTGGACACGCTGAGCCCATCGACCGCACCGACCCAGAACACACATCCCGTCCACAGGGATGACCGCACAAGTACCGGAGACAAACACCATGCCTTGCACTGACCCGAAGCCGTCCTTCCAGAAACGCCGATTCCTGTGGGCCTGTGCGCTCGCCGCCACCGCCGCGCTGCCGGCCGCCGCCCTGGCCGAGCGCTTTCCCGAGCGGCCCATCAGCTTTGTCGTTCCCTTCCCGCCCGGCGGGCCCACGGACGCCATGGCACGCGTGCTGGCCACGGCGCTGACCGAGACGCTGGGCCAGAGCGTGATCGTGGAGAACAAGGCCGGCGCAGGCGGCAACATCGGCGCCGACTTCGTGGCCCGCGCCAGGCCGGACGGCTACACCATCATGTTCGGCACCTCGGGGCCGCTGGCCATCAACAAGCACCTGTACCGCAAGATCAACTACGACCCGCAGACCAGCTTCGCGCCCATCATCCGCGTGGGCCACCTGCCCAATGTGCTGGTGGTCAATCCGGCGACCAAGGCCACCACCGTGCAGGAGCTGATTGCCCAGGACAAGGCCAAGCCGGGCAGCCTGGACTATGCGTCCTCGGGCAACGGCGCCTCCTCGCACCTGGCCGGCGTGCTGTTCAACAAGATGGCCGGCACCTCGCTGCAGCACATCCCGTACAAGGGCACGGGCCCGGCGCTCAACGACCTGCTGGCGGGGCAGGTGAACATGACCTTCACCGACATCCTCACGGCCATGCCCTACATCAAGGCCGGCAAGTTCAAGGCCATTGGCGTGGCCACGGAAAAGCGCTCCCAGGCCATGCCCGACATCCCCACCATCGCCGAGCAGGGCCTGCCCGGCTACGACGTGAGCGTGTTCTTCGGCGTGGTGGCACCGGCCGGCACGCCGGCCGACCGCATCGAGACGCTGAACGCGGCCTTCCGCAAGGCCCTGGGCAGCGAGCGCATCCGCAAGACCTTTGCCGACCAGGGGCTGGAGCCGGCATCGGATCTGTCGCCAGCAGGGCTGTCGACCTTCATCGCGCAGGAAGTGACCAAGTGGAAGGCCGTGGTCGATGCCTCCGGCGCGAAGCTCGACTGACGAGAGTATCCCCATGAACACAAATAGACGCGCGGGAGCGCTCCAGGGCATCCGTGTCCTCGACCTCTCCCGCATTCTTGGCGGCCCGCTGTGCGGCCAGATCCTGGGTGACCACGGCGCCGACGTGCTCAAGGTGGAGCCGCCGCAGGGCGACGATACGCGCGCCTGGGGGCCGCCGTTCCAGGACGGAGTGTCCTCCTACTACCGGGGCCTGAACCGCAACAAGCGGCTGCAGTTCCTGGACCTGTCCCTGCCCGAAGGCCAGCAGGCCGTGGTGGCGCTGATGGAGCAGGCCGACGTGGTGGTGGAGAACTTCAAGATCGGCACCATGGAGAAATGGGGCATTGGCTGGGAGCAGCTGCGCGAGCGCTTTCCGCGCCTCATCTGGTGCCGCGTCAGCGGCTTCGGCGCCGATGGTCCGCTGGGTGCCTGGCCCGGCTATGACGCGGCCATCCAGGCCATGACGGGGCTGATGAGCGTCAACGGCGAGGCCGGCGGCGATCCGCTGCGCGTGGGCCTGCCCGTGGTGGACATGGTCACGGGCATGAACGGCGTCATCGGCGTGCTGCTGGCGCTGCAGGAGCGCCAGCGCAGCGGCCTGGGCCAGCTGGTCGATGTCTCGCTGTACGACAGCGGCATCTCGCTGCTGCACCCGCATGCGGGCAACTGGTTCATGAGCGGCAGGACGCCAGGGCGCTCGGGCAACGCCCATCCCAACATCTATCCCTACGACAGCTTTGCCACGGGCACCACGCCGGTCTTCCTGGCAGTGGGCAACGACCGCCAGTTCCGCCTGCTGTGCGAGCATCTGGGATGCCCGCAACTGGTGGCCGACGAGCGCTTTGCCACGGCCGGCCAGCGCTCGCACCACCGTGATGCGCTCAAGCCGCTGCTGGAGCAGGCCCTGCAGTCCTGCGACGGCCCCGCGCTGGCCGATGCGCTGATGGCCATCGGCGTGCCCGCCGCACCCGTACTGGGCGTGGACGCGGCGCTCAACCACCCGCATACCCTGCACCGCGAGATGGTGGTGGAGATGGAGGGCGGCTACCGGGGCCTGGGCGCGCCCGTCAAGCTCAGCCGCACGCCGGCCAGCTACCGGCATGCGCCGCTGGCCGAGGGTGACAGTTTCGAGTGATTTGCCTGGTGCGCTCAGGGCACGATGGGGCGCAGTTGTGCATCGGCCATGCCCACCAGCAGCGCACGCCCGTCGGGCTCCACGCGGAACTCGCCGTAGCGGGCCTGCTCCCAGCGCTGGCCATCGCCTTCGCGGAAGTACCAGGCATCGGTCACCAGCGTCCACCGGCCGCCGCGCGGGGTGAGTTCAAAGCGCTGCTCGCCGGGCGCCAGCGGCTCGCTGGCCGTGCCGGTGCGCAGCCACTGCACCACGCCCTGCTCATCGAGCTTGCCGATGGCGTAGAGGCGTCCGCTGCGCAGGTTTTCTTTCTCCACGTCCCTGTCCTCGGAAGGCAGGCGGAAGTTCAGGCGCATGTAGTCGCCCTGCATCAGGGAGCGCGGGTCCACCGGCGCCAATTCCACGAACACCTTGCGGCCCTGGGCGATGGTGCGCTCCTTCTGCGCAATGCCGATATTGGCCACCGCCAGCGTGCAGGCCGCCGTCAGCACCACCAGCCACGGCGCCCAGCGCTGCAGGGGCGCCGCGCCCGATGCGGCGGCGGTCTCCGCGCTGCCTGGCAGGGCTGCGGCGCGCGGCCCTGCCCAGGCCAGCAGGCCCAGCAAGGCGCCGCAGCCGGCCAGCACCAGGGCCTTGGTGGCCAGTGGCCAGGCCAGCTGGTAGTAGAAGCTGCCCACGATCCAGGCCGCAGCCAGGGCGGCCGCTGCGGCCTGCCGCCAGCGGCCGCTGGTGCCGGTCACCGCCAGCGCCAGCAGGCAGGCGCCCAGCCAGGGCAGGAAGGCACTCAGCACGGCCAGCACCACGGCAGCCACGGCGGCGCGCGGCTGCCGCAGCGTGGGCCATGCGCGCTGGGCGAACCAGGCGGCTGCCAGGGCCAGCACGGCCGAGCCGGCCTGCGTCAGTACGCCCATGGAGATGTTCGGGGCGGCTTCCTGCGCCAGCTCGCCCGCCAGGCCGCCGCCCAGCACGCCGGCCACCATGAAGCTCCTGCCGGACAGAAAGGCCAGGCCAGCCAGCACCGCCAGCAGCCAGCCCGTGGCAAAGGGCTCCAGCGCCGCCGCCATGCGGGTCTGTGCCGCAGACTGCCCCAGCGCGCGCCACTGGGCTGCCAGCAGCAGCATCCAGAGCAGCAGCGCCGCATGCACGATGACCCAGGTCGGCAGGCCTGCGTACAGGGTGGATGGATCGTTGTCCGGCCAGAGCATGGTGCAAAACAGCAGCGCGCAGGCGGCGCCCAGCAGCACGCGCAGCCAGGGCCTTGCAATGGCGGCCGTGCAGGCCAGCGCAATGGCCAGGCCTATCGCGGCCGCAGCCTGCCCCGACAGGTCGCGCGCCAGGCCAAAGCCCAGCAGGCCGGCGCCGGTCAGCATGGCAGGCAGGGCCAGCTGCTCCAGGAAGACGGGCAGCTCCTCGGCGCGCAGCACGGCCACGGCTGCGGCCAGCATCATGGCGCCGATCACATAGGTGCCGGCGCCGCGCTCTATCCAGTCGGACAGGGCAAACGCAAACAGAATCAGCAAGGGAAGAAGGGCCAGCCAGGCGCCCAGCGCCGTGAGCAGCACCACCGCCCAATGGCGGTCGTTGGCGGCAGGGCGGCGGTCCTGCAAGGCGGCAGGCGGCAGGATGCCCTGGTCCACGGCCTGGCGCAGCAGGGTGTCGTGTTCGTGGCTCATTGAAGGCCTCCTTCCGCGTTGCGTGACATTCGAAGCACCAGGCTGACCGTGGCCGCCAGCAGGCACGCAGCGCCCAGGCCGACGAGCAGCAGCATGCCCGTGAAGTCCGCCCCCAGTTTTTCCAGCAGCAGGTAGACCAGGCCGCACACCAGCAGCACGTTCAGGCCCAGCGCCGCACCGCTGAGCAGGAAGATGTCGAAATGCCTGCGCAGGCCCGCCAGCGCCGCCGCGCCTGCCAGCAGCACCAGCCCCAGCGGGTACTGCGGCGCCACCGTGCTGTGGAACAGCCCGCTGATGGCGGTGGAGGTGATCATCGCCAGCGCCAGCGCGCCCGCGCCGCGCAAGGCCCACAGCCCCGCGCCCGTGAAGCGCCGCAGGGCCGGTGCCATGACCGCGGTGACGGCAAGGGCGGCGCCCAGGGCCACGGCATGCACGCCCAGGTCGCGCGACTCCACCTCCCAGAACTGCGGCGTATGGGCCTGCGCCCACAGCGCGATGCCCGTCATGGCAACCACCACCCAGGGCACCCAGACGCCATCGCTGCGCGCCGCCAGGGCCAGCGGCAGGGTCAGCGCTGCCCACAGCGCAAACAGCTGCCAGGGGTCCGCTCCCGTCTGGTAGGTCTGCCCGAAAAAGGCGAACAGCGCACCCGTGCCCAGCAACGCCAGCACGGACAGCGGCACGCGCGCTGCCGCGCGCCATGCCGCGCCAAGACACATCACGAGCACGAAGCCCTGCAGCAGGGCAAAGCGCTGCATGCGGCCCATGCTCTCCCAATTGGCGGCAATCCACAGCACGATGCCCAGCCCGCCCAGCGCCGCGCCCAGCAAGGCCACCACGGGCCACAGGCGGGTTCTGAGGGCGGCCGGCTCCTGCTCGAATCCCGCCAGTGCAAACAGCTGCACGGCGGCCTTGCGGTCCAGGCCATGCTGGCGGACAAGCTCATGCAATAAGGGGCGCAGGTTCATGGTGTGGATGTTCCTTGGCTTGAAGATGCGGATGCCCGACTTTGCCAGAACCTGTCCGGGATGGATTGCAACGCGGCAGCCCGGTGCCGGTGCAACCTGCTATCTTCCTCCCACTCTCCGGAACACTGCCGCCATGCATCCTGCGCCTGCCCCTTTTTGCCGACCTCGCATGTACCCCGCCAAGCCGCTGGCATGCCCTCTGAACGCAACGGCGTTGCTGGCGCCATGAAGCGCGGCGCCGACCTCGACGATTTCGACGACCCGGTCGAATGGACGCCGGTCACACGCCCTGCCGCCATCGCGCTGACGGCTTTCGGCGCCTGGATCATCTGGGGCCACTTCTTCAGCGAGGACCGCTGGCTGATGCTGCTGGACAACGCCAACCTCGCGCTGCACGAGGCCGGGCACCCGCTGGTGGCCCTGTTCTCGCAGCATCTCTCGGTCTACGGCGGCACGCTGTTCCAGTTGCTGTTCCCCGCCCTGTTCATGCGCCATTTCCGCAGGCAGGGCCAGCGCACGGGCTGGATCGCCTCGCTGATGTGGCTGGGCGAGAACCTGATGAACGTGGCCCGCTACATGAAGGACGCGCGCGCCCAGGTCCTGCCGCTGGTGGGCGGCGGCGACCATGACTGGACGGAGATCTTCAGCCGCTGGGGCGTGCTCCAGGCCGATGTGCGCATCGGCACGCTGACGTCGCTGCTGGGGCTGTGCCTGGTGGCGTGGGGGTTGCGGCTGGCGGTGCCGCGTCTTCGTGCTCCCCAGGCCTGAAGCTCCATCTGATACGGTCGAATTCACCGCATCTGCTGCTACCCGCGGAGCAGGGCGCTGGGCATAGTCCAGGCAGTCCCCGGCAATTCATGACAAGCCCGCATCACGGGCGCACCGGCCGGGGCGAAGGCCCCGCATGTCAGAACGACCGAAACCGCTTCCCGATGAAACCGCCGCAGCCCCCCGGCCGCGGCCCGCGCCGCGCAAGGTGATTCCCATCGCCGACGCCAGCGCGGATTCCCCGCTGTTCGAGTCACGCCGCAAGATCCAGCCGCGCTCCATCTCGGGGCGCTTCGCCAACTGGCGCTGGGCCATGGTCTGGCTCACGCAGCTGTTCTTCTACGGCATACCCTGGCTGCAGATCCACGGCCGGCAGGCCCTGCTGTTCGACCTGGAGCAGCGGCGCTTCTACATCTTCGGCTGGCTGCTGTATCCGCAGGATTTCATCTACCTGGCCGTGCTGCTCATCGTCTCGGCGCTGGCGCTGTTCCTGTTCACCACGGTGGCGGGGAGGCTGTGGTGCGGATTTTCCTGCCCGCAGACGGTCTACACCGAGCTGTTCATGTGGGTGGAGCGCCGGCTCGAAGGCGACCGCAGCGCACGCCTGCGCCTGGATGCCAGCGGCTGGGGTCCGGAGAAGATCGCGCGGCGCGGTGGCAAGCATGCGCTGTGGCTGCTGATTGCGCTGTGGACGGGGCTGACCTTCGTGGGCTACTTCGTGCCCATCCGCAGCCTGCTGCCCGAGGTGCTGGCGCTGACCGGCGCATGGCAGATCTTCTGGGTGCTGTTCTATGCGCTGGCCACCTACGGCAACGCGGGCTTCCTGCGCGAGCAGGTCTGCAAGCACATGTGCCCCTATGCGCGCTTCCAGAGCGCCATGTTCGACAAGGACACCCTGGTCGTCACCTACGACACTGCACGCGGCGAATCGCGCGGCCCGCGCCACAAGGGCGTGGACTACCGGGCCCAGGGCCTGGGCGACTGCATCGACTGCACGCTGTGCGTGCAGGTCTGCCCCGTGGGCATCGACATACGCGACGGCCTGCAGTACGAGTGCATCGGCTGCGGCCTGTGCATCGACGCCTGCAACAGCGTCATGGACCGCATGCACTACCCGCGCGGGCTGATCCGCCTGTCCACGCAGAACGGCGTGGCCTGGGGCTGGCGCCAGAGCGAGCTGGTGCGCCGCATCTTCCGCCCGCGCGTGCTCATCTACGGCACGGCGCTGGTGGCCATCTCCACGGCCATGGTGGCCAGCCTGGCGCTGCGCACGCCGCTGAAGGTGGACGTGGTGCGCGACCGGGGCACGCTGTCGCGCATCGTGGCCGGCGGCCAGATCGAGAACATCTACCGCGTGCAGATCGGCAATGCCACGGAGCAGGACCAGCGCTATGTGCTGTCGGCCTCGGGCATCGAAGGCCTGCGCGTGGCTTCGGAGACCGAGGTGGACGTGGGCGCGGCCCAGGACCGCTGGGTCGTGGTGCGGCTGCAGGCGCCCTATGGCGCGGCCGGCCCTGGCTCGCACGGCGTGGAGATCACGGCCACGGCGGTGGGTGATCCGGCGCTTACCAAGCAGGCGCACAGCACGTTCCTGGTGCCGCGCTGAAGGGCCGGTTTGTTGGATTGATTCACGAGTACAGCGCAGTTGTTGTGCACGATGCCTGGTCCGCTGCAGCGCGGGCTGGCATCGGTTTTGAGGCCCCGGAAGTTTGTTCCGGGGCCTTTTTTTATCGTGTCTTCCCGACAAGGCGGACAAGCGGGCTGGCAGTCAGGCCAAGGAGAAACGACAGGGGCTTGAATGAGGCAGGCACGAGGCAGCACTTCAAATTCGCAGGCTCTACCCTGTGGTGATATGTATGAAGGTGAAATACATACCCGTAACGGGTATAGTTGGGAGGCTGGCATGGCGCGCGTTCTCAAACGCAAGGACTTTTCCCGATGGCAGGCGAGCGAGAAACTGCCCGATACCGCGCTGTGCAAGGCGGTCAGGGAGATGGAAAGAGGGCTGATCGACGCGGACCTGGGGGCTTTCTCTACAAGAAGCGGGTGGCGCGTCCAGGCGCGGGCAAGAGTGGGGGTTATCGAACGCTGTTGTCGGCACGAATCGGCAACCGATACTTCTTCCTGCATGGTTTCACCAAGAACGACAAGGCGAACATCACACAGGAAGAACAGAGGGCTTTGAGGTTTGCAGGCAAGCTGTTTCTGGACCTGTCCACCCAGGCCTTGTCGGCGGCCTTGCAGTCAGGCGTTTTGTTGGAGGTGCATTGTGAGCAAGATCATTGAATCCCTGCGCGGCGATCTGGCTGCGCTGTACGAAGCGGGCGCCATCGACAAGGTGACGATGCGCGAGTTCGACGCGATCTGTCCTCCCCCGGTGCGGGAGTTCGAGGCGGCCGACATCAAACAGCTGCGCGAGACTTTGAAGTTCAGCCAACCGGTGTTTGCGCTGCATTTGCACACCACGGCTTCCACGGTGCGCAAATGGGAGCAGGGCGAAACCCGTCCCGCCGGACCGGCGCTCAAGCTGCTCAACGTCATCGCCGACAAAGGCCTTCAGGCCATCCTCTAAGCCGGGGCGACACAAGGGTGGTATGCGGGCGACTCCCGGGCGACACGATCTGGTGTAAATGCTCATAGGGAAATCCGCAGACCCCGCTATGGTGGGCGGCTGTTTTCCGTCCCGCGTATGAACAAGAAACCTGCCTCCCCCGATAACGTCTTTTCCGAGTCCAGCGCCTCCGCATCGCTGGCCGCCTCCACCACCACAACCACCACAACCACCACAACCAGCACCACCGGCAGCAGCCCGGCAGCGGCCACGCCCACGCCCTTTCGCTCCGCCCTGATCCGCTCCGGCACCATCCGTGCCACCACGCGCAGCTTCCTGCATGCCCTGGGCCAGGACGACGAAGACATAGAGCGCCCGCACATCGGCGTGTTCCACACGGGCGGGGAGATGAGCCCCTGCAACCTCAACCTGCGCGACCAGGCCCAGCATGCCAAGACCGGCATCTATGCCGGGGGCGGTACGCCGCATGAATGCCCGGTGGTGTCGGTCAGCGACGGGCTGACCATGGCGCATTCGGGCATGCGGTTCTCGCTGGTCTCGCGCGAGCTGATCGCCGACAGCGTGGAGGCCTCGGTGCGCGGCCACCAGTGGGATGGCATCTTCGCCATCGGCGCCTGCGACAAGAACCTGCCGGGGCTGATGATGGGCATGGTGCGCTGCAATGTGCCCAGCGTCTTCGTGCATGGCGGCTCGGCCCTGCCGGGACAGGCGCCCGGCGTGCACGGGCGCGACCTGAACGTGGTCGATACCTACGAGACCATCGGCCAGGTGCTGGCCGGCACCGCCACGGCGCAGGACCTGGAGGCCATGAGCCGCGCCTGCCTGCCCACGGCCGGCGCCTGCGCTGGCCAGTTCACGGCCAACACCATGGGCATGGTGAGCGAGGCGCTGGGCCTGGCGCCCATCGGCTCCAGCATGGTGCCCGCCGTGTTCAGCGAGCGCGCACCGCTGATGCGCCGCGCCGCGCGCCAGCTCATGCAGGCCGTGTGGGCCAGCGCCGAAGGCGGCGGCCCGCTGCCGCGCGACATCATCACGCGCCGGGCGCTGGAGAATGCCTGCGCCGTGGTCAGCGCCACGGGCGGATCGACCAATGCCGCCCTGCACCTGCCGGCCATCGCGCACGAGGCCGGCATCCGCTTCCACCTGGACGACGTGGCCGAGATCTTCGCGCGCACGCCGCTGATCGCCGACCTGCGCCCCGGCGGGCGCTTCCTGGCGCGCGACGTGTACTACATCGGCGGTGCCGGCGTGATCCTGCGCACGCTGATGGAGCAGGGCTTTGTCCACGGCGATGCGCTCACCTTCACGGGCCGCACCCTGGCCGAAGAACTGGCCGATGCCGCGCCGCCCGATGGCGAGGTGGTGCGCACGCCCGGCAATCCCATCACGCGCGACGGTGGCCTGACCGTGCTCAAGGGCAACCTCTGCCCAGATGGCGCGTTGCTGAAGACGGCCGGCCTCAAGACCCTGGTGCACCGGGGCCCCGCGCGCGTCTTCGAGTCCGAGGAACAGGCCCAGGCCGCCGTGCAGGCCATGCAGTACGCGGCCGGCGATGTCATCGTCATCCGCAACGAAGGCCCGCGCGGCAGCCCCGGCATGCGCGAGATGCTGGGCATCACGGCGCTGCTCTATGGCCAGGGCATGGGCGACAAGGTGGCCCTGCTGACCGATGGGCGCTTCTCCGGCGCCACGCGCGGCCTGTGCATCGGCTATGCAGGCCCCGAGGCCGCCGACAACGGCCCCATTGCCGCGCTGCGCGACGGCGACCTCATTGCCATCGACGCCCGCGCCGATGCGCGCAGCATCACGGTGGAAATCGGCGAGGCCGAACTGGCCGCACGTCTGGAACAATCAGCCGCCGCGCGCCGCCAGATGCCGCCGCTGGGCGGCGTGCTGGAAAAATACGCGCTCACCGTGCGCCCGGCCCACCAGGGAGCGGTCACGCATTCGGGCCAGGTGGTCTGGCTGCGCGACGACAGTTGAAGCCGCCGGGCTGGCACGCATTTCCCCCGCTGTTCCCCCACTGTTTTTTTCAGAGATTCAATTTCAACCGGAGACATACGCATGAACATCGACCGCCGCCAATGGCTGGGCACCGCTGGAGCGGGTGCGCTGCTGGCCAGCCTGGGCCAGCAGGCCTGGGCGCAGGCCCAGGGCCCCATCGAGACCCTGAACATCATCACCGGCTTCGCGGCCGGAGGCACCTCTGACGCCATCTGCCGCCGCGTGGGCACCAAGCTGTCGGGCTATGCCAAGACCGCCGTGGTGGAGAACCGCACCGGCGCGGGCGGGCAGATCGCCATCAGCTACGTCAAGGGCCGGCCCGCAGACGGTGCCACCCTGCTGCAGACGCCCACGTCCATGCTGTCCATCTACCCGCACATCTACAAGAAGCTGCCCTATGACCCGGTGGCCGACCTGGCGCCAGTCACCGTGGGCTGCATCTTCGACTTCGGCTTTGCCGTCGGCCCCGCCGTGCCCGCCAGCGTGACCACCGTGCCCGAATTCTTCGCCTGGGCCAAGGCCAACCCCGCAGGCGCCAACTTCGGCTCGCCTGCGCCCGGCTCCACGCCGCACTTCATCGGCGCCCTGCTGGGCCAGCATGCCGGCGTGGACTTCAAGCACGCCGGCTACCGCGGCACCCAGCCGGCGCTGCTGGACATGCTGGGCGGCAACGTCTCCGCCGTCTGCGGCCCCGTGGGCGACATGCTGCAGCACCTGGCCGGCGGCAAGATGCGCATCCTGGGCGTCAGCGGCGCCAAGCGCAGCCGCTTCGCACCCCAGGTGCCCACGCTGGTGGAGCAGGGCTACAAGGACATGGCGCACAGCGAATGGTTCGCCTTCTTCGTGCCCGCCAAGACCCCCGCCGAGACCGTGCAGCGCCTGAACGGCCACATGCGCAAGGCCCTGGCCACGCCCGACGTGGTGGACAGCCTGGCCACCTTCGGCCTGGACGCCCAATCCTCCACCCCCGCCGAACTGGCCGCGCTGCTGCAGTCCGAACTCGCCAAATGGGGACCCATCGTCAAGCGCGTGGGATTCACAGCAGAGGGCTAAAAAGAACAAAACGGGCCGAGCGAAGCGAAGGCCCGCTCCATGCCCACTCCCCACTCCCCGTATGTCAGCGCAGGTTGCCCGCAGCGAAGCGGAGGGTCGCGGACATTCGGGTCGCCTTCTTTGATCTGACCTTTCTTGGCGAATCAAGAAAGGGCAGTCGGCTGCCGGGCCGAGACCCGGCCTCGAAAAACAACCCCCCGGCAGGGACCAAAAAGTTCAGGCCCCTGCAATAGCAGCCTCAGAACGGCAACGTCCCCTGCACATACAACGTCCGAGGCATCCCCACATACTTGCCCCCGTTGTTGTCCGTAGACCGCGTGTAGTACCTGCGATCAAACAGATTCTTGACCCCCACGGCCACCCGCAGATTGCTCAGCGACTTGCCAAAGTCATAGCCCGCACGCAGGCCCACGGTCGCAAACCCGGGAATATCACCCAGCCGCCCCGCAGCATCTTCCTGCGTCACATACTGCGTGCCCGACCCCGGAGAGCGCTGCTTCGATTGCGCGGCCAGGTCCGCATTCAGCGTCCACTGCCCCAGCGCATAGCGCGCCCACAGCTGGCCCGTGTGGCGCGAGTACAGCGGCAGGTCGCGCCCCGCGAAATCGCCGGCGCGCGAGACGGCCTCGGTATAGGTATAGGACACACCCGCCGTCAGCCCCTTGAGCGCGGCATTCCACTGGCCCAGGTCGTAGCGCAGCGAGGACTCGATGCCGCGGTGGCGCGTGGCGCCCAGGTCGGTCCAGATGCCGTCCACGCCCACGCGGGTCAGCAGCAGTTCCTTGTCGAAGTCGATGTTGAACAGCGTCAGCTCGGCGTTCAGCGCCGGGCTGTTGTAGTGCGTGCCCACCTCATAGGTCTTGGCCGATTCGGGATGCAGGCCGCGCTCGGTCTGGGCCAGCTGCGCATACTGCTGCGGTCCGAAGGACTTGCCCGCGTTGGCGAACAGCGACCACTGCGCATTCATGCGGTAGAGCACGGACAGCGTGGGCAGGAGCTCGCGTGCCTCGGCCTTGGGGAACAGCTGGCTGGTGACGGTGCTGCCGTCGGCGCCCAGGTTGCTGACGTTGTTGAACGAGTTGATGCGTTCGTAGCGCACGCCGGGGGTGATGGTCCAGTTGCCGATGTCGATGCGGTCATCGATGTAGAAGGCATGGGCCGTGGTGCCGCCCTGGCTGGTCTGGTAGGGCGTGATCGGCAGGGCCATGGCGTTGGCCATGGTGGCGGGGTTGTAGTAGGCGGTGCGCAGCGCGACCTCGGAACTGCTTTCCTTGAGGTAGCGGTAGCCCACGCTGACTTCCTGCACCACGGAGCCGGTCTCGAACAGGCGCGAGTAGCGCGGCTCGATGCCGAAGTAGTGGTAGCTGCGCGGCGCGGCCGTCAGGCGGCGCTGGTTGGCGTTGTCCTGCTCGATGTGGCTGCCGCGGAACGAGTCCACGTAGTAGCCCAGCACCTCGAAGTTGTTGCGCCCGTCCTTGTGGTTGTACTTGAACGAGGCATCGGTGCGGCGGCCGTCGAAGCTGTCGTAGGAGCGCGTGGACTGGAACGGGTCGGCCGCGTACTGCGCCGTGGTCAGGCCGCCGGGCATGCGGCCCGAGCCCTCGAAGTGGTGCAGCGAGACGGCGATGTCGTCCTGGGCCGAGATGCGGTAGGCGCCCTTGAGCAGGATGTCGTCGATATCGGTCTTGTCATTGCCTGCACGCCATCCGTCGCCATGCGTGCCCGAGTACAGCAGGGCCAGGCCCAGGCCGGATTCGTTGGTGCCGCCCACGAACAGGCTGGGCGTGGTCTTGGCATTGCCGCCGTGGCTGTAGATCTCGGTGCCTACCGAGGCCTCGGCCGCGAAGGTCTTGGGAATGGCGCGCGTGACGAAGTTGATGATGCCGCCCACGTTCTGGGGGCCATAGCGCACCGAGCCCGCGCCGCGGATCACGTCCACCGACTCCAGGTTGCCCAGCGAGACGGGCGCCAGCGACAGCTGGGGCTGGCCGTAGGGCGCGTAGGAGACGGGCACGCCGTCCATCAGCACATAGGAGCGCGGCGACAGGCGTGCCGTCAGGCCGCGCACGCCGATGTTCAGGGACACATCGCTGCCGCCCGTGCCGTTGCTGTCCTGCACCTGCACGCCGGGCACCAGGCGCAGCACGTCGCGCAGGCTGGAGGAGCCGGTTTCCTCGATGCGCGCCCGCTCGACGATGGTGCGCGCGCCGGCATGGTCCAGCACTTTTTCCTCGCTGGGGTTGTCCAGCCAGTTGCCCGTGACGGTGATGGTGGACAGGCCGGCCTCGGGTGCGGTGGTGGTGGGCGATGGTGCCTGTGCCGACGCCTGCAGCGACAGCAGGGCGGCGGCGACAGCGGCCGCGCAGCGTGTGAGCGTGGCGCAGTGATTGCTGGAAACCATGGAAAACTTCCTTTGTGCCTCTGGGAATGGTGCAGCGCTGAAGGGTCGGCTGGCAGGCTGCAGGACGCGTGGCGGCGGGCGAGGCGGAAGCAGGAGACAAGGACCGGTCAGCATGCATGGCGGCAATGCCGGTTCGGTGCGCGAGTCTAAATGAGAATCATCCAGCCGGCACCAGGCTGGCAGCAACTGCGCGGGGTCGCGTTGCCCGGGCGCTACAGCGCAGCAGGTGCCGCCAGCGCAGCGGGCGCTTACCCTGCTGCTTTTGCTGCGGGAAGGGACTGCATTGTGCGGGCCAGCTCGCCCAGCGTGGCCAGGGCCTGCCCGGTCTCGTCGCTCCAGTCATGGCCGTAGTTCAGCCGCAGGCAATGGCCGAAGGCCTGCGAGGCCGAGAAGATCGGCCCCGGCGCCACGCTGATGCCGCGCGCCAGCGCTGCGCGGTGCAGGGCCAGCGCATCGCAGTACGGCGGCAGCTCTATCCACATGAAGTAGCCGCCCTCGGGCCGCGTGGCCCGCGTGCCTTGCGGAAAGTGGCGGGCAATGGCCGATGCCATGTGGTCCCGCTGCAGGGCCAGGCTCTGGCGCAGGCGGCGCAGGTGACGGTCCACGCCACCGCTTTCCAGGTAGTCGGCCAGCGCCTGCTGGCTGGGGGCATTGGTGGCCAGCGTGGTGGTGAGCTTTTGCCGCGCCACGGCGCGCGTGAAGCGGCCCGGAGCGGTCCAGCCCACGCGCCAGCCGGGCGCCAGGCACTTGGAGAACGAGGCGCAGTGCAGCACCCAGCCCTCGGTGTCGAAGGCCTTGGCCGGTGGCGGGCGGTGTTCGCCAAAGTACAGCTCGCCGTAGACATCGTCCTCGATCAGCGGCAGCTGGTGGCGCGTGGCCAGTTCCACCAGGGCCTTCTTGCGAGCCTCGGGCATCAGGCTGCCCAGCGGATTCTGGAAGCTGGTCATCAACCAGATGGCCTGGGGCCGGTGACGCTGCACGGCGGTCTCCAGCGCGGCCAGGTCCATGCCTTCGCCGGGATGCGTGGGCACCTCGATGGCGGACAGCCCCATGCGCTCCAGAGCCTGCAGCGCGCCGTAGAAGCAGGGCGATTCGATGACCACGGCGCCACCGGGCCGCGTGACGGCGGCCAGACACAGGTTCAGTGCCTCCAGCGCGCCATTGGTGATGACCAGGTCGGACGGTGACAGTGCCAGACCGTCGGCCAGGTAGCGCCGCGCGATCTGGCGTCGCAATGCCATGCTGCCGGGCGTGAGGTCATCAAGGGCGCTGCGCGGATCGGCCTGGCGCGCGGCGCGGGCCAGGGCCTGGCCCAGGCGCTGCAGCGGGAACAGGCGTGGCGAGGGAAAGGCCGAGCCCAGCGGCACGACATCGCGGTCCATGGACGATTCCAGAACCTCGAACACCCGCTCGCTCACATCGACCACGGCAAAGCGCTCGCCCGGGGGGGCCGACAGCTGCGTGGGCTCGGGTGGGGCGCTGTGCGGCCGCGCCGCGACGAAGTAGCCCGAGCGCTCGCGCGCGCGCACCAGGCCACGTGCCTCCAGCAGGTAGTAGGCCTGGAACACCGTGGAGGCGCTGACGCCACGCCGCTCGCTGGTGTGACGCACGGAGGGCAGCTTGTCGCCCGCGCGCAGCACGCCTGCGGCGATGGAGGCCTCGATATCGTCGGCCAGTTCCTGGTAGCGCGTCATGCCTGGGGAGGTCGCGGCCCGGGGATCAGCCCTGTTCGGCCAGCAGTTCCTGCAAGGCCTTGATCTGCTGGCGCAGGCGCTCGTTCTCGGCTTCAAGTTCGTTCACGCGCTGCTGCAGTTCCTCGGGCGAGGCGGTCACGGCCGCACCTTCGCCGTCGGCAGCGTCGGATTCGGGCTTGGCGGCCTTGGGCTTTTTCTTGGCATCGCGCACGCGCTTGGCGGCCTGCTTGAGTTCGTCGGCGCCGGCGGCGGCCACGGCCTGCTGCTCATCCACGGGCAGGCTGGCGACCACGGCGGCGGTGCTCAGCGAGATGTCGCCCGAGCGCACGGCGGCCACCACTTCGGGCGCGGCCTTTTGCTGGATGGTCTCGATCAGCTTGACCTGGCTGCTGGACAGGCGGGCCACGCGGGCCAGGGCCTCGCGCGTGTCCAGGGCCTCATCGGGCACCTTGGCCACGCTGGCCAGGGCGGCGGCGACCACGGGGTCGGTCTCGCCTTCCCAGGGCGCTTCGCCTTCGGGCTGGGCCGGCGCCTCGGCCTTGGCCGCCATCACGGCGGCGGCAGCGGCCGAGCGGCGGGCCGCAATGATCTCGCGCTTGCGCAGCGCCAGCACGCCGCGCTGGAAGTCGGACACGCTGCGGCGGCCCAGGTGCTGGTCGATCATCCACAGGTGCACGTCGTCCATGTTCTTGAACTGCGTGGCCTGGATGGTGTTGAAGGGCAGGCCGTGCTTTTGGCAGATGGCGTAGCGGTTGTGGCCGTCGATGAGCAGGTCGTTCCAGAGCACGAGCGCATCGCGGCAGCCCTCGGCCAGGATGCTGCGCTCCAGCGCGTCGAGTTCATCGGGGGTCAGCGGGTCGATGTAGGCCTTGAGTTCTTCGTTGACGACGATGTCCATGGCAGTGCAGAAATGAGGAATGAAAGAAAAAGGCGCCCGCTCCAGGCCATTGCGGCAATGGACCTGGACGGCCGCCAAGAAGAAAAACTGGAAGCAGGGGCGAAGCCCGCCCTCAGAGCAGGCGCGAGATCAGCGCGCCTTCAGCCGGGCCTTCCAGGGGGATGCGCACGCGCACCGGGTTGCCCTGGGCCACCTGCACGGGCTCGCCGTCGAGGTTGAACATCTTCTCCAGCAGCACCTGGCGGTTGCCCTGGGGGTGGATGATCTCCAGCGTGTCGCCCACCGAGAAGCGGTTCTTGGTCTCCACCTCGGCCATGCCGTCGGCATAGCTGCGCACTTCGCCCACGAAGTGGCTGCGCTGCAGCACCGAGTGGCCGGTCTCGTAGTTCTGGTAGTCCTGCGAGGGACGGCGCTCCAGCAGGCCGCCCGTGTAGCCCCGGTTGGCCAAGCCTTCGAGCTCGGTGATCAGGTGCGGGTTGAAGGGGCGGCCGGCCACGGCATCGTCGATGGCGCGGCGGTAGACCTGGGCCGTGCGTGCCACGTAGTACAGGCTCTTGGTGCGGCCCTCGATCTTGAGCGAGTCCACGCCGATCTTCACCAGGCGCTCCACATGCTCCACGGCGCGCAGGTCCTTGGAGTTCATGATGTAGGTGCCGTGCTCGTCTTCCATGATGGGCATCAGCTCGCCGGGGCGGCCCTTTTCCTCCAGCAGGTAGACCTGCTCGGCCTTGGGGTGGCGCGCGCCGTCGCCGCAGGTGCTGGTGAACTGGCTGTCGGCTTCCTCGCGGGCCTTCTCGAAGCTGAAGTCCTGCTCCATGGTCTGGGCCAGGGCCTCGCCGGTATTGGGGTCCACGGCCGCGTCATGCGTCTTGTAGTCCCAGCGGCAGGCATTGGTGCAGGTGCCCTGGTTGGGATCGCGCCGGTTGAAGTAGCCCGACAGCAGGCAGCGGCCCGAGTAGGCGATGCACAGCGCGCCGTGCACGAAGACCTCGATCTCCATGTCCGGGCATTCCTGGCGGATCTTCTCGATCTCGTCCAGCGACAGCTCGCGCGACAGGATGATGCGCGAGACGCCGGCCTTCTGCCAGAACTTCACCGTGGCCCAGTTGGTGGTGTTGGCCTGCACCGAGAGATGGACCTCGGTCTCGGGCCACTTTTCCTTGACCATCATGATCAGGCCGGGGTCGGCCATGATCAGCGCGTCGGGCTTGCACTCGATCACGGGCTCGATGTCGCGGATATAGGTGCGCACCTTGTCGTTGTGGGCGATCAGGTTGCTGGTGACGAAGAATTTCTTGCCCCGCGCATGCGCCTCGGAGATGCCCTGGGCGATCTGTTCGAGGCGGAATTCGTTGTTGCGTGCGCGCAGGCTGTAGCGGGGTTGCCCGGCGTAGATGGCGTCGGCGCCAAAGTCGTAGGCCGCGCGCATCTTGTCGAGCGAGCCGGCCGGCAGCAGCAGTTCGGGGGCTTTGAGGGTCATGATCCCCGTATTGTCCTGCATAGCGCTTTCCAACATGGTTCGCTAAGGCTCAGGCGAGCCAAGCCCTTGCAGATGCTCCAGCAACTGCCTGGCATGGGCGGGCAACTGGTCTTCCCGGACGGTGCACAGCAGCAGCTGGCGCCGGGCCCAGGCATCGCTCAAGGGCACGGCGCGGGCGCCGCTGGCCGGGGCCAGGCGCTGCGCGGCGGCGGCGGGCATGACGGCCACGCCCACGCCCTGGCCCACCAGCTGGCAGATGCTGTCCAGGTGCTGCAGCTGGGCGCGCCAGCGCAACTGCCCTTCCGACGGCCCCCCCAGCAAGGCGGCCTGCTGGCGCACCAGCATCTGCAGGGCGGCATCGTGCGGCAGGCCCACCCAGTCTTCGGCCAGCAGCTCCTGCAAGGCCAGGCGCGTGCGCCGGGCCAGGCGGTGGCCGCGCGGCAGCACGGCCACCAGCGGGTCGGGGCGCCAGGGCGTGGCCTGCAGGCCGGTGGTGTCCTGCGCATCGCTGGCCACGCCGATGTCGCACAGGCCCTGGCGCAGCCGGTCCAGCACTTCGGCGCTGCCGCATTCCTGCAGCTCCAGCGCCACGCGCGGGTGGCTGCGCAGAAAGCCCGCCACGGCCAGGGGCAGGTGCTCGCCCACGGCCGAGGTGTTGCCGCAGACGCGCACATGGCCGGCCAGCCCCGCGCCGTACTCGGCCATGTCGCCGCGCAGGCGCTGCATCCGGGCCAGAACGTCACGCGCATGCTGGCCCAGCGTGTGGCCGGCCGCCGTGGGCCGCACGCCGCGCGCCTGGCGCGCGAGCAGGGCGCAGCCCAGTTGCGCCTCCATGCCGCGCACGCGCTCGCTGGCCGAGGCCAGCGTCATGTGCGAGCGCCCGGCCGCCGCGGTGAGCGTGCCGCAGTCGAGGATGTGGACGAACAGCTGCAGGTCGGTGAGGTCGAATCGCATGGCCTGTGGTGCTGAAGGATCAGGCCATGCCTGAGCCTTGGTTTGAAGATTCCCGATTGTGATCCCTTTGTTGGTGCACGAGCATGGCGCCATGAGGTTCAGGAAGGGCCTGAGCCAAGTCGGTGGAAAGTGCAGGGTGGCCGTGATGTGGGATGCGTGGTGGGTGCTGGCGGCGGCGGTGGCCGTGTTCGGGCTGGCCGGTGTCGTCAAGGGAGTGGTGGGCCTGGGCTTGCCCACGGTGTCCATGGCGCTGCTGGCGCTGTTCATGCCGGCCGGGCAGGCGGCGGCCTGGCTGCTGCTGCCGTCCCTGGTGACCAATGTGGTGCAGATGCGGCCCCTGCCATCGCTGCGGCCGCTGCTGCGGCGCCTGGGCTGGATGCAGCTGGGCATTGTCGCGGGCACGGTGGGCGGCATGCTGTGGTGGGGCCCGGTGGGCGAGGCCGCCGTGGCGCGCACGGCGCTGGGCGTGGCCCTGGTTGTGTATGCCCTGTGGGGCCTGTGGGGGCCGGGCCTGCAGTTGCCGCAGAGGCATCAGGCCTGGCTGGGCCTGTTGTGTGGTCTGTTGACGGGCGGGATCACGGCGCTGACCGGCGTGTTCGTGGTGCCGGCCGTGGCCTTTTTGCAATCGCTGGCGCTGGGCCGGCAGGCGCTGATGCAGGCCATGGGCCTGTGCTTCACGGTGTCCACGCTGGCGCTGGGCGCGGGCATGGCGCTGGCGCAGGGGCAGGGCCATGCCGCCTCGTCCTGGACGGGCTGGGGGGCCACGGCCCTGGTTTCCGCACTGATGCTGCTGCCCGCCCTGGCCGGCATGGCCTGGGGCGAGCGGCTGCGCCAGTCGCTGTCGCCCCAGGTCTTCAAGCGCGTGCTGATGCTGGGCCTGCTGGCCCTGGGCATCTACATGTGCGCCCGGGGCTAGCCCCGGGCGTTCAGGCGCGGAACACCTTCACGGGGCTGCCGCGCTCCACCTCCCAGTGCTGCTGGCTGCGCGTGCGCCGGGCCTGGCCCTCGCCCTGCGCGTTGAGGCGCGCCAGCTTCAGGGCCAGCAGCTCGCGCGCCAGCCGCTTGTTGGCGTGCTGGCTGCGCTCGCTCATGACCTTCACCGAGATCCCGCTGGGCACATGCAGGGCATGGACGGCGGAGTCCGTGGTGTTGACATGCTGGCCGCCCTTGCCCGAGGCCTTGCAGGCCTGGAAGACGATTTCGCCGTCTGCCGGCAATTGCCGGGGCGGCTCGCACTTCTGCACGGCAACAAACCAGTTCCTGCGCGGATGGTGGGGCCGCAGGGGACTGTCGAAGACCCACTGGATGGTGCCCAGCCAGGCGCCCAGCGTGCCGTGGAGCAGGCCGGTGTCGCCCTCGCAGCGCAGCAGCACGGACCTGTAGCCGGCCGGCGTGGGCGTTTCTTCCAGCACGTCCACGGTGATGCCGCTGGCGGCGCAGTCGCGCAGCAGCTCGCGCAGGGTCAGGCGCACGGCATGCTCGCACTCGGCGGGGCCGTGGGATGCGGTCAGCTGGATCAGCAGCATTGCATGGCTCCCTTCTTGTAGGTCAGCAGGGGGCGCAGCCGCGCCACCAGCTGCACCAGGCCGGCTTCCTGCAGGCTGGCGACGACGGAGTCCACGTCCTTGTAGGCCTGGGGGGCCTCCTCGTAGACCAGTTCGCGGTCGGCGCAGACCACGGCGCTGCCGAATTTTGTGCGCAGCAGTTCGTCCAGCGTGAAGCGCGGGCGCAGGCGGCCCATGCAATCGGTGCGTGCCCACTTGCGGCCCGCGCCGTGCGCCAGCGAGTGCAGTGCCTCGTCACGCCCGGCCACGGGCCGCACAAGGTAGCTGTAGTCGCCGCGCGAACCCGGGATCACCACCAGACCCTGGTCGGCCGGCGTGGCGCCCTTGCGGTGCAAAAAGCCGTCTTCGCCGCGCCAGTGGTGGGCGATCACGTGGTTGTGGGTGATGTCCAGCAGGGCCTGGCCGCGCGTGCGCAGGGCGCGCAGCAGGCGTGCCGCAATGCTGGCGCGGTTCAGTTGGGCGAAGGCGATGGCGGCCGCGTGCTGGCGCAGGTACTGCGTGGCGTCATCGCTGCTGGCGGCCAGGCCGTCGTGGCTGAAGGCCTCCACATGGGCGCGCAGGATGGCGCCGCCCAGCCCGCGCGAGCCGCTGTGCACCATGAGGTGCACGCGTTTCCTGTCGAGCGCGCCGTCCTCGTACAGCGTGTCCACCACTTGCAGTTCGGCAAAGTGGTTGCCGCCGCCAATGGTGCCCAGGCTGTCCTGCAGATACGCCAGGTCGGCCACGCCGCTGGCCTGGGCGATGTGCTCCAGCTGCTGCATGTCCACGGCGTCCAGCAGTTCCTGGGGCAGGGGGCCGTCGATGTTGCCCACCGCCTTTTCCAGCTTGGGGGCCGAGGTCTTGTGCGCCGCCAGCTCCGTGCTGTACAGCGACATGCCGCAGCCGATGTCGCCGCCGACCAGGGCCGGGTAGAAGCGGCCCACGGAAAAGAAGGCTGCCCCTACCGGGTAGCCCCGGCCCGGGTGCAGGTCCGGCAGGCCCACGGCTGCGCGCATGCCGGCCAGGTTGCGGGCCGTCGTTTGAAGTTGTTGGATGGCGGTGTCTTCAATCCAGACGCCGCGGTTGGCGAACACCTGAAGATGGATGTCCGGCCCCCCTGAGTCGCTGCGCGCCTTCCCCCCTCTCGCTTCGCGGGGGGAGACGACACCCTCGGTGCGGGGCGGCCCTTCCTCGGTGTCTCTGGCTTGAGTGATTGCGGGTGCCGCGTTTGCGCCACGGAATACTATGGAATTGCCCATGAATGGCTTTCGATCGAGTGCTTGGGGCACATTCCGGCAGATGCGGAATGCGCAATGGGCAGTCGCCGCAAGCTCGATGGACAGGCATCAGGAAAAGCGCACGCGCAGCCGAAAGCCGGGCCTCTTGCGGGGCCGGGAATCAGGTCTGCAGCGTGGCCTGGAGGCGCTAGGGCTTCAAGCGTGCACGACTGCAAAGGGACGTGTCGAATGGGACATGGGTTCTCTCCTTTGCGATGGTGGACGGGTGCCGCGAATGCGGCAAAGACGGGGATGCTAGGGACAAGCGGCCGGTGCCGCAAGCGAAGTCGCAGGCGCGTGGCGGATTGCATACAACGCAAGATGGAAAAAGCCCCGCCGGCAGGTACCGGCGGGGCTTTTTGATGAAGGGCCCGTGTCCGTTCAGTCCTGCGGGCGGAATCCGATGACCAGGTCCGAGGGCACGCGGCCATCGATGTCGCGCGGCAGCGTCTCGGTCTTTTGCAGCGCGCGGATGACGGCATCGTCCCAGGCCTTGTTGCCGCTGGACTTGGCGATGGTGGCGCCGGTGATGGTGCCATCGGGTGCGGTGCGCACGCGCACCTCGGCCCGCGGGTTGCCGCTGATGGCGTCCGGGTAGACGATGTTGGGCTTGACGCGCGCGGCCACCTTGGCGCCATAGCCGGCCGAGGGGCCTCCGGCGGAGCTGCCCGAGCCGCCGCTCTTGCTGCCACCGGCGCCTTCGCCGGCCGAGCCGCCGCTGCCGGCCAGGCCCTGCATGCGGCGGATGTTCTCCAGGCGGCGTGCCTCGGCTTCCTTGGCCTCGCGCGCTTCCTTGGCGGCCTGTTCCTTCTTGCGCTTGTCCTCGGCGGCCTTCTTCTCGGCTTCTGCCTTGGCGGCCTTTTCGGCCTTTTCTTTCTCCGCCTTCTCGGCTTTCTCGCGCTCGGCCTTGTCCTTGGCAGCTTTTTCCTTGTCCGCCTTTTCCTTTTCGGCCTTGTCCTTCTTTTGCTGCTCCAGGCGTTCCTTGCGGTCCTGCTCGGCCTTGTCCTTTTTCTGCTGCTCGAGCTTGTCGCGGCGGTCCTTCTCGGCTTTTTCCGCCTTCTCGCGCTCGGCCTTGTCCTTGGCCGCCTTCTCGGCCTTTTCCTTGTCCAGGCGCTCCTGGCGTTCCTTTTCGCGCTGCTCGCGGGCGGCCTGTTCGGCGCGCTCCTTCTTTTGCTGCTCGATCTTGCGCTTCTTCTCCAGCGCGATCTCGGCCTCGCGGTCGTCGTCCACGGCCTGCGGCTTGGGAGGTGGGGGCGGCGCAATCACCGGCGCGGGCGGCGGCGGTGGCGGCTGGGGAACGGGCTCGGGCGCAGGTGGCGGGGGCGGCGCGGGCACGGGCAGGGCAGGGGCCGGTGCGGCCGTGGACCAGAACTCGGCCTCGACCATGGGCTCGTCGGCCTGCTTCGGGGGGCGCACGGTCCACAGCATGGCGGCCACGAGCAGCCCGTGCGCGGCCACGGCCAGGGCCCACGAACGGGTGCGGCCGCGCGTGCGCGGCGGTGCGAACTGGTCGTGGTCTTGCAGGTTGGGCATGGAGTCGAAGGCGGGCGGCGCTGCTTACTGGGAGGACTTGACGCCGAAGGCCACGCGCTTGACGCCGGCCGATTGCAGGGCCGACATGGCGGCCATCACGGTCTCGAAGGGCAGCTTCTTGTCGGCCGAGATCAGCACGGCGCTGTCGTCGCTTTGCTGGTCCTGCCAGCTCCTGGCGACCGCGCCCAGTTCCTGGATCGTGACGGTCTTGTCGGTGCTGCCGGCCTTGATGCGGATGCCGCCGTCCTTGTCGATCATCACGTCGGCGCGCTTCGGGGGCGTGCGCGCGGCCTTGCCGGCACTGGGCACGTTGATGGAGCCCGGCGTGAGCATGGGCGCTGTCACCATGAAGATGATGAGCAGCACCAGCATCACGTCGATGAAGGGCACCATGTTGATCTCGTTGACGGTGCGGCGGCTGCGGCCGCCGCGCGAGGCTACTGCGGGCATGTGCTCACTCCTTGCAAACTGTGCACGACTTCAATGGCCGGACGGGGTGCTGGAGCCGGTCGCACCCACGTTGCGCTGCAGGATGTTGGAGAACTCTTCGATGAAGGTTTCCTGCTGGCTGGCCACGCGGTCGATCTGGTGGGCGTAGCGGTTGTAGGCCGTGACGGCCGGGATGGCGGCGAACAGGCCCATGGCCGTGGCCACCAGCGCCTCGGCAATGCCGGGGGCCACGGTGGCCAGCGTGATCTGCTCCATGTTGGCAAAGCCGGTGAAGGCGTGCATCACGCCCCAGACGGTGCCGAACAGGCCCACGTAGGGAGAGACCGAGCCCACGGTGCCCAGGAAGGACAGGCCCGATTCGACCTCGTCCATCTCGCGCTGGAAGCTGGCGCGCATGGCGCGGCGGGTGCCGTCCATCAATTGGTTCACATCGGCGATGCGGCGCTCGCGCAGCTTCTGGTACTCGCGCATGCCGCTGGCGAAGATGCGTTCCATGGGGCCGCCCTGCTTGGCGTGGTGGGCCGCCGAGGCATAGAGGTCGTTGAGGCTGGTGCCCGACCAGAAGTCCTGCTCGAAGCCGTCGTTGAGCGTGCGCACGCGCTTCAAGGTCTGCGACTTGCGGAAGATGGTGGCCCAGCTGGCCACCGAGGCGCCCACAAGGATCAGCATGACCAGCTGCACGACCCAGCTGGCCTGCAGCACGAGGCTGAGTATGGACATGTCATGGGAGTTCATGAGAGTTGCTCCAGGATGCGGTTCGGAATTCTTGCGGGGCGCATGGTCGAGCCATCCACCCATCCAATGCGGATCGTGCCTTCGCACAACAGGGGCGGCGGCGCATTGCCATCGCCGGCGGATGCCAGCAGCGCCTGCTGGCGTATTGTCAGCGAAGCGCGGCCACTGCTTTGCAGCTCGGCGGTAACAAGGAGTTGGTCATCGAGCCGGGCCGCCCGCAGGTATTGCAGCTGGGCCTGGGTTACGACAAACATGCCGCCCGTTTGTTCCCGCAGCTGCTGCTGGCCTATGCCCAGTGCGCGCAGCCACTCGGTGCGGGCGCGCTCGAAGAACTTGAGGTAGTTGGCGTAGAACACGATGCCGCCGGCATCGGTGTCCTCCCAGTAGACGCGGATGGGAAATTCGAAGGCCATGTGCGGCGGGCCTCAGGCCAGCAGGCGCTGCAGGCGGCGCACGGCCTCCTGCAGCTGTTCCATGGAGTTGGCCGTGGAAAAGCGCACGAAGTCGGCGGTCTCGAACGTGCCGAAGTCGCGGCCCGGCGTGATGGCCAGGTGGGCGCGCTCCATGACGGCGTAGGCAAAGTCCCAACTGCCCTGGACGCCGAGCTGGGCGGCAGCGGCACGGCAGTCGGCCCAGGCGTAGAAGGCGCCGTCGGGCTGCACGGGCACGGGCAGGCCCAGGGCCTCGAGCGCGGGGATGAAGAAGTCGCGCCGGGCCTTGAACTCGGCGCGGCGGCGTTCGTACTCGGCAATGGACTCGGGCTCGAAGCAGGCCAGGGCGGCGCGCTGCGAGACGGTGCTGGCGCAGATGAAGAGGTTCTGCGCCACGCGCTCGACCACGGGCACCATGGCCTCGGGCACCACCATCCAGCCCAGGCGCCAGCCCGTCATGTTGAAGTACTTGCTGAAGCTGTTGATGCTGATCACGTCCTCACCCAGCGCCAGCGCGGTCTGGCCGAAAGCCGCATCGTACGAAAGGCCCAGGTAGATCTCGTCGATGATGGTCAGCCCGCCCCGGGCGCGCACCACGTCGAGGATGCGGCGCAGCTCGGCCGGCGCAATCGAGGTGCCGGTGGGGTTGGAGGGCGAGGCCAGCAGCACGCCGCGCGTGTGCGCGTTCCAGGCGGCCTCGACCTTGTCGGCGCTCAGCTGGTAGCGCTCGGCCGCCGTGGTCGGCACCATCACGGCCCGGCCTTCGGCTGCGCTCACGAAGTGGCGGTTGCAGGGATAGCTGGGATCGGGCATGAGGATTTCGTCGCCCGCGTCGATGGTCGCCAGGCAGGCCAGCTGCAGCGCGGCCGAGGCGCCGGCCGTGACCACGATGCGCCGCGCCGGCACATCCACGCCGAAGCGCTGCGCATACCAGTGGCTGATGCGCTCGCGCAGCTGGGGCAGGCCCAGGGCCGGCGTGTACTGCGTGGCGCCGTCCTGCACGGCACGGGCCGCAGCCTCCTGCACCAGCGGGGGCGCGGTGAAGTCGGGCTCGCCGATGTTCAGGAAGATCATCGGCGTGTCGCTGTCCGCGCAGCCGCGCGCCATCTCCTGCGCCGCCTTGGCGATCTCCATCACGTAAAAGGGCTCAATGCGGTCGGCGCGGGTCGAAAACTTCATGACGGGTGAAATCCTGAAAGAGGCGCCCGCGCCCGGCAGGCGCGGGCGGGCCAGGGACGGCCGGATGCGGCGGGCCTGTGCCCCGGTGGATGCAGGCGCGTGGCAGGACGCGCTTCAGCCGGCCTGGCCGGCCGCGTCGTCGGCCGCAGGCGCGGCCGGTGCAGCAGGCGCTGCGCTGCTCTTTGCGGCGCGGTCGTGTGCCACCTCATCGGCGCGCAGCGTGGGCGCCAGGCCGTTGAGCACGGCGTTCACGTACTTGTGGCCGTCGGTGCCGCCGAACTCCTTGGCCAGCTCGATGCACTCGTTGAGCACCACGCGCCAGGGCACGTCCATGCAGTGCTGGAATTCATAGACGCCTATCCACATGCTGGCGTGCTCGATGGGCGAGATCTCGGCCATGGTGCGGTCCAGCTTGGGGGCGATCAGTGCGTCCAGGTCCACCTGGGAGTTGATGCAGCCGCGCAGCAGCGCGTCGTAGTGCACCGAGTCGGCCTTGTGAAAGCCCGACAGGTCGCGCGTGAAGCGGTCGATGGCCTCCACGTCGTTGCCGCCCACCAGGTGCTGGTACAGGGCCTGCAGCGCGAATTCACGCGCGCGGCTGCGGTTGGACTTGGAGGCGGCCTTGCGCGCGCCGGTGCTGGTCAGGCCGGTGCGGCTCTGGCGGGGGGGGCGTGCGGAGGCCGGTGTGGAGTGTTCGTCGCTCATGGTCGGTCAATGGTTTGGAGCAGGTTGGCCATTTCCACGGCGACCCGGGCCGCGTCGCGTCCCTTTTCGGTCTGGCGTGCAATGGCCTGCTCGGTGTTCTCGGTGGTGATGATCGCGTTGGCGATCGGCAGCTGGTAGTCCAGGGCCAGGCGCGTGACACCCGCGCCCGATTCGTTGGCCACCAGCTCGAAGTGGTATGTCTCCCCACGGATGATGCAGCCCAGCGCCACCAGGGCGTCGTAGCGGTCGGACTCGGCCATCGCCTGCAGCGCCACGGGCACTTCGAGGGCGCCGGGCACGGTGACGTGGTCGATGTTTCCGGCCTGCACGCCCAGGGCCAGCAGCTCTTCGCGGCAGGCCTGGGTCAGGCTGTTGGTGATGCTTTCATTGAAGCGGGCCTGCACGATGCCAATGCGCAGTTGCGCACCATCAAGATTCAGGGCCTGGCCCTTTTCTGCGTTCAACATTTCTTATTCCTTGGGGATGTAGCCGCTGATTTCGAGGCCGTAGCCGGCCATGCTGGGCAGGCGGCGCGGCTGGCCCATGAGCTGCATGCGCTGCACGCCGCACTCGCGCAGGATCTGCGCGCCCACGCCATAGGTGCGCAGGTCCATGCGGCCGCGCTCGGGCGCCTGGGCGGCGCGTGCGCTGCCGTCGAACTGGGCCAGCAGCTGGTCGCCGCTTTCGCCGCAGTTGAGCAGCACGGCCACGCCGTGGCCCTGGCGGGCGATGTATTCGAGGCTGGTGTCCAGGCTCCAGGAATGCAGGGTGCGGCCGGTCTCCAGCGCGTCCAGCACGGACAGCGGCTCATGCACGCGCACGGGCACGGGCGTGTCGGCATCCCACTGGCCCTTGACCAGGGCCAGGTGCACGGACTGGCTGGGCAGGTCGCGGAAGGCATGGGCGATGAACTCGCCATGTGCCGTCTGCAGCGGGCGCTCGCCGACCTTGCTGAGCAGAGTTTCGTTGCGGCTGCGGTACTGGATCAGGTCGGCAATGGTGCCGATCTTCAGGCCGTGCTCGGCCGCGAACAGCTGCAGGTCGGGCAGGCGGGCCATGGTGCCGTCGTCCTTCATGATCTCGCAGATCACGGCGGCGGGGCTGCAGCCGGCCAGGGCGGCGAAGTCGCAGCCGGCCTCGGTGTGACCGGCGCGCATGAGCACGCCGCCGTCGACGGCCTGCAGCGGGAAGATGTGGCCCGGCTGGACCAGGTCCGTGGGCTTGGAGTCCTTGGCCACGGCCGCCTGCACGGTACGGGCGCGGTCGGCGGCGGAGATGCCGGTGGTCACGCCCTCGGCCGCTTCGATGGAGACGGTGAAGGCCGTGCTGTACACGGTACCGTTGCGCGCGGCCATGGGCGGCAGCTTCAGGTATTCGCAGCGCTCGCGCGTGAGCGTCAGGCAGATCAGGCCGCGGCCGAAGCGCGCCATGAAGTTGATGGCCTCGGGGGTGACATGGTCGGCGGCCAGCACCAGGTCGCCTTCGTTCTCGCGGTCTTCCTCATCGACGAGGATGACCATGCGGCCCGCGCGCATGTCGGCAATGATGTCTTCCACCGGCGAGATGGGCACGGGGGACGTGGAGTTGTTCATGGAGTGCCTTCTGGAGGAGCCGGGTCGTGCGGACGGGGCGCGGCACACGCGCCGGCTTCCTCGGCCTGGCAGGCGTCAGAAGTGGGCTTCCAAAGAACGTGTGGCGCGGCGCAGCCGCTGTCGGCAATCGGCATGACCCGGAATGACCTTGCGAAAGCGCACATTCTATTCCAGCGGCCATCGGCCGCAGGCGGCGCGGGCTTTGGCCGGATTCAGGGGCCGGGGTCCTGCAGCACCACATCGCCTTCGGGATAGGCGATGCAGGGCAGCACGCAGCCCTCGGCCCGCTCCTCGCGCGTCACGCCCGGCCATTCGATCTCGTAGCGCACGCTGCCCGACACCAGCTGCCCGATGCAGGTGCGGCAGGTGCCGTTGCGGCAGGAACTGGGCCAGTCCACGCCGCCCTGCTCCAGCGAGTGCAACAGCGGCTGGTCGGCCCAGGCATCGACCTGCAGGCCGCTGGGCGTGAGGCGGGCCGTGAAGAAGGGCGGGGAAAAAGGGGAGGAGGCGGGGGAATCCTGGCTCATGGTTATCAAGGGGGGCTGCAATTCTGTGGGGCGAAGGGTGTTTGTACCCTGTATCGGGCTCTGTATCGGGCCTATATCAGGCAATGTCTGGCACCAGGGGCCGGGTTGAGGTGGGTCTCCCGGGCAGCGGTCAGCGGTGCGCTAGGCTTGGCTCCATGCATATCAAGCCCTACCTCCTGCCTGTGCTCGTTTTCCTGCTGGTCGGTCCCGGTGTGGGCGTGCTGACCGTGATGCTTGTGGGCGCGGACGGTGCGCCGGTCCTGCCGGTGAACTGGCTGCTCGTCGTGTTCGGCTACGGCATAGGTGCTGTTCCTGCCGCTTTGGCGGGGATGATCTATGTGGTCGGCTGGCCTCTGAGGGGCCTGCTCCAGGTACTGAGCACCAGGGAGTTCGGCGCCGTGCTGGGTGCGGTGAGCGGTGTCGCCGCGCTGGCTGCATGCTTTTCAGCGACCTCCGGCACGCCGTTTCCCAAATCCCTCGGCGTCTATGTCTTTCCCCTGGTTGCCGGTGCCGTCTGCGGGGCGCTTGCAGCGCATGCGCGTGATGAGGCCTATAGGGGAGTGGGCTCGACTAGGGCTGAGTATTAGTTGGCTTGGTGACGAATGGTCAATTGGATATATGGTGATGCGACGAGTTGTGACCCGATCCGCATTGATCAATCCCAGGTCCTTGCAGGCGAGCGGCGCCTTCCCATCCTTCAACGTATCAAGGAGCTAGGAGCGCATTTCGCCCATCAAGCAATGGGAGAGATAGAGGCCATCGGTGTGTGACTGTGGTTGCAGAGATGCTGCAGATGATCCAGCCGACGGTACGCCGGCACCTGGAGTTCCTGAAACATGCGGGATTTCTTCATGCGACGAAGTCTGGCAAGTGGATTTTCTATTCCAAAGATGAGATCGTGCTGGACGGATAAAAGTCCTGGCTATGCAGCCAGATTTGATGCGCGAAGGCATCGAAATGGACAGTGGTGTCCCGGGCGGATGCATGGTGATGCTCTGCTGGGGTGTCTAGGACTTCATGCGGAGTCTGCTGATCGGTTAAATGGACATCGCCGAAAACCCCCTCTGGCTCGCAACAGTGCCACCTTGTCGGTCATCTTGTGCTTGCGCGAAAAGCTGTCATTTGCGACCTGAGGTGCTATTTTGACAATCTCATAGGCATTGCGATTCCGTCCGGCAATGTGCTTCGTAAACTGTGCGGCGGCTCTCAAGGCCTGCGCTACGCCTTGCTGGCCATGTTGGGTTTCAGTATTGATTTCTTCATTTTGGCATATCTGCGGATAGTTCCCATGTCACCGCTGACTTCTTTTGCTTGGCGTTCAGTCAAGTAGTTTCTTTCATGGCTTAGGAAATTTTAGAAATGGAGCGCTGATTCAGTAGATGCGTGGATGCTGCGATTTGTAGCATTACTTATGCAATCGCTTTTGGTCAATGCAGAGTGGGGCTCTACATCTATGCATCTGGCGTTGGCAATCTTTAGCTCGTCGCCCCATTGGTCCGGTTTGAAGGTGCAGGTGTAATGGCCTCAGGCGGGGTTGGATGTGCATCGCTTTTGTGCTATAAACTGAATTGGATAAATTTTGTTGCAAAATTTGCGTAACGTTAATTTGATTTATATGAAAAAACTAAGTGCTATTGTTTTTGTGTGTCTTTTGTCTGGGTGTGCGACGCCATATCAGCCATATAGCTATTTGGGTGGTGGGGGTTATAAAGATGTCCAATTAAGTGAAAATAGTTTCAAAATTACCGTTGAAGCCAATGGTTATACAAGTAAAACTCAGGCGTCGGATTTGGCATTGCTTCGTGCGGCAGATTTGACGCTAGAGAATGATTTTAAGTATTTTGTGATAATTGGCTCTGCGGATGAGGGAGGTGGAGTGGTATACGCAGCCCCTGCAACCACGTCAGTAAATATATATGCAAATAAATATGGAGCCACGGGAACTGCTCAAACTTACGGGGGGCAAACATTTTATGTGGCATTCCCTGCTCCTGTCTTAACCATATTGGCGTTCAAAGATAAGCCAGCCATATCGGGTATGGTTTACGATGCGCAAATTACATCGCGCTCACTTAAAAATCAAATGAATATCAAGTGATTTTATTTGAATAATTGAAAATTGCAGTGCATGGGTGGCTAAAAGCATCAAATCTGTCGTGATAATTGTCGGCTTGATGGCGCCATTCATGTCCTCAGGTACGGAACCTAACATTAACTGCATTTTTCCTGACTTTGCTTCGGATTTATTGATTCCGCTAGGGCTGTTATTTGAAGCAATCGCTTCAGTGACTGGGCGTTCAGCTACAATAATTTTCTAAAGAACTTAACTGTTTTTGTGGAATGAGTGTCTGGAGAATTTTTAAATATAATAGTGCATATTGTCGATAAATTAACGGAATATACTTGAAGCCATTTTGCCAATCGGTGGATATGGTTTTATTGTCTAAGCGATTCAAGCCATGGCTGAAATTTACTGGGAGGGGCTTCGTATCGGTTTGCGTGGGTCACTGTTGTCTTTGCAAGGCTGACCTGGGCTCGTGAACGCCTGACTCGAAGCTGTTGAACGGGCTCCAGAGCCTGCTGATTGCCTATTTTTTGAGCAATTGGCTTGCTTGTTTGTCAAATCAATGACTTATGCTGCGAATTCGGCATTTTTGGCGGCTTGTCCACATGCTTGTCCAGTACGAATGGGGGTAAATGCGTACATGCAGGTTGCGCGGTGGATAAGCGGGACGTGGCCCGAAAATCCGGGGTCTTCTGCCTATTTTTTAAGCGATCCTCCTGTTTCTCTTCTGAATCAATGACTTGCGTGCCTTATCCCGCCCGCTGTGAAAGTTGTTCACAAGATTGTTCAGGGTGAGGCGGGATAAGTCGGGCACACGACTTGTGGATTTGATTAAAAAATAGGCAAAACGAAAAAATCTAATCAAAACAATTACTTAACCAGCCAGTCCCGAGCCTGCACATGGTTTTCCACAGGCTTGTCACGAAATGATGGGGACAAGGCCGGCGGGCCTGCCGCAGTCGCTTCGGCAACCGGAATGCGGCCGGCGTCCGTCTACATTGCTGGGTGGCCGGTGCCCTGCCATCCGGAGGGCGCAACCGGCATCCAACGACACAAAGGGAGCATCTCCATGGCGATTGAGTTTGAAGGCCGCGTGGCCATCGTGACGGGGGCCGGCGGCGGCCTGGGGCGCCTGCATGCGCTGGCGCTGGCGGCGCGCGGCGCCAAGGTGCTGGTCAATGATCTGGGCGGCGCGGTCGATGGCAGCGGCGGTTCGGCCACGGCGGCCCAGGCCGTGGTGGACGAGATCCGCGCGGCGGGCGGCCAGGCGCTGGCCAACGGTGCATCGGTCACCGATTTCGAGGCCGTGCAGGCCATGGTGCAGCAGGCCGTCGATGCCTGGGGCCGCGTGGACATCCTGGTCAACAACGCCGGCATCCTGCGCGACAAGAGCTTTGCCAAGATGGGCATGGACGACTTCCGCCTGGTGGTGGAAGTGCACCTGATGGGCGCCGCGCATTGCTGCAAGGCCGTGTGGCCGCACATGCAGGCGCAGAACTACGGGCGCATCGTGATGACCACCTCGTCCACGGGCCTGTACGGCAACTTCGGCCAGGCCAACTATGGCGCGGCCAAGCTGGCCCAGGTCGGCCTCATGCAGACCCTGGCCATCGAAGGCGCCAAGCACGGCATCCATGTGAATGCGCTGGCACCCACGGCGGCCACCCGCATGACGGAAGGCCTGATGCCCGAGGCCGTGCTGGCCGCCCTCAAGCCCGAGGCCGTGGTGCCCGCCATGCTGGTGCTGGCCCACGAAAGTGCGCCCACACGCACCACGCTGTGCGCAGGCGCGGGCGGCTTCGAGGCCGCCTTCATCACGCTGACCGAAGGCGTTTACCTGGGCCAGGGCGAGCAGGTGCCGGAACAGCTGGCCGCGCAACTGGCCCAGGTGCTGGACCGCAGCGGCGAACAGGTGCCCGCCAGCGGCGCCGCCCAGGGCACGCTGGAAGTGGGCAAGGCCATGGCTGCAGCCCGTCGATGACCAGGGGCTGGCCAGAGATTTCGCCGCTGGCCGGCCTGCCCTTGCCCGGTATCAAGGCAGCGCCGGCCGGGAGGGCGAAACTCTGACATATTCCTTTCGCTCGCGGCGATCCCATGCGGGGCAACAGGCCAAAACGCGTGGTTAAGCGGACAGGCGCCATCGCGTTTCCTGCCGTTTCTCTATCATTCGGCGTCCGGGTCGGGTCCGCCGGGAATCCTGGTGGTTTCCGTGTGGGCCGATGCCCATCAACGAATCGGTAAACAAGAATGAAAACATCGCAGGCATCCATGGCGGTTCCCGGTCCTGAGCGGCTCAAGGGCATACGCCGTGGCATAGAAAAGGAGGGCCTGCGCGTGCTGCCTTCCGGCAGCCTGGCACTGACGCCGCATCCCCTGGCGCTGGGCTCGGCGCTCACGCATCCGCACATCACCACCGACTACAGCGAATCGCAGATCGAGCTGATCACCGGCGCGCGGCTGGGCGTGCAGGAATGCCTGGACGAACTGGTGCAGATCCACCAGTTCGTGCTGCGCAGCCTGCGCGATGCGGGTGGCGAGATGCTGTGGTCGTCCAGCATGCCCTGCCAGCTGCCCACGGACGAGACGATTCCGCTGGCGCGCTACGGCTCCTCGCACTCGGGCCGCTCCAAGAGCGTGTACCGCATGGGGCTGGGCCACCGCTATGGCCGGCGCATGCAGACGATTTCGGGCATCCACTACAACTGGTCGCTGCCCGGCGTGACCAGCGACCAGTATTTCTCGCTCATCCGCAATTTCCGGCGCCATGCCTTCGTGCTGCTGTACCTGTATGGCGCGTCGCCCGCGCTGTGTCCCTGTTTCGTCGAGGGGCGCGAGCACCGGCTGCAGCCGCTGGGCAATACGGGCCAGGCGCTGTACCTGCCCCACGCCACCTCGCTGCGCATGGGACGCCTGGGCTACCAGAGCGATGCGCAGGCCAGCATCAACGTCAGCTACAACGGCCTGGAAGGCTATGCGAATTCGCTGTACGACGCGCTGACCCAGCCCTATCCCGCCTACGAGATGCTGGGAGTGCGCAACCCGGGCGGCGACTACAACCAGTTGGGCACGGGCCTGCTGCAGATCGAAAACGAGTTCTACGGCACCATCCGCCCCAAGCGCACCGTCAGCCGCGGCGAGCGCCCGCTGCACGCGCTGCGCGAGCGCGGCGTGGAGTATGTGGAAGTGCGCCTGATGGACCTCGATCCCTTCGAGGACGTGGGCATTGCCGCGCCCACCATGCGCATGCTGGACGTGTTCCTGCTGCACTGCCTGAACGCCGACAGCCCGCCGGATACGCCGGACGAGATCGCGGAACTCAAGCACAACCAGCACCTGACGGCCGAGCGCGGCCGCGAGCCGGGCCTGCAGCTGGTGCGCGCCGGCCGAGAAGTGCCGCTGCGCGACTGGGCCCATGAAGTGCTGGACCAGTGCCGACCCTACGCCCAGGCGCTGGACAGCACCCACGGCACGCAGGACTACAGCGCCGCCCTGGCCCAGGCGCTGGAGCGCCTGGAGCACCCCGAGCGCACGCCGTCGGCCCATGTGCTGGGCGAGCTGACGGGCGCATACGGCAACAGCTTTGCGAACTTCACGCTGGCCCGGTCCGAGCAGGCCTGCGACTCGCTGCTGGCCCTGCCCTGGAGCCAGGCGCAGCAGCAGCGCTTCGAGCAATGGTCGGCGCAGTCCGTGCAGGAGCAGCGCGACATCGAGGCCGCGGACACGCTGTCGTTCGAGGAATGGCGCCTGCGCTACATGGCGCCGGAGAACCTGCGCTGAGCGCGCTTCAACCCCGCCCGGCGCCCAGCGCCTGGCCTGCGTCCTCGCACCAGAACAGCACGGCGTCGTAGAAGCCCTCCCAGACGCAGCCGTTGCAGCCGCGGCCGCAGCAGCTCGTGGGCTGGGGCGGCACAGGGCGCAGTGCAATGCCTGCGGCCTGGGCGCGCTGCTGCCACAGCTGGATCTGCGACAGCGCCTGCTCCAGCGGCCCCTGCACCATGCTCAGCGCCGCGCCTTGCTGCGGCGCACCGCAAACAGCACGATGAAGGCCGTGCCCAGCAGCAGGGCGAACCAGCCGACCAGGTACGACTGGGCCATCATCTGCACGATGCCCCCGGGCGCCATGAACTGTGGCGCCAGCAGAATCACCAGCCCGATCACGGCGCAGGTCACGCCCTTGATCAGCAGTTCGATGTCTGCCTTGCGCGAGGCGGAGCGGGACGAGGGGGTATCGGGCAAGGACATGGGCAGTGAGGCTGGGCGTAAAAGCGGGGGACAATTGCGGTTTGCGCAAGAAAAAATGGAAGTCTGCGGGTTGCGCCGGGGCGCCGCGCGTTGTTGCATCCTGTCTGCGCAAGCCATGAATTATCCTTGCGCCCCTGCCAGTCCCCCCGTTTCCCAGAAAGTAATCCCATGGCCATACAGTGGTTCCCCGGTCACATGAATCTCACGCGCAAGGTGATCACCGAGCGCGTCAAGGAAATCGATGTGGTCATCGAAGTGCTGGATGCGCGCCTGCCGGGGTCGAGCAGCAACCCGCTGCTGCAGGAGTTGACGGGCCACAAGCCGCGCCTGCAGGTGCTCAACAAGCAGGACCTGGCCGATGCCGCGCGCACGCCGCTGTGGCTGGACTGGTACAACGCCCAGAGCGACACGCGCGCCATTGCGCTGGACGCCTCCGAGCCCGCGCCCACGCGCCGGCTGATCGAGGCCTGCAAGCTGCTGGCGCCGAACCGTGGCGGCATGGCCAAGCCCATGCGCGTGCTGATCTGCGGCATCCCCAACGTGGGCAAGTCCACGCTGATCAACTCCATGAGCGGCAAGCGGCAGGCCAAGACGGGGGACGAGGCCGGCATCACCAAGCTGGAGCAGCGCATCGTGCTGGCCGACGACTTCTACCTCTGGGACACGCCCGGCATGCTGTGGCCGCGCATCATCGTCGAGCAAAGCGGCTACAACCTGGCCGCCAGCGGCGCCGTGGGCCGCAACGCCTATGACGAGGAACTGGTGGCGCTGGAGCTGCTGGGCTATCTGCAGAAGAACTACGCGGACATGCTGGAGGCGCGCTACAAGCTGGGCCTGGATAACGAACGCATCGCCGCCCTGCACGACGACGAGCTGCTGGACGCCATCGGCCGGCGCCGCGGCGCCATGATGGGCGGCGGACGTGTCAATGTGCAAAAGGCGGCCGAGCTGGTGCTCACGGATTTCCGCGCAGCGGTCCTGGGCCGCATCACGCTGGAGACGCCCGAGGAGTACGCGCAATGGCTGGCCGTGGGCCAGCAGCGCGATGCCGAGCGCCAGGCGCGCAAGGACGCCGTCAAGGCGCGCAAGCGGCCGCCGCGCGAGCGCAAAAGCGCGCCCTGAACCGGCGCCCGCATACCCTGTTTGGTGCAAGAGCGCGTCCGACCGGGGCGGTGGCACAACCACCACAGCCGCAGGCGGCGCCGACCGCTAGCATGTTGAGTGTTCTTTCTCTGTTGGGGCTTTTTCATGCGGCGTCATCGAGTCGAGGCGGAAACCCATTTGTCCCTGCGCAGGGTGGTCCTGGTGGGCAGCATATGGATCACCAGCCTCACCGTGATGCTGGCCATGGCGCTGCTGATGCAGGACCCCGTTCCCTGGCTCAGCGTGCGGCTGAACCTGGTTGCCGCAGGCGTGAGCTTCGGTGCCGTGCTGCTGGGCTGGCGCCGGCACTGGCGGCTGGCCTCCAATGTGCTTGTCTGGGGCACCTGGACGGCGGCCGTGACCGTGGTGGCCGCCACGGGCGGCGTGCAAAGCGGCTCGGTGCTGGCCTTTCCTGCCCTGCTGGTCATGTGCGCCTGGGTGCTGGGCGTGCGCACCACGCTGGTCATGCTGGTCCTGTCCGTGCTGACCATGGCCGGTTTCTGGGTGGCGGGCCGGGAAGGCGTTGACTGGATCGGCCAGCGCGAGACCTCGCCCGTGTTCTCCATGCTCTACTTCGTGGGCATGCTGGGGCTGACGGGCACGGTCACGCTGATGGCGCGGCGCAGCCTGATCCGCCGCGCCCAGGAGCTGCAGGACACACTGGGCGCGCTGGAGCAGCACCAGGACGATCTGCGCAAGTTCTACCGCGCCGTGGAGCAGAACCCCGAGAGCATCGTCATCACCGACGTGCACCAGAACATCGTCTATGTGAACGAGGCCTTTTTGCAGCGCACGGGCTTTGCGCGCAACGAAGTCCTGGGCCAGCCCACGCACCGCTACTCCACCATGGGGCTGGATGCTCCGGCCTGGGAAGAGGCGCTGCACCAGCTGGGCCGGGGCGCGCTGTGGCGTGGCCAGATGACCAACCGCACGCGCCAGGGCGAGGACCTGCCCGAGGCCGTGCTCGTGGCGCCGATACGGGCCTCGGACGGCAGCATCGTCAACTACGTGGAACTCAAGCAGGACCTGTCCGAGCGCATGCGCGCGGAGCGCCAGATCCATGCGCTGGCGCATTTCGATGCGCTCACCGGCCTGCCCAACCGCCTGTCGCTGACCCAGCGGCTGCGCGCGCTGGCGCGCGAGTTCCGCGAGGGCGGCAAGGGGGGCGAGCCGCGCCACGGCCTGCTGCTGCTGGACATGGACCGCTTCACGGCCTTCAACGATGTGCGCGGCACGGTGCGCGGCGACGCGCTGCTGGGCGCGCTGGCGCTGCGCCTGGCCGATGCCCTGCCCGACGGCGTGCTGCTGGCCCGCATGGGCGCCGACGAATTCGCCGTGCTGCTGGAGAAGGCAGGCCACGAGGCCGCCGAGGTCGACCAGCACATGCGCGCCCTGGCCCAGGTACTGCAGGACGCGCTGGAGCGGCCGCTATGGCTGGAGGAAACTGGCGAGGAAGTGCAGGCCAGCTGCAGCATTGGCGCGGCCAGCTTTGCTGCCTCGCGCACCGACAGCGGCGGCCATGACGTGCTGCGCCGCGCCGGCGTGGCCCTGCACCAGGCCAAGCAGGCCGGTCTGGGCCAGGTCGTCATCTTCCAGCCCGACATGGCCGAGGCCGTGGGCAAGCGCTTTCGCATCGAAAAGGACCTGCGCCGCGCCATCCCTGCCGGCGAGCTGCAGCCCTACCTGCAGTCCCAGGTGGACCGCATGGGGCGCTGCGTGGGCGCCGAGGTGCTGGTGCGCTGGAACCATCCGCGCCTGGGCATGGTCGAGCCCGGCGACTTCATTGCCGTGGCAGAGGAGTCGGACCTGATCGTGCAGCTGGGAGACTGGATGCTGGAGCAGGCCTGCCGCATGCTGGTGCGGCCCGAATTCGTGCAGCACGGCTGGCGGCTGTCGGTCAACGTCAGCTGGCGGCAGTTCCGCCAGCCCGATGTGGTGAACAAGCTCAAGCGCATCCTGGCCACCACCGGCGCCGACCCGCGCCGGCTGACGCTGGAGGTCACGGAAAGCGTGGTCATGCGCGACGTGGACGAGGCGCGCGAGCGCATGACCGAGCTGCAGCTGCTGGGCGTGGAGATGGGGCTGGACGACTTCGGCACCGGCTATTCATCGCTGGCCTATCTGCAGCGGCTGCCGTTCCGTGAACTCAAGATCGACAAGTCCTTTGTGCAGGACTGCCATGCCTCGCCCGGCAATGCCGCCATGGTCGAGGCCATTTTGCTCATGGCCCGTCGCCTGCACCTGCGCGTGGTGGCCGAAGGCGTGGAGACCGAGGAGCAGGCCGGCACCCTGCGTGCCTGGAACCAGGATGTGCTGTTCCAGGGCTACCACTACGGCCGGCCGCTGCCTGCCGCCGAGTGGGTGGATCTTCAAGTGGGGGCGGCCGGCGTCTGAGGCCGTAGGCACGCCAGGGTCGCGGCCCTGGCGCGGCCTGTCTCAGTCCCTGGCCTGGTTGGCGGGCTGCTCCAGCCAGCGGCGCGCCAGCAGATCCCAAAAGCGTGCGCCACGTCCGAGGTTGTCGTCGTTGAAGTCGTAGCCGGGATTGTGCAGGCCCACGCCGGGCTGGCCCGTGGCGGGACCGTTGCCTATCCAGCCATAGGCGCCGGGCACGGCCTCGAGCATGAAGCCGAAGTCCTCGGCCGTCATGGCCGGCAGGATGTCGGCGTGGGTGCGGTCCTCGCCCACCGCCTCGCGCATCACATCGGCCATGAAGCGGGCCTCGTGCGCGTGGTTGGTGGTGTTGGGGTAGCCGGGCTTGAGGATGAACTCGGCGCGGCACAGATGGGCGGCCGCCACATGCTCGCTGATGCGCTGCATGCCTTCGATGAACATCTGCTGCGTCTCGGTCCTGAGGGCGCGCACCGTGCCGAAGATGCTGGCCTCGTCGGGAATGATGTTCTCCACCGTGCCGCTGGTGATCTTGCCCACGGTGAGCACGGCGCTGTCCAGCGGATCGGTGCTGCGCGACACCAGGGTCTGCAGCTGGCCGACGATGGCGCAGGCCACGGGAATCGGGTCCAGCGTGGTGTGGGGCATGGCAGCGTGCCCGCCCTTGCCGTGCACGCGGATCTCGAAACGCAGCGTGGACGCCATGATGGGCCCCACGCGCACCGCCATTTCGCCGGCAGGCAGGGCAGGCCAGTTGTGCAGCGCGAACACGGCCTCGCAGGGGAATCGCTCGAACAGGCCATCGTCCATCATGGCCTTGGCGCCTGCGCCGCCTTCCTCGGCGGGCTGGAAGATCAGGTGCACCGTGCCATCGAAATCGGGCTGCTGCGCCAGCAGCGTGGCCGCACCCAGCAGCATGGTGGTATGGCCGTCATGGCCGCAGGCATGCATGCAGCCCGGGTTCTGGCTGGCGTGGCCGAAGGCATTGAGTTCCGTCACCGGCAGCGCATCCATGTCGGCACGGATGCCGAGGCTGCGGCCCGGGTTGGCGGCGCTGTGCCCCCGGCCGTGGATGCTTGCCACCACGCCGGTCCGGCCCAGCCCGCGGTGCACCTGCAGCCCCAGCGCCTGGAGATAGGCCGCCACCTTGTCGCCGGTGCGGTGCTCCTCGTAGCGCAGCTCGGGGTGGGCATGCAGGTCGTGGCGGAACTTCAGCAGGGAGCCGAGATGGGGGGTGATGTCGGGTGTGGATCGCATACAGGGGCCGCGACGGCCTGCACGCCAAGCGGGTCCGCAGGCGGTCGCAGCAATTCAATGACAAGGCGGACATGATAGGTCCTGGGGTTTGCCTATGCCGTCTGCCGCGCCGATAGGCCTTGTGCTGCCGAGGCTTTGCGCTACGTTCTTTGATAGCTGCCCGCGCAATGCCCTGGCCCGGGAGTTGGCGCAGATGCAGGGGAATGGCGCCAGGACCGACAATCGCCCCCATCATGAAAAACACCATCCTGCCCCTGCAATTGTTCGTGCGTCCCGAGCATGACGATCCCCAGCCCCTGATCCTGTACCACGGCCGCCGCTGCCCGGACGGCTATGGCGCGGCGCTGGCGGCCTGGCTGTTCTACGGCGGGCAGGCCGAATTCCGCGGGCTGGACCATGGCGAGATCCAGACGGCCGACGACCTGGGCGAGCTGGCCGGCCGCGCGGTCTACGTGCTGGACTTCGCCTTCGAGCCCGAGCTGATGGCCGAGATCGAGTCGCGCGTGTCCAAGCTCGTGGTGCTGGACCACCACAAGAGCGCTGCCGAAAAGCTCACCGGCTACCAGTGCCGCTGCGGCGTCGTGCACTTCGACATGAACAAGTCTGGCGCGCGCCTGGCCTGGGAGTTCTTCCAGGCCGACAAGCCCGTGCCGGGCCTGATCCGCTTCATCGAGGACCGCGACATCTGGAAGTGGGAATTCGCCGAGAGCGCGGGCTTTCTCGCGGCGCTGGACATGGAGCCGCGCAGCTTCGAGCGCTGGGCCGAGATCGCGGCCTTCACGCCCGAGCAGGAAGCTGCCTTCATGGCACGCGGCGGCGCCATGGACGAGAAATTCCAGAAGCTGTGCGCCGACATTTCCGAGTCCGCCCAGCCCCTGGTCTTCAACGGCATGCAGGGCCTGATGGTCAACTGCCCCGGCATGTTCCACAGCCAGGTCGGCGACCTGCTGGCGCGCCAGAGCGGCAGCTTCGCGCTGATGTGGCATGCCAGCACCAAGGGGGTGAAGGTCGGGCTGCGATCGCGCTCGGAGTTCAACTGCATTGCGCTGGCCGAAAGCTTCGGCGGCGGCGGCCATGCCCAGGCCTGCGGCTTCAAGATGGGCAACGAGCGCCTGGTGGAGCTGCTGTCGGGCGTGCTCAAGGCCGATGCCTCGGCCGACTACGCCTACGTGGCCGCGCCGCTGATGGAGCAGCCTGAAACGGGCGCGCCTGCCGAAGCTGCCTGATCCAGCCCGGCCGTCGCCGGCAGGCCCGCACAGGCCTGCCAGCCGGGCAGGGCGCACAGCGCGCGCCAGTGCTGCACATCGGGCACATGGCCCAGCCGGCTCCAGTCGGCCTCGAAGCGCAGCGGCTCGCCCGTCATCGGGTGCGCCAGCTCCAGCGCATGGGCATGCAGCCACAGCCGCTGCAGGCCCAGGCGCTCGGCCCACCAGCGGTTCAGCGGCCCCTTGCCGTGCGTGGCGTCGCCAATGATGGGATGGGCCACATGCTTGAGATGGCGGCGTATCTGGTGGCGGCGGCCCGTGGCAGGCAGCGCCTGGACCAGCGAGATCCGCGTGGCCGCATGGCGCGGATCAAAGGCCTCGGGCCATTCCAGGCGCGCCAGGCAGCGCAGCGCAGTCCGTGCGGGCTGGGCTGGCGCGTCCTCGGGCGCATCGTCGGGTCGGAGCGCGTGGTCCACCTCCACCGCATCGGGCAGCCAGCCGCGCACCAGCGCCAGGTATTGCTTGCGCACTTGCTGCCCGGCAAACGCCTGGCCCAGCCGCTGCGCGGCCTGGGCATGCAGGGCCATCACCAGCACGCCGCAGGTGCCCTTGTCCAGCCGGTGCGCAGGGTGCACATGGCAGCCCAGCTGGTCGCGCAAGGTCTGCAGCACGAAGCGCGTCTCGTGCGCGTCCAGTCCCGTGCGGTGCACCAGCCAGCCTGCGGGCTTGTAGACCGCCACCAGGTGCTCGTCGCGCCAGAGGATGTGCAGCGGTGCGTCGCCGCACTCCGAGGGCAGCGGCTGGGCGATGGGGGATGAGGGCTGGGACATGAGGGCGTGAGTGTAGGCGCTGCTGTCCACCACGGCCCTCGACCCACTCCCAATGCCCCTGCCCAACATCGCCGCTCAGTACCCCCGCGCAGGGCAACGCAGTGCTGCCCGGCAGTGCACGACTGGCGGCTCCGTGGCGATGCAAGATCGCGCCTGGTTCTGCGCTGGCGCATGAACCTCATTTTCGAGCCGCAGTTTTTGAACCTCATCGCAAAGGCACCGCACCGCATGGACCATCGCAGCACCGCTCCCATCCGCATCGCCATCGTCGGCCACGGCAACCTGGGCCGTGGCGTGGAGGCGGCCATTGCCCGCAACCCCGACATGGTGCTGGCCGGCATCTACACCCGCCGCGATCCGGCGCAGCTGCGTCCGCTGCAGCCCGGCACGCCCGTGCACGACATGGACAGCCTGCTGGCCCATCGCGCAGGCATCGACGTGCTGGTGCTGTGCGGCGGCTCCAAGGACGACCTGCCGCAGCAGTCCCCCGCGCTGGCCGCACATTTCAGCCTGGTGGACAGCTTTGACACGCATGCGCGCATTCCCGGGCATTTCGAGCTGGTCGACGCGGCGGCCCGCGCGGCGGGCACCACGGCGCTGATCTCGGCCGGCTGGGACCCGGGCATGTTCTCCCTGCAGCGCCTCATGGGCGAGGCCCTGCTGCCCGATGGCGCCACCTACACCTTCTGGGGCAAGGGCCTGAGCCAGGGGCACTCCGACGCCATCCGCCGCATTCCCGGCGTGGCCGGCGGCGTGCAGTACACCATTCCCGTGGACGAGGCCGTGCAGCGCGTGCGCAGCGGCGTGCGGCCCGAACTGTCTGCGCGCGAGCGGCACCGGCGCGAGTGCTTTGTGGTGCTGGAGCATGGGGCCGATGCCGACGGCGTGCGCCAGGCCATCACCGGCATGCCGCATTACTTCGACGAGTACGACACCACGGTGCACTTCATCAGCGCGCAGGAGCTGGCCCGTGACCATGCGGCCATGCCGCATGGCGGCTTCGTCATCCGCAGCGGCAGCAGCTCCGATGGGCTGCGCCATTCCATCGAATACCGGCTGCAGCTGGACAGCAACCCGGAGTTCACGGCCAGCGTGCTCGTGGCCTACGCGCGCGCCGTGCACCGGCTGCAGCAATCGGGGCAGACGGGCTGCAGGACCGTCTTTGACGTGGCGCCCGGCCTGCTGTCGCCCAAAACTGCGCAGCAGCTGCGGGCCGAGCTGCTTTAGCCCTGGCCCACGCGGGCCGCGTCTTCCAGCCGGTCCACGTCGCGCAGCGGCTTGAACAGGGTCATCCAGCTGCCGACCACGCCCAGTGTGCACAGGCTGCCCACCACGGCGGCGGGCACCGCGCCCAGCCAGGCGGCGCTGGTGCCGGCACGGAACTCGCCCAGTTCGTTGGACGAGCCGATGAACAGCATGTTCACCGCGTTCACGCGCCCGCGCATGGAGTCGGGCGTGGAAAACTGCACCAGGGCCGAGCGGATGTACACGCTCACCATGTCGGCCGCGCCAGCCAGCATCAGGGCGGCCATGGACAGCCAGAACCAGTGCGACAGCGCAAACACCAGGTTGGCAACGCCGAAGATGGCCACGGCGGCGAACATCACGCGGCCCACATGGCGCTGTATGGGGCGGGCCGACAGCCACAGGCCCATGGCCACCTCGCCCACGGTCATGGACGAGCGCAGCAGGCCCAGGCCTTCGGGCCCGACCTTGAGCACCTCGTGCGCGTACACGGGCAGCAGGGCCACCACGCCGCCCAGCAGCACGGCGAACAGGTCCAGCGAAATCGTGCCCAGGATGATGGGGCGCGTGCGGATGAAGTGGATGCCTTCGCCAAAGCGCAGCCACAGCGAGCCGCCGGCCGGCGCCATGGCTTCGGCATAGCGCACGGGCACCGTGCCCAGCAGCAGCACGGCCAGCACCAGGGACACGCCGCAGACCGCATAGGTCAGCACGGCGCCGCCCCAGGCGTAGAGCAGGCCGCCCAGCACGGGCGCCGCGATGGCGGCCGTGCGCATCAGCATGCTGTTGGTGGCCAGCGCCTGGGCCAGCTGCTCGCGCGGCACGATCTGCGGCAGCAGGCTTTGCAGGGCCGGCCCCGTGAAGGCGCGGCTACAGCCGAACAGCACCAGCACGGCGTAGATCCAGTGCACATCGTGCGCGGCAGCGCCCTCGTGCCAGGACAGCCACAGCAGCAGCAGGGAGCACAGCGCCGCCACGGCCCAGCTGCCCGACAGCAGGCGCTTGCGGCTCATGCGGTCGCTGAGGTCGCCTGCCGGAATCAGCAGCGCCAGCATGGGCAGGAACTGGGCCAGTCCCACATAGGCCAGGGACATGGGGTCGCGCGTCAGGTCGTAGACCTGCCAGGCGACGACCACGGCCTGCATCTGCTGGGCGAACATGGACAGCATGCGCGCCATGACGAAAGGGACGAAGGCGCTGTTGCGCAGGCCGGCGGCGGGGCTGTCGGCCGAAGAGGGGGGAAGCGGGGAGGAGGGCAAGATCGGAAGTCCGTGGCAGAGCACGCGCAGTATCTGCGAAATGCCGCCGCCCTGCAGGCCGGACCGCCTGCGCCATGCTGCCGACGAAGGCATGCGGCCTGCTCCCACAAACACCGGGGACGCGGCGCGTGAACATGCCATCACGGGTCAGGCCAGAACCCCGCATCAGAGGAGCAACACACCATGTCCATGTTGTCCATGCAATACGCCGGCACCTTGATCGGGCGCGAAGCGGTCATCGATTTCCCCGATAGCAAGGCTGATGTGCGGTACACGCCGCAGGGCCAGATGGTCTGGCATGTGGTCGATTCCCTGGGCCATGTGTCCGACGGCTGCGAACGGCTCAGCTACCTGCAGGTCAGCGACAGCCTGCACTTCCTCAACTGGATCGAGAAAACCGGTTTCACCGTCAGCCAAGTCATAGACACGGCGCAGGGAACGGTGCAGGCCTTCTGGTCCTTTGCCGATCCGGCCAGCGAGGGCGGCCACCGGTCCTCCATGTTCGTCGAAGGCCGTTTCCGCTTTCGCTGAGAACCCTGCCGGTGCTGCGTGAAACATTGCGGCGGCGGCGCAACATGCCTGTTTTTTGAGCGCCACCGGCAAAGCCAAGGCTGGCGCCGCAAACACGGGTTGTCCCGAAGCTTGTCCACAGGCAGGCCCACAGTCGCTGGGCATAACCGTCACGCCATCGTCATTTTCTTCATCCAACGGAAAAGTTCCGTGGGATGTGTGCGTGTACTTTCGTCATGATTCAGGTTTTTCGTGGAATTCTGTTCCTGTATCCATGGCCGGGGGGGTAGCCGCCCGCCGCAGATCAAGGCCCGTGCCCCCGTGAAACATTGCGCGCCTGAGAAACAGGTCCGCAATGCCGCCGCTATGCTGGCCGCATGACCTGGCTGCTTATCGCATTGCATCTGCTGCTCATCGCGGGTTTCGGCCTGCGCATCCTTTTGCGTGACGATGTGCGCCCCGACGTTCGCATGGGCTGGCTCACCGTCATCGTGCTGCTGCCCTACGTCAGTTGCGCGCTGTACTACCTGTTTGGCGAAGTCACGCTGCGCCGCCGCGGCCGGGCCCGGTACCGCAAGGTGCAGGACTTCGCGGCAGGCGCTGCCATGGACCACGGCGCCGCCGTGCCGATAGCGGGCATCGCCCCGCAGTGGCAGGCTGCCTTCGGCTATGCGGCCTCCATCAACCGCTTTGCCGCACAGCCGGGCCACACCGCGCAGCTCATGGCCGATGGCGCTGAGGCCCGCGCCCGCATGCTGGCCGACATGGACGCCGCCCAGCATGAAATCAACGTGCTGTACTACATCTGGCTGGCTGATCACACGGGCACGGCCGTGGCCCAGGCGCTGGTGCGCGCGGCACGGCGTGGCGTGGTCTGCCGCGCCATGGTGGACGGCCTGGGCTCGCGCGCGCTGCTGCGCACCGACCTCTGGCAGCAGATGGCCCAGGCGGGCGTGCAGCTGGCCGTGGCCCTGCCCACCAGCCATCCGATCCGCGTGATGTTCACCAGCCGCCTGGACCTGCGCAACCACCGCAAGATCACCGTGATCGACCAGCGCATCACCTACTGCGGCAGCCAGAACTGCGCGGATGAAGCCTTTGCCGTCAAGGCCCGCTATGCGCCCTGGGTCGATGTCATGCTGCGCATGCAGGGTCCGGTGGTGGCGCAGATGCAGCAGGTGTTCGCCAGCGACTGGGCGCAGGCACGCAGCGTCGCCCAGATTCCTCCCATGCCGTTGGCTGTCCGGTCCGCAAACGGTCTGCCCGAGCGGCCTGCAGGCGGCTTTGCCGCCGTCGTCATTGCCGAAGGCCCGGCCGAGCGGCCCCGCTCCACCTCGCAGCTCGTGTCCACGCTGCTGGCCAGCGCACGGCGCGAGGTCGTGATCTCCACCCCTTACTTCATTCCCGACGCCACGGTGCTCGAGGCCCTGTGCGCCGCCGCCTGGCGCGGCGTGCAGGTCAGTCTCATCCTGCCCGCGCGCAACGATTCGTGGATCGTGGGCGCGGCCAGCCGCAGCACCTACCGCTACCTGCTGCGTGCCGGCGTCATGCTCCATGAATTCCGCCCCGGCCTGCTGCATGCCAAGACCCTGTGCGTGGACGGGCAGGTGGCTTTGCTGGGCTCCACCAACCTGGACCTGCGCAGCTTCGACCTGAACTTCGAGAACAATGTGCTGCTGCAGGACGAGGCCGTGACCCAGGCCATCCGCCGGCGCCAGGCCGACTACATCCGCCAGTCCGACCGCATCACCGCCGCCCAGGTCCACGCCTGGCCCTGGGGCCGGCGCATCTGGAACAACCTGCTGGCGATGCTCAGTCCGGTGCTGTGAGGCGCAGCCCACAAAAAAGGCCTGCGCAGTGCAGGCCTTCAGGGCTGTGGGGCAGCAGGCGCGCTCAGCGGCCCACGCGCTCGCTCTCGACCACCATGTCCAGCACATAGGCGTAGGCCGATGCGTCGGCCGGCACGTTCTGGCGCTTGTAGCGCTGGATGCGCAGCACGTTGCGGATGCCGGGCTCGTGCTTGTAGCCCTCGATCTCGCTGTAGAAGTTCTCCCACTCGCCGGTGGAGGTCTTCACGCCGTTGTCGCCGTAGCGGATCTCGCGCACGCGCAGGCACTGGAAGTCCTTGATCAGCGGGTGGTTGCAGGCCGTGCGCTGGGGCGCCACTTCCAGGAAGATGCGTTCGCCTGCGCTGCCGTACTGGGTCTGGGCCGTGGGCGAGCCGTCGAGCTGCCAGCGCGTGCCGTCGATGAAGGTGAGCGTCAGGCGCGCAGGCTGCTTGCCTTCGCCCAGTTGCACGGACCATTGCTTGGCCGTGGGCAGGATGCGGGCCACCTTTTGCTCCAGCGCCATCAATTGGTCGTCATCGCAGGCCATCAGCGTGCTGGCGGCGCGCTGGGTGGCGATGCGGTTGCCTTCGGTGCGGTAGCCCGTGGTCACCACGTTGCACAGGTTCTTGACGGCCAGGCGCTGGTCGGCGAACTCCAGTTGCAGGGGCCGCTTGCGCGAGGCGGCCGTCAGGAACCAGCTCTGGTCTTCGGTGCCCTGGGGCGTGAAGGCCTGGCGAAGACTCCAGTGGTAGGCGGTCAGCGATTGGGCGTCACCGGGCGGGCCGGCAGGAGCCGACACCTGGGGCTTGGCGCCGTCTTCGGCGTTGCCGCCCTTGTCGATATGGCTGCAGGCGCCGAGCCCCATGGTGACGATCACGGGCAGGCACCAGGTCCAGCTTGGCTTCATGTTGAGTTCCTTGGTTGATGGGTACAGGTACAGGCGCAGCGGCGGCAGGCTTGGGCAGCCCGGGTGCGGCATGAGCCGCACCGGCCCTGGCCGAACCGGGGCACCATAACGCAGATGCGCGGCGGCGCTTGTCAGAACGGGGCGCTATTCACATTCGTTTGCATCTATTTGATGCAGACGGAAAAACCGATTGCTGCAAAGTTGCCGGCCATTGCATTGCGCTCGGGTGAGAATAGGCGGCCAGCCGCCATGCCATCCGCAGGCAGCGGCACCGGAGCAAGGAGCAGGTTCGTGTATCGACGTTGGAGTGCAGCAAACAGGGTGCGTGGCATGCGCTGCGCAGGGGCTTTGGCCGTCATCATGGTGCTGGCGGGCTGCGGCTCGACGATTCCCCAGCATGTGCCGGTGCAGGAGAGCTTCGGCTCCACCGAGACCTTCTCGCGCATGTTCGATGCCTCGCCGGCCCAGACCTGCGAGGCCGCGCGCCGCGCGCTGCTGAGCCAGGGCTACATCGCCATGGCGCGCACGGCCGAACTCATAGAAGGCAGCAAGAGCTTCCAGCCCGACCCGGAGCTGAACCTGCAGATGAACATCCGCGTGGTCTGCGTGCCGGAGACCGCCGACGGCCAGGTCAGCATCGGCTTTGTCACGGCGCTGCAGGACCGCTATACCCTGAAGAAGAGCGCCAACTCGGCCAGCCTGGGCGTGGGTGCGCTGGGGTCCGTGTCGCTGCCGTTCTCCTCGGGCAGCGACTCCATGGTCAAGGTGGGCAGCGAGACGATTGCCAAGAGCGGCTTCTACGACAGCTTCTTCGAGCTGGTCTCGCGCTACCTGGCGCAGGACCGCGACTCCATCGCCGTGCCCACGCCGGTGGCGCCGCAGAACACGATTCCCTCGGCCGACCACTGACGCCGGCGGGCGCCACAGCCCCGTTCACGCCGCCAGGAACAGCGCCGGGTCCACCATGCTGCGGTTGAGCATCACGCCCCAGTGCAGGTGCGGGCCGGTGACGCGGCCCGTGGCGCCGACCTTGCAGAAGGCCTCTCCCGTGTCCAACTGATCGCCCAGCTTGCACTGCACGCTGCTCAGGTGGCAGTACATGCTCAGCAGGCCGCCGCCGTGGTCCAGCCACACGGTGCCGCCGTTGAAGAAATAGTCGCCCACGTCCACCACCTTGCCCGGCAGCGGCGCGACGACGTTGGTGCCGGTGGCTGCCGCGATGTCCATGCCGCTGTGCGGATTGCGCGGCTGGCCGTTGAACACGCGGCGCAGGCCGAAGCTGCTGCTGCGCCGGCCCGGCACGGGCTGGCGCATGCGCAGGTCGCCGGGGCGTGCGGGCGGCTCGGTGAACAGCGCCATGATGGTCTGCTGGTGGGCGCGCTCACGCTGGTAGCGCGCATCGTCCTCGGGCGACAGGTCCACGGTCTTGGGCGAGACCTTCAGGCGCTGCTCGGTGTACTTCTTGTCACGCACCTCGTAGGCCAGGGAGCGCGCTGCGCCTTCGCCCTTCACGGTCACGCTGTGGGTGCCAGGTGCGGCCGACAGCGCAATGCCGACCACGGCCGTCCATTCGATCATGTCGCCCACCACCAGCACGGGCACGTCGCCGGCCAGTACCTGGGGCCGCTGGGATGCGGGCCCCAGCGACAGGCGGGCCACGCCGCCGGGCACGCGGCTGTCATGGGGCCAGGGGGATTCGCTGGAGGGCGCTGCGGCCTTGGCGGCCCAGGAGGGAAGGATCAGGCCCGCGCCCGAGGCGCACAGGGATTGCACGAACAGTCGGCGGGAGCGGGGATTCGTCGTCGGTATCTGCATGGATGAAGCGGCGGGCTTGGCGCCGGCATGGGGCCGTTATCGATCGCCCCATTGTCCGCCAAGCGTGCGCCAAGCCAAACCTCTGCCGGGCCGTTCAGCGGTCCCGGCGTTCGTCACGTCCGCCGCGCCGTTCCTGCGGGCGGGATGCGTTGGCCATGCGCTGCTGCTGTTGGCGCTGCTCCTGCTGCGCGCGGGCCTGCTGCTGCTGGGCGCGCGCCTGGGCCTGCTGTGCCTGCTGGAGCTGCATGCGTTGCTGCTGCGCCTGACGCTCCTGCATCTGGGCCTGTCGTTGCGCTTGCTGCTGCGCCTGTTGTTGGGCCTGCATTCTGGCCTGCATCTGCTCCTGCGCACGGGCTTGTTGCTGTTGCTGTTGTTGCTGCAACTGCTGCTGACGGGCCTGCATCTGCGCCTGTTCGCGGGCCTGGTCCCTGGCCTGCACCTGCATCTGCATCTGTGCCTGGCGCTGGGCCTGTTGTTGCTGCCGTTGCTGCCGCGACTGCTCCTCGCCGCGCAGGCGGGCGGTCTGCATCTCCATCTGCTGTTGCTGCTGCTGGCGCATGCGCGCGGCATCGGCCATGGAACGGTCGCGGTCCTGCCGGTCCTGCTGCCGCATGCCCTGCTGCGCGGCGGCAGACGACCACGAAGGCACGCGGGAATCGCGGCCCCGCTCGCCCGGCATGGCGGCAGCGGGCAGGGCGGCTGGCGGGCGCTGCACCCCTGCAGCCTGGGTCGAATGCGGAGCCTGCGGCCACTTGCCGAACTGGCCCGGCTGCGAGGCCGGCACCGGGTTCATCCTGGGCTGCAACGCTGCCTGCGGCCGGTCATCGGGCCGCAGGCCCGGGCGGCCGCGATCGGCGCCGTCATGCCGGGCAGATCCTTGCGTGGCGCCGGGCGGCAGCATGCCTTGGGAAGACGCCGGCGGGCCGCCCTGCGGTGGCCTCAGGCCCAGCCGCTGCGGCATGCCGCCATGCGCTGCGGCGGCCGCGCCTGCCATGCCGGCGGCGCCGGCCAGGGCCGCCGCGGCCATGCCGCCCGGGCGCGGATCGCCGCCCTGTGGCGGGTTGGGCGGGTTGCCGGCAGGGCGGGGCTCGAAGTGCGGGTTGTTCGCGATGTGGGTGACGTTGCCACCGTTGTTGATCTGCGTGTTGCGGATGTTCTGCACCACCGTGGTCGAGCGCGTCACATAGGTGTTGTTGTTGTAGATCACGGCTGGCCGGCGCGAGGGCGGTGGCGGCGGCTCGTTGCGGTGCCAGCGGTAGCCGGGCTCGCCCCAGCGCATGCCCCAGGAGTTCCAGCCCCAGGGGCGACGGTCCACGGACTCGGCGAGGATCACGCCTGCGCCAAAGCCGATCAGCCCCGCCACCACGGGCGCGGCCGAACTGCCCACGTAGACGGGCTGCGGCGCCACGATGGGGCGGTAGCCGCCATACACCGGCAGCGGCTCGCCATACACCACACCCGGGTCGTACTGCGGCACATAGACGGTGTCGGGCTGGGCGGGAGTGATCTCGATGAACTGCGAGGGCGCATCGATCACCGGCACCGGCAGCATGGACGACAGGGGCTCGCCCATGTCCTGGGGCGCTGGCTGGGGATCGCGCGGCGGGGCGTCGGCCGCGGCCACGGCCACCTTGAGCCGGCTGGAGTCCTTGAGCGTACCGGCCTTGTAGGCGCGCTGGCGCATCACCTGGATGGCGTTCATCACGTCGGCCGGATCGTTGTAGTAGGCCCTGCCCAGGGCCGTGGTCCAGGGAATGTTGGAAGACAGCTGCGCCAGCACGTTGGGAAACTGGGCCAGGGACTTGACCGACGGGTCCCAGTCCTGGCCGTTGACGGCGTCCTGCAGCTCCTGGGGCTTGAGGCCCGGGTTCTGCCCCAGCCAGACCTCGGCGGCGCCGACCTGGTCGGGATAGGTGGAGGCGGCCAGCACCTGGGCCACGAGCTTGTCGGGGTACAGCGCAATGGGCGCCACCATCTGGTAGAGCGTCTCGGCCGACGGCGGCACATAGGCCACGGGCGTGGCGACGGGCTGGGCGCTTTCGGTGGCAGGCGGCAGCGGCACGCTGGCGGCCTGCGGGGGCTTGTCCTGGGATTCGTTGCAGGCGCTCAGCGCCAGGGCGGCGGCCAGGCCCAGCACGCTCAGGCGCAGGGCGCCGGCGTGGGAAGCTGAGGGGGCCATGGTGCGTGCTCTGGGCACGGCGGATTGCAGCATTGCGTTCTCCTGGGCAGGAACGCCTTGCGCGCCGAAGCGGCAAGGCACATGTCATTTGAACGCCAAAGTGCACGCTGCGTTGACACCGGCGTGTCAGCCGATGCCCCCAGTCCGCGCAACTTCTGTGACGCGGTGTTTACCCAGGCGGAATCAGGCCGCGATCAAGCCGCGAGCAGGCGGGCCTGGTAGCTCTCGGCACCCTTGGACCAGGCCAGCAGGCGGTCGATGTTGGGGTGCTTGCCAGGGAAGGCGATGGCGTCCTGCGTGTGCTCGGCATACCACTCCAGGCCCAGTTCGGCGGCGGCGGGCGTGATGCTGCCGCCGTAGAGGGCGGCCAGCGCGTGGTACACGGCCAGCGAGCCGGTCTGGCCGGGCTTGTTCTCGATGGTGGCCACGACCTGGCCCTGGGCATCGGCCAGCTGCAGCGCGGCGAGGTGGGTGACGGTGGGCAGTTGCTGAAGGCGTGCGGAGAAGTTCATGCTGAAAGGCAAATCAAAGAAAGGAAGGCGGAGAAAGAACGATCGGCTCGGGGCGATCAGGCCTTGGCGGCAATCCACGCACACCAGAACAGGCTGGAGAAAAAGCGCTTGGCCTGAACGAAGCCGGCCTGGGCCAGCATCTGCTCCACTGCCTCTTCCGAGGCGGGTGGAACCGCGCCCTGCCGGATCTTGCCGAGTTTCGCATGGACGGCGGCCTCGTCCGCGCCTGCCATGCGCCAGCGCATGGCCCAGGCTTCGAGAAACAGCGGCTCGCTGTCGTAGCGATGGCGATTGCAGGCCAGGATGAAGGGCGCACCCGGCGCCAGCCTGGCCGACAGGGCCTGCAGCAGCCTGAGCTTGTCCGCATCGTCAGGAATGTGGTGCAGCACGCCGATCAGCGTGGCCGCGTCGAACACCGTGCCGGCGGGCAGGTCCTCCACCGCACAGGGTGCTGCACGCACCTGGGCCGACAGGCCGGCGGCTGCGATGCGGTCCATGGTCTGGTCCAGCATGGGGGGCGAAGGGTCGGCGGCCGTGAATGTCCACTGCGGCCTGAGCCGCGCCGTGGCCAGGATTTCCTGGCCCGTGCCACCGGCGCCGCCAATCAGCACGGACTTCGGCCCGGCATCCAGGCTGGCTGCCAGCAGGCAGGCGGCCAGCTCGTGGCAGGCGTCGTAGCCGGCCAGGGCGATGCGGCTTTGCGTCTCGTACTCGGCCGCGCGGGAGGTGTCGAACTTGGCGGCGGAAGCCGCCTGTGGCAAGGCTTGGTTCATGGCCTGGAATTGTGCTGAGGCCATGGTCACTGCAAAAGCGCCGATGTGCGATGGCCCACCCCTGCAAAGCAGGATGGTGGGCCATCTTCGGGGGAGCGGTGCAGGTGCCCGCCAGCGGGCCGTGCGCCTACTTGCCCCAGGAGTCCTTGAGACCCGTTGCGCGGTTGAACACGGGCTTGCCCGGTGCGTGGTCCTTGCGGTCGGCCACGAAGTAGCCGAAGCGCTCGAACTGGAACTTGTCGTCAGGCTGTGCCTGGGCCAGCGACGGCTCCACGTAGGCCGTCACGACCTTGAGGCTGTCCGGGTTGAGCAGGGCCAGGAAGTCCTTGCCGCCCGCATCGGGCTGCGGGTCGGTGAACAGGCGGTCGTACAGGCGCACTTCGGCCTGCACGCCGTCGGCCGCGCCCACCCAGGTGATGGCGGCCTTGACCTTGACGCTGTCGGCGCCCGGCGTGCCGCTCTTGGTGTCGGGCACCACGGTGGCCAGCACCTTGGTGACGTTGCCCTCGGCATCCTTCTCGCAGCCCGTGCACTCGATCACGTAGCCGCCCTTCAGGCGAACCTTGTTGCCGGGGAAAAGGCGCTTGTAGCCCTTGGGCGGCACTTCGGCGAAGTCCTCGCGCTCGATCCACACCTCGCGGCCCAGCGTGAAGCGGCGCACCGGCACCTGCTGGCCTTCGGCGGCGTGGGGCAGGGCGGGCAGCTCGCAGGCTTCCAGGTGGTCGGCGCTGCCGAAGACCTCGGCCCAGTTGGTCAGCTCCAGCTTCAGCGGGTCCAGGGCCACCATGCCGCGATGGGCCTGGTTCTCCAGGTCTTCGCGCAGGCAGCCTTCCAGCGTGGAGTAGTCGATCCAGGCGTAGTCCTTGGTCACGCCGATGCGCTCGCAGAAGGCCTGGATGCTTTGCGGCGTGTAGCCACGGCGGCGCAGGCCGACGATGGTGGGCATGCGCGGATCATCCCAGCCGCTGACGATGCCGTTGTCCACCAGGTGCTTGAGCTTGCGCTTGCTGGTGATCACATAGGTCAGGTGCAGGCGCGAGAACTCGTACTGGCGCGGCTGCGGCGCGGCGATCAGGCCGCCTGCGCGCAGGTGGTCCAGCAGCCAGTCGTAGAACGGGCGCTGGTCCTCGAACTCCAGCGTGCAGATGCTGTGGGTGATGTGCTCCAGCGCGTCCTCGATGGGATGGGCGAAGGTGTACATCGGGTAGATGCACCACTGGTTGCCGGTGTTGTGGTGCTCGGCATGGCGCACGCGGTAGATGGCGGGATCACGCAGATTGATGTTGGGCGATGCCATGTCGATCTTTGCGCGCAGCACGGCAGCGCCATCGGGCAGCTTGCCGTCGCGCATTTCGCGAAAGCGCGCCAGGTTCTCGGCCGCCGTGCGGCTGCGGAACGGGCTGTCCACGCCGGGGCGCGAGAAATCGCCGCGGTTGGCCTTCATGTCGTCGGCGCTTTGCTCGTCCACATAGGCCAGGCCCTGCTCGATCAGGTACTCGGCGGCGCGGTACATGAAGTCGAAGTAGTTGCTGGCGAAGTACAGGTTCTCGTGACCGTCGGCTTCCTTCCAGCCGAAGCCCAGCCAATGGACGGCATCGATGATGCTGTCCACGTACTCCTGGTCTTCCTTCTCGGGATTGGTGTCGTCGAAACGCAGGTGGCAGGCGCCTTGGTAGTCGCGCGCCAGGCCGAAGTTCAGGCAGATGGCCTTGGCGTGGCCCACGTGCAGGTAGCCGTTGGGCTCGGGCGGGAAGCGTGTGCGGATCTTCGCCACGTCCACCTGGCCCTGGTTGTGGTGGTCGCCATCACCGGGGCTTCCACCCCAGCGGCGCTGGGCGTAGGTACCGTTGGCCAGGTCGGCCTCGATGATTTGGCGCAGAAAGTTACTCGGTTTGACCGGATCTTTGGAGATGGGGGAGGCGTCAGCAGAGCTCATCGCAGCATTGTAGGCGCGCGCCTGCCGACCCGCTCCGGACGGCTTTCGGACAGCCGCGCCAGCCAAGGGTTGAGGCATTTGGAAACAAACTTGTATAAAAGCCTGCCATCCGTAGACCCCTCTCGCGCGTTGAGAATGCAGGGCGTATGCCGTCCCCTGTGCCAAAGTGCGGGGAGGCGGCACCAGCGGCAATGCCTGCCACGCCTGTCCAACTTCGAGGAGAGACACCATGACAACGACAGCTTCCCCGTGGGTTGCAAGAGCAGCAGCAGCCGGCCTCGCATTGGCCGCCCTGGTGGCTTCGGGCGCCGCCCAGGCCCGGGGCGATGTGCACTGGTCCATCAGCCTGAATTCGCCGGGCATGTATGGCCCGCCCGTCTATGTGGCGCCGGCCCCCGTCTATGTGGCGCCGCCCCAGCCCATCTACTACGCTCCCCCGCCTCCGGTCTACTACGCGCCGCGCGCCGTCTACCGTGCGCCGCCCGTCGTGGTCGTTCCCGGCTATGGATACGGCTATCGCGGCGGCTACCGTGGCGGATACCGCCATGGTCATGGCCATGGTCACGGTCACGGTCACGGTCACGGTCACGGTCACGGTCACTGGCGCCGTTGAGCCGGACCGGGCTGGATTGACTTGTGCCGCCCTCCGGGGCGGCTTTTTCCGTGGTGCCAGCGTTGCGGCCGGGCCCGGGATGGCCCGCATAATCCAGCCCGTTGGAAACCTGGAGTGTCCCCGCCGTGAAAACCGTCTATGTCCTCAATGGCCCGAACCTGAACCTGCTGGGCCTGCGTGAACCCGCCATCTATGGCTCCCAGACCCTGGCCGATGTGCGTGCGCTGTGCGAAGCCGCCTGTGCGCGCTACGGTCTGGCCCTGGAGTTCCGCCAGAGCAACCATGAAGGCGAGCTGGTGGACTGGATCCACGAGGCCGGCCGCGTGCACGCCGAAGGCCGCCTGGCCGGCCTGATCTTCAACGCCGCCGCCTACACCCACACCAGCGTGGCCCTGCTGGATGCCGTCAAGGGCACGGGCGTGCCGCTGGTGGAGCTGCACATCAGCAACGTGCATGCGCGCGAGAGCTTCCGCCACCACTCCTACCTGTCGGCTGCGGCGCGCGCCGTGATGTGCGGCTTTGGTGTGGCCGGCTACGGCCTGGCCATCGACGCCGTGGCCCAGTGGTGAACACGCCTGTCGCCATAGAGCGCCTGCGCGCCCGTGCGCGGCGCCTCACCACGCCGCTGTCTGCCGCGCGGCCCGAAGACGGCCACATGGTCTGGCATGTCTGGGGCGAGGCGCGCGCGGGCGTGCTGCCGGTGGTCATGCTGCACGGCGGCAGCGGCAGCTGGACGCACTGGCTGCGCTGCATGGACGCTCTGCTGGCCCAGGGCCGCCAGCTGTGGATACCGGACCTGCCGGGCTTTGGCGATTCCGATGGGGTGCCAGGCGGCCAGGATGCCGACACCCTGGTCGAGCCGCTGCGCCAGGGCCTGCGGCAACTGCTGGCCGATGGCGGAGCGCCCGCCGCCCCGCTGTGCGATCTGGTCGGCTTCTCTTTTGGCGGCATGACGGCCGGCATGCTGGCGGCTGCCGACGGCACGCTGGCCCGGCGCCTGGTGCTGGCCGGGGCGCCCGGCATGGGCGTGGGCAAGGGCTTGGCCGTGCGGCTCAAGGGCTGGCGCCACCTGGCCACGCCCGAGGCGCAGGCCGTGGCCCACCGCTACAACCTGCAGGCGCTGATGCTGCATGACGCCAGCCTCATCGACGAGGACACGCTGGCCCTGCATGTGCTCAATGTGGAGCGCGACCGCCTTCCACGCCGCCGCCTCTCGCACACCGATGTGCTGGCCCGCGCCCTGCAGGCCGTGGACGGCCCCGTATGGGCCATCTATGGCGAGCACGACGCGCTCTACCCGGGACCGATGATGCAGGAGCTGGCCCAGGCCTTTGCACGCCATGCGCGCGACTTCCGGGGGCTGGCCCTGGTGCCCGGCGCAGGCCACTGGGTCATGCATGAGCGTCCCGATGCCTTTGTGGCGGCATTGGCCGCTGCGCTGGATGCCTGAGCGCATGCGCCCCATCGAGCTGCACGAGGTGCAGTGGACCGCCATGCGCGCCCAGGGCGCGGGCGGCCAGAACGTGAACAAGGTCTCCAGCGCCGTGCACCTGCGCTTCGACGTGCGCGCCTCGCGCCTGCCCGAGGCCGTGCAGCAGCGCCTGCTGGCCCTGCGCGACGGCCGCATCACCAACGAGGGCGTGGTCGTCATCAAGGCCCAGCAATACCGCACGCAGGAGCAGAACCTGCGCGCCGCGCTGCAGCGGCTCAACGCGCTGGTGGCCGCCGCCTATCCCGAACCCATTCTTCGCCGCGCCACCCGGCCCACGCTGGGATCGCAGCGGCGGCGCCTGGACAGCAAGAGCCGGCACAGCGCCACCAAGGCCCTGCGGGGCCGCCCGCGCGACGATTGAGCCGGCCAGCGCAACAATGTGTGCCGCCTTTGGCGGCTTGGCGCGGCCCGCTTGCGTCCCTACATTAGGGGAATGCAAGATTTTCACGCTTCCCTCGATTCCGGCGCATCCTCCATAGCCGCTTCGGCCGGCACTCGGCTGCCCGTGCTCTACGTCTCCCATGGCTCGCCCATGTTCGCGCTGGAGCCGGGTGAAACAGGCCCCGTGCTCGCGCAATGGGGCAGGGCGCTGCGCCAGGCCCACGGCCCGCTGCGCGGCGTGGTCGTCATGTCGCCGCACTGGATGTCGCATGGCGTGGAAGTCATGACCGGAGCCACGCCCTCCACCTGGCACGACTTCGGCGGCTTCCCGCCCGCGCTCTACGAACTGCAGTATCCGGCCCCCGGCGCGCCCCAGCTGGCGCAGGAAGTCATGGACCGCCTGCAGGCCGCAGGCATTGCCTCCACCGCCAACGCGCAGCGGCCCTTTGACCATGGCGCCTGGGTGCCGCTGATGCATTTGCTGCCGGATGCCGACCTGCCCGTGGTGCAGCTGTCCCTTCCCGCCTCGGCCGGGCCGGCCGAAACCCATGCGCTGGGCGCGGCCCTGGCGGCGCTGCGCGATGAAGGGGTGCTCATCGTCGGCTCCGGCAGCATGACGCACAACCTGGCCGAATTCCGGGGCGGTATGGGCGAGGCCACGGTGCGGGTGGACGACGCCGTGCAGGCCCTGCGCAGCCAGGATGGCCTGCAGGACGACCATGCCGTCGGCGGCTCCAGCGCCTCCTCGCCCTACGTGCAGGATTTCAGCCGCTGGATCGAGTCGCGCCTGCAGGCGCAGGACCTGCCCGCGCTGCTGGACTACCGCGCACGCGCTCCCTCGGCCCGGCGCGCCCATCCCAGCGAAGAGCACTTCATGCCGCTGTACTTCGCCCTGGGCGCGGCCGGCGCCACGGCGCGGCCTCGGTATCTGAGCCGCGAAGTCATGTACTCCATCCTGGCCATGGATGCGATGGCCTTCGAGGACGCGCAGGCGGCATAACCTCCTGCCCCCGCGGACTTGGCGAGGCGCCACAATGGCGCGTTGCCCGGGACCACCCCGGTCCCGGAAATCGCTTAAAAACCAAGGAGTCCGTGATGATCGACCTGCCCCTGCTGGCGCTGGAGCGCCCCGCACAACCCGCACCGGGGCAGCAGCCCTGGCTGCTGGTGCTCATGCATGGCGTTGGCAGCAATGAACAGGACCTGTTCGGCCTCGCATCGTTCGTGCCGCCGCAGTTCCACGTGCTCAGCCTGCGTGCCCCGTTTTCCATGGGGCCCAGTGCCCATGCCTGGTTCCAGTTCACGGTGGATGCCAACGGCACGCGCCACATCCACGCATCGCAGGAAGAGCACAGCCGCGCCCTGGTGGCCCAGACCGTGCAGCAGGCTGGCGCGCGGCTGGGCATTCCTGCCCAGCGTACCGTGGCGGGCGGCTTCAGCCAGGGCGGCATCATGGCGCTCAGCCTGCTGCTGACCCAGCCCGCGCTGCTGCGCGCCGCCATGTGCTGGCACAGCCGCCTGCTGCCCGAGGCCTTGCCGCACCAGGCTCCTGACGCGGCCTTCGACGGCAAGTCGCTCTGGGTCAGCCACGGCACCTACGACAACGTCATTCCGCTGACCAGCGCCCACGCCATTCGCAGCCACGTGCAGCGCCTGCCGCTGCAACTGAGCTACCACGAATACCCGAGCATGCATGAGATCCGCCCCGACGAGCTGCAGGCCGCCATGGCCTGGCTCCAGGATCTGGGCACGCAGGGCTGAGCCTGCTGCACCGCCCCCTTCTTGTGCGCAGGCTGGCCGCGTAAGCCGGGTAACGCCTTGTTGCCTGGCGCGCACAAGGGCCTGCGCGGGCAGCGGGGCGGCTTATAAACACCAGTCAGGGGCTGGTGTCAGGAAAGCCCGGGAACCCCGGTTGTGCTTTGCTGTCGCACGTCCTGCGGCAACTGTGCTGCCAGCCCCCTGCCCAAGCCAAAGGACCCATCCATGCCAGAACGCGACCCCCAAGACTTCCGCCCCCGCGCCAGATCCTCCGGCCCATCGGCTTTCGGCATCGCCGCAGCGGTACTGGCGGCTGCCGCCTTGGGGGGCGCAGCCTGGTGGTACTGGTGGCGTCCCGCCGACGTGCCCGAGGCGCCGCCCGAAGTGGCAGAGGCGCCCGCCCAGCCTGCCGAGCCTGAACCCGTCCCCGCGCCCGAGCTGACCGAGCCCCAGAACCCTGTCGATGCGCTGGAGCCACCCGCGCCCGGCCTGCCCGCGCTGCAGGACTCCGACGCCCATGTCGCCCAGGCCCTCAACGGCCTGCTGGGCCGTGACAAGGCAGGCAGCTTTCTGCAGATGGACGGTTTTGTGCGCCGCGCCGTGGCCACCGTGGACAACCTGACCCGCTCCCAGGCCCCAGCACGGCTTTGGCCCGTGCACCCCGCGCCGCAGCGTTTCACGGTGGAGGGCGCCGCGGAGGCCGGGGAGGCACAGGCCATCTCCCCCGCCAACGCCGCACGCTACAAGGCCTTCGTGGCCTTCGCCGAGTCCATTCCCATGGACGGGGCCGTCAAGCTCTATGCCCGGCTGTATCCCCTGTTCCAGACCGCCTATGAAGACCTGGGCTATCCCAGCCGCTATTTCAACGATCGTCTCATTGCCGTCATAGACCATCTGCGCGCCGCGCCCGAGCCCGCGGGTCCGGTGCAGGTCAGGCTGACCAAAGTGGAGGGCGAGGTGCCCTCCGTCCAGCCCTGGGTGCGCTACGAATACGCCGACCCGGAGCTGCAGGCCCTGTCCAGCGGCCAGAAGATGCTGGTGCGCGTGGGGCTGGACAACGAGCGCCGCCTCAAGGCCGTGCTGGGCGAGCTGCGCCGCCGCATCGCCACCGGCGAGATGGCCAAGCCTGCGGGCTGAGGCCAGTCTCCATCGGCCTCAGCCTGCGGCCGGCAGGGGCAGGGCGGTCTTGTACCGCACCTGCTTGAGGGTGAAGCTGGAGCGGATCTTCTCTATGCCCGGAATCGGCGTGAGCTGCTCCACGATGAAGCGCTCCAGCGCGCCGATGTCGGCCAGGGCCACGCGGATCAGGTAGTCGGCGTCGCCGCTCATCAGGTAGCACTCCATGACCTCGTCGTGCTCGGCAATGCGGCGCTCGAAGTCGGCCAGCGATTCCTTGGCCTGGGACTTGAGGCTGATGTTGATGAACACGTTCAGCCCCAGCCCCAGGGCCGACGCATTGGCCAGCGCCACATAGCGCGCGATCACGCCGGCCTTCTCCAGCGCCTTGACGCGCGCCAGGCAGGGCGAGGGCGACAGGTGCACACGCCGCGCCAGCTCCACGTTGGACAGCGAGCCGTCCGTTTGCAACTCGGCCAGAATGCGCAAGTCGATGGTGTCCAGTTTCATGTGCCGGATTTTATGTAGATGCCGGCATGAAATGCTGGAATATGGCGTTTCCCTTATCCATGAACGGCTGCTCATGCCGGTCCGCCAGTCCTAAAGTGGCGGGCATGAACGCACCCACGCCGCTGGCCACGCTGGCCGATATCGATACCGATCCCCAGGAAACCACCGAATGGCGGGAGGCCTTCGCGGCCCTGGTCGCCGCCGAGGGGTCGCAGCGCGCGCGCTTCGTGCTCGAAGAGCTGGCGCGCATGGCGCGCGAGCAGCGCCTGGGCTGGCAGCCCGACCTGAATACGCCCTATGTGAACACCGTGGCCGCGCAGCAGCAGCCGGTGTTTCCGGGCGACCTGGCCATGGAGGAGCGGCTGGCGTCCATCATGCGCTGGAATGCGCTGGCCATGGTGGTGCGCGCCAACCAGGCCTATGGCGAGCTGGGCGGGCACATCGCCAGCTACGCCAGCGCGGCCGACCTGTTCGAGACCGGGTTCAACCATTTCTTCCATGCCCGGGAGGGGCTGGCGCCGGGCCAGCACCGAGGCGACCTGGTGTTCTTCCAGCCGCACAGCGCCCCCGGCGTGTATGCGCGCGCCTTCCTGGAAGGGCGGCTGAGCGAGCAGGACCTGCAGCACTATCGGCAGGAGATCAGCGCGCCGGCCGCTGGCGCGCAAGGCCTGTCCAGCTATCCCCATCCCTGGCTGATGCCCGATTTCTGGCAGTTCCCGACGGGCTCCATGGGCATAGGCCCCATCAGCAGCATCTACCACGCGCGCTTCATGCGCTATCTCACGCACCGCCGCCTGCTGGACTGCCAGGAGCGCAAGGTCTGGGGCGTGTTCGGCGACGGCGAGATGGACGAGCCCGAAAGCATGAGTGCCCTCACGCTGGCCGCGCGCGAGGGGCTGGACAACCTGGTCTGGGTGGTCAACTGCAATCTGCAGCGCCTGGACGGCCCGGTGCGCGGCAACGGCCGCATCGTCGATGAACTGGAGCGGCTGTTCGCCGGCGCGGGCTGGAACGTGGTCAAGCTGCTGTGGGGCAGCGACTGGGACGGGCTGTTGGCTCGCGACATCACCGGCACCCTGGCACGCACGCTGGGCGGCACGGTGGACGGGCAGATGCAGACCTTCGCCGCCAAGGACGGCCGCTACAACCGCGAGCATTTCTTTGGACAGAACCCCGAGCTCGCCGCCCTGGCCCAGGGCCTGACGGACGAGCAGATCGACCGCTTGAAGCGCGGCGGCCATGATCTGGTGAAGATCCATGCGGCCTATGCAGCGGCTGCCGCCCATCGCGGCCAGCCCACGGTGATCCTGGCCCATACCAAGAAGGGCTACGGCATGGGCTCGGCCGGGCAGGGCAAGATGACCACGCACAGCCAGAAGAAGCTGGACGAGACCGACCTGATCGAGTTCCGCAACCGCTTCAACCTGCCGCTGAGCGACGAGCAGGCCAAGGGCCTGGCCTTCCACAAGCCTGCCGATGACAGTGCCGAGATGCAGTACCTGCGCGAGCGCCGAACGGCCCTGGGCGGCGCACTGCCGCGCCGCGAAACGGTGTGCGACCGCGTGCCCGTTCCAGCGCTGGAGCAATACGCCCAGTTCGCGCTGGCGCCTGCCGGCAAGGAAATGAGCACCACCATGGCCTTCGTGCGCATGCTGGGCAGCCTGCTCAAGGATGCGCAGCTGGGCCCGCGCATCGTGCCCATCGTGGCCGACGAGGCGCGCACCTTCGGCATGGCCAACCTGTTCAAGCAGGTGGGCATCTACAGCAGCCTGGGCCAGCGCTACGCGCCCGAGGACATCGGCTCGGTGCTGTCCTACCGCGAGGCGCTGGACGGCCAGATCCTGGAGGAGGGCATCAGCGAGGCCGGCGCCGTCGCCAGCTGGACGGCGGCGGCCACCAGCTACAGCGTGCACGGCCTGGCCATGCTTCCGTTCTACATCTACTACTCCATGTTCGGCTTCCAGCGCGTGGGCGACGCCATCTGGGCGGCGGCCGACCAGCGGGCGCGCGGCTTTTTGCTGGGCGCCACCTCGGGCCGCACCACGCTGGGCGGAGAAGGCCTGCAGCACCAGGACGGCTCCAGCCATCTGGTGGCGGCCACCATTCCCAACTGCAAGGCCTGGGACCCTGCGCATGCCGGCGAACTCGCCGTGATCCTGGACGCCGGCATGCGCGAGATGCTGGTCGAGCAGCGCGATGTCTTCTACTACGTCACGCTGATGAACGAGAACTATGCCCAGCCCGACCTGCCCGCAGGCGCTGCCGAAGGCGTGCTGCGCGGCGCCTATGTGTTCAGCCGTTTTGGCGATGCGGACCGTGCCACGCAGCATGTCACCTTGCTGGGATCGGGCGCCATCCTCACCGAAGTGCTCAAGGCCGCCGAGCAATTGGCCAGCGAGGGCATGGCCGCCACCGTGGTCAGCGTGACCAGCTGGAGCGAGCTGGCGCGCGATGGCGTGGCCTGCGAGCAGCGCATGCTGGCGGGCGAGGCACCTGGCCAGCCCTGGATCGCGCAGCTGCTGCAAGGTACGCAGGGCCCGGTGATTGCCGCCACCGACTATGTGCGCGCGGTGCCCGAGACCGTGCGCGCCTTCCTGCCCGCAGGCCGCCGTTTCCTCACGCTGGGCACGGACGGCTTCGGCCGCAGCGACACGCGTGCGGCGCTGCGCGGCTACTTTGGGGTGGATGCACACAGCGTGGCGCAGGCCGCGCGCCGGATGATCCACGCGGGTTGAGCCGAGCCTGTCCACGCACCCGGGGCATCCCCGGGATGTACACATGGCGGCCCCTTCGCGGGGCCGCTTTGCATTGCTGCGCCCCATTTGCGCCGCCACTTTTCCTGTGGATGGATTAAGCCCGCGTTAAATGCGCAAGTGGCTTATCTTTTTCGTCGGCTTGCATCAAAAAATAGGGTGATTCCACTAGAATTTGTATATATAAGAAGATATTGCGCAAAGAGATTGATATTTGCTGCAATGGTTGCATGCGTTGGGTGGAATATCTCGTCAATATCCGATTTTCTCTTTCAATAATAATTTATTTCACGGGATAGAAGACGATGAAACTCTCGCTCAAGCAAGGCCTGCTGTGCGTGGCCGTGCTGTCGGCTGCCGCATGGCAGCTCGCCATCTCGGCGCCGGCGCCCGAGGTGGATCATGCGCAAATGCCGCAGATCATCGATGACCTGCCCGCCGACTATGCGGCGGACCTGACCGCCGAGCAAAGAACCCTGGTAGACCGTGGCCGTTATATCGCGCGACTGGGTGATTGTGTGGCCTGCCATACCGGAAATAAAACACAGCCCATGGGCGGTGGCCTGGCGCTGGAGACGCCATTCGGCAAGATCTATTCCACCAATATCTCGCCTGACGCCGATACGGGCATGGGCAAATACAGCTTCGATCAGTTCGACCGCGCCATGCGCAAGGGCGTGGCGGCCGATGGCCGCAACATGTACCCGGCCATGCCCTATCCCTCCTACGCCAAGATGACGGCCGAGGACATGCAGGCCCTGTATGCCTACCTGATGCAGGGCGTGGCGCCCGTGAAGGCGGCCAACAAGGAGTCCGACCTGGGCTTTCCCTTCAACCAGCGCTGGGGCCTGGCGCTGTGGAACTGGGTGTTTCTGGATGACGCGCCCTTCCAGCCCCAACCGCAGCAAACTGCCCAGTGGAACCGGGGCGCCTACCTGGTGCAGGGCCTGGGCCACTGCGGCGCCTGCCATACGCCGCGCGGCGTGGGCTTCCAGGAAAAGACCATGACCGGCGAGGGCCGCAAGGGCGAGTACTTCCTGGCCGGCGAGACCGTGGAGAACTGGCGCGCACTGAGCCTGCGCGACCTGTGGACACCCGAGGAGACCGCCCAACTGCTCAAGACCGGGCGCAACAGCCACGGCACGGTCTCCGGCAACATGGTCGATGTGGTCCAGCACAGCACCCAGTACATGAGTGACGAGGACCTGTTGGCCATCGGCATCTATCTGAAGTCGCTGCCCGCAGGCAAGAACGACCTGCCCATGCAGGTGGCCCAGGGGCCGGGGCCGGTCATCGCCCCGCATCCGGCGCCGCAGGCCTCCGGGCATGCGCCGTCCGCCACGTCGGCAGTGTCTTCCGACGTGCCTGCGGATCTCTACGCCAGCCGGGGCGGTCTGGGCTATCTGCAGTTCTGCGCCGACTGCCACCGTGCCGATGGCGGCGGCGTGAAGGACGTGTTCCCGCCACTGGCCGGCAATTTTTCGCTGCAGTCGCAGGACCCGTCCACGCTGATCCATCTGATGCTGGTGGGCTGGAAGGCGCCCGTCACGCAAAGCCATGCACGGCCGCTGACCATGCCGGCCTTCGCACAGCTCAAGGATGCGGAGATCGCCGACATCCTCAACTTCGCCCGCAAGAGCTGGGGCCGTGCCGATGCGCGCGAGATCCATGCCAAGGAGGTGCAATCCATGCGCAAGCAGCTCGATGCCAAGGGCGAAAGCGCACGCCCCTTCGAGACGCCGCGCCTGGCCGCCATGCTGGACGAATCCAACGCGAAGCAACTGGTCTACGGCGCCCGCCTGAACATAGAGACGCGTGACCTGCTGCCCAGGAATGTGGGCAATGCGCTGAACTGCGCCAGCTGCCACCTGAACGCGGGCACGGTGGCCGATGGTTCGCCCTACATCGGTGTCTCGGCCTTCTTTCCTGGCTATGCGCCGCGCGCGGGCCGCGTCATCACGCTGGAGGACCGCATCAATGGCTGCTTCCTGCGCTCCATGAACGGCAAGCCCCTGCCGCTGGAGTCCGACGAGATCAAGGCCATGGTCGCCTACTTCGACTGGATGCGCCGCGAAACCAAGCCCGAGGACAAGGTCGAAGGCCGGGGCGTGGGCAAGATCAGCCAGTCCATCGTGCCCAACGTGGACAACGGCAAGAAGGTCTATGCGGCCCAGTGCGCGGTCTGCCATGGCGGCGAGGGCGAAGGCGTGAAGAATGCCAAGGGACAGTGGGTCTATCCGCCGCTGTGGGGTGACCAGTCCTTCAACATCGGCGCGGGCATGGCGCGCACCTACACGGCAGCGGCCTTCGTCAAGCGCAACATGCCCATCGCCTTCCATGGCAATTTCCCGCTGGGCCAGGGCGGCCTCAGCGACCAGGAGGCCGTGGACGTGGCCGAGTACTTCAGCCACCAGCCGCGCCCGGACTTTGCCAACAAGCACAAGGACTGGCCCAAGGACAAGAAGCCGGCCGACGCGCGGTACTGATGCGCCATCGAGGGAGAAGAAGGCGTTCCCGCCACGCGGCGGGCGCCTGAAGGCGGAGCAGGGAGCGATTCCTGCCCCGCCTTTTTTCGAAGGCAGTGCCCAGTCTTGCGCGCGCTGCAGATCCTTCTTGGCGGCGGCCAGTTCATTGCCCAGCCCCTGCACGTGTTGCTGCCGTTGCCTGGTCATCTGCTGCAGCCCGCAGGCTTGGTTCCAGGCCTTCCCGGCAGCGCGTTCGGCGCGCTCAGCCCGCGCGCTGCAGCAGCACCGGCACCGAGGAGGCCAGCAGCGCCACGCCGGACAGGCACAGCAGGCCCAGCACGATCTGCCGGAAACGCATCTCGCTGATGCCGATATAGAGCCTGGAGCCCAGCAGCGATGGAATGAGCATGGCCGGCGCCACGATGGCGAACAGCGGCAGCATGCTGCGCGCGACCATGCCGGTGCCCAGGTAGGTGGCCATGGTCACGGCCAGCATGGACAGGTTGAAGTTCTGGATGACCGAGCGCTGCTCATCCTTGGGGTAGCCGCGCAGCGTGCACCACAGCGTGGGCAGCGTGCCCGTGAAGCCGCCCAGTCCTCCCATCACGCCGCCCGCCAGGCCCACGGCGCCGTCTGCCACACTGCCGCCGCGCGCCAGCCTGGGCAGGCGGGCCGACAGCAGCATCACCGGGCACCACAGCACCAGCATGCCGCCCAGCAGGGCCTTGAACCAGGCCATGTCCAGGTGCGGCAGCAGCAAGACACCCAGCGGAATGCCGGCAAGACCGCCCAGGATGAAGGGAAGCAGCTTTGCCAGCGCAAACCCGCGCCGCACGGTGATGGCCGACAGCACCTGGCCCAGCAGCGAGCCGAGGACGGTGAGCACGGCCGCATCGCGCGGCTCCAGCACCCAGGCCCAGAACGACATGGCCACCATGCCGAAGGCAAAGCCCGACAGGCCCTGCACGAATCCGGCCGCCGCCGCGCCCAGCGCGATGATGAAAAACATGCCATCCATGGTCTGCCTGGTCCTTTCGTTCTGGGTGTGCAAGACGCAGGAATTCTGGAACGCATGCATAAGCAGAAATTCGTTTGTTTTTATTGTTCAATATGGTTTTGCTTATGACGCGCCACGCCTGAAGCCATGCCGCAAAACCGCACTGCATCGACCACTGCCCAACTGGCCCACCGCATGGCCACGCGTTTGAAGATGAAGCATTTGCTGCTGCTGCGCTCCATCAGCGAGCTGGGCACGCTGACCCGCGTGGCCGAGCGCATGGCCACCAGCCAGCCCGCCGTGACCCAGGCCCTGGCCGAGCTGGAGTCATTGTTCGGCGCGCCGCTGTTCCTGCGTTCTGCGCGCGGCATGGAGCCTACGGAGCTGGGTGCGCTGGTGCTGGCGCGCGCCCGGGGCATGCTGGCCGATCTGGACCATTGGGCCCACGACATCGAGGCCGTGGGGCAGCAGCGTGCGGCGCACCTGCAGGTGGGTGTCATCCCCTTCCTGCCGGCGCGCATGCTGGCCGAGGCCATCGGCAGGACGCGGCCGCAAGGCCGGCGCATCACGGTCACGCTGCATGAGGACACCAGCGACCGCCTGCTGCAAAAGTTGCGCGCACATGAGCTGGACTGCGTGATTGGCCGCGCCTCGGCCGTGCTGGACATGAGCGGCATACGGCACAGCGTGCTTTATGAGCAGGAGCCTCGCCTGATCGCCCACCGCAGCCTGGCCACGCGGCTGGGGCGCCGGCCTCTGCAGTGGGCCGAACTCACGGGGCTTGACTGGGTGCTGGGCCAGCGCCGCACGCCCATGCGCGAGCAGATCACCGACTTTTTTCTGCGCGCGGGCGTGGAGCCACCGCCGCCGTTTGTGGAAACGCTCTCGGCCAAGGTGATCGGCGAACTGGTGGCGGCCAATGAGCGGGCCGTGTCCATCGTGCCGGCCGACATTGCCGAGGAACTGGTGCGCATCGCGGGCGTGGGCATCGTGCGCCACCGTTTTGGCTGGACCCTGCCACCCATCACCCTGTTCGAGCGCAAGGCGGGCGGGCAGTACGAGGAGCAGCGCCTGTTCGCCCAGACGCTGAAGGAGGTTTGCTCCGATCAGGGGTGACGGGTGGCCGGCTTGAAGAGCGCAGCCAGCAGCGGCTCCAGCGTGGGGAATTCCAGGGCAAAGCGGGCGCGGTCCACGAAGAAGGCTTCGCAGGCCACGGCGAAGAATTCGGCGGGCGCCGTGGCGCCATAGCCGTCCAGCCAAGGCCATTCGCCGCCAAAGCGTTCGGCGATGGTGATCTGCTCACGGAAGGCGTCGTAGGCCGGCGCCCAGGCGGCCTGCCATATCTCGCGGGCCTGGCGCGCGGAGCCGCTGCCCATGAAACCGGGCGGCAGGGGCGGGCAGCCATCGGCGCCGCCGTTGCGCATGTCGATCTTGTGGGCGAATTCGTGGATCACCACGTTGGCGGCCTGGCCGCCGTGACCGTGGTGGCTGGCATGCGGCCCGCGGCCTGCGCCGATGGCCTGCCAGCTCAGCATGACGGGGCCGCCATGCATGGCCTCGCCCATGATCACTTCGTCGTAGTCGTGGATGACGCCGGCCTCGTCCATGCTCTGGCGCCGTGCCACGGCATCGCCCGGGTGCACCACGATGCCGACAAAGTCGTCATACCAGGACAGCGCGCCCTGCGGCTCGCCCCAGTGCAGCAGTGGCAGGCAGGCCTGGGCGGCAATCTCCAGCGCCATGGCGTCGCTCACTTGCAGGCCGTGCGCGCCGTGGAAGCGCTTGCGCTGCAGGAAGACGGCGGCCAGTGCGCGCAGCTTCGATTGCTCCTCCAGCGTCAGCGAGGAAAGAAAGGGGTAGGCGGCCAGCGTGGACAGCCACAGCGGCGCTGGAATCTCAGGCACCGGCGAGACGGCGGAGCGTGCGCGGCGGCCCAGCCGCCGGACCCAGTGGCCCAGTTGTCGCCAGAGGCTCATCGTTGGGGCGCCTGTTCAAGTACTTCGGACAGCGGCAGGCGCCGCAGGCCCTGGCCCTGCTCCCAGCGCAGCACTTCGGCGCGCGGCACGGCGGCTGCCAAATCCCAGTCGCTGAGCACCACACGCCGCAGGCCATCGCCCAGTTCATGGTCGGCCGGGCGGTGCGTGTGGCCGTGGACCAGGGTGGCGGCGCGTGCGGCGCGCAGCCAGCTGCGCGTGGCCTCGGCATCCAGGTCGGCATAGGTGGGCATGGCGGCGGTGTGGCTGGCGGAGGGGGCGGCTGCGTCCGCTCCGGCCGATTCACGTTTGCGCGATTCGCTCTCCTGCCGGATGCCGCGTGCCTGCTCGCGGCGCAGCGGCAGCGGCTGCGCCAGGAAGGCCGCCTGCCACGCGGCGGAGCGCGCCATGGCGCGAAAGCGCTGGTAGTCCGTATCGTCCAGGCACAGGGCATCGCCATGGCTGAGCAGGATGCGCTGGTCGCCGCAGTCGAGCACGGTGGGGTCGGCCAGCGTGGTCGTGCCGCACAGCGCATCGAACTGCGCTCCGGTCAGGAAGTCGCGGTTGCCCTGCATGAAGAACAGCGGCCTGCGGGCGGCGGCCTCGCGCAGGGTGGCGGCGCAATCGGCCTCGAAACTGCCGGGCTCCAGCAAGGCGTCGTCGCCCACCCAGACTTCGAACAGGTCACCGAGCAGAAAGACGGCATCGGCCTGCGTGGCGTGCAGGTAGCGGCGAAAGGCCTGCACGGTGGCGGGCTCGCAGGCCTGCAGGTGCAGGTCGGAGATGAAGTCCAGCGTGCGCCAGGCCGCGGGCAGTGTCCATTCGGCCGCAATGGGCGGCACGCAGGGAGGGCGAGGTGCGGCAGTCTGGGCCATGGGCGGGTGCGCGCCCGGCAAGGGCGCTGCATGAAGGCTGGGGAAGGCTCTGGAGCAGGGCTGTTGTCCATGGGCACGGCCAGGGGCGGGCCATGTGCATGGACAACAGGGCGGCTGCACGCCAAGGGGGCAGCCGCCTTGTCGGAAGGGCGCCTGATTACAGGGCCACGGCCTTTTCGATGATCACGTCATCCTTGGGCACGTCCTGGTGGCCGCCGTTGCGGCCGGTCTTCACGCCGCGCAGCTTGTCCACGATCTCGGTGCCCTTGACCACCTTGCCGAACACGGCATAGCCCCAGCCCTGGGCGCTGGGCGAGGTGTGGTTCAGGAAGCCGTTGTCGGCCACGTTGATGAAGAACTGGGCGGTGGCCGAGTGCGGGTCGCCGGTACGGGCCATGGCGATGGTGTACTTGTCGTTCTTCAGGCCGTTCTTGGCCTCGTTCTCGATGGGCGCATCGGTGCCCTTTTGCTTCATGCCGGGCTCGAAGCCGCCGCCCTGGATCATGAAGCCATCGATGATGCGATGGAAGATGGTGTTGTCGTAGTGGCCCTTGTTCACATAGGCCAGGAAGTTCTCAGTGCTCTTGGGGGCCTTGGCGGCGTCGAGTTCGAGGGTGATGACGCCGTGGTCGGCGATGTGGAGTTCGACTTGGGGATTGCTCATGGCGATTCCTTGTTGGGTGGAGGGCAGGGGCGTGCCACGCTGGGCGCGGCGCGCGGTTTACTTGACTTCGGTGGCCGAGAGGATGGTCACCGGCTTGGTGGGTACATTCTGGTGCATGCCCTGGTTGCCCGTGGCCACCGTGCGGATTTTGTCCACCACATCCATGCCCTGGACCACGCGGCCGAAGACGGCGTAGCCGTGTCCGTCAGGCTTGGGTGCGTTGAGCATGTCGTTGTTCACCACGTTGATGAAGAACTGCGAGGTGGCCGAGTTGGGATTGCCCGTGCGCGCCATGGCGATGGTGCCCCGGTCATTCTTGAGACCGTTGTCCGCTTCCAGCGGAATCGGCGCGCGCGTGGGCTTTTCCTTGAGGCTGGCGTCCATGCCGCCGCCCTGGATCATGAAGCCGTCCATCACGCGGTGGAACACCGTGCCGTCATAGTGCTTGTCGCGCACGTACTGCATGAAGTTGGCCACGGTCTTGGGGGCCTTGGCCTCGTTCAGCTCCAGCACGATGTCGCCCATGCTGGTCTTGAGCTGCACCTTGGGTGTGGCGTTCTGCGCCATGGCGGGTAGGGCGGTGCAAAGGGAAGCGGCCAGGGCCATGCCGGCCAGGGAAAGCGACGCAATGCGGCGTGTGGTCATGCAAATCTCCTGAGAAAGCCAAAGGGCTGGGGGATGGAGTGGGAAAACCGGGGCAGGTTCCTGCGCGTGCGCGCAGGCGTGGCAAGACCCAAATGGCGTGCAGACCGCCGTGCCTGGGCGCCGGGGTGCGCGTGCGGGCCGTGTCTTCTATTTGGTGCCGGTGACTGGAGCCAGCAATTCGCGCAGCAGCTTGAGCTTGGGCCGCACGCTGGCAGCACGGCCGTCCAGGCCTTGTGCCTTGCCGTAGGCCTCGTAGGCCAGGCGGGCGTGGATGTCGCCCAGATTCTCGTAGGCAACGCCGTAGTTGGGGTTGTTGCGCACGGCCGACTCCAGGGCAGAGCGGGCCTTGTCGAGCTGGTTCTGGCCTGCGTAGATGACGGCCAGGTTGTTGTAGGGCTCGGGCAGCTCGGGGTAGTCCTCGATGAGCTGGTTCAGCGCGGCGATGGCCTCGTCGGTCTTGCCGCTGTCGGTCAGGGCCACGGCCTTGAGAAAGCGCATCTGGGGGTCGCGTGCGTTCTTGGCAAGATAGGCTTCGGCGCGTGCCAGGGCCTGGGTGCTTTTGCCGTTGCGCAGCAACTGGTTCACTTCCGTATAGTCGTCGGCGTGGGCGTGGCCTGTTGCGAGCAGGGCCGCCAGTGCCGCGAGGCGCAGGGCGGAGCGAAACGAGTTGCGTAGAGGCATGTAGGTGCTTTCGGGGCCTCGGGGAAACGCCCCGCGGCGCGGGCTTATACTGCTGTGAATTGTAGCTGAGGGGTGTGCTGGGTCACACGGGCTCTGCGCCTGCCGCTCCTGCTCCCTGCTGAGCATGCCTGCATCGGCGCCAAGGGTCCGGCGGCGCGTGGGACGCGCCCCCTGCAGCGGCCCTTTCTCCCCTGATGAACATCCATGAGTTTGCGTATCTACAACACGCTGTCGCGTGCATTGGAAGCGTTTTCGCCAATCGAACCGGGCCATGTGCGCATGTATGTGTGCGGCATGACCGTGTACGACCTGTGCCACCTGGGACACGCGCGCTCCATGGTCGCTTTCGACGTGGTGCAGCGCTGGCTTCGGGCCAGCGGAAATCGCGTGACCTATGTGCGCAACATCACCGATATCGACGACAAGATCATCCGTCGTGCCGTGGAGAACGGCGAGACCATTCGTTCGCTGACCGACCGCATGATCGACGCGCTGCACCAGGACGCCGACGCCCTGGGCATCGAACGCCCCACGCATGAGCCGCGCGCCACCGAATACGTGCCGCAGATGCTGTCCATGATCGGCCGCCTGCAGGACAAGGGCCTGGCCTACCAGGGCAGCGATGGCGACGTGAACTTTGCCGTGCGCAAGTTCCCCGGCTACGGCAAGCTGTCGGGCAAGTCGCTGGACGAATTGCAGGCCGGCGAACGCGTGGCCGTGCAGGACGGCAAGCAGGACCCGCTGGACTTCGTGCTGTGGAAAAGCGCCAAGCCCAGCGAGCCCGACGAGGTCAAGTGGGCCAGCCCCTGGGGCGCGGGCCGGCCGGGCTGGCACATCGAGTGCTCGGCCATGGGCTGCGAGATGCTGGGCGAGAGCTTCGACATCCACGGTGGCGGTGCCGATCTGCAGTTCCCGCACCACGAAAACGAGATTGCCCAGAGCGAAGGCGCGACCGGCAAGCCTTTCTCGCAGGTCTGGATGCACAACGGCTTCATCAACGTGGACAACGAGAAGATGTCCAAGTCGCTGGGCAACTTCTTCACCATCCGCGACGTGCTCAAGGAGTACGACGCAGAGACCGTTCGCTTCTTCGTCGTGCGCAGCCACTACCGCAGCCCGCTGAACTACAGCGACGTGCATCTGAACGATGCGCGCGGCGCGCTCAAGCGCCTGTACACGGCGCTGAGCCTGGTGGCCCCTGCCGAGGTCGCCATCGACTGGAGCCATCCCGCTGCCGCGCGCTTCAAGGCTGCGATGGACGAGGACTTCGGCACGCCCGAGGCCGTGGCCGTGCTGTTCGAGCTGGCTGCAGAAGTCAATCGCAGCAAGAGCGCCGAGACGGCGGGCCTGCTCAAGGCCCTGGCTGGATGCCTGGGCTTGCTGCAGGGCGACCCCCAGGCCTTCCTGCAGGCAGGAGCGGCAGATGTGGATGCCGCCGCCATCGAGGCGCAGATTGCCGCACGCGCAGCTGCCAAGGCGGCCAAGGACTGGGCCGAGGCCGACCGCATCCGCAAGGCCCTGCTGGAGCAGGGCATCGTGCTCAAGGACTCCCCTGCAGGCACGACCTGGGAGGCAGCCGCCAAGGGCTGATCCGTATGCCTTGCCAGATGTGCCGCGCCAGGTGCGGGGAGGTGCTTTGATGGCCTCCGCCAAACCCCTGGACACCATGGATTTCGAGCAGTTGCCGCTGGTGGCCGATCTGCCCGTGCCCGAACAGCAACCGGCCCCGCTGCCGGTGGTGACGCTGGGTGCGCGCGCAGGCTCGCCGCCTGCCGCCGCAGCGGCCGCTGCCGCCACGCCCAAGGCCAAGATATCGCTGCCCGCGCCGCCCGAAGGCGCGCCTGCCTACTGGGCCGAGGCCTGCCGCCAGCTCGTGCGCCGCGACCGCGTGATGAAGCGCCTGATCCCGCGCTTTGCCCACCTGGCCCTGCAGCCCGGTGGCGATGCCTTTGCCACGCTGGCGCGCTCCATCGTGGGCCAGCAGATCTCGATGAAGGCCGCGCAGACGCTGTGGAACAAGTTCGCACGCCTGCCTGCGCGGATGACGCCTGACCTGGTGCTCAAGCTCAAGGTGGACGACATGCGCGCCGTGGGCCTGTCCGCCCGCAAGGTGGACTACCTGGTGGATCTGGCCATGCATTTCACCGAGCACCGCCTGCACCAGGACGACTGGCAGGGCATGAGTGACGAAGCCATCGTGGCCGAGCTCATGTCCATCCGCGGCGTGGGCCGGTGGACGGCCGAGATGTTCCTCATCTTCTACCTGCAGCGGCCCAATGTGCTGCCGCTGGACGATGCAGGCCTGATCTCGGGCATCAGCCAGAACTATTTTTCAGGCGACCCCGTCAGCCGCAGCGAGGCGCGCGAGGTTGCCGAGGCCTGGAAGCCGTGGTGCACCGTGGCGACTTGGTATATTTGGCGCTCGCTCGAGACGCAGCCTGCCGCCTGAAGACAAACCGATCACACCCGATCAACCCCCGTTTTCCGGCCGGAACGCATGCACCGTGCCTGGCTGGGACAAGGAGAAACAAGTTGGCGAAAAAGAACTTTCTGGATTTTGAGCAGCCCATTGCCGAGCTCGAATCCAAAATCGAGGAACTGCGCTACGTGCAGACCGAAAGCGCAGTCGACATCTCGGAAGAGATCGAGCAGCTCAGCAAAAAGAGCCTGCAGCTGACCAAGGACATCTACAGCGACCTCTCGCCCTGGCAGATCACCAAGATCGCGCGCCATACCGAGCGTCCCTACACGCTGGACTATGTGCGCGACTGCTTCACCGACTTCATCGAGATGCACGGCGACCGGCACTTTGCCGACGACCAGTCCATCGTGGGCGGGCTGGCGCGCTTCAATGGCATGTCCTGCATGGTCATCGGCCACCAGAAGGGCCGCGACACCAAGGAGCGCACGCTGCGCAACTTCGGCATGACGCGCCCCGAGGGCTACCGCAAGGCCCTGCGTCTCATGAAGACGGCCGAGAAGTTCGGCTTGCCGGTCTTCACCTTCGTGGACACGCCCGGCGCTTTCCCCGGCATCGAGGCCGAGGAGCGCGGCCAGTCCGAAGCCATCGGCCGCAACATCTATGAGATGGCCCAGCTGCAGACCCCCATCATCACCACCGTCATCGGTGAAGGCGGCTCGGGCGGCGCACTGGCCATTGCCGTTGCCGACCAGGTGCTGATGCTGCAATACGCCGTCTACTCCGTGATCAGCCCGGAAGGCTGCGCGTCCATCCTCTGGAAGACCGGCGAAAAGGCCCAGGACGCGGCCGATGCCATGGGCATCACGGCTCACCGCCTCAAGGCCCTGGGCCTGGTGGACAAGATCGTCAACGAGCCCGTGGGCGGCGCCCACCGCGACCCCAAGCAAATGGCCGCCTTCCTCAAGCGTGCGCTGGGCGATGCCTACCGCCAGCTGGCCGACCTCAAGCCCAAGGAGCTGCAGGACCGCCGCTACGAGCGCCTGCAAAGCTACGGCCGTTTCGCCGATACCAAGGCAGACAATCGCTGAAGGCCTGCGCCACGCTCTGGCACACTGAACGGCTCCCCCTGGGAGCCGTTTTCTTTTTGCGCCGGGACTCGGCCTGAGCCCTGGCATACCTGATCCAAGCCTGTGGAAATGCCGATCACCGACCTGCCGCAGAACCTGCCGGACACCTCGCCAGACGCCGCGTCAGACGTCGCGTCAGGCGCCGCCTTGGGTGCTGCCATCCAGCGCTTTGCACCACCGCTGCCGCTGGCCGTTGCCTTCAGCGGCGGAGCGGACTCCACTGCGTTGCTGCTGGCCTGCGCCGAGCGCTGGCCGGGCCAGGTCGTCGCCATCCATGTGCACCACGGTTTGCAGTCGGCCGCCGATGCCTTTGTGCTCCAGTGTGTAAAAACCTGTGCGCAGCATGCCGTCCCCTTGAAGATCTGCCGCGTGGATGCGCGCCACGCGCCGGGCCAAAGCCCTGAGGATGCGGCGCGTCAGTTGCGCTACGCCACGTTGATCAAGGCGGCCAACGAGCCCTGGCCTGCGCAGGGCGGTGTGCCCATGCCTGCCGTTCGCAGCCTGGCCCTGGCTCAGCATGCCGACGACCAGGTCGAGACGCTGCTGCTGGCACTGTCGCGCGGCGCCGGCGTTGCGGGGCTGGCCGCCATGCCGGCGCAGTGGAGCAGGGCGGGACTTGCGTGGTATCGACCGCTGCTTGATCTGCCTGGCCAGGTATTGCGGGACTGGCTTGCTGCGCGCGGCCAGGAGTGGGTGGAAGACCCTTCCAATGCCGATGCCCGCTACACCCGCAATCGCATCCGCGCCCAGTTGCTGCCGGCGTTGCACCAAGCCTTCCCCCAGTTTCGCGCCACCTTTGCGCGCAGCAGCCGGCATTGCGCCGAAGCGGCCGAGCTCCTGCAGGAGATGGCCCAGGCCGACCTGGGTGCGGTGGGCAACCCGCCCCGCATCGCCGCATTGCAGGCGCTGAGCCCAGCGCGCCAGGCCAATGTGTTGCGCCACTGGCTGCGCAGCGTGCATGCCACCACCCCGAGCGCCGCGCAGCTCGATCAACTGCTCGCGCAGGTCGGCGTTTGCCGTACGCGAGGCCACCGCATCCATCTCAAGATGGGCAGGGGTTTTGTACGGCGCCTGGGGTCAGTGCTCGATTGGTACAATTGACAGGTTTTGGTCCAACTTTGCACGAAAACCGGCGGCGCGCCAAAACCAAATGGCTTGCGCAAGACGGGTCTGGACGGACATTTCGCTACATGCGCAGTCCTCTTGAGCACCTGGCTTGCACAAGCACCCCCTGTCGTACAGCGCCGTGCCTAGCAGTTTCGTCACCCTGATATCCAATGGCACTGATCGTTCATAAATACGGCGGCACCTCGATGGGCTCGACAGAGCGCATCCGCAACGTTGCCAAGCGCGTGGCCAAGTGGGCTAGGGCCGGTCACCAGATGGTGGTCGTCCCCAGCGCCATGAGTGGCGAAACCAACCGTCTGCTGGGCCTGGCCAGCGAGCTGGCTCCCAGCTCGGCCAAAACGGCGTACTACCGTGAACTCGACATGCTCGCCTCCACGGGCGAGCAGGCGTCGTCGGCACTGCTGGCCATTGCGCTGCAGGCCGAAGGCCTGGAAGCCATCAGCTTCTCGGGCTGGCAGGTTCCCGTGCGCACGGACAGCAGCTTCACCAAGGCGCGCATCGAGTCCATCGATGACAAGCGCGTTCGCGCCGAACTCGACGCTGGCCGCGTGGTCATCATCACCGGCTTCCAGGGCATTGATCCCAACGGTCACGTCACCACGCTCGGCCGTGGCGGCTCCGACACCTCGGCCGTGGCCGTGGCTGCGGCGCTGAAGGCGGCCGAATGCCTGATCTACACCGACGTGGACGGCGTCTACACCACCGACCCGCGCGTGGTGCAGGCTGCCAAGCGCCTGAACACCGTGAGCTTCGAGGAAATGCTGGAGATGGCCAGCCTCGGCTCCAAGGTGCTGCAGATCCGCTCCGTGGAATTTGCCGGCAAGTACAAGGTGCCCATGCGTGTGCTCTCCAGCTTCACGCCCTGGGACATCGACCTGGAGGAAGAGTCCACCTCCGGCACGCTGATTACTTTTGAGGAAGACGAAAAAATGGAAAAGGCCGTCGTATCCGGCATCGCATTCAACCGCGGCGAAGCCAAGATCTCCGTTCTCGGCGTGCCCGACACCCCCGGCATCGCCTACGGCATCCTGGGCCCGGTGGCCGACGCCAACATCGAAGTCGATGTGATCATCCAGAACATCAGCAAGGAAGGCAAAACCGACTTCAGCTTCACCGTCAGCCAGGGCGACTACCAGCGCGCCATGGAACTGCTGCGTGACAAGGTCGTGCCTGCCCTGGGTGCCTCCGAAGTCGTCGGCAATCCCAACATCGCCAAGGTCAGCATCGTCGGTATCGGCATGCGCAGCCATGTGGGCGTGGCCTCCACCATGTTCCGTGCGCTGAGCCAGGAAGGTGTGAACATCCAGATGATCTCCACCTCCGAGATCAAGACCTCCGTCGTCATCGACGAGAAGTACCTGGAGCTGGCCGTGCGCGCGCTGCACACCGCCTTCGGCCTCGACAAGACGGAATAAAATCGATGTTTTGCCGAAACCGGCAAAAAAGCACGTTACAATAACGTCATTCCGGAAACGTGACCGAGTGGCCGAAGGTGCTCCCCTGCTAAGGGAGTATGGGGTGTAGAGCCTCATCGAGGGTTCGAATCCCTCCGTTTCCGCCAAAATCAAAAAGCCACCCGCAAGGGTGGCTTTTTTTTATGAGAGGGTTGCTTCGGTGGCCTGATCAAGTGGCTGGGGCTGATGCTCTGGTTGCGGTGGCGAAGTTCTTCTTGTTGGCTTGTTGGGAAAACGTGCTACAATGCAAGGCTCTGCTGAAGAGAGCGATGCAGATCGCTGGTGTTGAAAAGATCGAAGAAATTTGATTGCAACGACGCTAAAAACTGTGCTAGAATTCAAGACTTCGCTGATCGCAGCAAGTCAGAAGCAAAGAAGAAATTCTTCGCTTCGATCCTTAAAAATATACAGCCGATAAGCGTGGG
>NZ_JBICKS010000010.1:0-361 GCF_043104415.1 Delftia sp. WSY_16 | reverse complement strand
CACCATGCGCTGGCCCGAGCGCATCACGACCTGGTTGCTGCGTATCTGCAGCAGGGCATCGTCGCGCGAGTGCAGGCCCTTGATCTCGTGGCCGAGCACGGCATAGCGGCCGCGGCCGAAGAAGTCCTCCCAGGCCTTGTTGACCAGTACCACGCGGTGGTCCGCGTCGGTGACCAGCATGGGCAGGGGCGTGGTCTCGAACAGCAGGTGCTGGAAGGCCAGCTGGGTCTGCAGTTCCTGCTGCGCCTTCCAGCGGGCCGTCACGTCCACGGCGCTGCCCGCGAAGCCCACGAGCCGGCCGTCGCGCAGCAGGGGGACGACGGCGATGTCGCAGAGTATTTCCCGGTGGCCCGGCAGCTGG